>NZ_CAMFHB010000023.1 GCF_945952055.1 uncultured Alsobacter sp.
TCAGCCGCTTTGCGGCTGCCACCCTCCCCTGCAGGGGAGGGAGAGCGCCCTTCCTAAGGGCTCGAGTGAGATGTGTGAATCGCGAAGGGTTCAACCCCGGGCGGGCCGCAAGGCCGGGTCCGTCACGTCGTCCTCATCGCCCGCGCCCTCCTCGATGGCGCGGGCGATGTCGTCCAGCGCGCGGGTGTCGTCGCCGGCCATGCCGTCCATGGCCGCCATGCGCTCCACCGCCCGCACCGCGATTGTCTCCTCCACGGTCCCTTCCGCGAAGGCGTAATAGATGATGGCCCGCTGCCCGTCGCGGTGCGCCCGGCCCTCCACCTGCGCGAGCTCGACGGCGCTGTGGCGCATGTCGTGGACGATGAGGGAGCGCTCGCGCTCGCCGCCCGGCAGTTCGCCCCGGTGCAGCGAGATGCTCTCGGTGACGGTGAACACCACGGCGTCGAGCTGGCCCGTCTGGAAGGCGACCCGGGTGGCCTCGTTCTCGCCGCCCTTGCGCTCGCCATTGATCTCGCCGACCCGCCAGCCGCGGCCGCGCAAACCCTCAGCGAGCAGCGCGCTCGTCTCCAGGAAGGCGACCGAGACCGCGACCTGCTGGTCCTCGTCCAACAGCATCTGGGCGAAATCGATCGTCCCTGGCACGCGCAAAAGGCTCGCCTTCTGGCGAAACCGCAGATCCGCCGCCCAGCCCCGCGGCGTCCGCGTGCTGCCGCCGGCCAGGCCCAGCTCGCGCCGGAACTCCCGCCAGGTCGCCTCGTAGAGCCGCTGGCCCTCGCCATCGAGGGACACGGGCGCGACCTCGCGCTGGACCTCCGGCCACCCCGCGATCTCCTCCGGCCGCCGGCGCAGGCCGATGGCGGACGGTCCCTTGTAGAGAAGGTCCGACAGGGTCCTGCGGTCGTCCTCGTTGCGCACCCAGGTCCAGTTCTTCCACCGCCCCTTCGGCCGGCCGATGCCGATGCGCTTCATGAGCGCGCGGAACCCGTCGAGGCCGCCATCGGCCAGCCCCAGCGCCGAGGCCAGCAGCCGGCCGAGATAGGACAGCTCGAACGGCGTCTGCCCCGCGGTGGCGCTGAGGAACACCGTGAACCGCGCCGCCTCGATCAGCTTGCGGCAGATCAGGCCCTGCTGCGAGTTGGGGTTGCGGATGCGGTGCGCCTCGTCGATCACCACGAGGTCCCAGTGCCGCTTGAGCGAGCCGAGCTTCGCCAGCTCGTTGTTCTTGCCCCGCACGGAGCGCCGCGTGCTGACCTGCGGCGGCGCCATGAGCGACTTGGTGCGCTCGAAGTTCAGGATGGTGACCGCCTTCCCCGTCGGCCGCCACCGCGCGATCGTGCGCCGCCACTGCGGAATGGCCCCCTTCGGGCACAGGATCAGCACCTCGCCCTCCGGCATGTCGGACACCGCCGACCACGCCGACAGCGTCTTGCCCAGCCCCGTCAAATCCCCCAGCAAAAACCCCGGCCGCCCACGCTCCCGGGCTCCCAAGATCGCAGCCCGCGCCTCATCCTGATGCGGCCGCGGGATGAAGGGGTCGGTGGATTCGTGGGACATGAGCGGAGGGTAGCATGGGGGGTGGGGGTGGGGCGAAGGGGGAGAGGCGGGTTGAGGGGTGGAACGGCAAGTTCCGCTTTGCGCCATGAGCGGGCCCTCGGCATTGCCGCAGAAGCGGACCTGCGCTGTAACAAGAAGCTTCTGTCAATACACGCAGTCTATCGAACAATTTGCTGGAGTTCGGTGCCGGAAGTGGGGCCATCCCTCCATTTTGGACGACGGAAAACCTAGCAATTACAATCACGAAAAGCAAAGCTACGTTGCGAGTGTATCACCTGCTGTATCACGCGAACGACGAAGAAAGAGACTTTAACCGCGTTTTCGAGCAGGCTACAGCTGAACGGCGGATGCGACCGATTTATGGGACGCGTTAGAAGCGGTAAAGAGGATGAGCTATGCCGAAGCGAACCGATGATTTTCAAAAGGTTGTCAGATCTTTGTATGAGGCAATCGTCCCGGCAGGCGGAACTGTCACAGAGTCGGCTATGGTTCCAGAGCGGATTGGAGGTGCAATGCGCGAGATTGATATTCTTGTGAATTTTCCAGCTATAGGTCACTCGCATTCGGTTGCAATAGAATGTCGCAAACGCGGGCGAGAGCAAACGATTGAGTGGATCGATGGCTTGATTGGTAAATACTCAAACTTGCCGGTTGATAAGGTAATCGCAATATCCGCTTCACCGTTTACAAAAGCGGCTCGTGTAAAGGCACGCGCTCGCAATATTGAACTCATTACCGTCAATGAAGCTTTGACTGGCGATTGGAAGGCGAGAATCGAACAGTTCGAGATGATGACACAATCCCATACGCTACAATACATTGGCTGCTGGGACAAAGAAGGCCGTGAGATTTGCAAGACAGAGTTGGACCGAGAAGGAACCCTAATCCGCCACGTTGGCGAGCTCGCTTCGAAAATCTATCCGTTTCTGTCGCACCATTTCATGTCCACCCGCAGCGCACACTGTGCTAATTTGATACAAGATTTGATCGGGCAAAACTGGCAGATGTATTTCGAAGACAGGTCTCCACGATGGATTGAATTCGGATGGGATAGCCCAGAACTGCCCTCCGAGTTCATTGGCGAAAATATCACGTCTATCAAGTTTGGCGTCGGAACATATTTTCACTTTGCTAAGCCTACTCAGCATTTCGCGCTAAAGAAGTTTGCGATTTCGACGGGGAAGATGGACTTGGTTTCCCATTCCGGTGACCTTCAACTAGTCACAAACGAACACGGCGAGCTGGTCAACGTAAAATTCAAGATCAGCTAGAATTGTCTTTGAATCCCACCCTAGTGGCAGCCGTTCACGTTCTCAGAACGCCACATCCGCTGAAGGCTAACAGTATAAACTGTGCGCCGCTGAGCGCGCTGGGCTCAATAGTAGCGGTTTTGGATAAGCTTCGTCCGCCGCTTGGCTCAGTGGCTATTCGGAAATGACCTCATTCCAACACGCATTCAACCTTATCACAGGAAATACTCCTACGACCCATCGCACGGTTCGCGACAAGGAGTTCGTGCGGAAAATGTGTCCGACAGCTTGCCCCTGAATATTTGCTGACCCGAAGCAGAACTGTTCGACTTCCGCTCCGAGTCAGCAGTAATCCGTGCCAGCCAAAGCCCTACCCGCCGCCCTGTTGCTCTTCTCGTCAGCCAGGGTCAAACGGGAACCCGACCGGCACCAGCGCGGCGCGGCGAGCAACCACGACGTCGCTGATGAAGGATGCGCCGGCCTGCACCCTCGGGCTTCGCCGAAGGTCTTCGTGGTAGGCGAGCCAGAGGGGGACGGGCGCCAGGTGCCGGGGTGCGGGCACCCTGCGCAGCCGGCCCGTGGCGTCGGCCATGAAGCAGGGCAGCAGGGCGCATCCGAGACCCGCTGCGGCAGCCTCCATCAGGGCTTGCAGGGAGTTGGATCGCATCGCGATCCGTCCGGGGTCGGCGAGGTCCGCGAGAAACTGCTGGAGGGTGACACTTCCGCCCGTGTCGTCGTAGGCCAGGAAGTGCTGGGCGTGGAACGGGCGATCGTCGTCGGTTGATGCGTAGAAGGCGAACGCCATCTCGCCGAGGCGCCGGACGAGCAGACCCGGCATCTCGGGCCGCGCCAGCCGGACCGCAAGGTCCGCTTCGCGCCGCGACAGGTCCAGGCTCCGATCGAGCCCGATCAGTTCGACCTGCAGTTCAGGATGCCGGCGCCGCAGATCGCCCAGCGCCGGCGCGAAGAACAGGTTGGCAAGGATCGGGACGGTGGTGATGCGCACGGTGCCCGACAATCCGGGCGCGGCTCCCTGCAGGCGCCGCAGGAGCCCCTCGGTCGCATCCTCCATCTGCCTCGCCGTGGTCAGCACCTCTTCCCCCAGCAGCGTCGCCGAGAAGCCCCGCGGCCCCCGCTCGAACAAGGGCGCACCGAAGTCTCGCTCGAGGCTCTCCAGTTGCCGCGCGACGGTGGTGTGGTCCACACCGAGCAGGCGCCCGGCGGCCGACAGGGAGCCGCCCGCCTCCAAAGCGAGGACGATCCGCAGGCGGTCCCAATCCAGCAGGGAACCGCTGGCTGTGTGTCTTCGCGCAGGCATTGCGAAAACTTACGCGTAGCCTGCGAACAATTCCACCACCATACAAGGCCGGAGAACGCGATCCGAGAGGAGCCCACCATGAAGATCACCCAGGTTCGCAACGCGACGTTGATCGTGGAGTTTGCAGGCCTTCGCTTTCTGATCGACCCGATGCTGGCGCCGAAGGGCTCCTTCCCCGCCTTCGCGGGGACCCTGAACAGCGACCGGTCGAACCCGCTGGTCGACCTGCCGGTCGCCATCGACGAGCTCGTCGACGTCGACGCGGTGATCGTGACCCACATGCACCGTGACCATTGGGACGACACGGCGAAGGAGAGCCTTCCGAAGTCCCTGCCGCTCTTCGTGCAAGACGAGCGCGATGCCGCGGCGATGCAGGCCGCCGGGTTCACCTCCGTGCGCATCCTCTCGGACCATGGCGGCTTCGAGGACGTCTCGCTGACGAAGACCGCCGGGCAGCATGGCAGCGACGAGGCCATGGAGAAGATCGGGGCGCGCCTCGGTTCGGTCTGCGGCGTGGTGATGCGACACCCCGAAGAGAAGACCCTCTACATCGCCGGCGACACGATCTGGAACGAACACGTGGCCGCCGCGCTGCGGACGCACGCACCGGACGTCATCGTTCTGAACTGCGGAGACGCCCGGATAAACGGCGTGGGATCGATCATCATGGGACAGCACGACGTCCTCGAGGTCTGCCGGGCCGCACCAAACGCGATGGTCGTCGCGAGCCACATGGAAGCCGTGAACCACGCAATGCTGTCCCGCCATGCGCTGCGGCTGTTCCTGGAGGAGACGGGCTTGGCGGCCCGCGTTCTCGTTCCTGCGGATGGAGAAACGATCGCGGCATGAGCCGAGGCAAGGCCCGACTGCGCTCCGATGCACCCGTGCCGAGCGGGCAGGCCGGCGTGGGAGGCGATGTGGCCGCTGGCCGCAGAGGCTTTCATCGTCCGCCCAGGGTCAGCAGCCGCTCCCCTGCTCCCCCCTACCCCACCAACGCCGCCCGCAACGCCGCCACATCGTCCAGCACGCAATCCACGAACGCCGCGATGCGCGGTGATTTTCTGAGCGCGGCCGGCGTCAGGACGTACCAGGCTCGCGTGAGTTCGGGCACGGGCGGCAGCACCTGGACGAGCGTCTCCTCCGCGTCGCCCAGGGTGGTCGGGAGCGGTGCGATGCCGACGCCGGCTTTCACGGCGGAGACGACGCCGAGCATGCTGGAGTTGCGGCTGACGATGGTGGCGTCGGGAACGGCGCGGGGGAGCCAGGTGGCGACGCGGTGGTTCTGCATGATGCCGTCGAAGCCGATGAGCCGGTGCTCGCGGAGGTCGGCGAGCGTGGCCGGCCGGCCGTGCTGCTGGACATAGGCCTGGCTCGCGTAGATCGCCCAGACGGAGTCGCAGATCTTGCGGCCCACGAGCCGCTCGTCCACGGGCTCGCCCGAGCGGAAGGCCACGTCGGCCTCTCCGGCGGTGAGGTCCAGGTAGCGGTCGCTCGTCACGAAGGACACGGTGAGGCCCGGGTGGCGGGCGTGGAAGCGGTCGAGCAGGCCGGAGGCCGCGATGCGCGGCACGGTGGGCTCGGGGCAGGTCAGCCGGATGGTCCCCGTAAGGTCGCGCTTCAGCGCCTCGATCCGGCGGACCAGCGCGTCGACGGCCCCTTCGACCGCGAGCACCTCGTCGATGAGCGCCTCGCCGAGCTCCGACAGCCGGTAGCCGGCGGTCTGGCGCCGCACGAGAGCGAGCCCGACCTGGCGTTCGAGTTCGGCGATGCGGCGGTGCACGGTCGACTGGTTCACGCCCAGCGCCCGCGCCGCGGCCAGCGTGCTGCCGTGCCGCGAGACGGCGATGAGATGACGCAGGTCGTCCCAGGTGAACATGCCGGCCATTATGCACTTTTGCGCGCCCCTCGCGCAGTCCTGCGGCTCCTGCCGGGGCCCGGCGGCCGCTAGCCTCCCGGTGTCTGCAACAGGAGGTCGGGATGCACGAGACGACGGACGTTGGAACCATGACCGCCGGCCTGGCGGTCGGCGTCACCCGCAGCGCGCAGGACAGCGGGATGGCCAAGCTCACCCCGCTCCACCGCGAGACCGTGGACGGCATGCCCCCGGCCGACGACGTGGAGGTCAGGGTGCTGGACGCCGTGCTCCTGCCGGGCGACGTGACGCCCCGGCACTCCCACCGCCACCCGGTGACGGTGTACGTGCTGGAAGGCACCTTCACGCTCGACCTGGACGGGAGGGACCCCGTCAGCATCGAGACCGGCCAGGTGTTCGTCGAGCCGAGCGGCGTGGCGATGACCGGCCGCAACCGCGGCGAGGTCCCTGCCCGCACCCTGCTGTTCTACGTGTGCAGGCCGGGCGAACCCTTCGCGGATCCCGCCCCCGCCGCCGGCTGAGGGAGCCGGGCCCGGGTTCGGCGAGCGTGACCCTTGCGGCCGTGCGGTTCGCACCTCCCTCTCAGCGTCATGGCCGGGTCGTTCTCCGCTGATCCGAGCCCACCTCTCCGCCGTCCCGCCCGGGCTCGGCCCTTCGGGATTCACACATCTCACTCGAGCCCGAGGAAGGGCGCTCTCCCTCCCCTGCAGGGGAGGGGGGCAGCCGCAAAGCGGCTGACGGGTGGGGACGCCGGTAAAGAAAGAGGCGCATATGCCGGGGCCGGCCCAGTCGTCGCGCCAAGTCCTGCCGCACCGCCCCCACCCGTCTCGCGCTTCGCGCGATCCACCCTCCCCTGCAGGGGAGGGAAAGCGCGCTCTGTGTGCATGTCGAAGGGCTCGGCCCGGGCATCCACGACTTTGCCGGGGACGTGCCGAAGTCGTGGCTGGCCGGGTCAGGCCCGGCCATGACGCTGAGAGGGGGTGCAATGGTCGCGCACGCCGCGACGCCCTGCCCCGTCGTGATCGGCATGGTCCCGATTGAACCAAAACGCCTCGGCGGCGTTGCCGCTTTGGGTGGAGTTGCGTCCGGCCGGTCACGCAGACGATCGGGCGCCCGGGGGCCGAGCCATGGAACGACGGGCGTGAGAGGGAGTGTCGAGATCGGCCAGCCTTCTTCAGGACGATGGGACCCGGGCGTGCCGTCCGGGGACGCCGACCTGCTCGATGAGATCGCCCGCCTCCGGTCCGAGCTCGCCGCGCGCGACGCGTTCCTGTCGGTGGTCGGGCACGAGCTTCGCAATCCCATCACGCCAATCCTCATGCACGTCCAGAAGCTGCGGCGGCAGGACCAGCGACGGCAGCTGACCCCCGAGCAGCTCGGCCCGGCCCTTGAGTCGCTGGAAGCGCACATCCTTCATTTCGTCCGGCGCGCGACGACGCTTCTCGACGTGAGCCGGGCCCGGGCCGGCGCCTTCGCGGTGGATCCGCGGTGGATCGACGTGGGGCAGACCGTGCGCGCCAGCGTCGACCACTGCCTGCCGGCCGCCGAGTTCGCCCGCTGCGCGATCACCTGCCTGGCGCCCGCCGGCACGATCGGATGGGCCGATCCCCTCGTGGTCGAGCAGATCGCCGAGAACCTCGTCACCAACGCCATCAAGTACGGCCGCGGCGCGCCGATCCGCGTCACGGTCGCGGAGGACGGCGACGGCTGGGACCTGCGCGTCGAGGACGGCGGCCCCGGGATCGCCGAGGCGGACCGGGAGCGCGTCTTCGCGCGGTTCGAGCGGCTTCTGGACGGAGGCGTGCCGGTCGAGGGCTTCGGCATCGGCCTGTGGCTGGTGCGCGAACTGGTCCATGCGATGGGCGGGTCGATCGATGTGGGGACATCGGACCTGGGCGGGGCGGAGGTGAGGGTCCATGCGCCCTGGCACCTCGCCGGCCACGCGAACACGACGACCGAGGATTGACCATGGAGAGACTGACGACCGGCATACCCGGCCTCGACACGCTGCTGCGCGGAGGCGTGTTCAAGGGCGGCATCTACATGATCCAGGGCGCCCCCGGCGCCGGCAAGACCATCCTCGCCAACCAGTTGTGCTTCGCCCACGCCGCCGGCGGCGGAAAGGCGCTCTACGTCACCCTGCTCGCCGAGAACCATTCCCGGCTCATCGGCCACCTGCAGTCCTTCGCGTTCTTCGACGATACGGCCGTGCCGTCGCTCGTCTCCTACATCAGCGCCTTCAACATCCTCGAGGAGCAGGGGCTCGAGGGCCTGCTGGAGACGCTCCGGCGCGAAATCCGCAAGTCGGGGATCTCGCTGCTCATCCTGGACGGCCTCGTCTCGGCCGAGGAGACGGCCAACACGCCGCGCGAGCTGAAGAAGTTCATCAACGAGCTGCAGACCCAGGCGGGCCTCACCAACTGCACCATCTTCATGCTGACCAGCGCCTATATGAGCCAGCGCCTCGTCGCGGCCGAGCACACCATGGTGGACGGGCTGATCGAGCTGCGCGGTCGGCCGATCGGGCGGCGGGCCGAGCGCGGCATCGAGATCCAGAAGTTCCGCGGCAGCGCGACGCTGCCGGGCCTCCACGCCTTCGCCATCTCGGATGCCGGGGTCGAGATCTATCCGCGCATCGAATCCCTCTTCGCCTGGCCTTCGATCCCGTCCGGTTTCGACGGCGAAGCGACCTCGACCGGTATCGACAGCCTCGACGCACTGTTCGAGGGAGGGCCGGCGCGCCATTCCGGCACCTTGCTGCTGGGCCCGGCGGGGATCGGCAAGACGACGTTCGGCCTGCATTTCCTCGGCCCGGAACCGGGCGTGTGCCTGAGCTTCAGCGAGATGGGCGAGGCGCTGCGCGACAAGGCGGCCCGCATGAAGCTGCCGGCCGCGGAGCGGTTCGACAGGGGCGAGCTCGAGGTGATCTGGCAGCCGGTGACGGAAGCGAGCGTGGACGAGCTGTGCCACCGCCTCCTGCGCACCATCGAAACGACCCGCGCCAAGCGCCTCTTCATCGACGGTCTCGACGGCTTCCAGAAGATCGCGGGCGAGACCGACCGCATCGGCCCGCTGCTCACGGCCCTCATGAACCAGCTGCGGGGGATGGGCGTCACGACGCTGGCCTCCACGGAAACCGACATCGCCGGCATCGTCCCCGGCCAGCCCCTCGCCGGCCTGGCGCTGCGCGACCTCTCGCCGGTCGCCGACAACATCGTCGTGATGCGGATGGCCTCGGCCGGGAGTTCGCTCCAGCGCCTGCTCACCGTCCTCAAGTCGCGAGACAACCGAACCGATCTCCGCTTTCGCCGTTTTGATATCCGGGATGATGGCGTCTTCATCGAAGACCAACCCGAAAACGCGGCGCTGCTGATGTCGGGCACTCCTGCCACTCTCCCTCCGCTGAGCGGTGCCGCAGAGCCGCCTGACGAGCTCGGTCGCGGAGGCTGATCTTGCGACAGGTGCTGGTCGTCGACGATGAGTGGGCCATAGCCGCGGTCCTGGCGGACCTCCTCACCGATGAAGGGTATGGCGTGCTGTCGGCCAGCAACGGGCGGGACGCGCTCGCCATGCTGGAGGCGCATCCCGACGTCGTGCTGGTGGTGCTCGACTACATGATGCCGATCATGGACGGCGTCGCGACCCTGGCGGCCATCCGCGCGCGCCCGCAATTCGCCGACCTGCCCGTCATCATGATGACGTCGCTCCCCCAGAGCAGCCTGCAGGTCGACCCGGACAGCTACGATGCGTTCCTGCGCAAGCCGTTCCTGATCGACGACATCCTGCGAGCGATCGAGCTGGTGTTCGCCCGGCGCCGGCCGCGATCCTGACGCCCTCCCTCCCCTGCGGGGGCGGGACACCGCGCCCGGCCTGCGAGACCCACTCGGGTGCGCGCGGCATCGCCGGCCTACCCCGCTCGGGCCGTTGACGCGCGGGCGTCCCGCCGGGATCATCGGGCAGCAAGCCTGCCCGCTCCGGGGGATCCGATGACCCGCGCCTTCCGTCTCCGGCTGTCCGCTCTCGGCCTCGCCGTCGTGTGTGGCTGGTCGGCCGCCCTGGCGGCGGAGCCGGTCCGCCTCATCACGCCCGAGGAGGCGCGGCTGCCGCCGGGCGACCCCGTGCCCGGCGAGGAACGGGCGGTGACGCGCGGTCCCGGGATCGACGCGGTCGCGCCCTCCCCGGTCGGCGTGAGCGGGCCGTTCCGCCTGGCGGTGAAGTTCAAGCCGCGCAACACGGTAGCGATCGATCCCGACAGCGTACGCGTCACCTATCGGCGCCAGCCCGAGGTCGACCTCACGGCACGGCTGAAGCCCTTCGTGACCCCGACGGGCATCGAGGCGCCGGCCGTCGTCGTGCCGCCGGGCCGGCACGTCCTCGTCATCGAGGCGCTGGACCTGCAGGGCCGGATGGGCCGCAGCCTGATGACCCTCACGGTCACCGAGCCGAAATAGCCCGGCGCGCGGCGGTCCTGTTCAGCGCGCAGCGATTTTGGGCAGCAGCGCCACGGCCGGCGCCGCGCCATAGGCGGCGGGCACCTGCCGCCCGGCGGTGGTTTCCGACGTGCGGGCCGTGGTGTCGCGCACGACGGCCTCGAGGCTCTTGCCGGGCGACGACAGCGTTTCCAGCAGCGCCCGCACGAAGGGGCTGTCGAGGCCATCGCCGTCCAGCGCGGTCCTGCCGGGCTGCGTCGAGTGCAGCACCACGCTGTTGGGCGCGGGCGGCGGTGCCGCCGCCAGGCCGGCATGGATGCGTTGCGGCAGCGCCGCGGGCTGCCGGCCGGCCGCGCCCTGCGAGGCCGCCACCGCCTGCGCCTCGGCGAAAGGGTCGTCCCGGCAGGCATCGACGATCACCAGGGCCCCGCGTCGCGCGCCGGCCGCGGCGGCGATCAGCTCGCGCAAGGCCAGGGCCTCGGTCTCCAGGGTCTTGTCGCTGTCCAGCGTCGCATCGGTCGGCACGAGGTAGTTGACCCCGCCCGTCTCGATGCCGTGCCCGGCATAGAACACCAGCACCACGTCGGCCCGGGCGGCCTCCTCGGCGACAGCGGCGGGCACCCGCCGCAGGTCGGCCCGCGACAGGTTCTCGGCGATCTGGATGGCGTCGAAGCCCATGTCGGCGAGCGCGTTCGCCATCACCGCCGCGTCGCGCCGCGCATTGGGCAGGCTGGAGAGCTCGGCATAGTCGCTGGAGCCGATCACGAAGGCGACCCGCCGCAGGCCGTCCGGAGACGCCTTGGGCGGGGCGATGCCGGCATCGAGGCCGCTGCGGAACGGCCCGGCGCCCCGCGGGGCGGGCTGCGACAGCTGCTTCAGCCGCCAGGACGCGAGGATCCGCTCGAGCAGCTTCGGGGTGGACCGCGTGCCGGCCAGGATGCGCCTGTAGAGGGCCTCGGCCCTGGCCTTGTCGCCCCGGGCCTCCGCCACCCGCGCCAGGCCGAGGGTCGCCGCCCAGGCTTTCGGCGCCAGCGCCTCGGCCTCGCGGAACAGCGTCTCGGCGGTGTCGGGGTCCTTCAGCGTGTCGAGCGCCAGCCCGCCCGCCTTCACGAACAGGTCCGCGCTCGCCAGCGCCGCGTCGGCCTTCGGCATGTCGCCGGCTTCGCGCGAGGCCGCGACGAGGTCGTCGTGGGCCGCCTGCAGGTCGCCGGCCCGCAGTTCCAGCTCCGACTTGCGCATGAGCGCCAGCCGACGGTAGGGCGGCCCCAGCGCCGCGGCGGCCTCCAGGTCGGGCCGCGCCCGCTGCAGGTGGCCCAGCCGGCGCAGCAGGTCGCCCCGCGCGGACAGCGCCGTGCCGGCCTTCGGGTCGCGCTCCAGCGCCCGGTCGAGATCGGCCAGGGCGGCCGCCACGTCACCGTTGCGCTCGTGCTCGAGCGCCCGCTGCACGAAGGGCGTCGCGCCCTGCGGGTCGGCCTTCATGGCGTCGGCGACGTCCGCGCTCGCCTCGGCGCTGCGCCCGATGGTCTGGTTGATCGTCGCGCGCAGGCTCAGCGCGTCGGCCTTCATCGGCCCGTCGAGCCGGATCGCGGCCTCGGCATCGGCGAGCGCCGGCCGGACCTGCGCCAGGGTCGGCGGCGCATAGGCCACCGAACCGTCGGCCTTGCCGGCCTTCGCCGCACCCGCCTGCACCACCTGCAGGAAGCGCATCAGGCCGCGATAGAAGGACGCTTTCTGCCGGTCGGCGTCGCCGGCCTGGCCGGCGAGCACCCGCCCGCAGGCGGTCTCCGCCGCGGCGAGCTGCGCGGGGGTGAGCACCGCCGTCTTCACGCGCTCGTCCGCGCAGGCCGCCATGTCGCCCGCACGCGGAGCCTGCGCTACCGCCGGCGACGCCATGAGCCCCAGGGCCAGCCCGCATGCGGCGATGCGTCCGCGCGGCATCGAACCTCCTCGCCGTGGTGTTCTACGTTCCGGATTCACACACCTGACTCGAGGCGTGGCGTAGGGCGCTCTCCCTCCCCTGCAGGGGAGGGTGGCAGCCGCGAAGCGGCTGACGGGTGGGGGCCGCGGCGAAGAACGAGGCGGCAAAGCAGGGGCCGGCGCCGGCGTCGTACCAGGTTCTGCGACATCGCCCCCACCCGTCTCGCGCTTCGCGCGATCCACCCTCCCCTCCAGGGGAGGGAGAACGCGCTCAACCATCGAGCATCACGTGAGTGCATGCCGAAGGGCGTTCCCGGGGCAGAATGAAGCCAAAGGCGCGCGGCGTCGAGGCCGCGGCTCACACCAGGGCGGCCAGGACGGGCGCGGCCAGGACCCGGGCGACGAGCGCCTCCAGGTCCTCGCGTCCGTCCACCCGCAGCACGGGCTCGCGCCTGCGCCCCAGCCACGCCTCGTGGCGCGCCCGGCTGCGCCCGGAGAAGGCCGGGTCGTCGTAGTGCGACGCCCAATCCCGGAACGCCACGTGGATCTCGTGCATGTCGCCGCCGGGGTCGATGCGCGTGCCGAACCGCTCGCGCTCGCGGGTATCGAGGCGCTGCAGGCGCAGGAGCGTCGGGGTGTGGACGAAGACGACGAGGCTGGCCCCGTCCACGAGGGCGTCACCCCAGTCCATCAGCGAGCCGGACAGCACCCAGCCCCCGGCGCGCCGCTCCTGCGCGATCAGCCGCACGCGGTCCTCCGGCCGGCGCTTGGTGGTGAAGGGCGGATCGGTGGGCATCCAGAAATAGTCGTCGACGTCGAGATGCGGCACCGCGAGCCGCTCCGCCAGGCGGCGGCCCAGCGTGGTCACGCCCGCGCAGGAGGCGCCCGTGACGTGGAGGCGCGGAGCCGGTGTCATCGCTGGGGCCTCCTTCTGGGTGGGTCCTCGCATCACGCTGCGGCGTGCGCATCGTCCGCGCAGAGTGGGCCACGCCGGCCATGGCGGCAACCGCGCCGACGCCCTCTTCACGGAGCAGGACGGAGCGCGCAACGTGGCGGTCACGGCAAAGACATTTGGATGTGATCGGGATTTCGCCCAGGGTCCGGCGACGTCGGACATCGGAGACTCCATGACACGTGCCGGGGACGAGACGGACGGTCCGGCTGCCGCGAGGATGGAATGCCGGTGACCGCAGCGAGCTGGAGCGACGGGGTGCTGGCCGTGGCGTGGGCCTATGGCGCGGCCGGAGCGCTCGTCGCGGTGGTGTTCCTCGCCGTCGGCATCGACCGCGTCATGCCCGCGGCGCGCGGGGCCTACGCGTTCCGCCCTCTCCTGCTCCCGGGGCTCGTCATGCTGTGGCCGGTCGTGCTGTGGCGCTGGTTCCGGCTCAACGGGGAGGCCTGACACCATGCGCCTGGCCCATCGACGCGCCCACCTGCTCGCCTGGTCGGTTCTCGCGCTGCTCCTGCCCGCGCTGCTGGCGGCGGCGTGGAGCTTGCGCCCCGGCGTCGTGACGGCACCCACGTCGACGATGATCGCCCCGCCGTGAGGACAGCACGACCATGAGCGTCCGTTTCGTCCCCGTCAGCTGGACCCCTGCCAAGTGGGTGTACGACGCCGTGCTCGTCGCCGGCATCGTGGCCTACCTCGCCGCCTTCTTTCATTGGGGTGGACGGGCCGCGCCGGGCACATTGGACGACCAGACCCTGTCCATCCGGGCTTACGGAACCTGCGCCTTCATCCTGCTCACGCTGGTGCTGGCCATCGGGCCGCTGGCGCGCCTGGACCGTCGCTTCCTGCCGTGTCTCTACAACCGCCGGCACTTCGGCGTGCTCGTCTTCTTCATGGCCGCGGCGCACGCCACGGCCGTGCTCGACTGGTACTTCGCCTACAGCTCCCTCGACCCCTGGCGGGCCCTGCTCGTGGCCGACACGGGGTCGGGACACTGGCAGGGCTTTCCCTTCATCCCGCTCGGGGTCGCGGCCCTGCTGATCCTGGCGATCATGGCCGCCACCAGCCATGATTTCTGGCTGGCCTTTCTCGGCCCCGCCACGTGGAAGGCGCTGCACATGGCGGTCTATGCCGCCTATGGGCTCGTCGTGGCGCATGTCGGGCTCGGCGCCTTGCAGGATGCCCGGGAGACCGGCCTCGCGCTGGTCGTCGCGTCGTCATGCGCCGCCCTGCTGGGCCTGCATCTCGCCGCCGCGCTGTCGAGCCGGCGGCAGGACGAGGCGGCCCTGCGGCCCCCCGCGGACGATGCGCCCTGGATCGACGTCGGCGCGAGCGACGCCGTGCCCGCGGGCGGGTCGCTGGTGGTGAGGCCGGAGGGCGGAGAGGCCGTCGCGATCTTCAACGATGCCGGCCGCCTGTCGGCGATCAGCAACCTGTGCGCCCACCAGAACGGCCCGCTCGGCGAGGGCCGGCTCATCGACGGGTGTGTCGTGTGTCCGTGGCACGGCTACCAGTACCGCGTGACGGACGGTTGCGCGCCGGCGCCGTTCACGGAGCGGATCGCCACCTACACCCTCGCCATCCGCGACGGCCGCCTCCTGCTCGACCCGCGAGCCCACCCGCCGGGCACCCCCGTGGCGCCCGTGACCGCCGGAGCGAACGCATGAGCGTGCCTGGCGAGCGGGAGCCCTTCTTCATCGGCTGGAGCCGTTCCGTGCCGCCGTCCCTGCTGCGGTTCTGCGGCGCGGTGGCCCTGGTGCTTCTGGCCCTTCTCGCCGGCCTGGGGCTGCTGCTCGGGCGGACGGTCGAGGATCCCGCGGCGCGCCTGCTCGCCTTCGCGCCGGCGGTGGAGGTGCGGCCGGAGCCCTGGGCGGCGGACCGCAGCCTGAAGGGCATCGTCACCGCCGACCCCTACCCGGTCCTGCACCTGGCGCCGGACGCCGCGATGCCGTTCGGCCGGGCGGTGCTGCTGGTCGGCGACGGCAAGCGCGGGGCGGACGTCGCGGCCTCGACCACCCCCGTCGAGGTCTCGGGCGGGCTGCTGCGGCGCGGCGACGTCGCCATGCTGGTCCTCGACGGCCCGCCCCGTCCCGTGGCGGGCGAGCCTGCCCGGGAGGCGCCGGCGGTGCAGCGGCTGGGACGGTGGCGCGTGGCGGGCGAGATCTGCGACGGCAAGTGCTACGCCGGCGGCATGCGGCCCGGTTCCGGGCTGTCGCACCGGGCCTGCGCCGAGCTCTGCCTGCTCGGCGACGTGCCCGCCATCTTCGTCGCGGCGATGCCCGTGGCGGGCCGCCAGTTCCTGGTGCTGGCGGCGCAGGACGGCGGCAAGCCGCCGCCCGCGCTGCTGGACCTCACCGCCCTGCCCGTCGAGCTCGAGGGCGAGGTCGAGCGGCGGGGCGACATGCTGATCTTCAAGGTCGATATGCGCCATGCGAGGCTGCTGTGACCCGGCACGGAACCGGCCCGCGCGGCCTCGCCTGGCCTCTGCTGGCCACCGCGGTCGCCGTCCTCGTGGCGTTCGCCGCCTGGAGGGGGGCGGCGATGCTGCTCGACGCCACCGGCCTCGAACCCCTGCGTCCGCTCGCCCCCGTCCTGGCCATCGCGCTGGCGCTGACGGCGCTGCAGGCCGCATGGGACAGGATCGAGGCCATCGTTCTTTCCACGTCCCGCCGCGGACGACCGTGACAAGGAAGCAAGACATGACCAGCCCCAGCGTCGTGATGGTGACCGGTGCCTCGGGAAATCTCGGACGCGCGGTTCTCGGCGAACTCGCGCAGCGCCCCGTCCGCATCGTCGCGGTAGACCGCGAGCATGCGGCTCTCGAGGCCGCGCTGTCGGGGGCCGGAGAGGGACACGCGCTGCATGCCGGCGTCGACCTGACCGACGCCGGGGCGGTGGCCACCGTCATCGAGGACACCCTGAAGGCGTACGGGCGCATCGACGGGGTCGTCCACACCGTCGGGGGCTTCGCCTACGCATCGCTCGCCGACAGCGACGCCGCGCTCTTCGAACGCATGTTCCGCCTCAACGTCGTGACCACGGTGAACGTCGTGCGCGCGGCGATGGCGCCCATGCGCGCGGCCAGGCGGGGCAGCATCGTGGCCGTCGCCGCGGGAGCGGCCGTCAAGGCGCCGGCCGGCCTGGCCGCCTATGCGGCGGCGAAGGCCGGGGTGCTGCGCCTCATGGAAAGCTTCGCGGACGAGGCGAAGGCCGACGCCGTGCGCATCAACTGCGTGCTGCCCAGCATCATCGACACGCCCCAGAACCGCGCGGACATGCCGGATGCCGACCCTGCCCGCTGGGTCCGGCCGGAGAAACTCGCCTCCGTGATCGGCTTCCTCCTCAGCGACGCGGCATCGGACGTCACCGGGGCGGCCATTTCGGTACCGGGGCGGGTGTGAGGCAACGTCGGAAAATGACGATCGTCAACTGCGCTTCGCAGGCCCGGCGGCGATGAGCCAGTTCAGGGCGGACGCGACGGCGAGGTAGATGGCGCAGCCGATGGCCAGGCTCGCCAACCCCACCTTCGCGTCGAGGACGAAGCCGAAAAGCCCCGGCGTGGAGGCCGAGCCGACGACGCCGATGGCGCCGGCGAGCGCCCGGATCGTGCCCAGCCGCTCCGTGCCGTAGAGCTCGGCCAGCACCGCCGGCACGACCACGCCATTGGCGGCGGAGCTCACGCCGAGCAGCGCGAAGAAGACGATGGGATGCGGCGGGCCGTCCGGCGACATCATCGTCAGCGCCGCGATGGCCAGGAACACGAGGTGGAACCGGCACACGCGCACGGCGCGGAAGCGGTCGACCAGCCAGCCGATCACCATGTTGGTGCAGATGGCGGCCCCGGCATAGGCGGGAATGCCGAAGGCCAGCGCCTCCAGGCTCCAGCCGAAGATGTCGGCGAGCAGGCGCTGGTGGAAGAAGATGCCGGTGACGATGGCGCTCGGCGCGATCATCGACGGGATGAAGACGAGGAAGCGCCAGTCCTTCAGCACGTCGCGCCGGCCGATGAGCTTCACGGCCGGGGCCGGCGCGGCATCGGGCGCGGGGGCGGCGCCGGCGGCCGCCATGCGGCGGGCGCGGCGGTCGGCGAGCACCGTGGTGGTGAGGACCACCGCCAGCACCGAAAACAGCACCAGCGCCGCGATGCGCCACTGGAACACCCAGCCCCAGGTCGCGATGACGAGCAGCACGAGGCCGGGCAGCAGGAACTCGCCGCTGGAAAAGCCCAGCGCGACGATGCTCACCGCCCGTCCGCGGATGCCCTGGGGCAGCCGGGCGGCGGCGGTGACGGCGGCGTGCGCGATCATGCCCTGCCCGAAGAAGCGCAGGCCGAACAGGCACAGGCCGACCACCACGACGCTGGGCGCCAGCGACAGGCCCAGCGCGCAGAAGCCCAGCCCCGCCAGCGCCACGCCGGCATAGGCACGCGTCGACACCCGGTCGAGCACGCCGCCCGCCCAGATCATGATGAGGCCCGAGCACAGCGTCGCCAGCGAGTAGATGGAGCCGAACGCGCCGTTGGAGAGGCCGAAGGTGGCCCGGAGGTCCGGCCCAGACAGCGAGATGAAGAAGGTCTGCCCCACCGAGGAGAGGAACCCCAGGCCGTAACCCAGCAGGACGATGCCGCCATGCTGGCGCAGAAGGTGGCGGTAGCTCATCGCGGCAGGGGAAACGGGCGGCGGGACGGGCGGGCTCCCCCACCATAGCCCAATCCGTGGGCGGCTCACCTGCCAATTGCCGGATATTTGCGCGTGTGCGCCTTGCGTCGGGCGCATGAGGCAGGGGGCGGAGGGTTGCCTCTTCCACGCTCCCACCTTTCCGTCATGGCCGGGCTTGGCCCGGCCACCCACGACTTGGGCGCGGTCCCGGCAAAGTCGTGGATGGCCGGGCCAAGCCCGGCCAGGACGGCTGAGAGGGGGCGGCGTGTGACCTGGCGCAGCGCGCCCTCACGCCCGCGTCGGGCGCTCCAACGCGAAGGCGCTGTCCACCACCGCGTAGTCGGCGTAGCCGCAGCGGGCGATGGGCCTGGCCTTGAGCATGTCGAAGCGGCCCTCGGGGGTGATGTAGGCGTCGTCGATGAACACGCCGACCACCTGGCCGAGCACCAGGTGCGTGTCCATGGGCTCGCCCTGGTGGGTGCTGAGCTGCACGACCTGCACGAGCTTGCACTCCAGCGCCGCCGCGACGCCCTTGACGCGCGGGGGCTTCACCAGGCGCGAGGGCTCCTGCTCCAGGCGGGCGTGCTCGAACTCGGACTTGCCGCGCGCGAGCGGCGCCGAGGTGGCGTTCATGGCGTCGCGCAGGTCCCAGGTCGCGAGGTTGCAGACGAACTCGCCCGTCTCCTCGACGAAGGTGACGCTGTCCTTCCGGCCCTCGCTGGAGAAGCCGACGATGGGCGGGCGCGAGGAGAAGGCGTTGAAGAAGCTGTAGGGCGCGAGGTTGAGCTCGCCGGCCTTGTTCAGCGACGAGATCCAGCCGATGGGCCGCGGGGCGACGATGGCCTTCAGCGGATCGTGCGGCAGGCCGTGGCCGTAGGTGACGGTGTCGTAGAACATCGGGGGATCTCCGGTCTCAGGCCCAGCGCGTGACGATGTCGGCCATCACCGGCCGGACGCGATCCTCGGGGCGCTCGCCCCGGCCGATGTGGACGAAGCCGGCGACCACCTCGGTCTCGGCGAGGCCGAAGGCGGTCATGAAGGCCCGGTCATAGGCCATCCACTCGGTGAGCCAGGCGGTGACGAAGCCCATGGCCACGGCGGCCGTGGTCAGCGCCATGCACACAGCGCCGGCCGAGAGCTGCTGCTCCCACACGGGGATCTTGGGGTGCTGCGCGGCGCGGCTCACCACCGCCACCACCACGGGCGCGCGGGAGAAGCGGTTGCGCTCCAGCGCCACGCGCTCGGCATCCGCGCCGGGGTTGTTCGTCACGAAGATGTCGCCGGCGATGGCGCCCAGCCGGTCGCGGGCCGCGCCTTCCACGATCACGAAACGCCAGGGCGCGAGCTTGCCGTGGTCGGGCACGCGCGCGGCGATGGCCAGCATCGCCTCGAGCTCGGCCGCGGTCGGGCCGGGTCCGGTCATCAGGTGCGGCGCCAGGGACCGGCGCGTGCGCAGAAGCTCGATCGTGGCGGGCGAAGTCCAGGCGGAGGTGTCGGTCATGGTGTCCGTCGGCAGGATCTCGTGCGTCGGGCTGACGCATTCATGCGCCGTTCAGGGCGTCGCTGGCATATCCCGGGCCAAGGCCGGTGATGGCCCCCCGGGCGCGCAGGGCTACCGAGCTAAGGCGGTGGCCGACGTCCGTCAAGGCCGCTTCCCCTCCCCCCGCGCCCGCAGGACGCCCCAGCCCATGCGCTTCCCCTTCGCCCAGCGCTCCCCGGCCCCGCCGGCGGCGAGCACTCAGGGTGGCTCCCACACCGTTCCCCCGCATACCTGGTCGCGCCGCGACGTGGGCGTGGCGGTCGCGGCCGTGTGCCTGTTCTGGACCGTGGCGGCCTCGCTGTGGTGGATCGCCGGCGGCGTGGTGCCCTGGGACAGCAAGAACCACTTCTATCCCATGCTGCGGCACCTGGGCGCCTCGCTCGCCCAGGGCGAGTGGCCGCTGTGGAACCCCTATCACTTCAGCGGGCATCCGGCGGTCGCCGACCCGCAGTCGCTGCTCTTCACGCCCACCATGGTGGCCTTCGCCTGGCTCGTGCCAGCGCCCTCCATGGAGCTCTTCGACACGGTGGTCTTCGCCCACCTGCTGCTGCCGGCCTTCGCCATCCTGGCGCTGTTCGCGCGCAAGGGCTGGCATCCCGCGGGCGCGGTGCTGGCGGCCATGATGATCGTGCTCGGCGGCTCGGCCGCGGCGCGCCTGCAGCACACGGGCATGATCTTCAGCTACGCCTTCTTCGTGCCGGCCTTCGTGTTCCTGGAGGGCGCCCTCACCGCGCCGGAGCGCCGCTCGCGCCTCTTGCAGGCCGCCGGCTTCGCGCTCAGCGCCGCGCTGATGGCGCTGGGCCGCGACCAGATCGCCTTCCTCGGCACGCTGACGCTGGCCGGCCTCGTGCTGCACCTCACGCTCGGCCAGGACCGGCCACTGCGCTGGTTCGCCGGCCGCCTGCCCTTGCTCTTCGGCATGGGCCTCGCCGTGGTGGCGCTGCTCGCCGTGCCGGCGCTGCTGACGCTGCAGTTCCTGATGGATTCCAACCGGCCCGCCATCTCCTACGGCGTCGCGGCCATGAACTCGCTGCCACCCTCGAGCCTGGCCACCCTCGTCGCGCCCAACATCTTCGGCACGCTGAACCTGACCTACGACTACTGGGGTCCCATGTGGGACACGGTTCCGGAAGGCACCTACACCGACCGCGCGGTGAACTACCTGTTCGCCGGCACGCTGCCGATGGTGATGATCTTCTGGCAGGGCATCGGCCGCCGCGCCCTCGCCGACCGCGAGGTCCGCTTCTTCGTGGCGCTGCTCGTGGCGGCGCTGATCTATTCCTTCGGGCGCTACACCCCGATCTTCGTGCGCCTGTTCGACCACGTGCCGGGCATCTCGCTGTACCGCCGCCCCGCGGACGCGACGTTCTACATCAACATCGCGCTCGCCGTGCTGGCCGGCTACAGCCTGCACCGCTACGTGCGCACGCCGCGCCGCGAGCGCACGCCGGGCGGGTTGGGCCGGGTGGCCTCCGGCCTCGCCGCATCCCTGCTGCCCGCCGGCCTGATCGCCGTCGGCGTGGGCTTCTCCCTGCGCGTGGGCCATGGCGAGGCCGCCTTCATCCAGGCGGCGCTGTTCCTCGGCATCGCGCTCATCGGCCTCAGCCTCGCCATGCCGCAGCCGAGCCCGGCCACGCGCGCCATGGCGGCGGCCGCCATCGTGGCGCTGACCGGAGGCGAGCTCGTGTGGCGCAACGCCGCCTCGGCGCTCAACATGGAGCCGGCCACCCGCTACGCCGTCTACAACGCGCTGAGCCCGTCCGACTATGCGGGCCTCGCCACCCTGAAGCGCGAGCTCGACGAGCGCCATGCCCGCGGCGAGCGGCCCCGGGTGGAGATCCTGGGCCTGGGCGGGGCCTGGCAGAACGCCTCGATGGTCCTCGGGCTGGAGGACACCGTGGGCTACAACGCGCTGCGCATCTCCGAGTACGAGCGCGCCGTCGGCTCGGGCGAGAACGCGGTGGAGCTCGGACTGCGCCAGTTCCCCGGCACGTTCCGCGGCTACCGCTGCAGCCTCGCCTCGCTGCTCGGCCTCGAATATCTCGTGCTCGACCGGCCCGCCGAGAAGCTGCCCACGCATTTCCCGCGGCTGCGCGGGGCCACCCTGCTGCACGGCTCCGACACGCTGTGGATCTACCGGCTGGCGCCGGCGGCGCCGCGGGCCTACGTCGCGACGCTGCTGAAGCCGGTGGACGTGGACGAGGCCCTGGACCAGGAGGAACTGCCCGAATTCGACCGCACCCAGGCCGCCCTCATCGACAAGTCGGACGTCGAGCTGCTCGACCGCAGCTACCCCGATCCCGACCGCACCACGGGCACGCCGCCCTCCCACGCCACGGTCAGCATCCTCGCCTACAAGCGCAACAAGGTGACGCTGGAGGTGAGCACCGAACAGGCCGGGCTGCTCGTGCTGCACGACCTCTACTATCCGGGCTGGGACGTGACGGTGGACGGCGAGCCGATGACGGTGCTGCGCGCCAACCTGCTGTTCCGTGGCGTGGAGGTGCCCGCCGGCCATCACCGCGTGGAGTTCACGTTCCGGCCGCTTTCGCGCGACAATCTGCTGACGGCCGCCGCCGACCTCGTGAGAGGCCGCGAGGAGGCGGCACCCGTGGCAACTGCCCGTTGACGTTCGTCACCGGGCGGCGCATTGGCAGATCCATGACGTTGTTGACCGCATTCCGAACGGCCGTCGTCGCCCTCGCCCTCGCCGCCTCCGCGGCGGGCGCGGCGGCGCAGACCCTGCCGGCACCTACCCTGCCGGCACCGACGCTTCCCGCCCCCGCCTCCCCGGCGGACGGGCGTTCGGCCACCACGCCGACCCCACCGCTCGCGCCCCCGACGCCCGGCCGCGACTCGAACGCGACCACCGGCCCGCGCGACACCGGCACGCTCAACATCTACGCCACCCTGCCAGGGCAATCGGGGCTCATCCGCAACGGGCTCGTCTGGCGCCTCTACCGGGACGCGGGGGACGAGCCGCAGCTGGTCCAGACCTCCCAGCAGCCGGCGCCGTCCTTCTCGCTGGAGCCCGGCGTCTACGTCGTGCACGTCACCTTCGGCCTGGCCAGCGCCACCAAGCGCATCGTCATGGGACCGACGGCGGTCAACGAGAGCCTCGTCATCAACGCAGGCGCGCTGGTGCTGGGCGGCGTCATCGGCGACACGCCGATCCCGCCCGAGAAGCTGAAGTTCAACGTCTTCGTGCCGATCGGCAACGACCCGGAAGCCCGCGTCGTGGTGTCGGACGTGAGCGGCGGCAAGCTCATCCGCCTGCCGGAGGGCACCTACCGCGTGGTCTCCACCTATGGCGACTCCAACGCCATCACCAATGCCGACCTGAAGGTCGAAAGCGGCCGCGTCACCGAGGCGACGCTGCGCCATCGCGCCGCCACCGTGACCCTGAAGCTGGTCATCGCCGCCGGCACCGAGGCGCTGGCCAACACCTCCTTCAGCGTGCTGACGCCCGGCGGCGACACCATCCGCGAGGCGATCGGCGCCTTTCCGTCGATGACGCTGGCGGAAGGCGACTACGTCGTCATCGCCCGCAACGGCGGCAAGGTGTACACGCAGGAGTTCAACGTGAAGTCCGGCTTCGACAGGGACATCGAGGTCATCGTCAAATAGCCGGCCGGCATTGATCCATGTCGTTTGAACCCGGCGCGGAGCGTGGGAGTCTTCTCCGCAGACGCATTCCGCGCCGGCCCTGAGGATCGACCATGGACCGCTCCCCCGCTTTCACGCTTCGCGTTCTGGCCCTGGGCCTCGTGACCGCCCTGGCCGTTCCGGCCGCCGCCCAGGTGGTGGCGCCGACGCCCCTGCCCCAGGAGCCCGCGGCCGCAGCCAGGAAGGGCGATCCGGCCAACGGCAAGGTCATCGCGCAGCGCTGGTGCGCGGAGTGCCACGTGGTCACGCCCGAGCAGACGAGCGGCAAGGCCGACGTCCCGCCCTTCTCCGCTATCGCCGCCAAGGGCTACAAGGACGACAGCCTCCAGCGCTTCCTCATGAACCCGCATCCCAAGATGCCGGACATGCAGATCGGCCGGAACGAGGCCGCCGACCTGGTGGCCTGGATAGACCTGCAGAAGAAGTGAGGTCGAGGGCGGTGCGTCCTTCGACACGGCCGCCATGCGGCTGCTCAGAGGATGGGAATCATTCAGCCGTCCAGCTTGCCTCACTCTCTCCGCGTCATGGCCGGGCTTGGCCCGGCCACCCACGACTGCAGAATGGCGCAGGCAAAGTCGTAGTTCCCGGGCCAAGCCCGGGGATGACGGCTGAAAGGTCGGTTTGAGCTGGAGTATCGGTCCTTGGCTAAGAGGCTCACATGCTCTGAGCAGGCCGCGCAGCGGCCGTGTCGAAGGACGCAAGATTTCTCCGCCCGCTCCTACTCCGCTGCCTGCCGCATCGCCGCCTTGCGCTTCAGGTCCGGCGGCACGGCCTCGTCCACCAGGGCGGTCAAGGCTGCGTCGAGTCCCAGGACCTGCTGGGCCTGCGAGCCCAGGCGGCGGATCGACACGGTGCGCTCGGCGGCTTCCTTGCGGCCCACCGCGATGATGACCGGCACCTTGGCCAGCGAGTGCTCGCGGACCTTGTAGCTGATCTTCTCGTTGCGCAGGTCGAAGCGGGCCCGCAGCCCCGCGTCGAGCGCGGCGCGGGTGACCTCGCGGGCGTAGTCGTCGGCGTCGCTGGTGATCGGGCAGACCACGATCTGCTCGGGCGAGAGCCAGAGCGGGAAGTTGCCGGCATAGCTCTCGATCAGGATGCCGAGGAAGCGCTCCATCGAGCCGCAGATGGCACGATGCACCATCACGGGCCGCGTCTTCTCGCCGTCGGCGCCGATGTAGAACGCGCCGAAGCGTTCGGGCAGGTTGAAGTCGACCTGCGTGGTGCCGCACTGCCATTCGCGGCCGATCGCGTCGCGCAGCGTGTACTCGAACTTCGGGCCGTAGAAGGTACCCTCGCCCTCGTTCACGCCCGTCTTGATGCGGTTCGAGTCGGCCGCCATCTTGCCGAGCACCTTCTTCAGGATGCCCTCGGCGTGGTCCCACATGGCATCGGTGCCGACGCGCTTCTCGGGACGGGTGGCGAGCTTCACCATCACCTCCTCGAAGCCGAAGTCGCGGTAGACTGACATCATCAGGTCGTTGATCGCCAGGCACTCTGCCTCGAGCTGCTCCTCCGTGCAGAAGATGTGCGCGTCGTCCTGCGTGAAGGCGCGCACGCGCATCAGCCCGTGCAGCGCGCCCGACGCCTCGTAGCGGTGCACCGCGCCGAATTCGGCAAGGCGGATCGGGAGGTCGCGGTAGCTCTTCAACCCATGCTTGAAGATCTGCACGTGGCCGGGGCAGTTCATCGGCTTGAGCGCGAAGATGCGCTGGTCGGCCTCCGGATCCTCGGGATGCGTGAAGGCATGCGCGGATTTCACCGCGAACATGTTCTCCTGGTACCAGCCCCAATGGCCCGAGGTCTCCCACAGGCTCTTGTCGAGCACCTGCGGAGCGTTGACCTCGTCGTAGTCGCCGCGCAAGCGCCGGCGCATGTAGGCGATCAGGGTCTGGAACAGCGTCCAGCCCTTGGGATGCCAGAACACCGTGCCGGGCCCCTCCTCCTGGAAGTGGAAGAGGTCCATCTCGCGGCCGAGCCGGCGGTGGTCGCGCTTCTCGGCCTCCTCGAGCTGGGTGAGGTAGGCGTCCAGCTCCTCCTTCGTGGCGAAAGCGGTGGCGTAGATGCGGGTCAGCATCGGGTTGTTGCTGTCGCCGCGCCAATAGGCGCCGGCCACCTTCATGAGCTTGAAGTGCTGGCCGATCTTGCCCGTCGAGGTCATGTGCGGGCCGCGGCACAGGTCGAACCAGTCGCCCTGCCGGTAGATCTTGAGGTCCTGCCCCTCGGGGATCGCGTCCACGAGCTCGACCTTGAAGGCCTCGCCCTTCTCGGCGAAGACGCGCCGGGCCTGCTCGCGGGACCACACCTCCTTGGTGAAGGGCTTGTCCCGCGCGATGATGGCCCGCATCTCCGCCTCGATCGCCGGGAAATCCTCGGGCGTGAAGGGCTCGTTGCGGGCGAAGTCGTAGTAGAAGCCGTTCTCGATCACCGGGCCGATGGTGACCTGCGTGCCCGGCCAGAGGTTCTGCACCGCCTCGGCCAGCACGTGGGCGGCGTCGTGGCGGATGAGCTCGAGCGCGCGGGGATCCTCCCGCGACACGAATTCGAGCTTCGCGTCCCTGGCGATCGGATCGGCGAGATCGGCGAGCGTGCCGTCGAGCGCCATGGCGACCGTGCGCTTGGCGAGCGAGGGCGAAATGCCCTTGGCGATGTCGAGGCCGGTCGTTCCCTCGGGGAAGGACCGCACGGCGCCATCGGGAAAAGTGACGTTGATCATGGCGGGTCTCCGGCTCACTCCTGCGCACGAAGCAGGTAAGCGATGGGGCGGACGGCTCAGGAGGAACGGCGCGGGGCCGCCCCGTCGCCCGGAACGACGGCCTCGCAGACGGGCGGCTCGGAGTTCGTCCCCCGCCAGCGCCCGTAGCGCCACGGTCTATACCACGCGCTTTGCGCGGGCAACGCGGCCGGGACGAAATCGAGTCCGTGGGTTCCCAAGGGGTTGCAGCGACAGATCCGGGCGAATCCCATCCAGCCGCCGGCCCAGAAGCCGTGCCGCAGCATCGCCTCGTCCATGTACTCCGAACAGCTCGGGAGGTGGCGGCACTGACGCCCGATCAGCGACGAAGCCGTGACCTGATAGACACGCAGGACAAATCTCGCGACCGAAACCCCTGCGTGAGGTTGCAGCGACGCTCGAGCAGAGCCACATTTGTGACTGCTTTGAGGGCGATCCGTGTCGTCAGGCACGTGGTTCGGTCGTCCTGTCGGTTTCGTCGAAGCGGGCCGTTCGGCCAGCGTCTCGTGCGTACCCGCTGCGGCGTGGCGGGAGATCATTGGAGCTGGAATGTCGTTCCCATATCGCGTTGCGTCTTCGTTTGCACGGTCCGTCGGTGTTCTGAGTTTCGGGGCCGCGCTGGTCGGTTCCGCCGGCACCTATGCCGCCGATACCGCACCGCGGACGGCCAAGGTCGCCGAGCAGCCCTATGGCTGGCTCCTCACGATCAAGGGCAACGTGGTCCTCTCGCCCAACTTCCCGGGCGCCAAGTCCTACGGCTTCATCGCCTATCCGTCGCTGAGCCTGCGCCGCGCCGGCACGCCGGACAACTACAGCGCGCCGGACGACGGCGTCAGCATCGCCCTCTTCGGCGACAGCCAGTGGGCGATCGGCTTCGTCGGCAAGTACCAGTCGGGCCGCTACCGCGAGAACGACCGCCGCCTCTACGGCATCCGTGACGCCAAGTGGGCGCTCGAGCCCGGCCTGTACGGCGAGTTCTGGGCCCTGGCCGACACGCTGCGCGTGCGCGGCGAGATGCGCTACGGCATCAACGGCTACAACGGCCTCGTCGGCACCCTCGCCCTCGACTACGTCCAGCGCGTCGGCAAGTTCGTGATCTCGGGCGGCCCGCGCGTGCAGTTCGCCGGCTCCGAGTACATGGACACCTATTTCGGCGTGACCGGCGTCGACGCCCTGCAGAACCGCAACGTCACGCAGTACAAGGCCGATCCCGGCGTGAAGTCGGTCGGCGTCGCCGCCGCGGCCACCTACCGGTGGAACGACCAGTGGTCGACGACGGTGCGTGGCGGCTACGACCGCCTGGTCGGCGGTGCGGCGGACAGCCCGATTGTCCGCAACCTCGGCTCCAAGGACCAGTTCACGCTGGGCGCGAGCGCGAGCTACACCTTCCCGCTCGGCTACGCGCCCTGACGGCGCGTGGCTGATGGGTCCTGCGTTTGAAACGGCCGTGCCGCGGCCTGCTCAGAGCGCATGAGTCTTTCGGCGGTTCAGCCTGCACCTCCCTCTCGGCGCCCTGGCAGGGCTTGGCCCGGGCAGGACGATGGAGAGGTGGCCGTGCGCTGGAGACGTCAGATGCAACGCCGCACCGGAACCTGATTCACACTCTCTGAGCCGCCGCAGGCAGCGTGTCGAAGGACGCAGAGTTTCCGCTGCCCTACTCCGCGGCTTCCCGTGCCGCCTCGATCTTGCCGATCGCGTCGACCACCGCGTCGAAGGTGAGCAGGGTTGACGCGTGGCGCGCCTTGAAGTCGCGCACCGGCAGCAGCACCGCGATGTCCGCCCACTTGGGATCGGCCGGCGGATCACCGTTTTCCTTGAGCATCCGTCGCACGGTCTCGCGCAGCGCGCGCAGTTCGGCGGAGGTCGAGCCCACCACGTGGCGCGCCATGATCGACGACGAGGCCTGGCCGAGAGCGCAGGCCTTCACGTCGTGGGCGAAGTCCGCGACCGTGTCCCCGTCCATCGCCACGTCGACCGTCACGGTGGAGCCACACAGCTTCGAATGCGCGGTCGCGCTCGCCTGCGGGTGATCCAGACGTCCCAGCCGCGGGATGTCGGCCGCCAGCTCGAGGATCCGCTTGTTGTAGATGTCGTTCAGCATGGCCCCAATATAAGGCCTTCGGACGCCGCTTGCGAGGTCCGCGAAATGATCGGTTGCACCCCCTTCCCGTGAACGTGATGGTGCTGCGTCCAAGCGCCGCGCCTATGGTCCAGGGCGCGGGGGCAAACGTATCAGACACGTAAATCAAGAGCGGAGGCTCCACATGGATGCCGTGGTTAAGCCCTTGTCCGCGCGACCGGCCCAGCCGATTGCCGACAAGTCGACGTTGAAGCGCCCCACGCGCGAGGAGGCTGAGGCGGCAGTTCGCACCCTCATCCGATGGGCCGGTGACGACCCGGAGCGCGAGGGACTGCTGGACACGCCCAAGCGTGTCGCCAAGGCCTACGACGAACTCTTCAAGGGCTACCGCGAGGACGCCTCCGAGGTTCTGGCGCGCGTGTTCGAGGACGTCGCCGGATACGACGACATGGTGCTGGTGCGGGACATCCCGTTCTACTCGCACTGCGAGCACCACATGGTGCCGTTCGTCGGCAAGGCCCATATCGGCTACTTCCCGGCCGAGGGCGTGGTGGGGCTCTCCAAGCTCGCCCGCGTGGTCGACGTGTTCTCCCGCCGCCTGCAGACGCAGGAGACCATGACGGCGCAGATCGTCGAGGCCATCGACGAGGCGCTGAAGCCGCGGGGCATCGCCGTGATCATCGAGGCCGAGCACATGTGCATGTCCATGCGCGGGGTGCAGAAGCAGGGCTCCTCGACCATGACCACCCAGTTCACCGGCATCTTCCGGGACGACCCGGCGGAGCAGGTCCGGTTCCTGACCATGGTGCGCGGCCTGCGCTGACACCATGGCCTGACGGGACGAGCGCGATTCTCTGGCCACCTCCGGAGATCATGCTATGGAACCCCGCCCGCGACATCGCGGGCGGGGTTTTCATTTGCAGGGAGAGCCGCATGGTGGCCGCCGCGTTTCCGCCGCCGGGCAGCAAGGCCGAGATCGAGGAAGGCACCGCCTTCACGCCCCGCTTCGACGCCAACGGCCTGATCACCGCCGTCGCCGTCGAGGCGACGACCGGCGAGGTGCTGATGGTCGCCCACATGAACACTGAAGCGCTCGCCCGCACCCTGGCGACGGGCCAGGCTTGGTACTGGTCGCGCTCCCGGGGCGAACTCTGGCTGAAGGGCGCGACGTCGGGCCAGATCCAGACCCTCGTCGAGATCCGCACCGACTGCGACCAGGACTGCCTGCTCCTGCGCGTGACGGTGGCCGGCGACGGCGGCTGCTGCCACACCGGCCGGCGCGCCTGCTTCTATCGCCGGGTCGAGACCGGGGCCGACGGCACGGTGACGCTCGCCTTCGCGGACCATTGACGCGCGGATCGTCTCTTCCGAGGTAACCGATTGTCCGCGGCGCCCGACCGGCTAGAGTGCTGGCCGGCCCTCGCGCGGACCCGCCATGCTGACTGACCTCCCCACCGATCGCCCCGGCCGCCCTCCCCGCATCGGGCTCGCCCTGGGTGGCGGCGCGGCCCGCGGCTGGGCCCATATCGGCGTCATCCGGGCGCTCGAGCGGGCCGGCATCAAGGCCGACGTCATCACCGGCACGTCGATCGGCGCCGTGGTGGGCGGCTGCCACGCCGCCGGCAAGCTCGCCGAGTTGGAAGACTTCGCCCGCTCGCTGACCAAGAGCCGCGTGCTGTGGCTCATGGATTTCCACATCGGCTCGGGCCTGATCGGCGGAGAACGGCTGAAGAAGCTCCTCGTGCGCGACGTCGGCGGCCTCGCCATCGAGGACCTGCCGACCCGCTTCGCGGCCGTGGCCACCGAGTTGCGGACAGGCCACGAGATCTGGCTCACCCGCGGGCACCTCGTGGAGGCGCTGCAGGCCTCCTATGCCCTGCCGGGCATCTTCGACCCGATCCGGCTCGGCGGCCGCTGGCTGTTCGACGGCGCGCTCGTGAACCCGATCCCGGTCACGACGGCGCGGGCGATGTCGGCGGACCTGATCATCGCGGTCAACCTCAACCACGATCTCTACGGCCGGGGCGCGGTGATCCCGGACCATGGCAGCCTCGCCGAGCCGCCGACCGACGAAATGGCCGAGACGCTGGCCGAGGGGCTGTTCTCCCCCGTGATCGGCGCGGCGCGGTCTATTGGCCAGCGCATGACGCGCCGCTCCGTGACGGGGCCCGGCCTCGCCTCGGTGATGGTCGACGCCTTCAACATCACGCAGGACCGCATCGCGCGGTCGCGCCTGGCCGGCGACCCGCCGGACATTCACCTCAAGCCCAAGCTGGGCCGCGTCGGCCTGTTCGACTTCCACCGCGCCGAGGAATGCATCGCGCTGGGCGAGAACGCCGTCGCGCATGCCCTCGACGAGATCCAGGCCGCTATGGAATCCCTCACGCAACCCGCGTGAGCGCGCCAGGCTCCATGGCCGGGCGTGCCCCTCACGTCGTCCCGAGAGCGTGCGGATCCATCTCCAGCGCGGCTTTGCACCTGGCTGGACCTTCGGGGCCTTCGGGACTGCGCCCTCACCCGACGGTGATGTATTCCTTCAGCGCCTCGGCCTCGTGCTGGAACTCCGCCAGGCGGAACTTGACCACGTCGCCGATGGAGATGATGCCCGCCAGGCGACCGCCCTCCACCACCGGCATGTGACGGAAGCGGCCCGACGTCATGTCCTCCATGATGTCGCCGATGAGGCTGTCGGGACCGCAGGTGACGACCTTGCTGGTCATGTAGCGCGAGACCGGATCGCCCATCACGTGGCTGCCGGCGGCCAGGGCGCGCACGATGTCGCGCTCGGAGAGAATGCCCAGCACCTTGCCATCGGCACCGGCGACGATCACGGCGCCGATGCGCTTCTCGGCGAGAAGCTGCACGGCGTCGGTCAGCGTCCGGTGCGGCGGAATGGTGACGACGTCTCGCCCCTTCGAGGCGAGGATTAGACCCACGGTCATGCGTCCCTCCATTGGCGTTGCGGTTGTGGGGGACGATGCGGCGCGCGCCCGTCCCACCCGCGCGCCCTTCCAGGGTCTCCGCTGCGAGGCAGGCCGTGTGAACGGCGCCCGGGAGATTACAATGCGCCAATCGGCCGTTTGTCGCAACGAGCCCGTCAGGCCTGCGGGCCGCGCGGCACCGGATCCAGCAGCGGGAAGACGAGAAGGCCGGTGAGGAACCCGCCGATGTGGGCCTCCCAGGCGATCGAGGAATCGACCAGGCCGAGGCCGGGCGCGAGCAGGCCCGTCGCGATGTTCAGGCCGAACCACACCAGCGCGAAGTTGAGGACGCGCCGGTCGGCGAAGACCGAGCCGAGCCCTAGGGCCGGCAGCCGGTAGGCGAGCGAGTCGTCCACCCGGAACACGCCCAGCGGGGCGCCCGGCTGGAAGGCGAATCGCATGGCGGCCGCCATGGCGCCGGAGACCGAGGCCGAGGCCCCCACCATGGGGATCACCTCGGAGCTGTGGGTCGCGAAATGCGCCAGCGCGCCGCCCACGGCCGTCACGGCGAACAGCACCAGGAAGCGCACGGACCCGAAGCGGCGGGCGACGGCGGTGCCGAAGGCCACGAACCATACCGAGTTGAGCAGGACATGGGCCCAGCTGCCGTGCAGCAGCGCGTAGGTCACCAGGGTCCAGGGCTTCACCTCGCCGCGGATCGCGAACTCCTGCGCCAGCGAGGCAGCCAGGCGGTTGGCGTCGCTGGGGTTGGCCAGCACCCTCGCGTTCAGGACCGCTGCGGGATCCATCCCGAACAGGAGCCCCAGCCGGGCCGGGATGAAGGCGAAGTCGACGAACAGCGTCTCCTCGTCCAGCAGCGAATCGCCGAACCCGTAGATCAGCAGCATCACGGCGATGAGCCCGATGACGATGCCCGGCACGTTGAAGAGAGGTTCGCGTAGCTTGGGATCCATGCGCATCCGGCCTTGAGCGCGCGGAGTGCGCCGCCTCGCGGCCACCATGGCCGTGGGCTTCCCCGGTTTCAAGCGTGGAGGTGCCGCATCGCGTGGCCAAAAAAAGAGGGGGAGAGCCTCGACTCTCCCCCTTTGGACCGGGCGTGCGCGGTTGGAGGTCCGCGCCCGAGTTCGACGGTAACCGCACAGGAGCGACGCGGTGCCCGACAGGTCGAGAGCAAGGTCGCAGCGCGTGACTTCCCTCACAACGGGAACGTCTTCTTAAGGTTACCAAAGTGTTGGCACGCGGACTGCTGACTTTCCTCGGTTGTGACCTTTCCAAGGCTCCACAACGGGAAACCGATGTGCCACGCGTACCAGATCAGGACGTTTGTCCCCAAACGGGACAACCGTCCGAGTGAGCCACGATGAGACACGCCACCACCTGCGCCCTGTTCGCCTACTGGGACCAGATCCGAGGCGACCGCCTGGCGCCCGAGCGCTCGGAGATCGAACCCGGCGCGATCCGCACCGCCCTCGCCGACACGTTCATGCTCGACGTGGAGGCCGACGGCAGTCACCCGTTCCGCCTGGCGGGGACGCGCGTCTGCGCCCTGTTCGGCCGCGAGCTCAAGGACACGCCCTTCTCGCTCCTGTGGCGCAGTCCCGCCAATGCGGTGGGCGCCGAGGGGGCGGCCCTCGTGCGCGTGGTCTGCGACGAGGCTCGCCCGGCGGTGGCGGGGGTCGTCGGACAGACCGAGGACGGCGAGCAGATCGAGCTCGAGCTCCTGCTCCTCCCCCTGCGGCATCGGGGACGAACCCACGCAAGGGTGCTCGGCTGCCTGTCCGCGGCGACGCTGCCGCCATGGTTCGGCCTGACGCCGCTGCAGTCCCTGCACCTCGTCAGCATGCGAATCGTCCGCGGAACGCCGCGGGTCGCCCAGCAGCCCGTCCAGCAGGGCCCCACGGTGGTGGGAAGCCGACGCGGGCACCTGCGGGTGTTCGAGGGAGGCCTGACGACTTAACGCCGTGCAACGCGGCTGGGTAGAAATAAGTCAAACGCGTTGACGCACGATAAAGGGGTGTTAACCACTGTGGCCGATCCTGCGGAGACCCTTCCGCTCTCTCGTCCGGCCATGGAATGACCCAGGCACTCAAGCTGCGCGCCAGACCGCTCGAACGACGCCGCCACCAGCGGGTGAAAGTGGTCGTCCTCGGCCGGTTTATGTTGGAGAACCGCGAGGAATATCCCTGCCAGACGATCAACATGTCGCCGGGCGGCATCGCGGTCATGGCCCCGATCAAGGGTCGCATCGGCGAGCGGATCGTGATGTACCTGGAGCACCTCGGGCGTCTCGAGGGCATCGTGGTGCGCCATCTGGAGCTCGGTTTCGCGGCCACCATCGTCGCCACCAAGCGCAAGCAGGACAAACTCGCCAACCAGCTCACCTGGCTCGCCAACCGCCATGAGCTGGGCCTGCCGGAGGACCGCCGTCACGAGCGCATCACGCCGCGGCAGGTCAACGTGCTCATCCGCCTCGCCAACGGGCGCGAGGGCGCCGGCCGCATCATCGACCTGTCGATGTCGGGTGTCGCCATCACGACGAACTTCGCCGTTCCGCCTGGCACGGCCGTGACGATCGGCTCGACCCCGGCCCGCGTGGTGCGCCAGTTCGGCACCGGCATCGCCGTCGAGTTCGTCCGGCCCATTCCGGAAGACCTGTTCGACGAGGACCTCCAGCTCTGAGCCTGGCGCGAAGGGCACTGCCCCTTCGCCGGCCGGCCTTGCGCAGGCGACCGGGCGCCCGGCCGCGTCGCCGTTCGGTCGCATTCGAGCTGTCCCGCTGAGCGCGCGGCAACCGGTTCGCCCGGATGATGCCCAGCGTCACCCGCGCCCCGCGGAGGACCCGCGGTTCCGGTCCCGTCCCCATCCGTCCCACGACCGGCATCGCCGAGCCGGCTCCCCGCCCCGAGGAGCCGGCTCTTTACGTTTCAGGAGCCGGGACCACCTCAGGCGAGCCCGAGGCGCCTCCCGGCGTGCTGAAAGAGCTGGCGGCCCTCCGGCGCGAAGTGGAACGCCGCCAGGAAGTCGGACGTCAGGTAGGGTGGCGTCCCCGCCCTGAGACGGACCGCCAGCGGGGCCGCGTCCTCCAGCCGGCCCGCAAGGGCAAGGCAATGGGCGGCGATCGCCACGATGAGCCGGTGGGCGTTGGGCTGCGCCACCGCCAACAGGGCCCACTCGGCGGCCTGCGCGAATTGCTCGAGTCGCGCATGGGCCATGGCCAGCGCCCCGTACGTGCCGAAGAGCAGGGGGTCGAACGGACTGAGCTGGCGCGCCTGCTCCGCCGCTCGGATGGCCTCGACCGGGTCGCCGGACTGGGACTGCACGAAGGCGATCGCGTAATGGGCGAGCGACAGGCTCGGGCTGATGTCGATCGCCCGGCGCAGTTCCGCGAGGCTTTCGCCATGGCTGCCCTTGAGCCACAGGGCGCGGCCCATCGACCAGTGCGCGAGCGGATCGAGATCGTCGACGAGAAGGCTGCGGGAGGCCGCGGCGTAGGCCGCCGCGGTCTCCTGCACCGGGTCGCCCCAACGCTGGAAGGCGTTCTGCCAATGGGTGAACGAGATCCCAGCGTGGGCGCGCGCGAAGGTGGGATCGAGCCGGGCGGCCTCCTGGAATTCGGCCAGCGCCAGGCCGTTCTCCGCGACGGTGAACTGGTACATGTGCCACAGGCCGCGGTGGTAAGCCTCCCACGCCGTCAGGGAGCCGGCGGGCTTCACGAGCGCACGGTCGCGCTCCGCCAGTTCGACCGCGTGGCTCAGGGAGGCGACGACGGCGCTCCCCACCTCCTCGAGAAGCAAGAGGCCCTGCTCGCGCACGAGGTCGAAGGTCTCGCTCCACAGCAGCGTGCGCGTCGCCGCATCGACCAGATCGACGTCCAGCCGCGTGCGCCCGCTGAAGGACCGGGTGGAGAAGCCCGCCAAATAGTCGGCCGAAAGCGCCGTGGCCGCTTCTTCGGGCGAAAGCCCTCGACGGGCCAGGGCGCTCACCGAGCCCCACGCGATCACCGCCAGGGACCGAAGCCGTGCCAGCCTGCCGATCACGTCATGGGCCACGGCGTCGGCGAGGCCGGTGGCGTCGGTCTGCGCGGTGGGCGGCATGATCGCGACGCGCGGGCGCCGGCGCGCGCCACCCGCCCGCGCCAACGGGTCAGCCGCCCGGGCGAGGGGCACGGTCAGGGCCGGCGACGGCTGGACCCGCGGCGTCGCGCGCAGCGCCCGCCAGGCACTGCGCAGCGGCGCGGAGTCGAGTCCTTCGGCGGCGTAGACCTTCGCAGTGGCCGCGAGGTGCGCCTCGGCTCCGGCGAGATCTCCGTGGAGGGCGAGTTCCTCGAGCAGCGCGAGGTGCGCCGGGGTGTCCTCGGGCATCAGTCCGGCGCGGACCTCCAGGGCACGCAGTCGGCCCGGCGTGCCCGCCGGGTGCGCCTCGCACAGCCGGCCGACGACGTCCAGGTGAAGGGACCGGAACGATCGCCTCTGGCCCGACAACCAGGTCTCGAAGGCGGGGGCGCGGTCGGCCTGCACCCCGTCGAGGAAGGGCCCGGGAAAGCGCGCCGCAAGGTCCTCCAGGTCCGCCACGCCGAGCCGCGCCAACCCATCCCGCGTGGCGGCTTGCAGGGCCCAAACGTCCACGTCCGCATTGCCCAGCGCCAGGGCGACGTGGTCCGCCTTCGCCTCGATGGGATCGGCGTCACCCGACGACAGCAGCCGCCGCAGCTTCGTGAGACACCAGCGCAGTTCGCCCCGCGGATCGTTGGGCCCGTCCCACAGCAGGTCACACAGCTGGCTTCGCGCGACGGGCCGGCTCGCCACCGCCAGGTAGGCCAACACCATCACCGCCTTGCGAGACGCGGGAAGCGGGCGTGGCACGCCGCCTGTCAGGACCTCGGGACGGCCCAGCAGCCTGACGCCGAGGCGTGGAGAGCCCGCCGACACGGCCATTTCCACGCGCCCCTCCACGCTCCCTCCCACGGCATCGCGGTCCACTCCTTCTACCACGAGCGAGGACCGGCTGCACCGAGGCAGCCGGAAAGTCATCCCATAGAGGACCAGAGACCCATGATGAGCGCAAAGCCAGCCCTGGACCCCGCCATCCGCTCCACCGCCGGAAGGGGACGCCTGTTCGAATCCATTCTCGAGACCGTCGGCGATACCCCGACCGTGAGACTGAATCACGTCGGGCCGCGCCATGCGACCGTCTACGTGAAGGCGGAGTTCTTCAACCCTGGCGGCTCGGTGAAGGATCGGCTGGCGCTGGGCATCATCGAGGCGGCCGAGCGGACCGCCGCGCTACGCCCCGGCCAGACGGTGGTGGAGGCGACCAGCGGCAACACCGGCATCGGCCTCGCGATGGTCTGCGCGCAGAAGGGCTATCCTCTCGTCGTCACAATGGCCGACAGCTTCTCGATCGAGCGCCGCAAACTGATGCGCATGCTGGGCGCCAAGGTGGTGCTCACCCCGCGCGCGGAGAAGGGCACCGGCATGGTGCGCAAGGCCATCGAGCTCGCCGAGGCCAATGGGTGGTTCCTCGCCCGCCAGTTCGAAACGCCCGCCAATGCCGCCATCCACGAGACCACGACCGCCCGCGAGATCGTCGCCGACTTCACCGGCCGCCGGCTCGACGCCGTGGTGATGGGCTACGGCACCGGTGGAACGGTGACCGGCGTCGGCCGCGTGCTGCGTCGCGAGCGGCCCGACACCCGCATCATCCTCGCCGAGCCCGCCAATGCCGCGCTGCTGGCGAGCGGCCAGGCCCAGGCGCGCGGGTCGGACGGCGACCCCTCCGCGACCCATCCCGCCTTCCAGCCGCATCCGATTCAGGGCTGGACGCCAGACTTCATTCCTCTCGTCCTGCAGGAGGCCATGGACCGTGGCCACTACGACGAATTGGCGGCCGTCTCCGGCCAGGATGCCGTGGCCATGGCGCGCGCCCTGGCCCAGCGCGAAGGCATCCTGACCGGCATCTCCGGCGGCGCGTCGGCGGCGGTCGCGTGCCGGATCGCGGAGAGCCTGCCGGCCGGCAGCACCGTCCTGGCAATGCTGCCGGACACCGGCGAGCGCTACATGTCGACGCCTCTCTTCGAGGGGATCGAGCCGGAGATGACGCAGGAGGAAATCGCCCTCTCGCTCTCCACGCCCGCCTGCCGCTTCGCGGCTTGAGGAGCGACCGCCATGATCGAGAACACCGAGCGCGGGCTGGATCCGCCGTCCTGGGACGAGGCGCGGGCGGTGGCCCACCGCATGGTCGACGACGCGATCGCCTATCTCCAGGGTGTGTCGGACCGACCGTCCTGGCGCGATCCCTCTCCTGTCGAGGCCGTGTTCCGGGAGGCGCTTCCGCGCGGCCCCACGCCGCTGCCCGACCTCTATGCGACACTCTCCGAAAGCCTGATGCCCTACCCGATGGGGAACGTCCATCCACGCTTCTTCGCCTGGTACATGGGCGCGGGAAACTTCACCGGCGCACTGGGCGAATTCCTGGCAGCCGTGCAGGGCTCCAACCTCGGCGGCGGGCGGCACGCGGCGGCCATGATGGACCGGCAGGTCGTGGACTGGTTGCGCGAGGCGGTGGGGTTCCCGGCGGGGTCGAGCGGCGCCCTGGTGAGCGGCGGCTCCATGGCAAACCTCATGGCTCTGGCCGTCGCGCGCAACGCCAAGGCCGGCATCGATGTGCGCGCACTCGGGGTGGCCGCCCTGCCGCGCCCGCTGCGCTACTACGCGTCGGACCAGGTGCACAGCTGCCACCGCAAGGCGTTGGAGGCGCTGGGCCTCGGCGACGTGGCTCTGCGGCGCGTGCCAAGCGATGCCGGCCAGCGCATCGACCTCGACGCCCTGCGCGCGGCGATCGCCGAGGACCGTCGCGATGGGCTGCAGCCGGCCTGCATCATCGGCACGGCCGGAACGGTCAACACCGGGGCCGTGGACGACCTCCCCGCCCTTGCCGAGATCGCGCGACGGGAAGACCTGTGGTTCCACGTCGACGGGTGCATCGGCGCTTTGCTCGCGGTTTCCCCCGCCCATCGACACCTCGTCCGCGGCCTGGGCGACGCAGACTCGGTCGCTCTGGACCCGCACAAGTGGCTGCACGTGCCCTTCGAGGCGGGGTGCGTGATCGTGCGCGACGCGGCCGCGCACAGGAGGACTTTCGCCCTCACCCCCGAATATCTCCAGCAATCCCCCCGCGGGCTCGCCTCCGGGGAGTGGCTGCACGAATGGGGCCTGCAGACGTCGCGAGGGTTCAGGGCGCTAAAGATCTGGATGACGATCAAGGAGCACGGGATCGAAGCCTTCGGCCACCTGATCGACCAGAACATCGCGCTGGCCCAGCACCTGCGCGGCATGGCGGACAGCGAGCCGGAACTGGAGGCCATCGGCACCGCGCAGATCAACATCGTCTGCTTCCGCTACCGCGCCGACGGATGGAACGAGGCAACGACGCGGGACGTGAACATGGAGATCCTGATGCGCCTGCAGGAAGAGGGAGAGGCTACGCTGTCCGACACCGTCCTCGACGGCCGCCACTGTCTGCGCGCCGCGGTCGTCAGTCACCGGACCCGCCAGGCCGACATCGACCGGGTTGTTGCCGCCGTGCTGCGGATCGGCCGCGACGTGGTGCGCGAGCGCGGTGGCGGGGTGGACGGCGTCCGGGCGGGAGCGGGACTGCGTTAAGCCGGACGCTCCGCAGCCCTGCGGGACACTGTTTCTGTGGACAAGCTCGCGCGATTCGAGGGGCGTTCGCGCCCATCGATTCCCGAGACGACAGCAGGACGGACCCGCCGGCGGCCCCGTTGACGGTGCCCCGGACGCTCTCTTTTTGCGCGAGACAGCGCACCCTCTTGCTTTCGTTCAATCTTTCACCTGAGGGCGAACACGATCACGCCGCAATTTCAGCAATTCGGCGCCGTTAACCCTGTATTTACCCTATCGTTGCAGCCAGCCCCCGCTTGCGATTAACCTCCTGTTAACTTCTGGGGGCCAAGCGAGATGCGGTATTTCGGCGCCTTTCTGGCGGGATTGATGGGGCTGGCCGCCATGGCCGGGACCGAACTGGCCGTTGCAGGCCAGCCGCAGCGCAACATCCTTCCGATCGCCACGACGGCCACGCCCATCCTCGACGAGGTGAAGCCTCCGGTCGGATGGATCGACTTCTGCCGCTCCGGCCACGACGCCGACTGCCGCGACGGGGATAAGTCCCCGACGGCCATCGCCATCACCGCCGCGACCTGGTCGGACATCGTCCGCGTCAACCGCTACGTGAACAACACCATCGAGCAGGTCGAGGACATAACGCTCTATGGACGCCAGGAGTTCTGGACCTATCCGGACGCCGGCAAGGGCGACTGCGAGGACATCGCGCTCTTGAAGCGCCGCATCCTCATCCGCGAGGGATTTCCCCGACAGTCCCTGCTCATGACGGTCGTGCGCGACGAGACCGGCGCCGGCCATGCCGTGATCACCATCGTCACCGACCGCGGCGACTTCGTCCTCGACAGCAAGACCTCCCAGATCCTGCCCTGGAGCGCCACGGGCTACGGCTTCATCAAGCGCCAGTCGCAGGTGAACCCGAACGTGTGGGTGAAGCTGGGCGAGCCCGCGAGCCCCGGCCTGACGGTGGCGGGTCATTGAACCTGCCGACCCGGCGCGCCTGAGCCTTCCTTCCGACGCAGTCCGCAGGCCCGCGGGGTCCTTCACGGCCCCGTGTGCTCGCGCGTTTGTGCGCCATCCGGCGCGGACGCCGCCCTACACTGATCACATGGAGCCGCCGTGGAATCCGGACGGCTCCCTTCACGGAGCGCGGATGCTCACGGGAGACGGCAAGTGATGAAGACGGGCAGTTCCCCGGTACCGGACCACGGGTCCGCGCGAGGCGGCGAGCGCAGGGGGCCAGCCTGGCTTGCCTTGCTTCCGGCCACCGTCGCCGCTTTGGCCACGAGCCTTGCCCTGATGGTCGTGACGATGGGGATCCGGCCCGACCTCGGGCGCGCTCTTTCGGGCCTGGAGAGCGTCAAGCTCGCGGCCTGCGCAGTGCTGGCGCTGTGCGCGATCGGCGTCTGCCGCTCCTCCCTGCGCCGCGGCGCGGACGGGCTCGGCCTGGGCCTCGTCCTCGCCCTCCCCGCGATGGCCGTCTTCGCAGCTCCCGCCTGGCTGGAGTTCACCCTCCCCTCGGGCGACCGTCCCACCGTGCCGCTCACGATCGGCCTGCAGAGCTTCGGCGCCATCGTCGCTCTGGCCTTGCCGGCGCTCGGCCTGATCATCGTCGCCATGCGGCGCGCCCGGCCGGAGAGCCCCGCCTTCGCCGGCCTCGCGGCAGGGCTCCTGGCCGGCGGCGTGGGCAGCCTCGCCTATGCGTTCCACTGCACCGGCGACAACGCGATGATGATTTCGTTCTGGTATCCCGCCGCGATCGCCAGCGTCGCGGTCGCCGGGCTGGCGGCGGGCCGGCTGTGGCTCTCGGCCCCGGACCAGCGCAGACGCTGACCCCTCAAGGGTCCAGGCGCTTCAGCCCGGTCGCGAACGCCTTCCAGCGGTTCACGTAGACATTGGCCGACGTCATCAGCCGCTCGACGATGTCGGGCTCGAAGGTGCGCACGACCTTGGCGGGCGAGCCGACGATCAGCGAATAGTCCGGGAAGCTCTTGCCCTCCGTCACCAGCGCATTGGCGCCGACGAGGCAGAAGCGTCCGATGGACGCGCCGTTGAGCACCGAGGCGCCCATCCCGATGAGGCTGCAATCGCCGACGGTGCAGCCATGCAGGATCGCGTGGTGGCCGACGGTGCAGTTCTCCCCCACCGTCAGCGGGAACGACGGGTCCGTGTGGAGCATGGCGTGCTCCTGGATGTTGCTGCGCGCACCCACCGCAATCAGCTCGTTGTCGCCCCGCAGCACGGCGCCGAACCAGATCCCGACCTCCTCGGCCAGCCTCACCTTCCCGATCACGTGGGCGTCAGGCGCGATCCAGTAGGTCCCGGGCGCGGGCAGCTGGGGCGCGACGTCGTTGAGGGCGTAGACGGGCATGGCGTGTCTCCTGGCAGGAGCACGCAGTCAGGCGGGCGGGGACGCCGCGCGTCAAGCCCCCAGAAGGACCAGCACCTTCGCCATCAGGTCGAGAATGACCCTGCCGCACGCCAAGCCCCAGAGGCACGCGATGACCGTGGCGAGGGCCACGAACGGGATGGGCCGGCGCTCCAAACGGCGCCCGAGCACGGTGTTGCGCAGGATGATGAAGGGCGCGGTGAAGACGATCAGCGGCACGGAGGCCACGGCCTGCGGACCGCCGAGTTCAAGCAGGGCGAAGCTGGCCCGCCGGGACGTGAAGGCCTCGAATCCGGTCGCCAGGACGCCCGCGGCGGCGATGCCCAGCAGGAGCGACTGGAAGGCCTCGATCGTTCCCGGAGGGAGCTCACCCATGACGCATGTCCGCAACACGACACGCGGCCACGCCGACCGCGGATCCACTATGGCAGGCTTAACGGAACCTTAAAGAACGTCGTTTCAGGATAGTTAAGACCGTAGTCGTTCCTTGAGGATGCGCGCGTATGTCGGCTTCCCTCCATCCGTCCCCGACCTTCGGACGGCGCGTCGCTGCCCACGAGCCGGAGGCGGCCGCCGCGGGCACCGGCCGGTTGACGGTGCTGCTCGCCATCGCAGCAGGCCTGGTCGTCGGCGGGCTCGCGTTCGGCCTTCGCCCTGCCCCGCCGCCCGCCCCCAAGGACGTGGTGGCCCGCATCGGCGCGCAGGTGCTGAACATCCCGGCCGGCCTCGTGCGCACGCACGACGGAGAAGGCCGGGTCGATCTGGCGGTTCGCTGGGCGGATCTCGGCCCCGCCGCGACGACGGGAACGTCCGACAAGACCGCGGCGCCGCGCATCGGCGACGTGCTGCTCGTGACGCTGTCGGCCGCGGATCCCGCCACGACCCGTCCGGATCGCCTCGGCAGCCTCTATGCTCGCTTCCTGGAGACGGCGGTGAAGGCAGGCCCCGCCAACCTGATCGAGCGCAAGTTCAAGGCGGGCACGCCCTACGAGAACCAGGAGCTCCTGTTCTCGCCGCCCGACGGCCGGCGCTTCCTGGCCGTCTGCGACGCCAAGCCTCGCGCAGGGGAAGTCCTGCCGCCCCTGTGCACCACGCGGTTCGAGCGCAACGGCATCGCCGTCCAGATCCGCTTCGAACCCCGTCTCGTCGAATCCTGGGAGCGCATCGAGAGCGGCCTGACGCCCCTCGTCGACCGCTGGATGCGACCGGCCGGCTGACGCCGGCGCTGCCGATCAATCCTCGAGATCGACGTCCAGGATCGACATGTTGAACGCGTAGGAGCGGTCGCCGTCCTCGTCGTCCAGCGAGATGATGCCCACGAACTCGTCGCCGATCATGACCTCGGCCGAGTCGGTCTTGCGGGGCCGCGGCACCACCTTGATGTTCGCGTTGTTGAACAGGCGGCGGAGATAGTTCTGCAGCTTCAGGAGTTCGGTCTTGTCCATGGAAATCCGGCCTCTCGCGCACGCCGTCGGGCGGTGCTCCCGGGTCGGACTTGCCACGGCTGAAGGCGCACCGCAAGCATGGGCGCCAGAGCACGCCCGGTTTCGGTGGAAACGCCGCCCGCCCCCGGCGGAGCCGCGTTGACGGGCCGTCCCGGCCGGCCTGGCGGCGGACCTTCGCGGCCCCCGCGGGCTTCACTCGCCGACGGGCGAGAGCTTCTCGGCGAGGAGCTGGTCCATGCTGCGGGCCGGCTCGGCGCAGCCGGCCGTTCCCACCACCTGCGCAGGCACGCCCGCGACCGTGCTGTTGCGCGGCACCGGCTTCAGCACGACCGATCCGGCGGCGACGCGGGCGCACTGCCCCACCTCGATGTTGCCGAGGATCTTGGCGCCGGCGCCGATGAGCACGCCCTGGCGGACCTTGGGATGCCGGTCGCCCCGCTCCTTGCCCGTCCCGCCGAGCGTGACGTCCTGGAGCATCGACACGTTGTCCTCGATGACGGCGGTGGCGCCGACGACGAGGCCGGTCGCGTGGTCGAGGAAGATGCCCCGGCCGATCCGCGCGGCCGGGTGGATGTCGGTCTGGAACACCTCGGACGAGCGGCTCTGCAGGTAGAGCGCGAAGTCGCGGCGCCCGGCCGTCCACAGGGCGTGGGCGAGCCGGTGCGTCTGGATGGCGTGGAAGCCCTTGAAGTAGAGCAGCGGCTCGACGAGTCGCTGGCAGGCCGGGTCGCGGTCCGTGACGGCCATGAGGTCGGCGCGGAACGCCTCCCCGATCGTCTTGTCGGCGGCAATGGCCTCGGTATAGGCGTGCACGATGAGTTCGCCCGGCACCGCCTCGTGGTCGAGGCGCGCGGCGACGCGGTGGATCACGGCCGATTCCAGCGTGCCCCGGTTCAGCACGGAGCCCATGATGAAGCCGCCGAGCGCCATGTCGCGCCGGATGATCTCGTCGGCCTCCTGCCGGATGCGGTCCCAGACGGGATCGACACGTCCCGCGACGGGGCCGCGCTGCAGAGGGGAAGAGCCGTGGGCGGTCATGGGCGGCCTCGGGGCTTGACGCGGGAAGGCGGAGATTATCACAGCTAGGGTCCCCCACCCAGCGCTGCAAGTCTGCATCGACGCAAGGAGGCGCCACCCATGAGCCCCCGTTCCACCGAACGACGTTTCGCTGATGGCCGGCTGCGCCTTGCCGGCCAAGGGCCTGTCTCCGTCCTGCTCATCGACAACGGCGCGCGCCGCAACGCCTTCGACCTTGCGATGTGGCAAGCGGTGCCCGACGCGGTGGCCGCCGTCGAGGCGGACGACGAGGCCCGGGTCCTGGTGATCCGGGGCGCGGGCGAGCTTCCGTTCGCGTCGGGGGCCGACATCAGCGAGTTCTCCACCGTGCGGGCCACGGCCGCCGGGGGCCTGGCCTACGAGGAGGCGAACGTCGCCGCCTTCGACGCGGTGGCGCGCTGCCGCAAGCCGGTGATCGCGATGATCCGGGGGTTCTGCCTGGGCGGCGGACTCGGCCTCGCGCTCGCCTGCGACCTGCGCGTCGCCGCCGAGGGAGCCCAGTTCGGCATCCCGGCCGGCCGCCTCGGCGTCGGCTACCCGCCCCAGGCCTATGCCTACGCGGTGGCGGCCATCGGGGCGATGCGCAGCAAGGAGCTGTTCTTCACGGCCCGGCGGCTGGGGACCGAGGACGCCTTCGCGGCCGGCTTCCTCACCCGCGTCGTCGCGCCCGAGGACCTGGAGGCCTCGGTCGCGGCGCTCGCCGCCACCGTCGCCAGCCAGGCGCCGCTGACGCTGGCGGCCGCCAAGGCGGGGATCGACGCGGCGGCGGGACTGCCCGGCGCCCCCGGTCCCGAGGCCCTGAAGGCCATGGCGGCGGCCTGCTTCGACAGCGACGACTACCGGGAGGGCCGCACGGCCTTCCTCGAAAAGCGCGACCCCCACTTCCGCGGGAGATGAGAGAAAACGGCCCGCTGAGGTTGAATAACCGTCTCAGCCGGCAGGCGTAGACCCCTGCCCGGACTCTAACATTCAGCCGCGGGCCGGCGCGACGCCCGGCCTGAAGTGACGCTCGACGAAGTCGACGATGGCGCGGGTGAAGACGTCGTTCTTGTCGCCCGCGACCATGTGGCGGGCATCGGCCACGTCGACGAAGGCGCTGCCGGGGGCCAGGTCCAGGAACTCGCGCGCCTGCTCGGGCGAGACGAGTTCGCTGGAGGCGCCGCGCACCAGCAGGCTCGGCACCCGCAGGGCGCGGGCCGCATCGCGCAGCCGCTCCACGACGTCGCCCGCGTCGGGATCGAACCGGTTGGCATGGTCCAGGAAGCGCGGGTCCCAATGCCAGTACCAGCGGCCGTCGGCGCGGTGGCGCAGGTTCTTGCGCAGCCCGTCCAGCGACTTCGGCCGCGGCCGATGCGGCAGGTAGGCGGCGATGGCGTCCGCCGCCTCCTCCACCGTCGCGAACCCCGTCTCGGCGTGTTCGCGCATGAAGCCGACGATGCGGGCCACCCCGTCCTCGCGGATCGAGGGCGTCACGTCGACCAGCACGAGGGCTGCGATGAGCGCCGGTTCGATGGAACTCGCCAGCAGCGACGCGATGCCGCCCATGGAGGCGCCGACGACCACCGGCGACTGGCCGCTCTCGGCCCGCAGCACGCGCGCCACGGCCAGCACGTCGGCGGCCATGGCGACGCTCTTGTAGTTCCCGTCGGGCGCCCAGTCGCTGTCGCCGTGGCCGCGCTGGTCGACCGTGACCGTCGAGAACCCGTCCCTGGCGAGATCGCGCGCCGTGCCCGCGAAGGCGTGGCGCGTCTGCCCGCCGCCATGCATCAGCATCACCCAGGGCATGCCGGCTTCGTGGACGGTGGCGACCAGGCGGTTGCCGTCGGCGCCCGCGAAGGTGCGCGTCGCGCCACGGGTCACGGACGCCTCTTCAGGTAGTCGAGCACCGCCTGCTTGTGGGCCTTGTCGCCCACCGCGAGGTTGTGGTCGCGGCCGGGAATGTCGAAGGCTTCCGCGCCCGGGATCAGGTCGGCCAGCGCGTGCGGATCCCCCGCGACGGGGTCCTTCGTGCCGACGCTGACGAGCACCGGCAGCCGGATGCTGCCCACCTGTTCCGGCGTGAGCGTCTGCCGGGAGCCGCGGATGCACGCGGCGAGCGCCTGCAGGTCGCTGCGATTCTGGTCGGCGAAGGCGCGGAACATGCGCTGCATCGGGTCCGTGAGGTCGGCGAGGGAGCTCGCCTCCATGGCGTCGGCGATGCCGAGCGGCAGCCCGACGCCCTGGACCAGGTGGATGCCGAGACCTCCGAGCAGGGCCGAGCGGACGCGCTCGGGATTGGCCAGGGCGAGATGGGCCGTGATCCGGGCTCCCATCGAGTAGCCCATCACGTCGGCCCGCGCGATGCCCAGGTGATCCATGAGCCGGCGGACGTCCTGCGCCATGACGTCGGAGGCGTAGGCGGCCGGATCGTGCGGCTTGTCGCTGGCGCCGTGGCCGCGGTTGTCGAGCGCGACGACGCGCCGCCCGTCGGCCAGCAGCGTCTTCACCCAGCCCGGATTGACCCAGTTGACCGCGTGGCTCGAGGCGAACCCGTGCACGAGCACGATCGGCTCCCCGGCGCCGGCGTCCGGACTCTCGTCGATGTAGGCGATGGAAACGTCGTCGGAGGAGAAGCGGTGCATCGGTCTCATGTCCTCTCCGCCGGGTTAAGCCACGCCGCGCCGGCCGGGGCAACCCCTGCGGCAGGCTGGCGAACTCGCCTTTTGGACCCTAGCGCGCGGCGCCCCGGGCCATTATGGTGCGCGCCGATTGTCCAGCTTCGCGCGGAGCCTTCCTGATGGCCGACCACGGCACGCCTCACTTCCAGAACGACCGCGGTGCGCCCGGCATCCGCATCGGGGCGCGGGAATTCATGTGCATCGGGGCGACTCCGCCCTTCGACCATCCGCACGTGTTCCTCGACATGGGCTCGGACAGCGAGATCGTGTGCCCGTATTGCTCCACGCTCTACAGCTTCGATCCCACCCTGCACGGCTCCGAGACGATTCCGGCCGGCTGTTCCTGGGACGCCGCGGGCGCTCGCAAGTCCGCTGCCTGATTTCAGCCGGGTCCGTCGGGCCGTCCGGCCCGCGCCTTTCTCCGTGATCCCCCGCCCGAGGAGTTTTCCGTCGTGAGCGCCGCGCAGGCGGGATCCGACATGCCGATCCTGATCGCCGGCGCCGGCATCGGAGGTCTCACGGCCGCGCTCCTGTTCGGACGCGCCGGACACCCCGTGACCGTGCTGGAAAAGCGCACGCGGATCGAGGAGGTGGGCGCCGGGATCCAGCTGTCTCCCAACGCATCGCAGGTGCTGGTGGGCCTGGGCCTCGGCCCGGCGCTGGGCCGTGCGGCGGGCGAGCCGGACCGCCTCCTGGTGCGCCGGGGCATGAGCGGCGCCCGCCTGGTGGCGATGCCGCTCGGCAAGACCATGCGCGAACGCTTCGGCGCGCCCTACTACGTGGTGCACCGGGCCGACCTTCAGACCGTGCTGCTCGATGCGGTGCGCAGCCTGCCCAACGTCCGCCTCCTCTTCGGCCGCTCGGTGACGAGCGTGGACCAGGAAGGCGCCGAGGCGATCGTGTCGGTGACGGAGGCGAACGGCCCCGAGACCTATCGCGGCGGCCTGCTGATCGGCGCGGACGGCCTGTGGTCGCGCGTCGCGGCGGCGATCGGCGACCAAAGCGAGCCCGACTTCACTGGCTTCGTAGCCTGGCGCGGCGTGGTCGATGCCGAGAAGGCCCCTCCCCCGTTTCGGCGCCAGGAGACCGGCCTCTGGCTCGGGCCGGGCGCCCACGTGGTCCATTACCCGCTGCGGGCCGGCAAGCTCGTGAACGTGGTCGCCGTGGTGAGCGACCGCAACGCCGAGCCCGGCTGGTCGCGCCCCGGCGCGTCCGACCAGCTGCGCCGCCGCTTCGGCAACTGGTCGCCCGAGCTCAAGGCGCTGTTCGACTCCGTGCCCGAGTGGCAGGTCTGGTCGCTGTTCGACCGGGCGCCGCGGACCTCCTGGACCAGCGGACGCACCGCCCTGCTCGGCGATGCCGCTCACCCGATCCTGCCGTTCCTGGCGCAGGGCGGCGCCTTCGCCATCGAGGACGCCGCCGTCCTGGCCCACCACGTCAAGGGCAAGCCGGGCGACGTCCCGGCCGCGCTCGCGGCCTACGCGGCCGCGCGCCGCCCGCGCGCGGCGGCCATCCAGGCCGCGGCACGGCGCAACGGCACCATCTACCACATGCACGATCCCTTCGCCTTCGCCCGCGACCTGGTGATGAAGCGCATCGGGGGCGACGGCCTGATGAACCGCTACACCTGGCTCTACGATTGGGGCCCCACGCGCTGACTCTGCGTCCCCGGGATGTAATCGGCCGCGAAACAATCACCGGCTGTTGCCGGTACGACACAGCCGACTCGAGCGCCCCGCGCTACATTCACATTCTCGCTGGCGTCTGGTGACCCTTCCCCGCCGGCGGGTCCTCCCTGAACTCAAAGGCCCCCAGGGCTCTGTCGCTGGGGGCTTTTTCTTGGCCCGTGCTGGTGCCCGCACCCGGACTCGAACCGGGACGCCCGAAGGCCCGAGATTTTAAGTCTCGTGCGGCTACCGATTTCGCCATGCGGGCCCGCGGAGCAGGCTTAGCCCGCCGCGGCGCGGGCGGCAACGGGGGTGGCGCCGCGACGGCCTGCGTCCGCGCTCCTAGAGCAGCGGGCGCATCGTGGCGGCGAGTTGCTGGGTGGCCGGATAGTCGATCTTGCCGGAGCCCAGCACCGGGATGCCGGCCGTCACCAGGATGGCGCGCGGCACCCAGAGTTCGGGGTATTGCTGCGCCTGGGCGTGGGCCAGGAGCGCGGGCCGCTCGGCGTCCGGCTTGTCGGTGACGAGCACGATCTGCTCGCCCTTGCGCGCGTCGGGCAGGGTGACCGCGACGTGGGTGGCGCCGGGCCACAGACCGGCGGCCAGCGTCTCGATGGCGGCGAGCGACACCATCTCGCCGCCGATCTTGGCGAAGCGCTTGGCCCGGCCCCGAATGCGCAGGAAGCCGTCCTCGTCGATGGCGACGATGTCGCCGGTGTCGTACCAGCCGTCCGGCAGGGACGCCGGCCGGCCATCGCCGCCCGGCGCCAGGTAGCCGGCCATGACGTTGGGCCCGCGCACGACGAGGCGCCCTCCCCCTTCCTGCAGGCCTTCGACGGGATCGAGACGGTGCTCGATGCCGGGCAGCAGCCTTCCGACCGTGCCGGCGCGATTGTCGAAGGTCTGGTTCACGGCGATGACCGGCGAGCACTCGGTCGCGCCGTAGCCTTCCAGGATGGTCGTGCCCGAGCGGTTCCAGGCCTCACGCGTCTGCTCGCGCACGCGCTCGGCCCCGGCCACCACCACCTTGACGCTGTCGAGGTCGCCGGGCTCGGCGGCGCGGGCCCAGCCCAGCAGGAACGTGTCGGTCCCGAACAGGATCGTCGCGCCCACCGCCTTGGCGAGCTTCGGCACCTGCCGGTAGTGGAGCGGGCTGGGATAGAGCACCGTCCGGATGCCGCACAGCAGCGGCAGCAGCAGCCCGCCGGTCAGCCCGTAGCTGTGGAACACGGGCAGCGGGTTCAGCATGACCTGCCCGGTCTCGAGCGGCGGCGAGCCGATATGGGCGAGGATCTGCCCCACATTGGCGAGGATGTTGGCGTTGCTGAGCGCCACGCCCTTGGGCTTGCCCTCCGACCCGGAGGTGAACAGCACCACGGCGGGATCGTCCGGCGCCAGCGCGTGGCGCGCGTGCAGGGAGGCGGCGAACCAGGACGCGACCAGCGCCAGGGCCTTGTCGAGGCTCGTCACCGAGGCGCGGACGTCCTCGAGGTAGACGATCGAGACTCCTGGCCCCTCCTCGTCGCCCGCGGCGAGCCCGGCGACGACCTCGTCGAGCTTGCCGCTGTCGACGAAGCGCCGGCTGGTGACGACGGTCCGGATGTGGCAGGTGCGCACGGCCGAGCGCAGGTTGGCGAGGCCGGCCGTGAAGTTGAGCATCGCGGCGACGCGCCCGTAGGCCGAGAGGCCGAACAGCACCAGCGCGACGGCGTTGACGTTGGGCAGCAGGATCCCCACCGCCTCGCGCCGCGCCGACAGGGCGGCGAGCTTGCGCCCGATGACGAGGGCGCCCAGCACCAGGCGCGCATAGCTCAGCGGGCTGCGCTCGGGATCCTCCAGGATCGGCAGGTTCCGCCCGAACCTGCCCGCGGCGTCGATGAGCCCCTGGAACAGCGTGCGGCGGGTCGTGGAGACGTCGAAGGCCATGCGGATCATTCCCCGAGGCTCAGACGCGGTTGGACTGATGTGCGTCCTTCGACACGCCCGCTGCGCGGGCTGCTCAGGATGAGGAGCTTTGTAAGCGTTTGACTTGCCAGAAAGATCCTCATCCTGAGCAGCCGCCATAGGCGGCGTGTCGAAGGACGCAGGATTTCGCCGCGGCTCAGCCCTTGTGGCCTTCGGCGATGGGGGCCTGGTAGGCCAGGCCCATGTCCCAGGGGAAGTAGATCCAGGTGTCCTGCGACACCTCGGTGACGAAGGTGTCGACCAGCGGCCGGCCGAGCGGCTTGGCGTAGACCGTGGCGAAGTGGGCGTTGGGCAGCATGTCGCGCACAACGCGCGCCGTCTTTCCGGTGTCGACGAGATCGTCGACCACGAGCACGCCCTTGCCGCCCTCGCCACCGAGGTTGAGCAGGTTGGGAGCGATGGTCTTCAGCACCCGGAGCTCACCCTGCGAGGTGTAGTCGTGGTAGCTCGCCACGCAGACCGTCTCGATGACGCGGGTGCCGAGTTCGCGCGACACGATCGCCGCCGGCACGAGCCCGCCGCGCGTGATGCAGACGATGGCTTCGAAGGGGCCGGAGTTCGCCAGGCGCCAGGCGAGCGCGCGGGCATCGCGATGGAACTGGTCCCACGACACGGGGAAGGCCTTGGGCTGCGGCTGCGACATGGTGTGTTTCCCCTCGGGCGTCAGGACGGACGGTTGGCGTGCAGTTCGACGAGCATGGCCTCGACGGCGACCTTCGCCGTCTCGAGCAGCTCGGGATCACGGGCCCGCACCACGATCTGGTTGCGGAAGCGCTGGCCGTCGAAGGACGGATAGGACCCGATGACGGTGCCCGGATGGGCCTTCTGGACGGTCGCCAGCGCCGAGCCGTAGGCGCCCTCGGGCAGGCCGCCGCTGTCGATCGACGTCGACAGCATCTTCACGCCGGTGCGCAGCGTGGGCGCCACCGCGTCGAACATGGCCTGCATGATGGAGGGCACGCCGGCCATCACGATCACGTTGCCGATGCGAAAGCCCGGCGCCTTGGAGATCGGGTTGTCGACGAGGTCGGCCCCGTGCGGGATGCGGGCCATGCGCAGCCGCGCCTCGTTGAGGTCGGCCGGATTGGGGAAGCGCTCGCGCAGCATGGCGACGGCCCGATCGTCGTGCGAGATGCCGACCCCGAAGGCCTTCGCCACGGCGTCGGCCGTGATGTCGTCGTGGGTCGGGCCGATGCCGCCCGTGGTGAACACGTAGTCCCAGCGAGCGCGCAGGGCATTGAGCGCCGCGACGATCTCCTCCTCCACGTCGGGAACGATCCGCACTTCGCGCAGGTCGATGCCGAGCGCGGTGCAGTAGTCGGCGATGGTGCCGATGTTCTTGTCCTTGGTGCGGCCGGACAGGATCTCGTCCCCGATGACGAGGACGGCGGCGGTGACGACGGGCGCGGGCTCGGTCATGGCAATCTCCGGAAGAGCCGGGATGTAGCGCGCCCGCCTCCCCCGCTCAAGGCGAACGGCGGGGACGGCTGTTCATAAACGGTGTTGTTTTGGCCGAATCGCGCCAATTTGCCCCGGTCCCCACCCGCGAAGACAGGCCCCATGCTCTTTCCCGCCCCTCTCGTGCCCGGGCGCCTCGTGCGCCGCTACAAGCGCTTCCTCGCCGACGTGGTGCTCGATGCCACGGGCGAGACCATCGTGGCGCACTGCGCCAATCCGGGTTCGATGATGGGGCTGCAGGGCGAGGGTAACCGGGTCTGGCTGTCGCGCTCCGACAACCCGGCGCGCAAGCTCGCCCATTCCTGGGAGATCGTGGAAGCCGATTTCGGGCGCGGGCTCGAACTCGTGGGCATCAACACGGCCCATCCCAACTCCATCGCGGCCGAGGCCGTGGCGTCGGCGGTCATTCCCGAACTCGCCGGCTATGCGGTCCTGCGCCGCGAGGTGAAGTACGGCAAGAACAGCCGGGTCGACCTGCTGCTCGAGGATCCCGGCCGCCCGCCCTGCTTCGTGGAGGTCAAGAACGTCCACCTGATGCGCACCCCGGGCCTGGCCGAATTCCCCGATTCCGTGACGTCGCGGGGCGCCAAGCACCTCGACGAGCTGGGCGACCGGGTGGAGGCAGGCGACCGGGCGGTGATGCTCTTCGTCGTGCAGATGGCCGCCGACCGCTTTGCGCTCGCCGGTGACATCGACCCCGGCTACGCCGCCGCCTTCGCCCGCGCCAAGGCACGAGGCGTCGAGGCGCTGGCCTGGTGCTGCCGGATCACGCCCGAGGGGATCTGGCTCGACAGGCCGGTGCCGGTGGAGGCGTGAGGCGCTGACAGGCGCGAGACCAGCCGCGCGGTCAGCCCCGCTCGAAGGCGAGGTTCACGCGGGTCTTCGCGATGAGCTTGTAGCCGCGGCCCGCCAGCAGCTTGGGCAGGTCGACCTGCCAGCGGCCGGTGCCGTTCTCGATGAGGAAGAGGCGCGGCAGCAGGCTGTCGGGCGCGAGCCTCAGGAAGGGTTCCAGGATCAGGTCCTCGGCCCCCTCGACGTCGAGCTTGATGGCGTCGACGTGATCGAAGCCCTCGTCGGCGAGAAGATCCATCAGGGTCTTGGCGGCGACGCGAACCGAGGGTCCGTTGGCGGTGCCGACGTATTTCACACTCGATTCGCCGTGGTTCTTCTCGTCCACGAAGAGCGTCACCTCGCCGGCCTTGTCGGCGACGGCGCAATCGACGGCCTTCACGGTGCCGAGCGGGTTCTGGCGGATGTTGTAGACCAGCCGCTCGAACACCTTGGGCTGCGGCTCCACCGCGAGCACCCGGCCACGGGTCCCGGCGCGGGTGGCCACGAAGAGGGCGTAGCCACCCACGTTGGCGCCGATGTCGACGAACACGAAGCCGTCCGTGATGCGGGCCTCGAGGATGGCACGCTCGTCGGCGTCGAAATACTGCGGCGTGAAGAGGAGCCGCTTCTCGCAGACATTGTTGTAGGGGTAGAGCCGCATGCGCGCGCCCATCGACTCCATGTCGATCGGCCGGCCGTCGAGCGTCCACAACGCGATCTGGCGCGTGGCGTAGGCCAGCCGGCGCCCCAGCCAGCTGCGCGGCATGCGCCGCGTGAAGGCGATGAGCCGCTCCAGCATGGGCGAGGGACGATACGCGCCGAAGGGGCGGGTCTCGTTGCCCGGGGTGTTCTGCGCCTGCGCGGCGGATCTGGCCTGAAGGTCCGTCATGGGCGCGACGAGTAGCGCGTCACGCCCGCGAAAGCCAGCGGCAAGCGCCGGGACGCCATGGCGGCGCTTGCATGCGCGCGCGGTTTGTCCCATGTGAGAGGCCGGGTGCCGGAAGGGGCCTGGCCGTCCATCCTGACGGCGCGAGACGCGGGACACTGCGATGACGTTCGTCGACGCGAGCCATGCTGCCGGGCGCAAGACCGGCGAGATCAAGCTCCACGGCCCTGAAGGCTTCGAGGGCATGCGCCGCGCCGGCCAGCTCACGGCCCAGGCGCTCGACCTGCTGGTGCCTCTGGTGAAGCCGGGCGTCACCACGGAAGTGCTCGACGACGCCATCTTCGAGTTTGCCATGGACCACGGCGCCTACCCGGCGCCGCTGATGTACCGCGGCTACCGCAAGGGCATCTGCACCTCCATCAACCACGTGGTCTGCCACGGCATCCCCAACGACAAGCCGCTGCGCGACGGCGACATCGTCAACATCGACGTGACGCTGGTGCTGGACGGCTGGCACGGCGACAGCTCGCGCATGTACCTGGTGGGTGACGTGCCGCGCCGGGCCGTGCGGCTCGTCGAGGTGACCTACGAGGCGCTGATGCGCGGCATCGCCGCCGTGAAGCCGGGCGCCACGACGGGCGACATCGGCGCCGCGATCCAGGAGTTCGCCGAAGCCGAGCGCTGCTCGGTGGTGCGCGATTTCTGCGGCCACGGCCTCGGCCGGCTGTTCCACGACGAGCCGAACATCCTGCACTACGGCCGCCGCGGCGAGGGCGTGCCGCTGAAGGCCGGGATGTTCTTCACCATCGAGCCGATGATCAATCTCGGCCGCCCCCACGTGAAGGTGCTCGGCGACGGCTGGACGGCCGTGACGCGCGACCGCTCGCTCTCGGCGCAGTTCGAGCACTCCATCGGTGTGACCGAGACCGGCTGCGAGATCTTCACGCTGTCCCCCAAGGGCTGGGACCAGCCCCCCGCGCAAACCTAGGGCCTGAGGCTTCCCATGGACGATCCGGTGCTCCCCGACCACGACGGCGGGGAGGACCACCGCCATGGCCACCGCCAGAGGTTGAGAAAGCGCTTCCTCCGCGCCGGCGCAGCCGCGCTGGAGGACTACGAACTCCTGGAACTCGTCCTGGCCCGGTCGATCCCGCGCCGCGACGTGAAGGGCCTGGCCAAGGACCTGCTCACCCGCTTCGGCAGCCTCGCCGAGGTGCTCGGCGCCCCGATGGGTCGTCTCATGGAGGTGAAGGGGGTGGCGGAAGCGACCGCCGTCGACGTCAAGGTGGTCGAGGCCGCCGGACTGGCGCTGGCCAAGGGGGCAGTGGCCAAGCGCATGGTGCTCTCCTCCTGGGCCGCCGTGATCGACTACTGCCGCGCCGCCATGGCCTTCGCCGACAAGGAGCAGTTCCGCATCCTGTTCCTCGACAAGCGCAACGGCCTCCTGGCCGACGAGGTGCAGCAGACGGGAACGGTGGACCACACGCCCGTCTACCCGCGGGAGGTGATCAAGCGGGCGCTGGAGCTCTCCGCCTCCGCCGTGATCCTCGTTCACAATCATCCGAGCGGAGACCCCACCCCCTCCCAGGCCGACATCCGCATGACCCGCGAGATCGCCGACCTCGCCAAGCCGATGGGCATCTCCGTCCACGACCACATCATCGTGGGCCGCCAGGGCCATGCCAGCATGAAGGGGCTGGGACTGATTTGAGACTTGCCAGTGCAATTGCCCAAAGAGCAGGCACTCCACTCCTGCCGGTCGCGGTAGCACCCACTCTCGGCGTCCTGCCCGGGCTCGGCCCGGGCATCCACGACTTTGCCAGGGACGAGCGACATGGCCCCAGCAAAGTCGTGGATGGCCGGGCCAAGCCCGGCCAGGACGGCTGAGGGAGGCAGCAGGCCAGAAATCAACGAGGAGGCCCCGTCTGAGCAGGCATGATCGGGCCACCGACCGACATAGGCTCGGATCCATGCGCAATTTTCTTCGCTGGCACGCCCTTTGCGGTTAGCTTGACCATGGAACCGGTATCGTGAACCCGCGAACCGGCTGAGGGGGACCTGAATGGCGTCGGCGTTCGACGAAATGAATGGCACGGGGGGATCCGTCCGCGAGGCCTATGAAGGGCTGAAGCGATGGCTCGACACCGTGCCGGCCGATCACATCGCCTTGCGGCGCAGCCAGGCTGAACTGTTCTTCCGCCGCATCGGCATCACCTTCGCGGTCTACGGAGATGCCGAGGCCACGGAGCGCCTGATCCCCTTCGACATCATTCCGCGCGTCATCACCAAGCCCGAGTGGCAGAAGCTGGAGAAGGGTCTCGTCCAACGGGTGACCGCCCTCAACGCCTTCCTGGCCGACGTCTACGGCCCGCGCGAGTGCCTGAAGGCGGGCGTCATCCCCGAGGACCTCGTCTACCGCAACCCGGGCTTCCGGCCCGAGATGGCGGGCCGCAAGGTTCCGCACGACATCTACGTGCACATCGCGGGCATCGACATCGTCCGCGTCGACCAGGACGACTTCTACGTCCTCGAGGACAATGCCCGCACGCCGTCCGGGGTCTCCTACATGCTGGAGAACCGCGAGGTGATGATGCGGCTCTTCCCGGAGCTGTTCGCCGATCACCGCGTGGCGCCGGTCGAGAACTACCCCGACAGCCTGCTCGCCACGCTGCGCTCGGTGGCGCCGAACTCGGCCTCGCGCGATCCGGTGTGCGTGCTGCTGACCCCCGGCCAGTTCAACTCCGCCTTCTACGAACACTCGTTCCTGGCCGACAAGCTCGGCATCGAGCTCGTCGAAGGCTCGGATCTCTTCGTGCGCGACGACATCGTCTACATGCGCACGACGCAGGGGCCCAAGCGCGTCGACGTCATCTACCGGCGCATCGACGACGACTTCCTGGATCCCCTCGCCTTCCGCCCGGACTCGATCCTCGGCGTGCCCGGCCTCATGAGCGCCTACCAGTCGGGCAACGTGACGCTGGCCAACGCGGTGGGCACGGGCGTGGCGGACGACAAGGCCGTCTACACCTACATGCCGGAGATCATCCGCTTCTTCACCGGCGAGGAGCCGATCCTCAAGAACGTGCCGACCTGGCGCTGCCGCGAGAAAGAGGCCCTCAGCTACGTGATGGACCACCTGCCCGAACTGGTGGTGAAGGAGGTCAGCGGCTCCGGCGGCTACGGCATGCTGGTCGGACCGCACGCCTCGCGCCAGCAGATCGAGGAGTTCCGCCGCAAGCTGAAGCAGGCGCCGGACGGCTTTATCGCCCAGCCGACGCTGGCGCTCTCCACCTGCCCCACCTTCGTGGCCTCGGGCGTCGCGCCCCGCCACGTCGACCTGCGGCCGTTCGTGCTGTCGGGCTCCGACAAGGTGCGCATCGTGCCCGGCGGGCTCACCCGCGTGGCGCTGAAGGAAGGCTCGCTCGTCGTCAATTCCAGCCAGGGCGGCGGCACGAAAGACACCTGGGTGCTCGATGCTTAGCCGCACTGCCGACAACCTCTACTGGGTGTCCCGCTACGTGGAGCGGGCCGAGTTCATCGCGCGGGTGCTCGACGCAACGCAGCGGCTGTCGACCCTGCCCGCCGCCTATGGCGGCGTGGGCAACGAATGGCGGACGGCGCTGCTGACGGTGGGCGCCAGCGAGGCCTACGACGAGAGCTTCACGGAGGTGAACGAGCGCAACGTCACCACCTTCCTGGCCTTCTCCTCGGACAACCGGTCCTCGATCCGCAGCTGCATCGAGATCGCCCGCCAGAACGCCCGCGCCGTGCGCACCGCGATCACGGCGGAGATGTGGGAGGCCATCAACGGCGCCTACCTGGAACTGCGCAAATACGACAGCGTCAGCATGAGCCGGGAACAGACCGGCCGGTTCCTGGAGTGGGTGAAGTCGGTGTCGCTCGCCTTCGACGGCTCCGCCTACCGCTCGATGCTGCGCAGCGACAGCTACTGGTTCTCGCGCCTGGGCGTCTACATCGAGCGCGCCGACAACACGGCCCGCATCCTGGACGTCAAGTACCACCTGCTGCTGCCGGAATCGGAGCGGGTCGGCAGCAGCCTCGACTATTTCCAGTGGTCGACGATCCTGCGCGAGGTGTCCGCGCTGACGGCCTATCACTGGGTCTACCGCGAGAGCCTGAAGCCCTGGCTCGTGGCCGACCTGCTGATCCTGAATCGCCAGATGCCGCGCTCGCTGGCGTCGTCCTACGAGAACATCGTGCGCTTCCTCGACGATCTCGGCCAGCGCTACGGGCGGCAGGGCGTGTCGCAGCGCCTGTCGCGCAGCATCCTGACGCGGCTGGAGAACACCACCATCAACGAGGTGTTCAAGACCGGCCTGCACGAGTTCATCGACAACTTCATCGTCGACAACAACAAGCTGGGCTCCGCCATCACGGACCAGTATCTGGTGTGACGACCCGGCCGGCTGCGCCCTCCCCGGTCGCCGCCGGCCCGCTCCGCAAGGCTCTTCGATGCGCATCCACGTCTCGCACCAGACCACCTACGACTACGCGCTGCCGGCGAAGTCCCTGATCCAGACTTTGCGGCTGACGCCCAGGAACCACGACGGCCAGTTCGTGGTGCACTGGCGCATCGACGTGGACCTGGACAGCCGGCTGAAGCCGGGCGAGGACGCGTTCGGCAACGTGACCCACCTGCTCAGCGTCGGGGGACCTCTGACCCGGCTCGTCGTCACGGTGGACGGCGAGGTCCAGACCCACGACACGGCGGGCATCGTGCGCGGCACGGTGGAGCGCTTCCCACCCCCGCTCTTCCTGCGCGACACGCCGCTGACCACCGCCGACGACGCGGTGCGCGCGCTGGCCGACGACGTCGCCGGCGCGTCGGGCCCGGAAGCGCTGTCGCGCCTGCACGGGCTGATGGCCAAGGTCGGCGACACGCTCGCCATCGCCGCCGACGGCCCGCAGGAGGCCGCACAGGCCCTCGCCGAAGGGAGGGCCGACAGCGCCGGTCACGCGCACCTCTTCGTCGCGGCGGCCCGCCACCTGGGCATTCCCGCCCGGACGATCAGCGGCTACCTGTGGCAGGAGGTCCCCGGCGCGGGCTCCGGCGTCCATTTCTGGTCCGAGGCCCATGTGGAGGGTCTCGGCTGGGTCGCCTTCGACACCGCCAACCGCACCTGCCCGTCCACCGCCCATGTGCGGGTCGCCATGGGGCTGGACTGCGCCGGCGCCGCTCCCGTTCGCGGGTCCCACCACGGCGGTGGCGACGAAAGGCAGGCCAGCGCGGTGCGCGTCATGGCCCAGAGCCAGAGCCAGAACTGAGACGGTCCGCGGGGCCGCGCGCGCAACGGCGTAAACGCGCCGGAAAGTGCTTGTCCTGCAACGGTATCGCTGGCCGGTTCCACCGGCTATAACGGCGGCCATATGGAAGACGGGCAAACGCCATGACCTATTGTGCGGGCATCCTCGTGCGCGAGGGCCTCGTGATGATCGCCGACACCCGCACCAATGCGGGCCTCGACAACATCTCGACGTTTCGCAAGCTCCACGTGTTCGAGAAGCCCGGCGAGCGGATCATCGCGCTGGCCACGGCGGGCAACCTGTCGATCTCCCAATCGGTCGTGAGCTTCGTGTCCGAGGGAATCGAGAACCCCAACACCGGGGAGGTCGAGACGCTGTACGACGCGCCGTCCATGTTCCGGGCGGCGCAGCTCGTGGGCCGGGCGATCCACCGCGTGCGGGAGGTGGACGGGCGCAGCCTCGACGAGGCCGGTATCAAATTCGACGTGTCGATTCTGATCGGCGGGCAGATCAAGGGCAGCCCTGCGCGTCTCTTCATGATGTATGCCGCCGGCAACTTCATCGAATGCGGCGTCGAGACGCCCTATCTGCAGATCGGCGAACACAAATACGGCAAGCCCATCCTCGACCGCGCCGTCACCTTCAACACCAGCCTGGGCGATGCGCTCAAGCTCGGGCTGATTTCCATGGACTCGACGATGCGCTCGAATCTGGGGGTCGGCCTGCCCATCGACGTGGTGACCATGCGTCGCGACGCGCTGGAACCCGACCTTTTGCATCGAATCGAGGCCGGGGAGCCCTATTTTCACGACCTGCGCGAGCGCTGGTCGGCGGCGCTGCGGGCGGCCCACATCGCCATCCCGCCCCCGCCCTACAAGCCCCGCGACCCGGCGGACTGAAGTCGCTCAAACCTTCCCGCATCGTTCACGTTAAGGGTCAAGCGGCTGGTAACAGTTCCCGGCTTATCCCTGTGCGGTCGGGGATGACCCCGCCGGATTCCATGGATGACCTGGAGCCAGTCCCGAACGAGCCCCAGCTCCGCAACCGCGCGCATCGTGTGGCCGGTCGCGGCCGTGTTGCTGTCGCTCCTGGCTCTGGCGGTCGGCGGACTGGTCTGGACCGGCCAGCGCACCAATGAGCTGGCCGCCGACCAGCAGCTCGCCACGCTGAGCGCATCCCTCGACACGGAAAAGCGGCAGACGCTGCAGCGCTTCGCGCGGGTCGTCGGCACGCCCGCGGCCGTCACGGCACTCACCCACCCCATTTCGCCCCGCGCGGCCCAGGCGGCCATCGGCGAGCCCCTGGAGCAGGTGCTGGGCTTCGAAGCCAGCTTCGTGGTCACGCCGGAGAACATCGTGGTCACGGGCCGCGCCGGCGCGGAGCCGGCCGACCAGCGACGGTTCGACGCGCGGCTGCACCTGCTGGCCCCCGCACTCGCCGAGCTGCGCGACAAGCTCGGACAACTCGCGCTGCGCCGCGACCCGATCTTCACCTCCGGGGCCGATCCGGCGACGGTCGCGCGCAAGGCAGGCGTGTCCCGCCTGGCCTTCGACGGCGGGATGCTCCGGATCCTGGTGGCGGTGCCGATGCTCGGCGAGCAGGACGATCCGACGGGCGGCCTCGTCGCGGTCGGCATCCGCCCGCTTTCGCTCGCGTCGCTGCGCGAGGACATCCTGCGCGGCAACTATGCCGACCTGCACATCGAGGAGGTCACCGCCGGCGGCCCCATCGCGCCCTGGGCGCTGCCCGTGCTGGATGGGCAGAGCATGATGCGCGCGACGCTCGTGTGGCGCCCGGTCCGGCCGGGCGACCAGGTGCTCGAGCGCGTGCTGCCCTCCATCGTCATCGCCCTCCTGGCCATCGGGCTGTTCTCGGCCTTCATGTTCGCCCATGTGCGTTTCGTGACGACCGATCTCGTCAACCGGGAGGCGCGGGCCACGCACCTCGCCCTGCACGACCCGCTTTCGGGCCTGCCCAACCGCAGCCTCTTCGCGGCCCGGCTCGACGCGGCGCTGGCCCGCCTTGACGACCACACCGACGGCGTCGCCGTGCTGTTCATCGATCTCGACCGGTTCAAGGACGTCAACGACACGCATGGTCACGAGGCCGGCGACGTGCTGCTGCGCATCGTGGCGCGCCGGCTCACGGACGCGCTGCGCGGGGCCGATCTCCTGGCCCGGTTCGGCGGCGACGAGTTCGCGATCATGCAGACGCATGTCCGCTCGGCCCATGACTGCGCCGCCCTGGCCCATCGAATCCTGGAGGCGATGCGCGAGCCCTTCGACGTCGGCGCCGCCAACGTGATGGTGGGCGCGACCATCGGCATCGCGATCGCGCCGGAGAACGGGCGCGAGCGCGACACGCTGATGAAGCTCGCCGACCAGGCGCTCTACCGGGCCAAGAACGACGGCCGCAACCGCTACGCCTTCTTCCAGATCGGCATGGACCACGCCCTGATCATGCGCCAGGCCGTGGACGAGGACCTCGCCGCGGCCATCGCCGCCAACGAACTGAGGGTCCACTACCAGCCGCAATACTCGCCCGACGGGCGCACGATCCTGGGCGTCGAGGCCCTGGTGCGCTGGCCCCATCCCGTGCACGGCATGATCCCGCCCTCCACCTTCGTGCCGATGGCCGAGGAACGGGGCCTCATCACCCAGCTCAGCGAATGGGTGCTGCGCCAGGCCTGCCGCGACGGCCGGCATTGGCCCGGCATCAGCGTCGCCGTGAACGTGTCGCCCATCCAGTTCCGTCAGGCCGACTTCGTGGCGCGCACGGCGCACATCGTGGACGAGGAGGGCATGGATCCGACCCGGGTGGAGCTGGAACTGACCGAGGGCGTCATCGTCGACGACGCCGACGTGGCCGAGCACGCCATGGTGGAGCTGCGCTCGCTCGGCTTCCGCTTCGCCCTGGACGATTTCGGGACCGGCTATTCCTCGCTGATCTACCTGCGGCGCTTCGCCTTCGACAAGATCAAGATCGATCGGTCCTTCCTGGAGGCCATGGAGACGACCGGCGAAAGCGCGATCCTCGTGCACTCCGTCGTCCATCTCGGCCGGGCTCTCGGCCTGACGGTGACCGCCGAAGGCGTGGAAACGGCCGAGCAGCAGCGCTTCCTGCAGGCCGTGGGCTGCCACCAGCTCCAGGGCTACCTGCTCAGCAGGCCCCTCCCAGCCGCCGAGATCGACGCGATGCTCGGCGTCGCCCGCAGCGCCGAACGGCTGTCCGCCTGAGGCTCACGGCGCGCTGCATCTGACGTCGCGAGCGCGCGACCACCCCTCCGCCGTCCTGCCCGGGCCTGGCCCGGGCAACCACGACTCTGCCGGGGCCACGCGTCAGTCGTGGGTGGCCGGGCCAGGCCCGGCCATGACGCGGAGAGGGAGGTGCCAGCTGGACCACCGAAAGGGCCACAAGCTCTGAGCAGCGGCCGAAAGCGCGTGTGCCGAGGGCTGAGCGTCAGAAGATCGCCGTCGCGCTGGCCACGAGCGCGATCACGAAGCCCAGCGACAGACTGGTGCCGAAAGCCCCGATGCACAGGCCGCCGATGACGACATAGCCGTCCCGCTCGACGAGGCCGATGCCGACGAGCGCGATGGCGATCCCGAGCGGGATCTGGCCAATGAACGGCGCGGCGAAGATCAGCGCCATGCTGAAGGCGAGCAGCGCGATGGCGATGAGCCGCAGCGCCAGGGACGAGGCGAGCACGAGGAATCGCGGGCGCGCGACGCGCTCCAGCGAGCGCAGCCACGGCACCGCGCGTTCGGCCGCCTTCTCCACGTCCTTGCGCGCCAGGGTGCGGTCGAGGAGGGTCTTGGGCAGCCACGGCGCGGGCATGCCGAGGAAGATCTGCAGGGCGACGAAGCACAGGAGCAGGCCGCAGATCAGCGGGATGGGCGGCGGCATGGGCAGGCAATTGGGCAGCGCCAGCACCACGATGAGCAGGGCGTGCGCGCGCTCGCCGAGCGCGCCGACGATGCTGCGCACGGTCACGCGGTCGCCCGTCGCATCGCGAACGAGGCCGGCCAGAAGGTCGGAAGTACGAGACGCAGCCGCCGGCATGGGTACCAGAACGTCATCCTCACTGGCCCCGGGCGGGACCGGCGCTTTGCATAACGCACAGGATCAATGCGGCCAAGCCGTGTCGATGCCGTGACGGCGATCAGAGTGCGGCGGATTCCGCGGCGAGTTCGGCCCGCAGGGCCTGGGCAGCCTCCCGCAGCAGAGCATCCCCGCGCTTGCGCGGACGCGGCAGGACGATGGACTGGCTGACCTGCAGCATCCCCGGCGTACCCGCCAGCCCGATCACGCGATCGGCCAGATACACGGCTTCCTCGATATCGTGGGTGACGAACAGGACCGTCTTGCCGGTCTCCACGGCGATGCGCTGCAACTCATCCTGCAACGTCTCGCGCGTCATGGCGTCGAGCGCGCTGAAGGGTTCGTCCATGAGCAGGATCTCGGGATCGACTGCCAGGGCGCGCGCCAGCGCGACACGCTGACGCTGCCCGCCGGAAAGCTCGTGGGGATAGCGATCGCCGTAGGCGGCGAGGCCGACGAGGGTGAGCGCCGCATCCGCCCTCGCCCGGCGCGCCTCGGCGTTCATGGACGAGCGCTCGAGGCCGAACGAGACGTTGGAGCGCACCTTGCGCCAGGGCAGCAGCCGGCCGTCCTGGAAGACGAGGCCCACCGGGAGCACGCAGTCGGGCGCGGGCGGCGCCACGGCGACCGAGCCCGCGGTCGGGCGCGCCAGGCCGGCGATGACGCGCAGCAGGGTGGACTTGCCCACCCCGGAGGGGCCGACGATCGCGACGAACTCGCCGCGGTTGACGGTGAGGTCGAGGCCACGCAGGACCTCGGTCGCGCGCCCGTCGCGCGTGAAGGTGAGCCCGATGCCGGTGAGGGTGACGGCGGCCGTCATGTCAGGCCTTCCACGCGAGAACACGGTTCTGGACGATCACGAAGACCGTGTCGACGAGGCCGTAGAGGGCGGCCATGGTGATCATGTAGACGACCACGATGTCGGTCGCGAGCAGGCTGGAGGCCTGCATCATGCGCTGGCCCAACCCCGCCACGCCGAAGATCTCCGCCGCGACGACGGCCATCCAGGCCTGGCCCAGCGCCGTGCGCAGCCCGGCCAGGATGCCCGGCGCGGCGGCCGGTAGCACGATCTTCACGAGCTTCTGCGGCATGGACCGGAAGCCGTAGGCGTCGGCGACCTCCAGGAGGTCGCGGTCCACGGCCCGAACCGCCGAGAGCGTGGCGAAGTAGCAGATCCAGAACACGCCCACGCCGACGATGAACACGGCCGCTGCCGTCGACACGCCGAACCAGATGATGGCGAAGGGCACCCAGGCGAGGCCGGGGATGGGGCGCAGCAGGCGCACGACCCACGACACGCTCTCCTCGGCCACCCGGCTCTGGCCCGTCATGAGGCCGCTGGCGATCCCCAGGGCGGCCCCGAGCACGAGACCGCCGAGGTAGTGGCCCAGGCTGTTCTGGATGGAGGACAACCAGAAGCCCGACCGGAGTTCCTTGAGGAACGCGGGAGGGATGTCGGAGGGCGCGGGCAGGAAGGCCCGGGGCACGAGCCCCGTGACCACGGCCGCCTGCCACAGCATCAGGAACACCGCCAGGCCGGCGGCGCCGAGGGCCAGGGGACGCCCGGCGCGCAGGGTGAGCCGAGCCATGTCAGGCGCCGGCGGCCAGAACGGGGGATCCGCTCGAGACGTGGTGAGGCTTCAAGACTTGGGTGCCTTCTGGAAGAAGGACGGGTCGAACAGGCCCTCCAGCGGATACTCCTTGTCGAGCGACCCGAGCTTCACCTGGTAGGCCTGCATGGCGCGGGTCGCATCGACGATCCGGTTGGGATCGGCCGTGAACTTGCTGGCCGGCGAGGTGAGCGCGGCCTTGATCGTGGCCGTGTCCACGATGCCCTTGCCGAGCACCGCCTCGATGTGCGGGGCGACGCGGTCGGGGTTGGCCTTGATCAGGTCGACGGCCTTGACCGTCATGTCGACGAGGGCCTGGGCCACCGGCCGCTCCTTGTCGACGAGTGCCCCCGTCAGGGCCACGACGGTGCCGGGCTGGTTGGGGAACATCTCGCCGCCCAGCGCCACGAGCTTCTGGCGCGGGTCGCGCTGGGTCACGATGGTCACCGCCGGCTCGCGAATGACGGCGCCGTCGACGGCCCCCGTGAGCAGGGCCTGCTGCGTCGCGTCGATGCCCATCGGCACCACCTCGGCGTCGGCCTTGTCGGCCTTCGCCACCTCCCACAGCCAGTGCTGCATGGTGGTGTTGGGCACGGAGCCGGCGGGCTGCGTGGCGAGCTTGGCCGCCTTGCCGGTGTCCTTGCGGAAGGCCGCCAGCGCCTGGGCCGCCGGCACACCCGGCTTGAAGTACGGCGCGAGCTTCGGGCCCGCCGCCATGACGAGCTCCTCGACCGCGGTGGTGGCGACGACGCGGATGTCGATGCCCTTGGCGCGGGCGACGGCGAGCGGCGCGACACCGGCGACGTAGACGTCCAGCGTGCCCGAGGCGAGCGCCTGGATCATGTTGGGCCCGGACTCGAAGGTCACGAACTTCAGCTCCAGCCCGGCTTCCTTGGCCCAGCCTTCCCTGTCGAGAACGATGATGGGAGCGGCAGCGAGGATCGGGATGATCCCCACGCGCAGCGTGCGGGCGGCCATGGCGGCACGCGGAAGGGTCGCGATGGCGGGCGCCGCGAGGGCGGCTGCGGCAAAGGCACGGCGCGTGATCATGGTGTCTCCGGCTCGGTCCCGCGCAAACGGTCGGGCCCCTGTTCGGTTGCCGGATGTAGCCGTCGCCACGCTAAAAAACAAGACGACGCGTGTTTTTTCATATTTTACATTTGTATATGTTTTTTGTGCCTCCGGTCAGAGTCGTGCGAACGGCGCGCGCGACACCGCGGCCAGCTCCGAGGGCCTGGGCGTGTGGGGGTCTAGTGGAGCCGGAACTCGCTGCCGTGCAGCCGCAGTTCGGCCGGACGGATGAGCTTGGCGTGGGCCACCTCCACCGAGTGGAGCGCTCCTTCGAGCGATGTCTGCCAGAACGACAGGAAGCCGTTGAGCACGGGGAAGTCGGGGGCGACGTCGTAGTCCTGCCAGACGTAGCTCTGCAGCAGGACAGGGTGATCGGGAAGCCGATAGAGGATCTTGGCCGTGGTCAAGCCATAGCCGTTGAGCTGTTTGATGAAGTCGGGGGAGACCATGGAACCTCCTTCTCTCACCAGAGAGAGCCCGAAGCCCCTGCCCCGAGCCTTCCCGGAGAACCTGTCACGACCAAGATGGTTCACGATCTCACGGGAATTGTAAATTCCCTTTGAATCACAGGAGACTAGCAGCAGGAGCGGGAGAGTGCTGACAGGCGCAGGGGGCGCCCTGAGACGCTTCCTCGCTCCCTCCACGTCCTGCCCGGGCTCAGCCCGGGCAGGACGTGGAGAGGACGAGGCAAACAGAAAAATTCAGATCCCCAGCCGCTCGAACACGGCCTGGGCGTCGCGGCGGATCTCGTCCCGCCTTTCAGGCTTCATCCCGGCCAGCGTGCGGTACGGCATCGCCATGCGCGGGTTGCGGGCCAGGCGCTGCTCGTTCTCGAGCAGGAAGTTCCAGTAGAGCGGGTTGAAGGGGCAGGCCTTCGGGCCGGACTTCACGGCGGGGTCGTAGCGGCATCCGCCGCAGTAGTCGGACATCCGGTCGATATAGGCCCCCGACGCCGCATAGGGTTTCGACGCGAGCAGTCCGCCGTCGGCGAACAGCACCATGCCGTGGGTGTTGGGCAGTTCGACCCAGTCGTAGGCGTCGGCGTAGACCGCGAGGTACCACTCCTCGAGCTGTCGCGGCTCGACGCCGGCGAGCAGCGCGAAATTGCCGGTGACCATGAGGCGCTGAATGTGGTGCGCATAGGCGTGGCGGCGGGTGTCGGCCACGGTCTGCGCGAGGCAGTTCATGTCCGTCTCGCCGGACCAGTAGAACCAGGGCAGGTTCCGCCTGGCTTCGAGCGCGTTGGTCTGCGCATAGGCCGGCATGCGCAGCCAGTAGATGCCGCGGACATATTCGCGCCAGCCGAGGATCTGGCGGATGAAGCCCTCGGCCGCGTTCAGCGGGACCGTTCCGGCCTTCCACGCCGCCTCCGCGGCGGCGCAGACCTCCTGCGCGGTCAGCAGGCCGAGGTTCAGGGCGGGCGACAGGAGGGCGTGGAACAGGAACGCCTCGCCCGTCTTCATCGCGTCCTGGTAGTCGCCGAAGAGCGGCAGAGCATCCGTGACGAAATGGTCCAACGCCTCCAGCGCCTGCTCCCGGGTCACCGGCCAGCCGAAGGGCTCCAGATCGCCGAAGTGACCGGCAAAGCGCCGCGCCACGAGGTCGAGCACCTCGCGCGTCATGGCATCGGCCTCGAAGCGCACCCGCCGCGGCGGGTGCACGTTCGCCGGCAGGCGCTTGCGGTTGTCGTGGTCGAAGTTCCACTGGCCGCCGGCGGGCTCCTCCCCGTCCATCAGCAAGCCGGTCGAGCGCCGCATCTCGCGGTAGAAGAACTCCATCCTGTACTGCTTGCGCCCCTCGGCCCAGCGGGCGAAGGCCGCACGGGAGCACAGGAAGCGAGCGTCGTCGCGGATGTGCACCGGCAGGCCGAGGAGCTCCCGCCAGTCCTGCATGGCCTCCAGCACGCGCCATTCGCCCGGCTCGGTGACCATGATCGCCTCGGGCCGCCACCGCTCCACCGCACGGGCCAGCTCGCCGCCGAAGCTCCCGGTGTTGTCGGGATCGTCCAGGCGCACATAGTCCACGCGAAGGCCTTCCGCCCGGAGCTCCTCGGCGAAGTGCCGCATGGCGGAGAGGATCAGCGCGATCTTCTGCTTGTGGTGGCCGACATAGGTCGTCTCCTGCGCGACCTCGACCATCAGCACGACGTCGGCCTCGGGATCGAGCCCGTCGAGCGAGCTGATCGAGCGGGTGAGCTGGTCGCCGAGGATGAAACGCAGGACTCCCATGCGCTCGTTCAGCCCTTGGTGCGCAGCGTCGAGCGCCCGCCATCGACGCCGATGACCTGCCCCGTGATCCAGCCGGACCCCGGCGACAGGAGGAGCGCGGCGAGCGGCGCGACGTCGTCGGGCTCGCCCAGCCGCGGCAGCGCGTGCATCTGGGCGATGGCGCCCGCCATGCTCTCGTTGCCGGTGAGCGGGCTCGCCAGCGGGGTGCGGGTGAGCGACGGCGCGATCGCGTTCACCCGGATGCGCGGCGCGAGTTCGGCGCCGAGCGCCAGCACGAGCCCCTCCACCGCGCCCTTCGCCATGGAGACGGAGGCGTGGGCCGAAAAGCCCTGGCTAGCGGCGACCGTCGAGAACAGCAGCACCGATGCCGTGCCCTCGGCCTTGCGCAGGGCCGGCAGGGCCTCGCGCACGGCGCGGGCCGCACCGAGCGCGTTGATCCGGAAGTCGCGCTCGAAATCCGCGTCCTCCAGCCGGCCCAGCGGCTTGAGATTGATGGTGCCGACCGCGTAGCAAAGCCCCTGGAGCGCGCCGCCGCCCGCCTCGGCCGCCGCCGCCAGGGCCGCCCGCACCGCTGCCGCGTCCTCCACGTCGGCGACGCTCGAGCCGCAGCCGAGCTCGGATGCGAGAGCCGACAGGCGTGCCCCGTCCCGGGCCACCAGGTGCACCGCCTGCCCCTGTGCCACGAGCGCCCGCGCGATGCCCGCGCCGATGCCGCCCGTTCCGCCGAAGATCACCACAGGTGCTGCCACGCCACTCTCCATCAGTCCCAGGAGGTGGGGCACCTAGCGGCGGCCCCGCCCGGTTCAAGCGCTGCGGCGGATCATCGGCCGTGAACCGGTGTCGCACCCGGCGCGTAGCAGGTGCATGCCCAAGATGCGCAAGAAGTCCGACCTGCCCATCAAGACCTGCCCGACCTGTGCCCGGCCTTTCGCCTGGCGCAAGAAATGGGAGCGCGTGTGGGACGAGGTGAAGTACTGCTCGGACCGGTGCCGAGGAGACGCGAAGCGGACCCGGTGAGACCCGTCCCGGTTCGGCATAGCGACGCGTTCAGGGCCTCGCCCTCAGCGCCTCCAGCGCCTCGGGCGTGTCGATGTCGGTGCTCACGGCGTCCTCGCCGATCGGCACCTCGATGACCTTGTCCTTGTGGGCCTGCAGGAGCTTGCGGGCGCCGGCATCGCCTTCGAGGGTCGCGACCTCGGCGAAAAGCGCCCGGGCCAGGATGACGGGGTTGCCCCATTCGCCGTCGTGCACCGGCACGGCGGCGATGCCGCCGGGCTCGGCTTCGAAGGCGGCCGCCAGGCGCCGGACGTGGACGGGACGCACCAGCGGCATGTCGCCGAGCATCACGACGGCGGCGTCGACGTCCTCCGGCAGCGCGGCGATGCCCGCGCGCAGCGAGGTGGAGAGGCCCTCGGCGAAGGCCGGGTTCTCGATCACGGTGACGTCGAGGCCGTCGAGGCAGGCGCACACCTCGTCCCGCTCGTGGCCGCACACGACCAGGACGGGGCTCGCCCCGGTCTCCAGCGCGGCCTCGGCGACGCGGCGCACGAGCGCCTTGCCGTCATAGTCGGCCGTCAGCTTGTTGGTGGCGCCCATGCGGGTCGAGCGGCCGGCGGCGAGCACCACGGCGGCAATCCCGGCCAGTTGCGAACGCATCAGTCGTCCTCCGCTTGCGGGGTGGCCCTTGGGTGCCCGCGCTGCACGATCTCCATCAGCAATCCGCCGACGCCGAGCCGCATGATGTCGGCGCGCGTCACGGGCAGGCCGGCGAGCAGCCGCTGGAGCACCCAGTCGAAGCCGTTCTCCTTGGGGCTGCGCGCGCAACCGGGCGCCCCCAGCACGGGCCTGCCGCCGAGAGAGCCCACGAGCAGCAGGTTGCCGGGATCCACCGGCATGCCGAAATGCTCGACCCGACCGCCGGCGGCCTCGATCGCCGCGGGGATGACGTCGCGCCGGTCGGTGATCGCCGAGGCGCCGAAGACCACCATCAGGTCGACCTCGCTGCGGGCGAGCGCCTCGAGCGCACCGGTCAGCGCGCCGGCCTCATGGGGCACCTCGGTGTCGGAGACGATCTTCGCGCCGGCGGGCCCCAGGCGTCCCTGCAAGACGCCGATGGTCTTGCGCACCACGGTGGGCTTGAGCCCCGGCAGCAGCGTGGAGACCACTCCCACCCTGAGCGGATGGAACGGAGCCACCCGGATCGTCGCCGGCCCGGCGGCTTCGAGCGCCCGGGCCAGCAGCGCCTCGGGCACGGCGAAGGGGATGATCTTCACGGTGCCGATCATCTCGCCCTCCTCGACCGCCTTCCAGGCGGCCAGGGTGGCGAAGGTGAGGGCCTCGTCGACCGTGTTGATGCGATCCACCGCCGCGCCGTCCACGACCAGCACGCCGGCCGTCTCCGCGAAGAGGTTGCTGCGTCCCGTCGCCGGCTTTTCGACGCGCACGCCCTCCCCGGCCACGGCCCTGGCGAGCCGGCCGGCCGCCTCGTCCTCGGCCACGTCGCCGGCATCGAAGTGAACGACCACGACCCGGTCGAGCCCGGCCGCGCGCAGCTTGGCCACCTCCGCCGGCCCGATGAGGGTGCCCTTCTTCACGGCGCCCTCGGGCAGGCGCACGGAGTGGACGGCGATGCCGCCCAGGGCCTCCTCCAGCACAACCGCTCCGAAGCGCATGGGATCTCCTCAGGCCGCCGTCCGCTTGGCACCCGTGGCGGGATCGAGCCGCAGCGCGGCGGTGATCTCGCCCAGAATCGACAACGCGATCTCGGCCGGGCTGATGGCGCCGATGTTTAGGCCGATCGGCGCCTTGATCCGGCCGATCTGCTCGGGCGTGAAGCCGGCTTCCGCCAGGCGCTCGACCCGCTTGCCGTGCGTCTTCCGCGAGCCCAGCGCCCCCACGTAGAAGCAGTCGGAGGCGAGAGCCATCCGCAGGCCCGGATCGTCGATCTTGGGATCGTGGGTGAGAGCCACGAAGGCGGTGTAGCGGTCGATGCCGAGCGTCGGGATGACCACGTCCGGCCATTCGGCGTGCAGGGCCACGTCGGGAAAGCGCTCGGGCGTGGCGAAGGCTGTGCGCGGGTCGACGACGATGACGTCGAAGCCGAGGATCTTCGCCATCGGCGCGAGCGCCTGGGAGATGTGCACCGCGCCGGTCACGAGGATCCGCACCGGCGGCACCTGCACGGTGAGGAAGAGTTCGCCCTCCGGCGTCTCGGCCATGCCGCTGCGCCCCGTCCGCAGCCGGTCGCGCAGGAGGTCCGCCAGGGGATCCGCGCCGACGTCGGCCTCCTTCACCAGGCGCTGCGCGCCCGTGGACGGGTTGGTGACGAGCACCGTGGCGCGCCGGGCGGTGCGCTCGGCGTTCATGGCGGAGAGCAGGCTCAGGTCCATCGAAGGCCCCTCATGTCAGCTTTGGAACCGGCGGCGGGCCACCGGTCAGGACACCTTCTCGACGAGCACCTTGATGCGCCCGCCGCAGGACAGGCCCACGCGCCAGGCGGTCTCGTCCGCGACGCCGAACTCGAGCATGCGTGATCCGCCGCTCTCGATCACGTCCATGGCCTCCGTCACCACCGCGCCCTCGACGCAGCCGCCCGAGACCGATCCCAGGAAGTTGCCCTCCTCGTCGATGACGAGGTGGCTGCCCACGGGCCGCGGCGCCGAGCCCCAGGTCTCGACAACGGTGGCGATGGCGACGCCCTTGCCGTCGCGGCGCCAGGACTCGGCCCTGTTGAGGATGTCGTCGTCGGTCGAAAGCATGTTTGCCTCCATCGTTCCTGAAGGAGCGGGTAGCGAATGGCGAGGAGCGAACGGGGGTGTCGGGATGGGCCCGCGTCCCTCCTCGCTATTCGCCATTCGCTACTCGCCTCTTTCCACAATGCTCATCATCGAGCACCGAAACCACCTACGCCACCCGCTTCAGCCACTTCCGCGGATCGGCATCGGCGGAGCCTTCCTCGCCGAGCGCCTTCACCAGCGCGTCCATGGACTGAAGATTGTGAATGGGGCGGAATTCGTCCACATGCGGCAGCATCATGCGGATGCCCTGCGCCTTGGCCTCGAAGCCGCCGAAGCGCAGCAGCGGGTTCAGCCAGACGAGGCGGCGCGTGGACCGGTGCAGGCGGTCCATCTCCACGGCGAGCTCGTCGTTGCCGTCCCGCTCCAGCCCATCGGTGAACAGAAGCACCACCGCGCCCTGCCCCAGCACCCGGCGGGACCATTGCCGGTTGAAACCGTGCAGGCAGGTGGCGATGCGCGTGCCGCCGGACCAGTCCTGGACCTGCGAGGAGCACAGGGCCAGCGCCTCGTCGGGGTCGCGGCTGCGCAGTGCCCGGCTGACATTGGTGAGCCGGGTGCCGAACAGGAAGGTGTGCACCCGCCGCCGCGCGTCCGTGAGCGCGTGGAGGAAGTGCAGGAAGAGGCGCGTGTAGTCCGCCATCGAGCCGGAGATGTCGCACAGCGCTACCAGCGGCGGGTGCCTGGTCTCGCGCTCCTGGTAGGCGAGATCGATGACGGCCCCGCCCGCCCGCAGCGAGCGGCGGAACGAGCGGCGCGGGTCGACGCGCTTGCCGTGGATCGACGGCGTCATGCGGCGCGTCAGGATGCGGTCGTCCGGCAGGCGCAGGCGCGCGATGGCGCGCTGGGCCTTGGCGATCTCCTCCGCCGACATCTGGGCGAAGTCCTTCGACTGCAGGATCTCGCGCTCGGACACCGTGAGGCGGGCGGAGAACTCGGTCTCCTCCTCCTTGCGCTCCTCCTCGCGCCGGCTCTGCTTCAGCAGCGCCTCGGCGGCGCGCAGCGCGCCGGCGTCGGGCTTCTTCGGCTCTTCCTTCACGCCCGGCGAATGCGGCGACAACGTCGCGATGATCTTCTCGATTAGCGCCTTGCGCCGCCAGAAGATGCGGAAGGCCTGCTCGAACACGTCCGAGTGCTCGTGCTTCTTCACGAAGACGGCGTGGAGCGTCCAGTAGAAGTCCGCCCTGGTGCCGACCCGCGCCGTCTCGACCGCGGCGATCGCGTCGAGCACGGCGCCGGGCCCGACAGGCAGCCCCGCCTCGCGCAGCGCGCGGGCGAAATAGGCGATGTTCTCGGCGAGCCGGCCGTCGCCGGTCGGCTCCAGAGGATCGCGCTCTGCAGGATCGCTGCCGGGGCTCATGCGCTCAGCCGGCGCGGCGTGAGGGAGAGGCCTCCGCCTTGATCTGGTCGATCAGCACCTTGGCGGCGGAACCCTGCATCTTCTGGATGTCGTCCTGGTACTTGAGGAGGACGCCCAGCGTGTCGGAGACCATGGCCGGATCCAGCGCCAGCGCATCGAGCTCGACGAGTGCGGCGGCCCAGTCGAGCGTCTCGGCCACGCCCGGGACCTTGAACAGGTCCTGCGAGCGGATCGCCTGGACGAAGCCGACGATCTCCTTCGACAGACGCTCGGGTGCCTTCGGCGCCTTGGCGCGCAGGATGGCGAGTTCGCGGGCCGTGTCGGGGTAGTCCACCCAGTGATAGAGGCAGCGGCGCTTCAGCGCGTCGTGGATCTCGCGGGTGCGGTTCGACGTCACGATGACGATCGGCGGCTGCTCGGCCTTCACCGTGCCGAGTTCCGGAATCGTGACCTGGTTGTCGCTGAGGATCTCGAGAAGGAAGGCCTCGAAGGCCTCGTCCGTGCGGTCGAGTTCGTCGATGAGCAGGATCGGCGCACCGGCGGGATCGGGAGCCAGCGCCTGCAGCAGCGGCCGCTTCACGAGGTAGCGCTCGGAGAAGAGATCCCCCTCCAGCCGGGTGCGGTCCACCGCGCCCTCGGCCTCGGCGAGGCGGATCGCCATCATCTGGCCGGCATAGTTCCACTCGTAGACCGCCGAGGCGACGTCCAGGCCCTCGTAGCACTGCAGGCGGATGAGCTTGCGCCCGAGCGTCTGGGCCAGAACCTTGGCGATCTCGGTCTTGCCGACCCCCGCCTCCCCTTCCAACAGGATCGGCCGGCCCATGCGCAGGGCCAGGAACACGACGGTGGCGAGCGCGCGGTCGGCGACGTACTGGCCGCCGGCGAGCAGGCTCACGGTCTCGTCGATCGAGGTGGGAAGGGCAACGGCCATGGAGGGTCTTTCGGAAGAGCGGTCAGGTTGCCGGAGAGTAGCGCCGGTACGCCTGGGGGCAAAACACAGATAAAGACGGACAAGGCCGGGACAAGCCCGGCCTCGAGAAGATCAGCCATGCCGGAGGCACGGAGGGAGAAAACGACGCTTCTCCGTCGGGCTGCCACCTCTCCGCCGTCCTGGCCGGCTTGGCCCGGCCATCCACGACTTTGGCCCAGCTTGGCTCAGTCGTGGGTGCCCGGGCCAAGCCCGGGCATGACGCGCGGAGGGATGGGGGCGACGTGAGAAGCGCCGAAAAGCCCCTTACTTGCCCACCGCCGCGGTCACGGCGCGCTTGGCCATGACCACGATCAGGTTGGCGCGGTACTCGGGCGAGGCGTGGATGTCGCCGTTGAGGCCGGTGGCGGGCAGCGTCACGCCTTCCAGCGACTTGGGCGAGAAGCGTTTCTTCAGGGCGTCCTCGAGGACCGTCGCACGGAACACGCCGTTCGAGCCCGCACCGGTCACCGCGACGCGCACGTCGGAACCGCGCTTGGCTACGAAGACGCCGGCAAGGGCGTAGCGCGAGGCCGGGTTGCGGAACTTGGCGTAGGCCGCCTTGGACGGGATCGGGAAGGAGACCTTCACGATGATCTCGCCGTCCTCGAGCGCCGTCTCGAAGAGGCCCTTGAAGAACTCCTCGGCGGGAATCTTGCGCTTGTTGGTGACGATCGTCGCGCCGAGGGCCAGCGCGGCCGAGGGATAGTCCGCGGCCGGGTCGTTGTTGGCGATCGAGCCACCAATGGTGCCGCGATGGCGGACCGCCGGGTCACCGATGCCGGCGGCGAGCGACGCCAGGGCCGGGATCGCCTGCTGGACCACCGCCGAAGCGGCGACGTCCGCGTGGCGGGTCATGGCGCCGATGACGAGCGCGCGGCCCTTCAGCTCGATGCCCGACAGGCCGTCGACCTTGGCGAGGTCGATGAGGGTCGAAGGCGCGGCGAGCCGCTGCTTCATCGTCGGCAGAAGCGTCTGGCCGCCGGCGAGGAACTTGCCGTCCTCGGCCTTGGCCAGGGCGGAAGCCGCCTGACGCACCGTCTTCGGGCTCACATAGGAGAAGGCGTACATGGATAAGGTCTCCTTCGGAGATCAGCGAATGTAGGAATGCCAGCGGGCGCCTATTCAGCCGCCTGCTTGCGGAGCGTCTTCTGGGCGGCCTGCCACACCACCTGCGGGGTGGCGGGCATGGTCACGTCCTCGTGTCCGAGCGCGTCGGTGATGGCGTTGATCACCGCCGGCGGGGCGGCGATGGCGCCGGCCTCGCCGCAGCCCTTGATGCCGAGCGGGTTCGAGGGGCACGGGGTGACCGTGGTCCCGATCGAGAACGACGGCAGGTCGTCCGCGCGCGGCATGCAGTAGTCCATGTAGGAGGCCGTCACGAGCTGACCCGAGCTGTCGTAGCGCGCGCCCTCGAGCAGGGCCTGGCCGACGCCCTGGGCGATGCCGCCATGGACCTGGCCCTCGACGATCATCGGGTTGATGACGTTGCCGAAGTCGTCCACCGCGGTCCACTTGGCAATCGTGGTGACGCCCGTCTCGGGATCGACCTCGACCTCGCAGATGTGCACGCCCGAGGGGAAGGTGAAGTTGGTCGGGTCGTAGAACGCGCCCTCCTTCAGCCCCGGCTCCAGCTCCTGGCCGGAGAACTTGTGGGCGATGTAGGCCTGCAGGGCCACCTCGCCGAAGGCCAGCGACTTGTCCGTGCCGGCCACCGAGAAGCGGCCGTCCTTGAACTCGATGTCGCCTTCGGAGGCCTCCATCGCGTAGGCGGCGACCTTCTTGCCCTTGGCGATGACCTTGTCGAGCGCCTTGCTGATGGCCGACATGCCGACCGCGCCGGAGCGCGAGCCGTAGGTGCCCATGCCGAACTGCACCTTGTCGGTGTCGCCGTGGACGACGGCCACCTGGTCGATGTCGATGCCGAGCCGCGCCGACACGAGCTGGGCGAACGTCGTCTCGTGGCCCTGGCCGTGCGAATGCGAACCGGTGAGCACCTCGACGGTGCCGACCGGGTTCACGCGGATCTCGGCCGATTCCCACAGGCCGACGCCGGCGCCCAGCGAGCCCACCGCGGCCGACGGCGCGATGCCGCAGGCCTCGATGTAGGCCGAGAAGCCGATACCGCGCAGCTTGCCGGCCCGCGCGCTGTCGCGGCGGCGCTTGCCGAAGCCCTTGTAGTCGGCCATGTCGAGGGCCTTCTCGAGCGAGGCCACGTAGTCGCCCGCGTCATAGGCCATGATGACCGGCGTCTGGTGCGGGAACTTGCGGATGAAGTTCTTCTTGCGGAAGGCGGCCGGATCGGTGCCCGTCTCGCGCGCCGCGACCTCGATCATGCGCTCGATGACGAAGGTCGCCTCGGGGCGACCGGCGCCACGATAGGCATCGACCGGGGCCGTCGTGGTGTAGACGCCCTCGACCTCGCAGTAGATGGCCGGGATGTCGTACTGGCCCGACAGCAGCGGGGCGTAGAGGTAGGTCGGCACGCAGGACGAGAAGGTCGACAGGTAGGCGCCGAGGTTGGCCTTCGTCTTCACGCGCAGGCCGAGGATCTTGCCCTTGTCGTCGAGCGCCATCTCGGCGTGGGTGATGTGGTCGCGGCCGTGGGCGTCCGAGAGGAAGGCCTCGGTGCGCTCGGCCGTCCACTTGACCGGCCGGCCCACCTTCTTGGCCGCCCACACGCAGACGGTCTCCTCGGCGTAGATGAAGATCTTGGAGCCGAAGCCGCCGCCGACGTCCGGCGCGATCACGCGCAGCTTGTGCTCGGGTGCGATGCCGATGAAGGCCGAGAGCACGAGGCGCGCGACGTGCGGGTTCTGCGACGTCGTGTAGAGCGTGAAGGCGTCGTTGCCCGCATCGTAGTCGCCGATCGCCGCGCGCGGCTCCATGGCGTTGGGCACGAGGCGGTTGTTGACGAGATCGAGCTTGGTGACGTGCTTGGCCCTGGCGAAGGCGGCATCCGTCGCGGCCTTGTCGCCGAGGTGCCAGTCGTAGACGCGGTTGTCGGGGGCGATGTCATGGACGACGGTCGCGCCCTTCCCGGTCGCGGCGTTCATGTCGACGACCGCCGGCAGCACGCCGTAGTCGACCACGATGGCCTCGGCCGCGTCCTTGGCGGTGGAGTAGTCCTCGGCGATCACCACGGCGACGTGGTCGCCAACGTAGCGCACCTTGCCCTGGGCCAGGGCCGGATGGGCGCCCGCCTTCATCGGCGAGCCGTCCTTGTTGTGGATCATCCAGCCGCAGATCAGCCCGCCGATCTTGTCGGCGGCGAGGTCGTCGCCCGTCAGCACCGCGAGCACGCCCGGCTTCGCCTTGGCGGCGGAGGCGTCGATCGACTTGATGGTGGCGTGGGCGTGGGGAGAGCGCAGGAAATAGGCGTAGGCCTGGCCCTGGCGGTTGATGTCGTCGGTGTACTGGCCCTTGCCGGTGATGAAGCGGAAGTCTTCCTTGCGGCGAACAGGTGCGCCGATGCCGGTCGATGTCATTGTTCCCTCCTGGCGCCGCGTCGAGGCGGCTATCGTCTTAGGCGTGGAAACTGCGGCGGTGGAGCGCTGGGCGAGTGGCGAATGGCGAGTAGCGAGTGGGGTGCACGATCGCCCCTCTTCGCTGTTCGCTACGCCCTGCTCGCCCCACTCTTCTTATTCCGCCGCGACCTTCTGCGCGCCGCCGGCCATGGCCGCGGCCCCGGCCTCCACGGCCTTGACGATGTTGTGGTAGCCCGTGCACCGGCAGATGTTGCCCTCGAGCTCGTGGCGGATGGTCGCCTCGTCGAGCGCGCTGCCCTTGCGGTTCACCATGTCGACCGCGGTCATGATCATGCCGGGGGTGCAGAAGCCGCACTGCAGGCCGTGATGCTCGCGGAACGCCGCCTGCATCGGATGCAGGTCCCCGCCAGCCGACGCCAGACCCTCGATCGTGACCACGGACGAGCCGTCAGCCTGAACGGCGAGCATGGTGCAGCTCTTCACCGCGCGTCCGTCGACATGGACGACACAGGCGCCGCACTGCGAGGTGTCGCAGCCGACATGCGTGCCGGTCAGCCGCAGATGGTCGCGCAGGAACGACACGAGCAGGGTGCGCGAATCCACCGACGCGCTGACGCTCTTGCCGTTCACCGTCAGGGTGATGTTGGCCATCATGGTCCTCCTTGGATGGGCGCCCGCGGCGGAGCGCCGGATTGTTGGCCGCGCAGGGCGCGCGGCGGCATGACGAAAAGGCTGGCTCGGGGGTGCTTCGGGGGAGCACCCAATGCGGTGCGCGGGAGTGTGGTACGCCCCGAAACGGCGGTCAAGCGGGATGCGTCATCCGCGAGGCGCGACAAACCGGCCCGATTTGGGCCGTTTTTCGTCATTTCTTCGCGGTTGCGAGATGTTCGCGCAAACGCCAGCTAGGCCGCCGAAACGGCCTTGGCGAAATTCGCGAAGAACTCGTCGGCCATTTTCTTCGCCACGCCGTTGATGAGCCGGCCGCCGAGCTGGGCGAGCTTGCCGCCGATCTGGGCCTCCACGTCGTAGGTGAGCTTGGTGCCGCCCTCCACCGTCTCCAGCTTGACCACGGCGCCGCCCTTGGCGAATCCGGCCACCCCGCCCTCTCCCTCGCCGCTGATGCGATAGCCGTTGGGCGCGTCGATGTCGGTGAGGTTGACCTTGCCCTTGAAGGTGGCGCCCACCGGGCCGACCTTGATCTTCGCCGTCGCCTGGAACGACGTGTCGCTGGTCTTTTCCAGCGTCTGGCAGCCCGGAATGCAGGCCTTCAGAACCTCGGGATCGTTGAGCTTGGCCCAGACGGTCGGCTTGTCGGCCGGCAACACGAAGTCGCCGGACATGGTCATCGCCATGGATGCGGTCTCCTTGGGTCTCGGGCCGCCGCAAAGGCAGCCCCGTGGCCGGAACCTCTGCGGGAACGGCGCAGGCGGATGAAAGCCCATCCGGCGGCCACCCGCAAGGCGAGCCCGGTTCGTTCTTTCGTCCTTGCACCGCTTCCGGCTGGTCCGCGATAGTGCGAGGACGACGAAGGTGACGAACAGATGACGACCCTGACTGACGAGGAACGCGCGTTGGCCGCCGGCGAGCGGGGCGCCGGCAGCGCCATGGCCATGCGCATCGTGGCCGAGTCCGCCCGCCTGATGGGCGCACCGCGCCTGCTGCGGGTGGCCTCCGCCCACATCGACGGGGCCCTCTATCACGGCGATTCGGGCACGCTCTTCGCCGAAAAGCTGGTCGAGGGCGCGGCGCGGGTGGCGGTACCGTCGACCTTGAACGTCGGCGCCCTCGATCTCGTGGGCTGTTCGCGCAACCGCCTGCCGGCGCACGAGCGCGACATGGCCAGGCGCATGATGAAGGCCTACGAGGCCATGGGCTGCGCCGCGACGTGGACCTGCGCGCCCTACCAGGCGGGCCACCGGCCGGCGGTCGGCAGCGACGTCGCCTGGGGTGAATCGAACGCGGTGGTGTTCTGCAATTCCGTGCTCGGCGCGCGCACCAACCGCTACGGCGATTTCCTCGACATCGCCTGCGCCATCACCGCGCGTGCCCCCGACTACGGCCTTCACCGTCCGGAGAACCGCGTCGCGCGATTCGTGGTGGATGCGAGCGGGCTTCCGGCGGCACTCAAGGCGAGCGAGGCCTTCTGGCCTGTGCTCGGGACCTGGTACGGCCTTCACGCCGGCACCGCCGTCGGCGTCATCGACGGCCTGCAGGGTCACGCCAGCGAGGACAAGCTGAAGGCTCTGGGCGCGGCGTCGGCGTCTTCCGGCGGGGTGGGCCTGTTCCACGTGGCCGGCGTGACGCCCGAAGCGCCCGACGTCGCCACCGTCACGGGCGGAGCCGCCGTGGAGCGGGTTGTGCTGACGGGCGCGATGCTCCAGGCCGCCGAGGCACGGCTGTCGACCGCCGCCGACGACAGCGTCGACGCGGTGGCGATCGGCAGCCCGCATCTCTCCCTCGACGAGGTGCTCGAATTGCGGCGCCTGCTGGCGGGGCGCAAGGTCGGCGTTCCCTTCTACGCCTGCACGGGTCGCCACGTGATCCGCGCCATCGACGCGGACGGCACCCGCCGCGCCCTGGAGGACCAGGGCATCACCTTCGTCGCCGACAGCTGCGTGGTCGTGGCGCCGATCATCGAGCGCACCACGGGCGTGCTCATGACCAATTCGGGCAAGTTCGCCCACTACGCGCCCGGCAACACTGGCCTCGCCGTGCGCTACGGCGCGCTGGCCGATTGCGTCGAGAGCGCCATGGCCGGGCGCCTCGTGCGGGAGCCGATGCTATGGCAGTGACCCACTCCCCCTTCCCGGTCCTCCTGCCCGGTTCGGGAGCCGGCGAGGTCCTCGCCCTCACCCGTCCCATCAGCTTCTGGGGCGGCGTCGACCCGCGGACGGCAAACATCATCGACGCGCGCCATCCGGAGAACGGCGTGTGCATCAGCGGCAAGGTCCTCGCCTTGCCAGGCACGATCGGCTCGTCGTCAGCCTCGGCCGTGCTGCTCGAACTCGTTCACGCCGGCATCGCCCCGGCTGCGATCCTGATGACGGAGCCCGACGCGATCCTTCTGCTCGGCCTCGTCGTGGCCCGCGAGATGGGGTGGGCCACGCCCCCGGCGGTCAAGGTGCCGCTGGCGGTCCAGAAGGAGCTCGCTGGCAAGCGCGTGAGCGTGGGGGCGGATGGGGCGATCACAACGGCGCAATGATGGACGCCGGTTCGTTTGAGCTCCCCCTCTCCGCGTCCTGGCCGGGCTGAGAGGAGGCAGCCGGATAGAAACGATTGATCTCGAACCAAAAATGGTCCTCATCCTGAGCAGCCCGCGCAGCGGGCGTGTCGAAGGACGCACCGAACCCGGGCAGGCCCGAACAGCATGCGTATCACCATCATCGGCGCCGGCCTCGTCGGCCTCGCTTCGGCCCACGCCCTGCGCGACGAGGGACACGAGGTCACCATCGTGGACCGCGAGGGACCGGCGGCCGGCGCGTCGCGCGGCAACGCGGGCTGGCTCGCCCACACCGACATCGACCCCATCGCGTCGCCCAAGATGCTGCGGCAGGTGCCGAAGTTTCTGCTGGACCCGCTCGGCCCGCTGGCCATCAGGCCGTCCTACCTGTGGCAGATCCTGCCCTGGCTCGCGCGGCTGATCTGGGCGTCGCGCCCGGGCAACCTGGAGCGCTCGGTCAAGGGGCTGGTCTCGCTGCAGATGCTGGCCATGCCGGCCTGGACGCAGCTGTCCGGCGACCTCGGCCTCGCCCGGCACATCCACCGCCGCGGCGGCCTCTTCGTGTTCGCCTCGCACGCGGCGTTCGACGAGGCGAAGCCCCACTTCCGCAAGCAGATGGACCTCGGGATCGCCTGCGACCTCCTCGACCAGCCGGCGCTGAGGCAGCTCGAGCCGATGCTGGGCGATGCGATCGTGGGCGGGGCGTTCTTCCCCGACGCCGCCCATGTGAGCGATCCCAGGGTCCTCACCGAGGCGCTGTTCGAGGCCGCCCTGGCGCGCGGATGCATGTTCGAGCGTGGCGACGTCACCGCCGTGGAGGCGGGCCCGCCGGCCCGTGTCCGCCTCGCGGATGGCCGCACGCTGCAGGGCGACGCGGTCGTGGTCGCCTGCGGCGCCTGGTCGAGGCCGCTGGCCGCGGGCCTGGGCGACGCGGTCCCCCTGGACACGGAGCGGGGCTACAATGTGAGCTTTCCGGACGCGGTCGGGCTGCTGAGCCGCCCCGTCGCGTTTCCCGGGCACGGCTTCGTGGCGACCCCCATGGAGACGGGCCTGCGCATCGGCGGCGCCGTCGAACTCGGCGGGCTGGAGCTTGCGCCCAACCACGAGCGCTCGCGCGCCCTGCACGCGAAGGCCAGCCGCTTCCTGCGCGGCTGCCCGCCCTACGACACCGGCACGAAGTGGATGGGCTTCCGGCCGTCGATCCCCGATTCCCTGCCGGTCATCGGCACGGCGCGAGCCACCGACCGGGTCGTCTACGCCTTCGGGCATGGGCACTACGGCCTCACCCAGTCCGCCGCGACCGGCCGGATCGTGGCCGACCTGCTGGCCCGTCGCCCGCCGCCCATCGATCTTGCGCCCTTCAGCCCGCAGCGGTTTTGATGGTGCGGCTTACGACGCGACGTTGAATCAGAATCACAACCGCAAGAAAGTCACTCAAGGCCATGGCAACCCACACGTTCTTCTGCGTCGACGGCCACACCTGCGGCAATCCCGTGCGCCTGGTGGCGGGCGGCGGGCCGCCGCTCGTCGGCGCGACCATGGTGGAGAAGCGCGCGCATTTCCTGGCCGAGTATGACTGGATCCGCACGGGCCTGTGTTTCGAGCCGCGCGGCCACGACATGATGTCGGGGGCGATCCTGTATCCCCCGACGCGTCCGGACTGCGACATCGCGTTCCTGTTCATCGAGACGTCCGGCTGCCTGCCGATGTGCGGCCACGGCACCATCGGCACCGTCACCATGGCGCTGGAGCGCGGGCTGGTAACGCCGCGCGAGAAGGGCCTCCTGCGCATCGACACGCCGGCCGGACTGGTCGAGGCGCGCTATGTCGAGAAGGACGGCTTCGTCGAAAGCGTGCGCATCACCAACGTCGCCTCCTTCCTGCACTCGCGCCAGATCACGGCAGAGGTCGAAGGCATCGGCGAACTGGTCGTCGACGTGGCCTATGGCGGCAATTTCTACGCGATCGTCGAGCCACAGAAGAACTTCCCCGGCCTGGAGCACGTCGAGCCCTCCGACATCCTGCGCTGGAGCCCCAGGGTGCGGGCGGCGTTCCGCAAGGCCTACGAGTTCGTCCATCCGGAGAACCCCGCCATCAACGGCCTCTCCCACGTGCTTTGGACCGGCACGCCGACGCAGCCCGAGGCTCACGCCCGCAACGCCGTCTTCTACGGGGACAAGGCGATCGACCGCTCGCCCTGCGGCACGGGCACCTCGGCGCGCATGGCGCAGTGGGCCGCGCTGGGCCGGCTGAAGCCCGGCGACGACTTCGTCCACGAGTCGATCATCGGCACCATGTTCAAGGGCCGGGTGGAACGCGCGACCCGGGCCGGCTCCTACGACGCCATCATCCCCTCCATCGAGGGTTGGGCCCGGATGACGGGGTACAACACGATCTTCATCGACGACCGCGACCCCCTCGCCCACGGTTTCCAGGTGAAGGACCGCGGCTGAAGCTTGGCTGGGGCAGCGAATAGCAGCCCCGCCTCAGCCTCATGGATGCCCGCTCCCTCGAATTGAATTTCACGCCTGCGGGGTTTCGCGCACTTTTGCTGCGGAAAACGCCCTCACAGTCCCGATTTCCGGCACAAACCGCTTTTTGTCGGAAACGTGACGGCGCATGATTGTGGCCTGAACGGCGCCTTGGTAAGACTTCGGCAAGCAATCCGCCGGGAACGGGCACGGCCTTTGCTAGGGCCAGCCTGCACGCACCACAACGACGCCTAAGGCGCGCGGTCAGCGGCTTGAGAGGGGAGTGGCGTACGACATGGAAGTGTTCCTCCAGCAGCTCATCAACGGGCTGACGCTGGGGTCGATCTACGGCCTCATCGCCATCGGCTACACGATGGTCTTCGGCATCATCGGCATGGTGAACTTCGCCCACGGCGACGTGTTCATGGTCGGCGGCTTCATCGCCCTGATCCTGTTCATGGTGTTCACGGCCTGGCTCGGCCTCGCGGTCGTCCCGGCGCTCGTGCTGGTGCTGATCCTCGGCATGGCCCTCACAGGGCTGTGGAACTGGACCATCGAGCGCGTCGCCTACAGGCCGCTGAGGGGATCCTTCCGGCTGGCCCCGCTGATCTCCGCGATCGGCGTGTCCATCTTCCTGGCGAACTTCGTCCAGGTGATCCAGGGCCCGCGCAACAAGCCCCTCCCCCCGATGATCCAGGGCAACTTCGTGCTCATGGGCGAGGGATCCACCACGGTCGTGCTGGCCTACAAGCAGATCGTGATCATGGTCATCACGGCGGTGCTGCTCGGACTCTTCTGGTACCTCGTGCAGAAGACCGCGCTCGGCCGCGCCCAGCGCGCCTGCGAGCAGGACCGCAAGATGGCGGCGCTGCTCGGCATCGACGTCGACCGCACCATCTCGCTGACCTTCGTCATCGGGGCCGCGCTCGCCTCGGTCGCGGGCGTCATGTACCTCATGTACTACGGCGTGGTGAGCTTCTCGGACGGCTTCGTGCCCGGCGTGAAGGCCTTCACGGCGGCGGTGCTCGGCGGCATCGGCTCGCTGCCCGGCGCGGTGCTCGGCGGCCTTCTCATCGGCCTCATCGAGACCATGTGGTCGGCCTATTTCACCATCGACTACAAGGACGTGGCGGCATTCTCCATCCTCGCCATCACCCTGATCTTCCTGCCGACCGGCATCCTGGGCCGGCCCGAAGTCGAGAAGGTCTGATCGATGGCCGCCTCCGCCCAAGCCGCCGCCGCCTCCCGCGAGGCGCCGACGAAGGCGCAAGCGCTGCGTGAAGCAGGGTTTGCCGCCCTCGTGATGCTCGGTCTCTCGGTGCCGATCGTGGCGCTGCGCACCGAGCAGAACATGGAGAACCAGCTCGTCCTGGCACCGCGCTACGGCATGGTGCTGCTGGCCTGCATCGGGGTGTTCCTGGCCCGCTACATCCAGGTGATGTTCGTCAACGGGCTCACCCGCACCCTGCTGATCGTGGGCTCCTTCACCCTGCTCGGCGGCGTCGCGCGGGCGACCGGTCAGGCGCTCGACGGCTTCTCCGTCGGCGTGTTCGTGATCGGTGCGGCCCTGATCGCGGCAGGCTTCGCGTGGCAGAAGCGGGTCGATGCGCAGGCGGGCGCGCCCGCGGCGCCGGCCTTCCTGGAGCGGTTTTCGGCGATCCAGCCCTATGTGGGGCCGGCGGCGCTCGGGTTCATCGCCGTCTATCCCGCCCTCGCGCTGTGGCTCACGGGCACCGGCGGCTCGATCAAGTGGATCGACAACTTCGGCATCCAGATCCTCATCTACATCATGCTGGGATGGGGCCTGAACATCGTGGTGGGCCTCGCCGGCCTGCTCGACCTCGGCTACGTGGCCTTCTACGCGGTGGGCGCCTACAGCTACGCCCTGCTCGCCACGAAGGTGATTCCCGAGGTGTTCCCGACGCTCGGCGTGTGGTCCTTCTGGATCTGCCTGCCGATCTCGGGGATCCTGGCCGCCCTGTGGGGCATCCTGCTCGGCTTCCCGGTGCTGCGCCTGCGTGGCGACTACCTCGCCATCGTGACGCTCGCCTTCGGCGAGATCATCCGCCTGGTCCTGATCAACTGGGTGGAGTTCTCGAACGGCTATGCCGGCATCTCGACCATCCCGCGTCCGAGTTTCTTCGGCATCCCGTTCAACGCGTCGGACACGGGGTTCGCGGCCGTCTTCGGGCTGGAGTTCAGCCCGATCTACCGCACGATCTTCCTGTACTACGTGATCTTGTGCCTCGCCCTCCTCACGGCCTTCGTGACGCTGCGCCTGCGGCGCCTGCCGGTGGGCCGGGCCTGGGAAGCCCTGCGCGAGGACGAGATCGCCTGCCGCTCGCTGGGCATCAACACAACCAACACGAAGCTCACGGCCTTCGCGCTGGGTGCCATGTTCGGCGGCTTTGCCGGCTGCTTCTTCGCGGCGCGCCAGGGCTTCATCTCGCCGGAAAGCTTCACGTTCATCGAGTCGGCCCAGGTACTCGCCATCGTGGTGCTGGGCGGCACGGGCAGCCTCGTCGGCGTCGTGATCGCCTCGATCGCGCTGGTCGGCGGCTTCGAGATCCTGCGCGAACTGGACTTCCTGAAGCTGATCTTCGGCGAGTCCTTCGACCCGACGCAGTACCGCACACTGCTGTTCGGCCTGGCCATGGTGCTCATCATGCTGTGGAAGCCGCGCGGCCTCGTGTCGACGCGTGAACCCACCGCGTTCCTGAAGGAATCCAAGAGCGTCTCCGGCTCGCTCGTGAAGGAGGGCCACGGCTGATGACCACCGCCACTCCCCTTCTCAAGGTCGACCACCTGACGATGCGCTTCGGCGGCCTCGTGGCCGTCAACAACCTCTCCTTCGAGGCGCGCCGCGGCGAGATCACCGCCCTGATCGGTCCCAACGGGGCCGGCAAGACCACGGTGTTCAACTGCATCACCGGCTTCTACAAGCCGACCGAGGGCATGCTGTCGCTCAACCATCCCAATGGCGGCACGTGGCTGCTGGAGCGCATGCCCGACTTCAGGATCAACTGGAAGGCCAAGGTCGCCCGCACCTTCCAGAACATCCGCTTGTTCCAGGGCATGACCCTGCTCGAGAACCTGCTCGTCGCCCAGCACAACACGCTGATGATCGCGTCCGGCATGACCTTCCTCGGCGTGCTCGGCGTCGGCGGGTACAAGACGCATGAGCGTCGGGCGATCGACAAGGCGATCTACTGGCTCGAGAAGACCGGGCTCATCGACCGGGCCGACGATGCGGCCGGCGACCTCCCCTACGGCGCGCAGCGCCGGCTGGAGATCGCCCGCGCCATGTGCACCGAGCCCGTGCTGCTGTGCCTCGACGAGCCCGCGGCGGGCCTCAACCCGAAGGAGAGCCTGGAGCTCAACGAGCTGCTGCGCTCGATCCGCAAGGACCACGACACCTCGATCCTCCTCATCGAGCACGACATGTCGGTGGTGATGGAGATCTCCGACCACGTGGTCGTGCTCGACTACGGCACCAAGATCGCCGACGGCACGCCCAAGGAGATCCAGAACGACCCGAAGGTCATCGCCGCCTATCTGGGCGTCGAGGACGAGGAGGTCGAGAGCGTCGAGGCCGAGGTCGAGAGCGTGGCCGAACAGGTGGCGGAGACCGGCCGATGAGCACTGTGGCTGACACGATGGCCGGCAAGCCCGCCGCGGCGGCACCGGGTCCGTCCCTCCTCGCCGTCCGTGGGGTGAAGACCTACTACGGCAACATCATCGCCCTGAAGGGCGTCGACATGGACGTCCGCCAGGGCGAGATCGTCACGCTCATCGGGGCGAACGGCGCCGGCAAGTCGACGCTGATGATGACGATCTTCGGCAATCCGCGGGCTCGCGAAGGGTCGATCACGTTCGACGGGCGGGACATCACCCGCATGCCGACGCACGAGATCGCGCGGCTCAACATCTCGCAGTCGCCCGAAGGCCGCCGCGTGTTCCCGCGCATGACGGTCTACGAGAACCTGCAGATGGGCGCCTCCATCAACGGTTTCGCCCATTTCGACCAAGACCTCGAGCGCATGTTCACGCTGTTCCCGCGGCTGAAGGAGCGCATCTCCCAGCGCGGCGGCACGCTGTCGGGTGGCGAGCAGCAGATGCTGGCCATCGCGCGCGCGCTGATGGCGCGGCCTCGCCTGCTGCTCCTCGACGAGCCTTCGCTCGGGCTGGCGCCGCTCATCGTCAAGCAGATCTTCGACGCCATCCGCGACCTCAACCGCAAGGAAGGGCTCACGGTCTTCCTCGTCGAGCAGAACGCCTACCACGCCCTCAAGCTCGCGCACCGCGGCTACGTGATGGTCAACGGGCTCATCACGATGTCGGGGACGGGCCGCGAGCTCCTGGCCGATCCGCAGGTGCGGGCGGCCTATCTCGAAGGCGGACACCACTAGGAACCGGGCGATGTCAGGCATCCTCTACGAAGAAAGCTCGATCTGGCTGTTCCTGCTGGTGTCGGTCGTCATGGGCGGCTCGGCCGCCTGGGCGACGGGCAAGTCGATCGCGCAGACGTGGCGTCCCCTGTGGCAGGTGCCGGCCTACATGCTGGTGCTGGGCTGCGCCGTGCGCTTCATCCACTTCGCCCTGTTCGAGGGCACGCTTCTCAGCCTCCAGTTCTACGCGGTCGACACCGTGATCCTGATGGTGCTGGGAATGCTCGGCTTCCGGTATCGGCGCACCCAGCAGATGACCACGCAGTATCGCTGGATGTACGAGAAGACCGGTCCGTTCAGCTGGCGCGAAAAGGCCGCGGGCGCGGCTTGAAAAGGACCAGCCAAGGCCTTCTCAAACGCCGAAAAGAGCTTAGCTTTTCGAGTGACACCCACCGAAAAAGGCGCAATGATCCGCCCCATCCGGTGGTTGGCACGCGATAAAACCGGGTCTCCACGGGGATCCATCGATCAGAGGGGAAATCTGATGAAGAAACTGCTGATGACGGGCATCGCGCTCGGCGCGGTCATGGCCCTGTCGGGCGTGGCCCAGGCCCAGATCAAGCTCGGCGTCGCCGGGCCGATCACGGGTCCGAACGCGGCCTTCGGTGCGCAGCTGAAGAACGGCGTCGAACAGGCCGTCGAGGACATCAACGCCAAGGGCGGCGTCCTCGGCCAGAAGATCACGGTCAGCGTCGGCGACGACGTGTCCGATCCCAAGCAGGGCGTGTCGGTTGCCAACAAGTTCGTTGGCGACGGCGTCAAGTGGGTGGTCGGCCACTTCAACTCCGGCGTCACCAACCCCGCCTCCGACGTCTACATGGAGAACGGGATGGTCATGGTGACCCCTTCGGCCACCAACCCGAAGATCACCGAGAAGGGCATGTGGAACGTGTTCCGCACCTGCGGTCGTGACGACCAGCAGGGCGCCGTGGCCGCCGACTACATCGCCAAGACCCTGAAGGGCAAGAAGGTCGCCGTCGTCCACGACAAGACGACCTACGGCCAGGGCCTCGCCGACGAGACCAAGAAGGCGATGAACGGCAAGGGCGTGAAGGAAGTCCTCTACGAAGGTGTGAACACCGGCGAAAAGGACTACTCGGCGCTGATCTCCAAGATCAAGTCGTCCGGCGCGGACGTCGTGTACTGGGGCGGCCTGCACACCGAAGGCGGCCTGATCGTGCGCCAGATGCGCGACCAGGGCGTCAAGGCCGTGCTGATGTCGGGTGACGGCATCACCTCCGACGAGTTCGCCACGATCGGCGGCCCGGGCGTCGAAGGCACCCTGATGACCTTCCCGCCGGACCCGCGCAAGCGCCCCGAGGCCAAGGACATCGTCGCCAAGTTCGAGGCGAAGAAGTTCAACCCCGAGGCCTACACGCTCTACAGCTACGCCGCGGTGCAGATCCTCGCCCAGGCGGCCGAGATGGCCAAGTCGACCGATCCCAAGAAGGTCGCCGAGGCCATGCACTCCGGCAAGCCGTTCAAGACCGTCATCGGCGACATCGCCTACGACAAGAAGGGCGACATCACCCGCCCCGACTACACGATGTACGTGTGGAAGAAGCAGGGTGACAAGATCACCTACGTCGAGCAGAAGTAATCGCTTCACGGCGATGCTTGCGAAGGGGCGCCGCGAGGCGCCCCTTTTGTTTTGGGCGCGACACAAAGGTCGGTTGACGCAAAGCCGAAACACCTCCGCGCGTCATGCCCGGGCTTGGCCCGGGCACCCACGACTTCGGAACGGCCCAAGCAAAGTCGTGGATGGCCGGGCCAAGCCTGGCCAGGACGGCTGAGAGAATTCAGAGCGTTTATGGTCCAAACACGGCCCCGTCCCGTATACGGCACGAATCGTCCGTTTTGACAAACGCACTGTCGTGAAGTAGCAGTGCGCGATTGTCTGCCGAGGCCCTGCCATGCTCGATCGCCCTGCCGCCGACCGCCTGTCAGCCCTGCTCGCCGAGAAGGGAGTCCTGCTCGCCGATGGCGCGACGGGGACGAACTACTTCGACATGGGACTGGAGTCGGGCGAGCCGCCCGAGGCCTGGCTCGTCGAGCATCCCGACAAGGTCGAGGCGCTGCACCGCGCCTTCATCGAGGCCGGCTCGGACATCGTGCTGACCAACAGCTTCGGCGCCAACCGCTATCGCCTGAAGCTCCACGGCCTCGAAAACCGCACGCGCGAACTCAACCGGCTGGCGGCTTCGATCGCCCGCAAGGCCGCGGACGCCTCGGGACGCACGGTGATCGTCGCCGGTTCGGTGGGCCCGACGGGCGAACTGTTCGATCCGCTCGGCGCGCTCACCATGGATGCGGCCGTTGAAGCCTTCACGGAGCAGTGCCGCGGGCTGGCCGAGGGCGGCGCCGACCTGGCCTGGATCGAAACCATGTCCGCCGCCGAGGAACTCGAGGCGGCCGCGCGCGGCGCCATCGCGGCCGGCCTTCCCTACGTTTTCACCGCGAGCTTCGACACCGCGGGCCGGACCATGATGGGCGTGACGCCCGAACAGATGGGCGAGATCGCCGCACGCATGCCGGTCGCTCCCCTCGCCTACGGAGCCAACTGCGGGATCGGCCCCGGCGATCTCGTCGTCTCCACGCTCGCCATGAGCGCCGCCTCGCCGGGCGACGTGCTCGTGGCCAAGGGCAATTGCGGCATTCCGCAGTGGGTGGGCGACAAGGTCCACTACGGCGGAACGCCCGAACTGATGGGGTGCTACGCCAACCTCGCGATTGCGTCGGGCGCGCGCATCATCGGCGGTTGCTGCGGCACGTCGCCGAGCCACATCGCCGCCATGCGCAAGGCGATCGACGCGGGCGTGCGCCCGCCCCGCCCGACCTTCGAGGCGGTGGAGGAGAGCCTCGGCCCGGTGACGCGCCCCAAGGCTGCCAAGGAGCGGACCCGCTCGGGCCGGCGCGGCTGATCGCCGAGACGGTCCTCAGCCCAGCCTGCCCAGCACCGGGAAGGTCTCGAGCAGCCAGAACGACATCTGCGTGAAGCTGCCGGTCAGGAAGGCCACGCCCGTGATCACGAGGAGGCCGCCCATGGCCTTCTCCACGAGCCCCATGCGCTTGCGGAAGCTCTTCATGAAGCCCGTGAAGGCCTCGAGTGCGAGGCCGGCCACGAGGAACGGGATGCCGAGGCCGGCCGAATAGGCCCCCAGCAGCAAGGCGCCTCGGGCCACCGTGTCCTCCGATCCGGCCACCGCCAGGATCGCGGCGAGGATCGGGCCGATGCAAGGAGTCCAACCGAAGGCGAAGGCGAGCCCCATCACGTAGGCGCCCCAGATGCCGACCGGCTTCTCGACGGTGAGGCGGGCCTCCCGGTAGAGGAAGGCGAAGCGGAACACGCCGAGGAAGTGCAGCCCCATCGCGATGATGGCGATGCCGGCGAGCCACGACAGCGTGTCGAGATATTGCCGGATCACCTGTCCGAGCACCGAGGCGGTGGCACCGAGCAGCACGAAAACCGTGGAGAAGCCCAGCACGAACAAGGTCGCGACGATCATCACGTCGCGCCGTGCGCGTCGTTCGCCCCCTTCGGCGAATTCCTCGATGGTCGTGCCGGCGAGGAAGCAGAGGTAGGGCGGAACGAGCGGCAGCACGCAGGGACTGAGGAAGCTCAGCACGCCAGCAAGCACCGCCGCGGGGATCGAGACATCGGCCATGCCCGCTTCTAGCGTGTCGGGCGCCCGCGACCAAGGCACCACACGCGCATCCGTGTTCACACCCACGCGGGCTTGATGCCCCGCGCCGCCTCCCGCAGGATGGCGCCCATGACAGCCCCTCTGCGAAATCTCATCACCGACGTCCCCGGCCTGCTCGTCGGCAACGCGTCGGATCCGGACCGCGCGACCGGTGTCACGGCCGTGGTCTTCGACCGTCCGACACCGGCGGCGGTGGCCATCCTGGGCGGTGGGCCGGGGACGCGCGACACCTCGCTGCTCGAGCCCGAGATGACCGTCGACGGCGTCGATGCCCTGGTGCTCTCGGGCGGCTCCGCCTTCGGGCTCGATGCCGCGGGCGGCGTCCAGGCGGTGCTCGCCGAGCACGGGCGAGGCTTCCGCATTCGCGACATGACCGTGCCGATCGTGCCCCAGGCCATCCTGTTCGACCTGCTGAACGGCGGCGACAAGCACTGGGGCCGAAAGCCCCCCTATTTCGACCTGGGCGCGGCCGCCTGCGAGGCGATCGCGGCGGACTTCCAGCTCGGTACGGCCGGCGCCGGCTTCGGCGCCACGACGTCGACGGTGAAGGGCGGGCTGGGGTCGGCCAGCATGCGCACGGCCTCGGGCTTCACCGTGGGCGCGGTGGTCGCGGTCAACGCCGTCGGCTCGCCCCTCGTGGGAAGCGGCCCGCATTTCTGGGCGGCGCCGTTCGAGCAGAACGGCGAGTTCGGCGGCCTCGGCCTGCCGCATCCCTGGCCTGCCGACGCGCTCGAGCTGCGCATCAAGGGTGCGGCGCCCAACCAGGCCACCACGATCGCCATCGTCGCCACCGACGCCATCCTCGGCAAGGCGGAATGCAAGCGCGTCGCCAATGCCGCCCACCACGGCATGGCCCGGGCTTTGCGCCCGTCGCACACGCCGCTCGACGGCGACCTCGTCTTCGCCGCCGCCACCGGCCGCAAGCCGCTGGGCCCCATGCCCGTGGCCGCCCTGGCGGAGATCGCGATGGCCGCCGCCGACTGCCTCGCGCGCGCCGTTGCCCGGGGCGTCTACGAGGCGACGTCGCTGCCGTTCACGGACGCCCCGATCGCTTGGAAGGACCGCTTCGCCAACCGGTGAGCGGCGGAACGATGCGGCCGTCACGCGATCGGGCGCTCCAGGGCCGTGGCTTTCCCGCCCTCGGACCTTCGGCCGAAACAGGCTGCTATCCCTCCGCACGTCCTGCCCGGGCTTGGCCCGGGCATCCACGACTTTGCCGGGGCCATCCGCAAGTCGTGGGTGGCCGGGCCAAGCCCGGCCATGACGGCGGAGAGATGGGTGCCGGCAGGGGAGATGCGCGCAAGCCATCGGCAAGCGGTGGCTTGCCGAAGACTGCAGGATCGCCTGTCGCTCAGAACCGCGCCGCGCTGTAGGGCGCGGGGTCGGTGAACGGGGTGGCGCCGGTGACGAGTTCGGCGATCAGTCGGCCGGTGACCGCCGACATCGTCAGCCCGTGATGGGCGTGGCCGAAGGCGAACCACAATCCGGGGTGTCGCGGTGCCGGACCGATGACGGGCACCATGTCGGGCGTGGCCGGGCGGTTGCCCATCCAGGGCCTCGCGTCGAGCCGGGTCTCCAGCGGAAACAGGCGCCGGGCGTGCGGTTCGGTGCGGGCGAGTTGCACGGGCGTGGGTGGGGCGTCGCGCAGCGCGAACTCGGCGCCCGTGGTCAGGCGGATGCCGCGCGCCATCGGCGCCAGGACGTAGCCCTTGTCGGCGTCGAGCAGCGTGTGGTTCAGGACCGCGTTGCCGGCCGGCCGGTAGTGCATGTGATAGCCGCGCTTGACGGCCATCGGCAGCCTGTAGCCGAGCGGGCCATAGACCGTGTCGGACCACGGCCCGAGGGCCACCACCACGTCGCGCGCGGCGACCGGTCCGGCCTCGGTCTTCACGCTCCAGCGGCCCGCACTCTGCTGGCCCGTGCTCTCCTGGACCAGCGTGGCCGCGTCGCCGTGAAGGAAAGCCCCGCCGCGCGCCCGGAAGAGGTTCAGGTAGGCCATCGACAGGGCGGCCGGATCGCTCACGCAGACGGGGTCGTGGTAGTGCACCGCGCCGGCCAGCGTCTCCTGCAGGTTCGGCTCCAGCTTCGCCAGCCCCGCCGCGTCGACGATCTCGAAGTGAAGCCGGAACGGCTTGAGCAGCCGCGCCGCCGCGAGCGCCTCCTCGAACTTGCGCGGCGAGCGGAAGATCTTCACCCAGCCGGTACGACGCAGGAGCGCTTCCGCCCCCGATGCCGCGATCAGCGGCTCGTGCTCCGCCAAGCAGTTCTCGATGAGGGGCAGGACCGCCCGCATCGCCTGCTCGTGGCTCTCGGGCTCCGAGGCGCGCCAGAAGCGCCACAGGAAGGGCAGCAGCTTGGGTAGGGCGGAGGGGTGGTAGTAGGCCTCGGGCGCGCCGTTCAAGGCATAGCGGGCGAGGTCGCCGAGCCGGCGCGGAAAGGCGTAGGGATAGATCGAGGCGCGCTCGATGATGCCGGCATTGCCGAAGCTGGTGCCCTGCCCCGCCTCCTGCCGGTCGACCAGCGCCACCGAGCGGCCCGCATCCTGGAGCTTCAGGGCGGTGGCCAGGCCGATGATCCCTGCGCCCAGCACCACTGCGTCGCGCTGCATTGCTTTGTCCGTGGCTCCATGCTCGATTGCGCCGCGACAATAGAGGCAGGACGGGCCAGCGTCAGCAGGCTGCTTTGCCTCAGCCCGTTCCTGCCGTGCGGATCTCGTGACCGGTCTCGTTCAAGCCCTGATCCGCAGCCTGGCCTGGGTCGGCCGCCATGGCGCCGCCGGCTTCGCCATCGCGATCATCGCGGGCATCGCCTTGCCGGGCCTGGCCAACACCTTCCGGCCGGTCCTGCCCGTCACGATCTTCCTGTTCGTGGCCCTCACCTTCGCCAGGGCCGATTTCGCCGGCGTGCGCCGCGTCTTCGCGGCCAGGCAACGACTGGTGCTGATGACCGGCTGGATCACGCTGTGCATGCCGGTGATCATCCTGCCCTCCGTCATGGCGATCGGGCGCGACCACATCGAGCCCGGGCTCCTGCTCGGCATCGCCCTCGTGGCGGCCGCGCCGCCGCTCATGGGGTTTCCGGCCTATGCCGCCCTGCTCGGCCTCGACAACAGCATCGGCATCGCGCTCCTGCTGATCACCTTGGCCGCAACGCCGCTGATCGCGCCCTCGATGGCCTCGCTGGTGGCCGGCGCCGCGGTGCCGATCGACCCGGTCGTGCTGAGCCTGCGCCTCGCCACCCTGCTCGGCGGCGCCGGCCTGCTCGCGCTGCTCCTGCGCCGTTTCGTCGGCCCACCGCGGCTGGCGCGGCTGCGCCACGAACTCGATGGCCTCAACGTGCTCATCTATTTCGTGTTCGCCATCGCCGCCATGGACGGGGTGATCGACGCGGCCCTGAACACGCCCGGCACGGTCGCGCTCCATCTGGCCGTGGGCAGCGGGATCGCGGTGGTCGGACTGGCGACCACCTACGCGCTGATGCGCCCCATCGGGCGCCCCGACGCCTTCGTGCTCGGCCTGGGCACCGGCATGCGCAACAGCGGGCTCCTCGTCGCGAGCCTCGGCGCCGCCTGCCCCACCACGACCTACCTGTTCTTCTCCCTCCTGCAGATCCCGATCTACTGCGCGCCGCTGGTCGTCGGGCCGCTCGTGCGAAGGCTCAAGGCCTCTCCCTGAGCGCTGGCCCGCCGGTTGCACGGCTCCTGGCCAAGTACCCCGTCCGGTTCGACGGGGCCGGACGCCCCGAGGCGGGGCATCAGGAAGGAGACGGTCATGGTCGCAGCTTTGGGAATGGCAGGACTTTCAACCGCTTACAGCCTCTTCAAGATGCTGCAGGCGCGATCGTCGGGTGCCTCGTCCGGCTCCACCGCGGGGACCCAGGACGCCTCCGCCACCGGGCAAAATCTGCCGACGGGGACGACGGGGCCGGCAAGTTTCGACCCGGCGGCGCTGTTCTCCGCCCTCGACGCGGACAAGAGCGGCGGCATCAGCAAGGACGAACTCTCCACCGGCCTGAAGACGGCCCGCAACAGTTCCTCGGCGGCGGCGAGCGCCATCGATCCGCGCACCTTCGGCGCATTGCTCTCCGTGCAGGAGGCCAGCCAGCAGTCGAACCGCGCCAGCAAGCTGTTCGACAAGCTCGACGCCGACAAGAGCGGCGCCATCTCCATGGACGAGCTCACCGCGGGCCTGGCCGGCAGCAAGCAGGTCGATGCCAGCAAGAACGGGCTCGATGCCCTGTTCGCCATGATCGACAAGGACAAGGACGGCAAGATCTCGGCCGACGAGCTGAAGTCGGCCATGGAGAACGCCGCCCAGAACCGGCATGGCCGCCACCATCGTCACGAATGGTCGGGCCTGACGGCGTCGACGCCGACGACCACCACGTCGACCACGACGAGCGCGACGGCGGGCACGACGGCCACCGCCGACACCACGCAGAGCGCGGCCGCCTGACGCAGCGCGAGGAGAGCCCTCTCCTGATCGCGGTGCGAATCGCAACCTGACGAATTGCATCCCGGGTCCCGGGGTGCTACCGGCGCGGACATGACCCGTCCGCTCCTCATCGCCCCCTCCATCCTGGCCTCGGACTTCTCCAGGCTGGGCGAGGAAGTCCGCGCAATCGACGCCGCCGGCGCCGACTGGATCCACCTCGACGTGATGGACGGTCACTTCGTGCCGAACATCACCTTCGGCCCGGACGTGATCAAGGCGCTGCGGCCGCATTCGCAGAAGGTCTTCGACGCCCACCTGATGATCGCCCCCTGCGATCCCTACCTCGAGGCCTTCGCCAAGGCGGGCTGCGACATCATCACCGTGCATGCCGAGGCGGGCCCGCATCTGCACAGGTCGCTGCAGGCGATCCGTTCGCTCGGCAAGAAAGCGGGGGTGTCGATCAACCCGGGCACGCCCGAGGGCGTGCTCGAATACGTGCTCGACCGCGTGGACCTGATCCTGCTGATGACGGTGAACCCCGGCTTCGGCGGTCAGGCCTTCATCCCCGAGGTGGTCGAGAAGGTGCGCCGCGTGAAGGCCATGGTCGGCGACCGGCCCATCGACATCGAGATCGACGGCGGCGTCACGCCCGAAACGGCCCCTCTCGTGGCGGCGGCGGGCGCCAACGCGCTCGTGGCCGGCTCCGCCGTGTTCAAGGGCGGCGCAAGCGCCTACGCCGCCAACATCGAGGCCATCCGCGAGGCGGCCCAAGCCAGGAGAGAAGCATGATTCCGCGTTACAGCCGGCCGGAGATGGTGTCGATCTGGTCTCCGGAGGCGCGCTTCCGGATCTGGTTCGAGATCGAGGCCCATGCCTGCGACGCGCTGGCCGAGATCGGCGTGATCCCGAAGGAGGCCGCCCGCACCATCTGGGAGAAGGGCGGCAAGGCCGAGTTCAACGTCGCGCGCATCGACGAGATCGAGCGCGAGACCAAGCACGACGTCATCGCCTTCCTGACGCATCTGGGCGAGTTCGTCGGCCCGGATTCGCGCTTCATCCACCAGGGCATGACGTCGTCCGACGTCCTCGACACCTGCCTCAACGTGCAGCTGACCCGTGCCGCGGACCTGCTGATCGCCGATGTCGACGCGCTGCTCGCCGCCCTCGAGCGCCGGGCCTTCGAACAAAAGACGACACCGACGATCGGGCGGTCGCACGGCATTCACGCCGAGCCGACCACGTTCGGCGTGAAGCTCGCCTATGCCCATGCCGAGTTCCAGCGCGCGCGCGCAAGGCTCGTGGCCGCCCGCGAGGAGGTCGCGACCTGCGCGATCTCCGGTGCCGTCGGCACCTTCGCCAACGTCGACCCGCGCGTCGAGGAACACGTCGCCAAGGCCATGGGCCTGAAGCCCGAGCCCGTGTCGACGCAGGTCATCCCGCGCGACCGTCACGCGATGTTCTTCGCCACCCTCGGCGTGGTCGCCTCCTCCATCGAGCGCCTCGCCATCGAGGTGCGCCACCTGCAGCGCTCCGAGGTGCTGGAGGCCGAGGAATACTTCTCGCCGGGCCAGAAGGGCTCCTCGGCGATGCCGCACAAGCGCAACCCGGTC
>NZ_CAMFHB010000024.1 GCF_945952055.1 uncultured Alsobacter sp.
CCCGAACGAGTGTTCACCATGTCTCCGGTCTGTACACCAAGCCCGGCCATGACGGAGAGATGGTGCGAACTCAAGTGTCCTGGCTGGACGAGCACTGAGTCCACAGGCGGCCGCGTCGATCGACGCACCACCTCTCAGCTGCGCTGCAGCAGCTCGATCCGGACCCCGTCCGGGCCGTCGAAGAAGGCGATCTTCAGGTCGGCGCGCAACTCCGTGATGCCGGAGACGAGCGGGTAGCCGCGCGCGGCGAGGTCGGTCACGGCTGCCTTGATGTCGGGCACGGTAAGGCCGAGGTGCTCGAGGCCGACATGCGGCGGCGTCGCGCCGGCGGGCATGTCCTGGGGGGCCTGCTCGATGAACACCTTCACGCCGCCGAGCTCGATCATGATGCGGCTCGGCGCCGCCGCGTCGCCCACCCGGCCGGTCTCGCGGGCGCCCAGCGCCTCGACATAGAAGCGGGCCGCGGCCACGACGTCGCGGCTGCGCAGGTGGAGGTGGTCGTAGGTGTAGGTCATCGGTTCTGTCCCGCGGTTGCGTTCGATGGGCGCGACCCGGACTTAAGCCACGTCCTCGGTCGACGCCAGCAGCCTTTCGAGATCACCGAGCACGGCCGTGATGTGCCGGTCGAGCAGCGCGCAGGCGCCCTCGATGTCCCCGGCGCGCGCCAGGGCGATCAGCTCGCCATGCTCCTGCTGGGCCCGGCGCCAGGCCTCGCGCGTGGCGAGCTGGAGGCGGGTGTAGCGCTCGCTCGTCTGCAGCAGTCCCGCCACGATGCTCAGCGTGCGGGGCAGGGCGGCGCGTCCGTAGAGCGCCATGTGCAGCCGCGCATTGAGAACGCCCCACTGGCTGGTGTCTCCGCGCGCGATCGCGTCGGCGAAGGCCGCCTGCACCGTGTCGAGATCCTTGAAGTCGTCGGTGTCGAGTTTCGGGATCGAAGCCCGCAGCAACCGTGCTTCCAGCACGCGCCGCAGTGCGAACACGTCGCGCACCTCTTCCGGCGAGAGCCCCGTGACCACCGCGCCGCGGTGAGGGGCGATCTCGATGAGGCCCTCGGCCTCCAGCTGGCGGAAGGCTTCGCGCAGGGGAATGCGGCTCACGCCATAGGAGGCGGCGAGCGCCTCCTGGCGCAGCTGCGTGCCCGGCGGGTGCTCGCCGGCGAGGATAGCCTCCCGCAGGCGATCGACGATCGCTTCCTGCAGGGTCCTGAGCTTCAGCGGCTGCGCGGCCATTTCTATCCTCGAAAAGGGCTCGCCTCGAAAAAGGCCTTGCCTGGATAATGTATACAATCTACAAAAGTGTCAACGCCCACCGCATCCGACCGGGAGACAGACCATGACCAACGTGTTCCAGGGGGTGATCCCCGCGCTGATGACGCCCTGCGGTCCCGACCGCGCGCCCGACTACGTCTCGCTCGTCCGCAAGGCCAGGGAACTCGTCGGCCTCGGCATGTCGGGCGTCGTCTATTGCGGCTCCATGGGCGACTGGCCGCTGCTCACCGACGAACAGCGCATGACCGGCGTCGAGAAGCTGGTCGAGGCCGGCGTCAACGTGATCGTCGGCACGGGCGCGCAGAACCCGATGCGCGCGGCCGCGCTCGCGGCCCACGCCAAGAAGGTGGGGGCGGCGGGTCTCATGGTGATCCCGCGCGTGCTCTCCCGCGGCACCGAGCCGGCCGCGCAGTTCGCGCACTTCGCCGGGATCCTGGAGGCCGCCGTCGACCTTCCGGCGGTGATCTACAACAGCCCCTACTACGGCTTCCAGACCAAGGCCGACCTGTTCTTCGCGCTGAACGCGAAGTACCCGCACCTCGTCGGCTTCAAGGAGTTCGGCTCCAACGAGGCGATGTCCTATGCGGCCGAGTTCATCACCGGGCGCTCGCCCGAGCTCAGCCTCATGGTCGGAGTCGACACCGGCGTCTGCCACGGCTTCGTCTACTGCGGCGCCAAGGGCGCGATCACCGGCATCGGCAACGTCCTGCCGCGCGAGGTGCTCCATCTCGTGTCGCTGTGCCAGAAGGCCCAGGCCGGCGACGTCGTCGCCCGTCGCCGCGCCTTCGAGCTCGAGGCCGCGATGAAGGTGCTCTCCACCTTCGACGAGGGATCGAACCTGGTGCTCTTCTACAAGTACCTGATGGTGCTCACCGGCAACCGCGAGTACGAGCACCACTTCAACCCGTCCGACGCGCTCACCGAAAGCCAGAAGACCTTCGCCCGCAGCCACCTGGAGCTCTTCCAGAGCTGGTATGCGAACTGGGCGAAGACGGACGGCTGATCGCGCAGGAGCCGGCCGGGGCTGCCTCAGGGCAGTCCGGCCGCCTGCAGCATCCCGACCTCGGCGTCGAGCTGCGCCTGGTTGCGGCGGAACTGCGTGTTCCGCCAGCCGGCGACCGTGAAGGTCGGCCGCAGGCCGAGGAAGCGCTCCGCCGTCTGGCGTGCCAGCTCGGGTCTCTCCGTCTGCCGATACGCGATGACGAGATCCGTGAGGCCGAAGCCGGCCGAGCGTGCATCGAAGGCCTTGAAGGCCGCGATGGCCTCGTCGAAACGCCCCGTGAGCCTGTACGCATTGCCGAGGTGGCCGAGATAGTTGGCCGGATAGTGCGGGCTCAACTGCATGGCCCGCTCGATCAGCGGCACCGCCTCCTGCGGATGCCCGGCACAGCACAGGATGAACGAGGCCATCATCGCGGCGTCTGCCGCGCCAGGCGAGCACTCCGTCGCCTTGCGCACATGGGCGATGGCCGCCTCCCAGTCGCCCTCGATCATGCCCAGCATGGCGAAGTCGACATGGGCATCGGGATTTTCGGGATCGACGGCGAGGGCACGGCCCGCGAGCTCCTTGCCCTTGGCGATCGCGGTCGGCCGGTCGTCCCACCATCCGAACCGGGCATCGGCGGCATGCATCAGCCCGGCCATGGCGTTGAGGGCCGGCGCATCCGGGTCGAGCTGCAGGGCCTTGCGCAGGATGGCGAGCGCACGCGAGCAATTGTCCTTCGAGACGGCCGTCCTGTAGAGCGACAGGGCCTGCATCCATAAGGTCCATGCCTCGACGTTCGTGCTCGTCGTGTAGTGGCGCCGGGCCTGCTCGCCTTCCGTCAGCTTCACCTGCATCTCGGTCGCCAGCACGAGCGTGATCTCGTCCTGCACCGCGAAGATGTCGTCGACGGACCGGTCGTAGCGCTCGGCCCAGACATGGTCACCGGTGCGCGTGTCGATGAGCTGGCAGGTGATGCGGATGCGGTTGCCCGCGCGCCTGACGCTGCCCTCCAGCACATGGCGCACGCCGAGCTGCTTGCCGGCCTCGCGCACGTCGACCGACTGGCCCTTGTAGACGAAGCTCGAGTTGCGGGCGATCACGCGCAGGCCGGTGAGCTTCGAAAGGGTGGTGATGATGTCCTCCACCAACCCGTCGGCAAAGAACTCCTGGTCCGGATCTCCGCTCATGTTCTGGAACGGCAGGACCGCGAGCGAGGGCAGTTCGGGCATCGGCACGGCGAGGTTCGCCGGCTGGGCCGGCACGTCCAGCGCCGAGACCTCGGCGATCTCGAGCTGGAACACGCGCACAGGGCGCCCGATGTTCTTGAGCTGGATCTCCCCGGCGTCGGCGAAGGCGGCGCCCACCTTGCCCTGGACCTGACGCCAGACGTCCTCGGAGATGGCGACGCCGCCCGGCGCCGAGACGCCCTCGAGCCGCGCGGCGATGTTCACGCCGTCGCCCAGGAGGTCGGCATCGTCCACCACCACGTCGCCCACATGGATGCCGATGCGCAGCGTCATGCGCTGGTCCGGCGCGAGCCCGGCGTTGCGGGCCGTCATGCCCTGCTGGATCATCACGGCGGACCGCACCGCTCCGACCGAGCTCGAGAACTCCGCGAGCAGGCCGTCCCCCGTCGACTTGATGATCCGGCCCCGTGCCGCCAGCAGTGTCGGGTCGATCAGGTCCCGCCGATGCGCCTTCAGGGCCGCGAGGGTGCCTTCCTCGTTCTGGCTGGTCATGCGGCTGAAGCCGACGACGTCCAGGGCGAGGATGGCTGCCAGACGCCGTTCCACCTACAAGTCGTCGCTCATCAGCCTGCTTTCGTCAGCACGGAAACCGGATCGGGGACTCCCCGTCCGATTTCAAGTCTGGCGAGAGCTATGCCGCATTGCAATCCGAGCGCGCAGCAGCCGGCGGCCGATCCGGTCCACGGCACGCAGACGTGATGACCACGGCGCCCGCCGAACGGGCGCCATGCCGTTGGCTGCCGGCCTTCGCTCGGCGGCTCAGCCTTTCACGAGTGCCTTGGCGGCGGCCTCGACGGCACCGGGGCCGCGCTCGAGGCGTAGCGCCTCCATGGCGGCCTCGATCGTGGCCAGCGTGCCCAGGATCGCCGGCGGGTTCAGGTGCCCCATGTGGCCGATGCGGAAGAGGCCGGCCTCGCGCACCCCGACAGCGCCCGAGGAGAGCGAGATGCCGACGCCCAGCGTCAGGTCGAGCTCGGCATCGCAGTAGGTCCGCAGCGTATTGGCGTCGATGCCGGTCCGGATGGCGCTGACCGCCCAGGAGCGGTTTGCCGGGTCGGGAATGTTCAGCTCCCACGTGCCACCCTTGCCCCAGGCCTCGACCGCGGCGTGCACGGCGCCCGAGAGGCGGCGGTGGCGCTCCCACACGTTCTCCAGGCCTTCCCGTTCGATCATGCCCAGTGCGGCATGGAGACCGAAGAGGTGGTGGGTCGGCGGCGTACCGCAGAAGCGGGCGTGGAAGGCGGTGGGCTCGAGGCGCGGCTCCCAGTCCCAGTAGGGCGTTACGAGCTGGGCGGACTTGCGCGCCCGCCTTGCCTTCTCGCCCACGTAGTTGAGGCCGATGCCGGGCGGCGTCATGAGGCCCTTCTGCGAAGCGGCCACCGTGACGTCGACGCCCCAGGCGTCCATCTCGTAGGGTTCGCAGCCCAGGCTCGCGATGCAGTCCACCAGGAACAGGGCGTCGCTGCCGGCCGCGTCGATGGCGCGGCGTACGCCGAGCACGTCGTTGCGCACCGAGCTCGCCGTGTCGGTCTGCACCATCAGGACGGCCTTGATGCTCTTGTCGCGGCGGAGCGCGTCCTCGACCCGCTGCGGGTCGACCGAGGAGCGGGCGCCGAAGTCGATCTCCTCGATCTCGACCCGCATGGCCCTGGCCATGTCCGCCCAGCCGCGCGCGAAGCGGCCGGTGTAGAGGGCGAGTACCTTGTCGCCCGGCGAGAACAGGTTGATCAGCGCGCCTTCCCAGGCGCCATGGCCGTTGGTGATGTAGATCACGATCCCGGCCTTCTGGGCCCGGGCCACGGCCTTCAACCGCGTCTCGACCTCCAGCGTGACGTCGATCAGCGAGCCCTCGTAGATGTTCGGGGCGTCGCGGTGCATGGCCGAGAGCACCTCGTCCGGCATGGCCGACGGGCCGGGAATGGCCTGGAAGTGACGTCCGCGGGCAAGCGACATGGGCGTGTGTCCTGTAGGGGGGCGAAGGGGCGGCAAGCAACGCGCGAGGCTGTCGGAGAACCACGGCGGCGAGCACGGGTCAATGAAAAACCCCAATTGAAAGCAATGCATGCATTGCTTGATCGGCAGCGGGTCCGATGGAGTTCGAATGGCCAGCATCACCATCCGCCAAGTCGACGACAATCTGAAGCGCCGGCTGCGTGTGCGCGCGGCCAGGAACGGGCGCTCCATGGAGGAAGAGGTGCGTGAGATCTCGCGCGGCGTGGTCGGCGAAGGCGAAACGCAGCGGGGATCAGTCAGTCGGACGCCCAGATCGCGGCGATCGCACGTACGCATCGGGCGCAGCTTGCCACGAGGAATGTGCGGGACTTCGTCGATTGCGATGTCGAGCTCATCGATCCGTGGACCGCGCCAGCCTGACTTGGCGGACGCAGGTCACACCGTGAACGCCGCCTTGAAGGCGGCGATGGCGTCTTCCGGGTCGCCGCTGGCGTAGGCCTCCATGGTGATCGCGCCCGTGTAGCCCATGCCCCGCAGCGCCCGCGCCACGGCCGGCCAGTTGACCTCGCCGGTCCCCGGCTCGAAGCGCCCGGGCACGTCGGCGACCTGGATCTCGCCGATCCAGGGCAGGCAGGCCCGGCAGAGCTCGGTCAGGTTCCCCTCGTCGACCTGCGCATGATAGAGGTCGAGGTTGAGCCGCAGGCGCGGGCTGCCGACGGCGCTGACCAGCGCCAGCGTATCCGCCGCGCGCGCGAACGGCACGCCCGGGTGGTCGACGCGCAGGTTCAGGTTCTCCAGCGTGAAGACGACGTCCTCGGCCTCCGCCAGATCGGCGACGCGCCTGAGCGTATCGAGAGCGGTGAGCCACATCGGTCCGGTGACGGTCTCGATCGGCTGCACGGGAAGGCCGCCGTTGCCCAGCGCTGTGCCCAGGATGTTGAGGCGCGCGACACCCAGCCGCTTGCCGACGGCCGCGGTCTCCCGCGCACTGCGCAGCAGCGTCTGCGCGCCCTCGGCATCGACCAGGCTGCCGGCCATGAAGCCGTTCATGATGCTGAAGCAGGCGCCGGTCTTCTCGAGCGCGGCGATGTCGTGGTTCGGCCAGTTCCACAGGCCGACGCCGAAGCCGAGCTCCTTCAGGCGGTTGACGCGCCACGGCATCGGGCGGTCCTGCCAGATCATCTCGGCGCAAACGGACAGGGCGAACTGCGACATCGCATGTCTCTCCGATACGGGGCCGCGGGCGGCGCGGCGCGAAGGACACATGTCCTCGCACGGGCCGGGCTGCGCCGCCAGTGCCACGGAATTGACGTTCGTCAACAGGCTGCGGCCGTATGGTTAGCGGCCATTCATCTCCGTAACTACTAAGATAGGAATTAAGTTGACCGTCGGAGGATTAAGTTCGTTCGCCCAAGCTTAACCTGGATGTTGCCCAGGCGGTTACACATGCGCATCTTCACGCTGCCACGCTTGGAGGTATCCGATGTTGAAGCGCTTCCGCCACGATGAGAAAGGCGCAGTCATGACCGCGTTCGCGGTCGGAATGATCCCGATCGGGCTCGCGATCGGGGGGGCCGTGGACTTCGCGACGGTCATCAAGCACCGGCAGCAGATGCAGGCCCAGACCGATGCGGCGGCCATCGCGGCGGCCCTGGCGCTGGACGGCGACAAGACGACAATTGCGCAGGCTTTCTTCACCAACACGGCCACGCCCAGCACCGTGACGGCGGTGGCCAACGGCGATCTCGTCACCGTGACCGCGACCAGTACGGTGAAGACCCCGTTCCTATCGATCGCCGGCACCCAATCCATGGCGGCGACGACGAAATCGGTCGCGGCGCGGCTGCGCAGCGGTCCGCCGGCGTGCCTGCTGGCGTTGAACAAGACCGTGTCCGGCGCGATCACGTTCTCCGGCTCGTCCCTGACGGTCGCCAAGGGTTGCTCGATCTACAGCAACTCCAACAGCGACAGCGCCATCTCCGTGGCGGGGTCGGCGAGCGTCACCGCCGACGGGTTCTGTTCGGTCGGCGGCTTCTCGGGCCCGGCCGACATGAACCCCAAGCCGTTCACCCATTGCTATCCCGCCAAGGACCCGTTCGCGGCGGTCGCGACGGCGACGAGCGGCGGCTGCAGCTACAACAACCTCACCGTCCAGCCGAACAAGTCGAAGGCGCTGTCGCCCGGCACCTATTGCGGCGGGCTCGACATCAAGGGCGACGCCACCCTCGACCCCGGCGTCTACATCATCAAGGACGGTGGCCTCGCCATCTCCAGCCAGTCGAACGTGACCGGCAACGGCGTCACTTTCGTGCTCACGGGCAAATCGGCGGGCTTCACCATCAATGGCGGGGCCAACATCGACCTGAAGGCGACGACGTCGGGGTCCTATGCCGGCATCCTGATCTTCCAGGACAGGGCGTCGAATGCCGGCGCCGGGAACACGCTCAACGGCAACTCGTCGACGAAGCTGGCAGGCGCGATCTACACCCCGACCCAGACGGTGACCATCAACGGGTCGGGCACCTTCGGCCAGACCAACACCTACATGCCGATCATCGCCGACCAGATCAAACTGACCGGCAACGCGACCGCGCAGGCCGACGTGACGAAGATGACCTCCGTCGCCGAGATCGCGAAGATCGGCACCTCGGCCATGCTGCTGCAGTGAGCACGGGCGAGGGCCTGGGCTGGATCATGCCGCGCCAAGGCCGAACGCGACGTGTCGGGAGAGGCCCGCGCTAGCGCTGCACGGACGTCATGCCGCCGGCCGGATAGCGCGTCCCGGCGGCGGCCCCGGCGGGAACCGCGGCCGAGATGCGGGCCACGTCCTGCGGACTGAGCGAGACCTTCAGCGCGCCGAGGTTCTCCTCGATGCGGGACCAGTACCGGGTGCCGGGAATGGCCGCCACGTCGTCGCCCTGCGCCAGGAGCCAGGCGAGCGTCAGTTGCGCCGGCGTGCAGCCCTTCTCCGCCGCGATCGCCTCCACCTTCTCCACGAGGGCCCGGTTGGTGCCGAAGTTCTCGGGCTGGAAGCGCGGGTGGGCCGAGCGCCTCCCGTCGATCTGCGACTGCTCCTTGATCGCGCCCGTCAGGAAGCCGCGGCCGAGCGGGCTGTAGGCCACGAAGCCGATGCCGAGGGCGCGGGTGACCGCCCGGGTGGCCTCGGCCTCCTGCCGGTAGAGGAGGGAGAATTCGGTCTGCACCGCGCTGATCGGGTGCACCGCATGGGCGCGGCGGATCGTATCGGGATGGGCTTCCGACAGGCCGAGATAGCGGACCTTGCCGGCCTGCACGAGCCCGGCCATCGCGCCCACCGTCTCCTCGATCGGCACGGACGGGTCCACCCGGTGCTGGTAGTAGAGGTCGATCACGTCGACGCCGAGCCGCTTGAGCGAGGCGTCGCAGGCCTGCCTGACATAGTCGGGCCGGCCGTTGACCCCGTTGGGACCGCCCGGGTTCTGGATCTGGCCGAACTTCGTCGCCAGAACGACCTTGTCGCGAAGACCCTTCAGGGCCTGTCCGAGCACACCCTCGTTGTGCCCCCAGCCATACATGTCGGAACTGTCGAGATGGTCCAGCCCGTGGTCGACGGCGGTGCGGATGAGATCGATCGAGGTGGTGTCGTCGGCATCCCCGTAGGTGCCCGACAGCGACATGCAGCCCAGCCCGATGGCGGAGACGGACAGGCCCTGGGTTCCCAGGGTGCGATGGGGCAGCGTGCTCATGATGCTCTCTCCGAGGATGGATGGCCGCAGCATCCCCCAGCCGCCGGAGCGCGGCAACCGCTCAAAACTTAACCCAGATCAAGAACGGTATTGCGAATTGCGGGGACGGCTGCGACATGGGGTGCGACATCGCTTTCGCGACGCAAATGCACGCCAAAGCTGCAGCTCGGCATTCGCTTTACCGATTGTTTGTACGTGTCGCCTACGCAAATAGCCGTACGCAGATCCACTTACGTATGTCTACGGACCGAATGCGACGTCGACCGGACTGGGAGAGCCCCGGCCCGGCGAGAGCGATCGGCCGCGTCCTTCACCGTGAATTCGACCTAAGGAGCGAGGAGCGTATGCAGACCGAACCGTCCAGCCTCGATCTCGAAGCCAGGCTGAGTTTCTATACGATCGACGAGGCTGCCGCGAAGGCCCTTCGGTCCGCATCGGACGTGGTGAAGCGGGAGCTTCCCGTTGCCCTCGACAAGTTCTACCGGCACGTGCAGGGGTTCGAGCAGGCCCGCCGCTTCTTCAAGTCCCAGACCATGATGGACGGGGCCCGGTCCCGCCAGGTCGGCCATTGGGACATGCTCATGACGGGCACGTTCAACGAGGCTTACGGCAAGGGCGTCCGGGCGGTCGGCATGACCCACGCCCGCATCGGCCTCGAGCCTCGCTGGTACGTGGGCGGTTACGCCGTCATCCTCTCGCACCTCATCGAGGCGATCGTCGGCCAGAAGGACGGGGCGTCCTCGTGGTTCGGCAGGGGCAAGAGCGACGGCGACAAGGCCGCGATGCTGTCCGCGCTGTCCAAGGCGGTGTTGCTCGACATCGACCTCGCCATCAGCGTCTACATCGAGGCCGCCGAAACCGCCCGCCGCAAGGCCGAGGAGGAGCAGGCCGTGGCCGCCCGCAAGGCGATCGACGAGGCCCAGCAGCAGGTCGTCGACCTGTTCGGGGCGGCGTTCACGGCCATGGCCGCCGGCGATCTCACGGTGCGCATCGACACCGAGGTGCCCCCCGTGTTCGAGCGCCTGAAGACGGATTTCAACGAAGCCGCCGAGCGGCTCGGGCAGTCGATCGCGCCGTCGGCGACGTGGCGCGGGACATCCACAGCGCCGCGAGCGAGATCGGCGTCGGCGCCCACGACCTCGCCGCCCGGACCGAGCAGCAGGCCTCCTCGCTCGAGGAGACCGCCGCCACGACGGAACAGCTCGCCGCGTCGGTCAAGACGACCGCCGCCTCGAGCCGCGACGCGGTGGCGAAGGCCGAGGAGGCCCGCGGCATCGCCGAGGATGGCGGCCGCACGGTCAAGACGGCCGTCGAGGCCATGGCCAAGATCGAGCAGGTCTCGTCCAAGATCACCGACATCACGGCCGTGATCGACGAGATCGCGTTCCAGACCAACCTGCTCGCGCTCAACGCCGCCGTGGAGGCGGCTCGCGCCGGGGATGCGGGCAAGGGCTTCGCGGTGGTGGCGTCGGAAGTGCGCACGCTGGCCCAGCGCGCCGGCGAGGCGGCGCGCGACATCAAGGACCTGATCGGCACGTCGGTGAACGAGGTGGCCGAGGGCGTGAAGCTCGTCAACGCGGCCGGCAAGGTCCTGGACCGCATCGTCTCGGCCTCCAACGAGGCCGCGGCGACGGTGGGCGACATCTCCGCGGCCGCCTCCGAGCAGGCCAGCGGCATCGACGAGATGAGCCAGGCCATCGCGCATCTCGACGGCATGACGCAGCAGAACGCGGCGCTCGCCGAGGAAAGCTCGGCCTCCGCCACCACGCTCGGTCAGCAGGTCGAGCGGCTGTCCGACCTCGTCGCCCAGTTCAAGACGCCCGCCGCCGCCGCGCGCTTCGGCGCGGTGCGGGCGGCGCTCTCGGCCGCGCCGCAATGGGAGGCCGAGCGCGGCCAGCCGGCGCGATCCGGGGCCGGTCGTCCGAAGCAGTTTGCCCGCGCCCGCGGCTGACCGCGGCGGCGGCTCACCAGAAAGCCTCGCCCGACATGGCGACCGGCCCGCCCTCGCGGGCCGTCCAGAGGGCGAGGCGACCATCGGCGAGGGGACCGGCATGGATGCCGATCGTCTCGCCGTCCGACACCGGCGATTGGCCGCGGTAGGTGAAGCGGGCCGGCGTGCGCCCGGCCACCCGCGCGGCCATGTGGCAGAGCCACGTCGCCTGCAGCGGCCCGTGGACCACGAGGCCCGCATAGCCTTCGTCCTCCACGGCATATCGGCGGTCGTAGTGGATGCGGTGGCCGTTGAAGGTCAGCGCCGAATAGCGGAACAGCAGGGTGGGCGTGGCGACGATCCGTGCCGTGGTCTGGCCCGCGGGCGCCGGCACGAAGGCCTTGGACGCCGGCGCGACCGGCGTGGCGTCCCGGTAGACGATCGTCTGGATCTCGTCGATCGCGGCCGTGCCGCCCGTCTCCAGGACATGATGCACCGAGACGAAGCAGAGCCGCCCGGTGCGGCCCTCCTTGATCGTCACGTCCGCGATCCGCGATCGGCGCAGGACGGTGTCGCCGACGCACAGGTCGCGGTGGAACGTCACGTCGCCGCCGGCCCACATGCGGCGGGGCAGGGGAACGGGCGGCAGGAAGCCGCCCTTGCGGGGATGACCGTCGGGCCCGAGCACGTCCAAGGGCAGCGCCGGTTGTGCCAGGCAGAAATGCAGGAGCGGCGGCACCGCTTCGCCCACCTGCGGAACGGGCGTTCCCAGCGTCACGGCGAACTTGCGCGCCAGGTCTTCGGTGACGACGTCCCGCGCCACCTCCTCGCGGCCGACCCACGACTTGAGAAGGCTCTCGTCGAGGGGCGGCGGATCGCTCACGGGGGCAGGTCCTGTCGCGTGGGCGCCGGCGGGGCTGGCTGCTCCGCCGGCTTCAGGTGAACGCCTTACTTCACGCCCTTCAGCACCAGGTTCAGGTACATGCGCCCGTCGGGCCGCGCCTCGTAGGACAGGCGGTCGGACACGCCGTAGAGGGTGGGCTCGGTGAACATCCAGATCACCGGGGCCTGCTCCGCCACGTAGGCCTCGGCGTCCCAGCACATCTTCTGCCACTTCGACTGGTCGAATTCCTGGTTGAAGGCCTTGAACATGGCCTCGAACTTGTCGTCGACCCAGCTCATGCGGTTGGAGCCGCTGTCCTTCTGCACCAGCAGCAGGTCGCCCTGGCAGGTGTAGTCGGGACCGGACGAGGAGTTCATCAGGTCGCGGTAGCCGGCGCCCTGCTTGGCGCGCATCTGCGAGTTGATGGCGTTGTCGATGACGCGCAGGTCCTTGATCTCGATGCCGACGGCCTTCCAGCTGTCGGCCATCACCTGCGCGATCTCCTTGTCGTTCAGGTAGGAGCCGTTGGTGGTGTCGAAGTCGAGCGCCAGGCGCACGCCGTCCTTCACCCGGATGCCGTCCTTGCCGGGCACCCAGCCGGCGGCGTCCAGCAGCGCCTTGGCCTTGGCGGGGTCATAGGCGAAGGGCTTCAGGCCCGGGTTGTTGTAGGGCGTGTTGATGAGGTCGATGTTGCACTTCGCCATGCCGCCCATGAGCGCCGAGGCGATCTCCTCGCAGTTCACGGCGTGGTTCATGGCCTGGCGGACCCGCACGTCGGCGAGCGCGGGATGGCGGCCCTGCTTGATGGCCACGAACAGGCGACGGTAGCTCGGCGCCACGATGACCTTCATGCCCGGCGTCTTGTCGAGGCTGGGCTTCAGGTCGGCCGGCACGCCGACCATCAGGTCGGCCGAGCCCGCCTTCAGCTCGCTGATGCGGGTCGCGACTTCCGGCACCGCCTTGACGATCACGTCGTCCACCGGCGGCTTGCCTAGCCGGTACTTGTCGAAGGCCTTGAGCACGACGCCCTGTCCAGCCTTGTAGGACACGAACTTGTAGCCGCCGGCGCCGACCGGCGCGAACGCCACCTTCTCCGGCGGGTTCTCGGTGTAGTACTTCGGCGGCAGGAGCGAGAGCTCCGGGTTGACCATGTGCGCGGTGATGACCGGATCCGGCTCGCTCATGTTGAGCTTCACGGTGAGGTCGTCGACCTTCTCCATCGTCTTGTACTTGAGCGCGCCCAAGGCGAAGGTCAGGTCGCCCTTTCCCTCGGCGAAAAGCTTCTTCGCCCTGTCGAACGTGAAGACCGCCGCGTCGGCGTTGATCGGCTCGCCGTTGTGGAAGGTCAGGCCCGGGCGGATCTTGATCTCCCAGGTGAGCGGGTCGAGCATCTTGATCGACTCGGCGATGGCCGGGACGACCTTGCCCTGGTTGTCGAGCCGGAAGAGCGTCTCGTGAATGGTCAGGATCAGGTGGGCGTCGGCCTGCGTGAACATCGGGTCCATGCTCACCGGCTCCGCGTTCAGGAGCACCACCACCGGCTTGTCGGCGGCGCGCGCGGCGGGAGCGACGGTGGCCAGGCCGAGGCCGAGCGCGATCAGTGAGGAGCGGAGCAGGCGGATCTGGTTCATCGCGGGGTCCTGTTCAGGCAGGAGGTTGCGGGAAAACTATAGGATGTTCTTGAGGCGCGGGTCGAGGAAGTCCCTCAACCAGTCGCCCAGCAAGTTGATCGACAGCACCGTCAGCGAAATCGCCAGACCTGCGGGAATGGTCAGCCATTCGGCGATGCCGATATATTGCCGTCCGTCGGCCAGCATCGTCCCCCAGCTCGGCACCGAGGGAGACACGCCGACGCCCAGGAAGCTGAGCGAGGCTTCGGCCACGATGTTGCTGGCCATGGTGAAGCTCGCCACCACGATCACCGGACTCCAGACGTTGGGCAGGATGTGCTGGAACAGGATGCGCCATTGGCGCTCGCCGGTGGCGCGCGCGGCCAGCACGAACTCCTCCTGCTTGATGGCGAGCACCTGGCCGCGCACGATCCGTCCGTACTGCACCCAGCCGGTGAGCCCCAGCACCAGGATCAGCTTGTCGAGGCCGCTGCCCAGCACGGCCATGATGGCCAAGGCCAGCAGAATGGTGGGGAAGGAGAGCTGGATGTCGGCGATGCGCATGACGATGTCGTCGACCACGCCGCCGAAATAGCCGGAGACGAGCCCCAGCAAGAGGCCGATCACGCCCGAGATCGCCAGCGCCGACACCGCGACGATGAGCGACACGCGGGCGCCGTAGATGAGGCGGCTGAGCACGTCGCGGCCGAGCGCGTCGGTGCCGAGCCAGAAGGTGGCACCCGCCGAATTGACCCAGCCGGGGGGCTTGAGCCGCTGGATGAGCTTGATCGCGAAGGGATCGTTGGGCGCCAGCCACGGCGCCCCGAGCGCGGCGATGAGGACGACGGCGAGCACGATGGCGCTCACGACGGCGGCCTTGCTCCCCACGAAGCGCTTCAGGAGGCGGCTGCGCCGCGGCTTCGGCGCAACGGTCGCGGGGGCGGGGGCGAGATCGGCGTCCGCGCTCATCGTCAGCCTCCCAGCCGGATGCGCGGATCGACCCAGACATAGACGAGGTCGATGAGCAGGTTCACGCCGGCGAAAATCAGCGCCAGCATGATCACGCCGGCCTGCACCACGAAGAAGTCCTTCGAGCCGATGGCGGCGACGATCTCGCGCCCGACGCCCGGCCAACCGAAGATCGTCTCGACGATCACCGATCCGCCCAGCAGGAAGCCGAGCTCGAGCCCCACCGCGGTGACGATGGGCAGCAGCGAGTTGCGCAGCACGTGGGCGTAGACCACGCGGCGCTCGCTGATGCCCTTGGCGCGGGCCGTGCGCACGAAGTCGCGCTGCATGAAGTCGAGCATGGACGAGCGCGTCAGCCGCATGTTGCGCGCCATGGGAAACGCGGCCAGCGTGATCCCCGGCATGACCAGGTGCTTCCAGGTGCCGCTGCCGGAGATGGGCAGCCACTTGAGCTCCACCCCGAAGAACAGGATCAGCAGGATGCCGAGCCAGAAGCTCGGGATCGACTGGCCGGCGAGCGTCAGGGCCGTCACGGCGTGGTCCACCGTCGTGTTCGGCCGGGTCGCCGACAGCACGCCGAGGGGAATGGAGATCACGAGCGACAGCACGAAGGCGAAGGCGGCGAGCTGGATGGTGGCCGGCAGCTTGTCGACGATGACCTCGTAGGCCGGCTGGTGGCGGATGAACGAGTACCCGAAATCGCCCTGCAGCGCCTTGCCGACGAAGCTCGCATACTGGACGAGCCAGGGCCGGTCGAAGCCCATCTTCGCCCGGAACTCCTGGATCTGGTCGACCGTCATCCGGTCCGCTCCGTCGCCCAGGATCACCTCCGTCGGGTCGCCCGTGAGGAACAGGAGCCCGAAGGCGACGATGCTCACGCCGAACACGACGATGACGGACTGGGCCAACCGGCGCAGGACGTAGCGCATGGTCAGCGGCCTCCCGCGGTCCAGCGATGGGGACGGAAGCTTCGTCGCTCCTTGGTCGTTCGACGGATTGACCCTGGGCTGATCGGCGGCATCCCCCTCCCGCGTCCTGCCCGGGCTTGGCCCGGGCATCCACGACTTTGCCGGGGCCGCGCCGAAGTCGTGGGTGGCCGGGCCAAGCCCGGCCATGACGGCGGAGAGGGGAGCGCCCGCTCGGGACCAGCGCAGCCCTGGAGCGCTTCATGAAGGGGGCAGGCATCGCGCCGCGCGTTCATACCAGGTGACATGCCACGAAATGTCCGGGTTCGGCCTCGCGGAAGGCCGGCTCTTCCTGCCGGCAGCGGGCGGTGGCGAGGGGGCAGCGCGTCGAAAAGCGGCAGCCGGGCGGTGGGTTGGCGGGGCTCGGCACGTCGCCCTCCAGCAGGATGCGCTGGCGCGCGCGCTCCAGCACCGGATCGGGGATCGGAATCGCCGACAGGAGGGCCTGCGTATAGGGATGCAGCGGCCGCGCGTAGAGTTCGGCGCTGGAGGTGAGCTCGACGAGCTTGCCGAGATACATCACCGCCACGCGGGTGGAGAGGTAGCGCACCATGCTGAGGTCGTGCGCGATGAACAGATAGGTGAGCCCGCGCTCCTCGCGCAGCCGCTCGAGCAGGTTCACGATCTGCGCCTGGATCGACACGTCGAGCGCCGAGATCGGCTCGTCGCAGACGATGAGGTCCGGATTGGTCGCCAGCGCCCGCGCGATGCCGATGCGCTGCCGCTGGCCGCCGGAGAACTCGTGCGGATAGCGGTCCCGCAGGCTCGGGTTCAGGCCCACCGTCTCCATGAGCGTGGCGACCGTGCCGCGTTCGTCCGCATCGCCTCGCGTGACGCCGTGCACGCGCAGGGGCCTGGCGATGATCTCCCCGACCCGCATCTGCGGATTGAGTGAGGCATAGGGGTCCTGGAAGATCATCTGCATGTGCCGGCGCGTCCGCCGCAGTGCTTCCGGCTCCTGCGTGACGAGGTCGGTGCCGCGGAAGGCGACGCGGCCGGCGGTCGGGCGGGTGAGCTGCAGGATGGCCCGGCCCGCCGTGGTCTTGCCGCAGCCGCTCTCGCCGACCATGCCGAGCGTCTCGCCCTTGGCGATGGTGAAGCTGATCCCGTCCACGGCCTTGATCGCGCCGGTGGTCCGGCCGAGGAGCCCGCTGCGGATGGGGAAGTGGACGGCGAGGCCGTCCACCGCGACGAGAGCCGCCTCGCTCATGGCCGGCTCTCCGCCGACAGCCGATCGTGCCAGCAGGCCACGGCATGGCCGGCGGCGACGGTGACCAGCGCGGGGTTCTCCGCCCGGCAGCGGTCCGTGGCGAAGGTGCAGCGTGGCGCAAAGGGACATCCTGTCGGCGGCCCCATCAGCACCGGAGGCAATCCGCCGATCGCCTTGAGCGTCTGCCGTGCGCCCGCGTCCAGGCGCGGCAGCGAGCCCAGGAGGCCGACCGTGTAGGGATGGGCCGGCCGCGCATAGAGGTCGTCGACCGTCGCCGTCTCGATGATGAAGCCGGCATACATCACCGCCACCCGGTCGGCGAGCCGCGCCACCACGCCGAGGTCGTGCGAGATCCAGATCACCGCGGTGCCGAGCTCGCTCTGCAGCCGCTTCACCAGCTCGACGATCTGCGCCTGAATGGTGACGTCGAGCGCCGTCGTGGGTTCGTCGGCGATGATGAGCTCGGGCGAGCAGGACAGCGCCATGGCGATCATGACGCGCTGGCGCATGCCGCCGGAGAACTGGTGCGGGTAGTCGTCGAGCCGCGAGGCCGGGGCGGGGATGCCCACCATCGCCAGGAGCTCCGCCGCGCGGGTGCGGGCCTGCCGCGCCGTGAGCGCCTCGTGCGCCGTGAGGCTCTCGACCAGCTGGTCGCCGACGCGCATCACCGGGTTGAGCGACGTCATCGGGTCCTGGAAGATGACGCCGATCTCCTGGCCGCGCACCTTGCGCAGCGCCGCGTCGTCGAGGCCGAGCAGGTCCACGCCCTTGAAGCGGATGCTGCCGCCGGCGATTCGACCGGGCGGGGAGGGGATGAGCCGCAGGATCGACAGGACTCCGACGGTCTTGCCGCTGCCGCTCTCGCCCACGATGGCGAGACATTCGCCGCGATCGACCTCGTAGGAGATGCCGTTCAGCGCATGCACCACGCCCTCGACCGTGTGGAAGCGCGTCTCCAGGGCGTTCACCTCGAGAAGTTTCGGCACGGATCCTCGAAGCGGCGGAAAGGGGACTGACGGGCGCGCCGGCAGGTTAGGACCGGCGGCGCGGCCGAACAACCGCGCTCGAGGGGTAGGTCGCGCATGGCGGACATGCATCGCGCTCTGCGCACTGGTCGCGGCGCCTGCGGCCTGCGACGATGCGGGTCGAACCTCGCCACGCCGGAACTCCCATGACACGCACGCCCGTCCAAGGTCCCCTCACCATCCTGGTCGCTTCGCCGCTCGAGCACGAGCACGTCGCCCGCATCCAGGCCTCCGATCCCGCGGTGCGCGTCATCCACGAGCCGGACCTCCTCGGCGTTCCCCGCTACGTCGCCGACCACAACGGGCATCCGCGCACGCTCACCGCCGCGCAGAAGGAGCACTGGGCCGGTCTCCTGGCGCAGGCCGACATTCTCTTCGACTTCGACCGGGCGAACGCCGCCGACCTGCCGCGCCTCGCGCCCCGGCTGCGCTGGGTGCAGGCCACGAGTTCGGGAATCGGCGAGTTCGTGCGGCGCACGGGGCTCGACCGCTCGTCGATCCTGTTCACGACCGCCGCGGGCGTGCACGCCCGCCCGTTGACCGAGTTCGTCATGCTCGGGCTGCTCCACTTCTTCCGCGGCATCCCGCACCTCACGGCCATGAAGGCGAAGAAGCACTGGGAGCGCTACACGGTCGAGGGGCTCGAGGGAAAGCGCGTGCTCATCGTCGGCCTCGGCCAGGTCGGGCGCGAGGCCGCCCGCCAGTGTGCCGCCTTCGGCATGGACGTCTGGGGCACGCGTCGCAGCCCGGGCGGCGAAATGCCGGAGGGCGTCACCCGCTGGGTGGCCCAAAGCGAGATTCGCGCGGCCCTGCCGCATGTGGATGCGCTGGTGCTGTCCTGCCCGCTGACCGAGGAAACCAAGGGCCTCATCGGGGCCGCAGACATCGCGGCCCTGAAGCCGGGCGCCGTGATCGTCAACATCGCCCGCGGCCAAGTCATCGACGAACCCGCCATGACCGCCGCGCTCGCCAGCGGCCACATCCGCGGCGCCGCCCTCGACGTGTTCGCCACCGAGCCGCTGCCCAAGGACAACCCGCTCTGGGACATGCCCAACGTGATCGTGTCGCCCCATTCGGCGAGCACCGTCGACGCCGAGAACCACCGCATCGTGGATCTCTTCCTCGACAACCTCCAGCGGTTCAGGGACGGGCGGCCGATGCGCAACCAGTTCGACGCGGCACGGGGGTATTGAGGCCTCCTCGACCGCGGTGTGGGCGCGCCGGGCCGGCGGCCCTGTATTCCCGGAGGGCTGACTTGCTACGGTGCGGTCATCGAACGGAATCGGGACCGGCCGCATGAGCCCACGCGCACCCTCTTTTCTGGCCAGGGTCCAGCAGGCGCTTCCCTCGCTGCATCCGGCCGAGCGCAAGCTGGGCCTGATGCTCTGTGACTTTCCCGGCGATCTGGCGAGCTACTCGGCCGTCGAACTTGCCAACCTCGCTGGCGTCTCCACCGCCACGGTCTCACGCTTCATCCGCCGGCTCGGCTACGGCTCCTACGAGGAAGCCCGGGTGCAGGTGCGCGTCGAGCGCGAAACGGGCTCCCGCCTCTACCTGGGCAGTCGGGCCCGCAAAGACGGCACGCTGAACGCGGCCGACCGCTTCAACCACTACCGCGCCAATCTCGACGGCACAGCCCAGTGGCTGGATCCCCGGCAGATCGACGACGCGACGGCCGCCATCGTCCAGGCGCGTCGCATCTGGATCGTGGGGCTGCGCGCCGGGCAATCCTTTGCCGCCTACATGCACTGGCAGCTCCTCCAGATCAGCGAGCATGCGACGCTGCTGCCGGCCGGCGGCCAGACGCTGGGCGAGCATCTCGTCGCGGTGGCGCCCCAGGACGTGGCCATCGTGTTCGGGCTGCGGCGTCGCGTGGCGGCCATGGACGGCATTCTCGCGCTGATCCGGCAGAAGGGCGCGAGGACGCTGTACATCACCGACGAGGGCGTGACCTTCCACGAACACGCCACGTGGCACGTGCGCTGCTCCACCACCTCGGCGGGCCCCCTGTTCAGCCATGTCGGGGTCATGGCCGTCTGCCACATGATCGCCGAGCAGGTGATCGCCGCGTGCGGTCCGGCGGCGGCCGAGCGGCTGCGCCGGTTCGAGGCGATCAACGAGACGCTGGGCGACGCCTGAAACGCTGCGGCCGTTCCAGGCTGCTGCAGAATTGCGCGGCCGCTGCGTCAAATTTGTGCTTCCGGGGGATCTTTGCGCAAAGAATTTGCATCGCATTCCCAACGGCTTGCGAGGTGCGTGAAACGATGATTGCATGAGCAATGTATCGCGAAGAACGAATTTCGCGGGCTTGCGAGGCTTCGGATGGCGCCTGTCGGAGAGACCCGTCTCCACCGCTCCTACGACCTGCCGGACGAACTCCTCGTCGGCACGATCGACACGCATATTCATGGCGGCCCTTGGCTCACGTCCTGCCCGGGGCGCATGGACCCGATCCAGATCGCGAGCCGGGCCCGTGACGCCGGCATGGCGGGCGTGGTGTTCTACGACCATACGCTGGGCAACAGTTGCGGCACCGCCTGGCTGACCGGCCGCGTCGTGCCGGACATCGCCATTCATGGCGGGATCATCCTGACCACGGTGCAGGGCGGCATGAACCCCCGGGCGGTGAAGACCGCGCTCTACTACGGCGCAGGCGCCAAGTTCATCCATTTCGGGGCGCACTGCACCTACCACATGGCGAGCCGCGAGGGGGCGCTGGTCGACGGCGAGCCGGTGCCCTTCAAGGACCTGTATCCGCGCTTCGCCGAGGAGGAGCTGTCCCGGGCCATTCGCATCCCGCTGACCGATCCGATCCCGCGCGAGCTCGAGGAGATCCTCGTGCTCGCGGCCGACCACCCGGACGTCTACGTCAACACGGGCCACGTCTCACCGGACGAGGTGATGCGCCTCGCCGACCTCGCCGAACGGTTCGGCATCCGCAGGCTCGAGGTGGCCCATCCCGCCCGCGCGCTGCTCACCATGGAGCAGCAGAAAAACCTCGCCGCCCGCGGCGTCTTCCTGGAAGGCGCCTGTTCCGACTGGATGTTCCACCGTGGCCTGCCGCGGTCGAACTACTATGCCGAGCCCGAATACGCCGACGAGATCGCCGGCATCGCCAACGCGCCCCGCTTCGCCGGCGTCGTGCCGTGGGCGCGGCAGCTGCGCGAGATCGGCCTCCAGTCGATCGTGCTGGGAACCGACTATGGCATCCGCTCCGCGCCCGCGCCGGTCGAGGGCATGCGGCTGCTGATCAGCACGCTTCTCGACCTGGAATTCACCGTCGACGAGATCGCGCTGATGACCAAGCGCAATCCTGCCCGCCTGCTCGGCCTCGACGAATGACGCCCGGAGCCGGAGCGATGGGGCTGCAGCCGCGCCGGACGCTCGCCGACGGTCGTGCGCTGCCGCTGCACGCGCTCCCGCCGGCGCTCACGGGCTCTCTGCTGGCGGCGCCCGCCGCCATCTTCCTGGTCCTCGCCTTTGTCGTGCCGATCGCCGAGATGGTCGGCTACAGCGTCACCGCCCACGTCACGCAGGGCACGACGGTCGGCGGCCTGACGCTGGAGAACTACGCCAGGCTGTTCCGCTCCGAGCTCTATTGGGTGGTGCTGCTGCGGACCCTGCGCATCGCGCTCGTGACCAGCCTCGTCAGCATCCCGATCGCCTATCCTCTGGCCGTCGTGCTGGCGCGGGGCGGGCCGTTCTGGTCGAGGCTCGTGATGTTCACGGTGATCTCGCCGTTGCTGGTGCTCGTGGTCGTGCGGGCCTATGGGTGGAAGCTGATCCTGGCCAAGCAGGGCTTCCTGTCGTGGTTGATCAAGGGGGTCGGCCTGTCGGCCTCGCCTCCGGCGCTGCTCTACACCGAATGGGCGGTGGTGATCGCCTCGGCCCACGTGTTCCTTCCCTTCGTCGTGCTGCCGCTGGCCGGAGCGATCGGCAAGATCGACCCGGCCGTCGAGGAAGCAGCCCGCACGCTGGGCGCCGGGCGCTGGACGATGTTCCGGCGCATCGTCGTGCCGCTGAGCCTGCCGGGGCTCGCCGTCGGCGTGACGCTCGTCTTCTCGCTCACCGCGTCGGCCTACGTGACGCCGCAGATCCTCGGCGGCAACTTCGCCGCGATGCTGGGGACGCTGGTGCAGCAGCAGATCCTCTCGGTGAACGACTGGCCGTTCGCCGCGGCCCTCGCGACCGTCCTTCTGGCCATGACGCTTCTGGCAAACCTCGTCCTGCTGCGCCTGTTCGAGAGGCGCTTCGGGCGCTGGGTCGGGCGGGGAGGGGGCCGATGATGGCGGCGAGGACCAGTGCCGTCTCCGCCCCGCTGGCGCTGTGCTGCCTGGTGCTGGCGGCTGCCATCCTGGCGCCCCTGGCCATTCCCGTCGCCGTGTCCATCTCCGACAGCCTGTTCGTCAGCTTTCCGCCGAAGGGCTTCACCCTGCGCTGGTACGCGCAGGTGATGGCCGACCGGGACTTCCGCAGCACCTTCCTGTTCAGCGTGCAGCTGGCCCTCCTGGTCACGGGCCTGAGCGTGGCCCTGGGCGTGCCCTGCGCCGTCGGCCTCACCCGCTTCGACTTTCCCGGCCGCCAGGTAGTGCTTGGCCTCATCCTCTCGCCGATCGTCTTCCCGGTCCTCGTGACCGGAGTGGCTCTCCTGCAGCTGTCGTCCCGCATGGGGGTGAACGACAGCTTCCTCCAGCTGCTCGTGGGCCACACCGTCATCTGCCTGCCCTACCTCGTGCGCACCGTCTCCGGCGCCCTGCACCTGGTGGTGCCCTCGAGCGAGGATGCCGCGCGGACGCTGGGCGCCGGCCCGCTGACGACCTTCCGCCGCATCACGCTTCCCCAGATCCGGGGCGGCATCCTGGCCGGCTGCATCTTCGCCTTCATCACCTCTTTCGACGACTACGCCATGGCGATGTGGCTGGCGGACGCCCGCCATTTCACGCTGCCCCTTCAGATCCACGTCTTCATCGAGCGCTCGTTCGACCCCAGCGTCGCAGCGATCTCGGCCCTGATGATCCTTTTCTCCCTCGCGCTGCTGCTGCTCGTCGAACGCATCCTCGGGCTCAACATGCAGCGCATCGTCGCCGGATGACTGTCCCTCCCCACACCCGAAAGGACCGACCATGACTGAGCACGCCTCGCGGTTCATTCCATCACGACGCACCATCCTGGCCGCCGGTGCCGGCCTCGCAGCACCGATGATCCTGCGGCGCAACGCCTGGGCTGCCGGCAAGGAGATCATCGTCGGCATCTGGGGTGGCGCCCAGGGCGAGTTCATCCGCAAGCAGGTGATCCCGGCCTTCGAAAAGGATTTCGGCTGCACGGTCCTGGCGGAGGAAGGCTTCACGCTGCCCAACATCGCCAAGATGCGGGCCACGAAGTCGAACCCGAAATACACCGTGATGTTCGTGGACGACCTCGCCGTGCCGATCTGCAAGGCCGAGGACCTGATCGCGCCGCTGCCGGCCGACAAGATGCCGAACATGGCGAAGCTCTTTCCGCGCTTCAACTACGAGGACGGCTACGGCACCGGCCTCGGCATCTCGATCGGCACCATGTACTACAACGTCGCCGAAAAGCCGCCGACGAGCTTCGCTGACCTGTGGGACCCCCGCTACAAGAAGGCGATCAAGCTCAACAGCTGGCAGAACACGTCGGGCCTGTTCTTCCTCATCGCGACCGCGGCCCTCGTGACCGGCAAGCCCTTCGCCCAGGCCCAGTACGAGGTCGACAAGGTCTGGCAGAAATTCGCCGAGCTCAAGCCGAACGTCCAGAACGTCTACACCTCCGCCGTGGAGGCGGCGAACGAGATCGCCCAGGGCCAGGCGGTCATCGGCGGCATCGACTACTCGAAGTTCATCTACCCCTACACGGCCAAGGGCGCGCCGATCGACATGGTCTTCCTGAAGGAAGGCTGCTTCGCCGGCGTGAACTGTCAGGTGCTGGTCAAAGGGGGCCCCAACCAGGACCTGGGCGTCGCGTTCATGGACCGCATGCTCTCGCCGACGGTGCAAAAGGAACTCGCGGAGTTCGCTCTCGTGTCGCCGCCCGTCTCCGGCGTCGACCTGTCGGCGCAGGCGCTGAAATACGTGGCCTATCCGGACAAGCGGATGGACGAGCTCAACCTGTTCATTCCCGACTGGGGCTACATCAACAAGCAGCGGGCGGCGTGGACGGAATCGGCCAACCGCATCTTCTCCGTATGACCGAGGTGGCGGTGTCGGCGCGCCGCGAGGCCGTACGCCTGAGGCTTGCGGGCCTGAGCAAGGCCTACGGGTCTTCGGCCGTCGTCGACGGCATCGATCTCCAGGTCGAGCCCGGGCAGCTCATGGCGCTGCTCGGACCGTCGGGCTGCGGCAAGACGACGACGCTGCGCATGGTGGCCGGGCTGGTGGCGCCGTCCGGGGGCGACATCCTCTTCGGCGAGGACCGCGTGACCCGCGTTCCCGTGCATCACCGCAATGTCGGCGTCCTGTTCCAGAACTACGCGCTGTTCCCGCACATGACCGTGGCCGGCAACGTCGCGTTCGGTCTCGAGATGCGCAGCTCCGACCGGGGGGCCATCGCCCGCAAGGTGGGCGAGGCCCTGGACCTCGTGCACCTGACAGCGTTCGCCGAGCGTTATCCCGCGGAACTGTCCGGCGGCCAGCAGCAGCGTGTGGCGCTGGCCCGGGCGCTCGCGATCGAACCCAGCATCCTCCTTCTCGACGAGCCTTTCGCGGCGCTCGACCGTAAGCTGCGTGAGGAGATGCAGATCCAGATCAAGGACCTGCAGCGCCGCGTCGGCATCACCACGGTCATGGTGACGCACGACCAGGAGGAGGCGCTGACCATGTCGGATCGCATCGCGGTAATGAATGCCGGCCGGATCGAGCAATGCGGGACGCCTGGCGATGTCTACGATCGCCCCGCGACGGTCTTCGTGGCGGGCTTCATCGGCACGACAAACCTCTGGCACGGAACGGTGGTCCGGCGCGACGGCGCCGAGGCGCTCGTGCGCACGAGCGCCGGGTGCCTGCTGACGGTGCGGGGGCTGCCGGCCGAGGCCGGCGAGACCATGACGTGCCTGCGACCCGAGTCCATCCGCGTGCGGCCCGCGGCGGAGCGGTCCGACGCGGCGGCGAACGAGGCTTTGGGCACCCTGGACCGCATCATTCACCGCGGCAGCCTGACGGAGCTGCACGTCCGGCTCGCGGGCGGAGACAGCCTGATCGCGGCCCGGCCGAGTGGCGAGGGGGAGCCTCTGGCGCCTGGCCAGACGGTGCTCGCCGCATGGTCGGGCGACAAAGTGCACGGCCTCGCGTAGGGAACGGCCTCGCCGCTCCCGTCGGCGGTCAGGCGCCGCGCTTGAACAGCCCCGCCACGCCCTTCCACACGGGCGCGATCACGGACGACACCACCGGGATCAGCACGAAGCCCAGAGCCAGCCCGACCACGCCAGAACCGGCCGCCCCGACCACCCATTCGACGGCGCCGCCACCGGCCGGCATCGCCTTGCCGGCACTGGCGGCCACGTCGTGGATGAGGTGGCCGAGCCATGGGAAGCCGTATTCCTCCAGGCCGTGGACGACGATGCCGCCGCCGACCCAGATCATGGCTGCGGTGCCGACCACCGACAGGACGGCGAGGAAGACGGGCATGCCCTTCACCAGCGCGCGTCCGACCCCGCGGCTGAGCGAGCCCAGGATCGAGGTGGAGGTGCTGCGGGCGAGCGCCACGCCGAGGTCGTCGGCTTTCACGATGAGCGCGACGCCGCCATAGACGACGGCCGTGATGCCGATGCCCACGACGGCGAGGATGGCCGCCTGCGTCCAGAAGCTGCCTTCGGGAATGGCGCCCAGCGTGATCGCCATGATTTCGGCGGAGAGGATGAAGTCGGTCTTCACCGCGCCGGAGACCTTTTCGTCCTCCAGCGACTGGGCGCTGACGTCCGCGGGGGGCAGGGCGGCCTCGTGTTCGTGTGCCGCGTGGGGGAACAGCTTCTCGTAGACCTTCTCGGCGCCCTCGTAGCACAGGAAGGCGCCGCCCAGCATGAGCAGCGGCGTGATCGCCCAGGGCGCGAAGAGGCTCAGCGCCAGCGCCATCGGCAGCAGGATCAAGAGCTTGTTGCGCAGCGACCCCTTGGCGATCTTGGCGACAATCGGGATCTCGCGGTCGGCCGCGAAGCCCACCACGTAGCGCGGCGTCACCGCCGCGTCGTCGATGACGACGCCCGCGGCCTTCGCGCCGGCCTTGGCGGCCTGGGCAGCGACGTCGTCGAGCGAGGCCGCCGCGACCTTGGCGAGGCCGGCGACGTCGTCGAGGAGGGCGATCAGTCCGATGCTCACGCGGGCTCCCGGTCTGGCGGAGGGCGATGACGCGACCGATGGTCGCCCGCCTTCCTTACAGAACGGTGAGCCGATTGTCGCCGACCCCAACCCCGCCCGGCCGGGGGAGGTTGCCTGGAACCGTTGCCTAGAACTTCAGCAGCGGGCTGCGATAGGGATCGATGCCCTGCCGGTCCGCCGCCACGCCGTCCCCCTTCGCGGCGATGAGCTGCAGCGGATCTGTGCCCGCCATGTCCTCGATCGTCGGGCGCTTGCCCTCGACCCTGTCGATCCAGTCCAGCAGGCGGCCCTTCATGTTGTCGGCGACGCCGCGGAAGGTCGACATGCCGGCGAGGTTCACGAGCTCGTAGGGGTCGTTGTCGAGGTCGTAGAGGTACTCCTCGCGGTAGCTCGCCGCGTCCTGCGCGGCCTCGTCGTAGGGCGCCGTCACGCTGTATTTCCACCGCGCCGAGCGGATGGCGCGGGCCGTCTGGCTCTCGCTGATCTGGATGAGGATGTCGTCGCGCCAGGGGGCCGTCTTGTCGCGGACCACGGGCAGGATGGAGCGGCCCATCATCGAGGCGGGCACTTCGAGGCCGGCGGCGTCGATGAGCGTGGGCGCCACGTCGATGGTGCCGAAGAGATGGCGCACCTCGCCGCCCCCCACGAAGCCGGGGCCGGTGATGAGGGTCGGCACCCGCACCGAGCTTTCGTGGCAGGAGCGCTTGTACTCGCCGTTGCGGGTCTTGAAGTGGCAGCCGTGGTCCGATGTGAACAGGACGATGGTGTTGTCCAGGAGGTCGAGGCTGATGAGCGCATCCATCAGCCGGCCGAACGCCTCGTCGAGCCGGCGCACCATGCCGTAGTAGCCGGGCAGGTGCTGGGGGCTCGTGCCCTGCAGGGCCACGAGGTCCGGCGGAACCCAGTGGCCGCTGTCCAGGCCGCGGCCGCGCGGGGGCGGGTAGTTGTCCAGGTGGTTCTGGTGGTGCGGCTCCAGGAACGACATGAACAGGAAGAAGGGCTCCTGCTGGTGCGTGTCGACGAAGCGGATGGCGGCATCCGTCAGCGCGTCGACCCGGTAGCCCGGCAGCTTGCGGCGGCGGTTCTCCTCGTCCCAGAGCAGGCAGTCATAGGCGTCGGAGGAGAACTCCAGCAGGTTCGCGCCGAGCCAGCTCTGGTATCCGCCGCGCTCGGGCGCCTTGACGGGATCGTCGGAGCCCAGGTGCCACTTGCCGATGTAGCCGGTGTGGTAGCCACCCTTATTGAACACGCGCGCCAGCGTCTCGGCGTCCTGGGCGAGCGGGATGTGGTTGCGCCAGCATCCCGTCTGCGTCGCGAAGCGGCCCGTCTGCATGCAGGAGCGGGCCGGGCCGCACAGGGGCTGGACGGTGATGGCATTGAACAGGTGCGTGCCCTGGCGCGCATAGCGGTCGAAGTTCGGCGTGAGCCCCATCGGATTGCCGTGCACGCCGACCGTGTCGAAGCGCTGCTGGTCGGTGAAGAACACGATGACGTTGGGCTTGCGCATGTCGTTTTTCCTCCGCTTCCGCCAGACTAGGCAGTCGTTGCGATCACCGGAAATGACATTGCTTGCTGCCCGTCATAGCCGCAGAGAATGGGCACCCCTGCAGCATGGCATTTGTGTCGCGCGCGCGATCCGCCGATAAAGGGGCGAAAGAGATCGCCGATGACCTGCTGCCCCAAGCCCGAGCCCCTCGTCCTGCCGCCCATGCCGGCCGCGGCGACCCCGATCAGCCGATCCGAGACCGCCGGAGGCGAGGGCGTCGTCCGCTTCGACGGGGGCCCGAGTTTCATCGGCACGGATCGCCCCGCGCTGAAGCCGGACGGGGAGGGGCCGCGCCGCCCCGTGCGCCTCAAGTCGTTCGGCATCGAACGCTTCACCGTGACCAATGCGCGCTTCGCCGCCTTCGTCGCCGCGACCGGCTACAGGACCGAGGCGGAGGCCTTCGGCTGGAGCTTCGTGTTCCAGACCTTCCTCGACCCCAGGCTCAGCGCCCCGGCGCCGATCGACACGCCCTGGTGGCGCAAGATCGACGGGGCCGACTGGGCCCATCCCGAAGGCCCGGGCTCGTCGACCGCGGGCCGCGAGAACCACCCCGTCACCCACGTGTCGTGGACGGACGCCCAGGCCTTCGCCACCTGGGTCGGCGGCCGGCTCCCGACCGAGGCCGAATGGGAGCACGCCGCGCGCGCCGGCGCCGCCGACCGGCGCTTCCCCTGGGGCGACGAGGAGCCCACCGACGAGCGCGTCTTCTGCAACATCTGGCAGGGCCGCTTCCCGGACCTCAACACCGCCGTCGACGGCTTCCCCGGGACGGCGCCGGTCGATGCCTTCGCGCCGAATCCGGCCGGGCTCTTCAACATGGCCGGCAATGTCTGGGAATGGTGCCAGGACCCCTTCCGCACCCGCTCCCTCTCCCGCATCGGCCGCGAGCGCGACCGCGAGGCGGCGGCCGAGCAGGAGCGCGTGATGAAGGGCGGCTCCTACCTGTGCCACATCAGCTACTGCTACCGGTACCGCATCGCGGCGCGGCTCGGCCGCAACCCCAACACATCGACCGGGCATGTGGGTTTCCGGGTGGCGTTCGACTGAGCGCACGGCGCTCTCGACAACTCCCATGCCCCTCATCCTGAGCCGCGGCCGCAGGCGGCCGCTACGCGGCCGGCTCAGGACGAGGGGCTTTGGAGTGGAGAGCCGTGCAGCAGCGCTACTTCACCGACCCCAGCGTCAGGCCGCGCACCACGAATTTCTGGCCGAAGAACATGATCAGGATCGCCGGGATGGTGGCCAGGATCGAGGCGGCCGCCATCTGGGCGTGCTGGATCTCGTATTCCTGCGCGAACTTGGCGACGCCGACGGGCACCGTCGCGGTGGCCCGCGAGGTGAGGTTCAGCGCCACGGCGAACTCGTTCCAGCTGAAGATGAAGCTGAGCACGCCGGTGGCGATGAGGCCCGGCACGATGACGGGCAGCACCACGTAGCCGAAGGTCTGGATGCGGCTGCAGCCGTCGATCTCGGCGGCTTCCTCCATCTCGCGCGGGACCTCGCGCACGAAGGCCAGCATCAGCCAGATCGCCATGGGCAGGTTGAGCGTCACGTGGGTCAGCACGAGGCCGGTCAGCGTGTCGTAGAGCCCGAAGTGGCGGAAGATGAGGTACCAGGGGCCCACCAGCGTCAGCACCGGCACCATGTGGAACACGACGAGCCAGGCCATCAGCCCGCGCGACACCCAGGGCGCCCAGGGAAACCGGTTGAGCGAGTAGGCGGCGAGCGTGCCGAGCACCAGCACGATGGTCGTGCTGGTGACGGCGACGACGACGCTGTTCCAGAGATTGTCGGAGAAGCGCGAGCGGCGGCTGAACAGCACGTCGGTGTAGTTGCTCAGCGTCGGCTCGAAGACCCAGGAGCCCTGGTAGATGGCGATCTGGTACTTGAACGAGTTCATCAGGATCCAGAGGAACGGCGCCACGATGACGACGAGCGCCACCGCGAGGAACACCCGCTGGAGAGGCGTGAGGTGTCCCATGCCCGTCAGCCCTGCGCCTGCGCGGCCGTGACGCGCCGCGACACCAGGAGGAACGACACCACCATCAGGATCACGGTGATCGACAGCATCGCGCCGTAGCCCAGATTGTTCTGCTGGAAGAACACCTTGTAGAGGTGGAGGCTGATCAGCTCGCTCGACGTGCCGGGCCCGCCCGAGGTCAGCAGGAACACCTCGTCGAAGGTCTTGAAGGCGAGGATCGAGCGGAAGGTGAAGGCCACGACGATGGCGGGCTTCAGCAGCGGCAACACGACGTAGCGCGTCGTCTGGCCCTGCGTGGCGCCGTCGATCTTGGCCGCTTCCATGACGTCGCCCGGGAGCCCCTCGACCGCGGCGAACAGGATCAGGAAGATGAAGGGCACCCAGTGCCAGACGTCGACGATGATGACCGAGAGCAGCGAGAAGCGCGGGTCGCCCAGCCAGTTGATCGGCCCAAGGCCGAGCAGCGCCGCGCCCTGGTTCAGGATGCCGAAGTCGAAATTGTACATCAGCCGCCACATGCTGCCGATCGCCACCGGCGGCACCAGGATCGGCAGGATGATGAGGGTGCGGATCAGACCCTTGCCCCTCGAGACGCGCGAGACGCAGATGGCGAGCGCCAGCCCGATCGCCATCTCGGCCGACACGGCCACCAGCACGAAGACGATCGTGTTGACGATGGCCGGACGGATGATCGGGTCGCCGGAGAAGTAGCTGAAGTTCTGCCACGGATTGAACGTGGCGATCTCCTGGCCGCCCTCGAAGCGGTACACGTGCAGGCTCATCCCGACGAGGTTGAGCATCGGGTAGACCGAGAGCACCACGAAGACGATGACCGCGGGCAGCAGCGTCCAGTAAGGGAACGACCTGTCCAGGAACCCGGACGATGGCGGTTTCATCGGGCGAGCGTTCCCTTGGGCAAGGATGCGGTTAGGACGGGGTGCGCGGTTGGACGATCCTGCGTCCTTCGACACGGCCGCTGCGCGGCCTGCTCAGGATGAGGGGAATTGTTGGCGTTGAACAACCACAAAGGTCCTCATCCTGAGCAGCCGCCGCAGGCGGCGTGTCGAAGGACGCACCACGTGTCAGCGGATCACTCCGGCAGCGGAGCGAGCTTGCCCGTCTTGCGGCCGGACTTGGCGAAGATGGCCTCGATCTCGCCGGCCGCGGTGTTCAGCGCCTTGGCCGGCGACATCTCGCCGATCAGCGCCTGGTTGAGCCGAAGGCCGAAGGCCGCTTCCACCGCCGCCGCCTCGGCGTAGCCGAGCGAAGCGACCGAGGCCTCGACGCTGTCGAGATATGCCGGCATCCACGAGAACTGCGGCTTGGAGGCGAGGTCGGACTTCAGCGTGTCGACGCGCACCGGGATACCGCCAGCTTCCGCATAGGCGCGCTGGGCTTCCGGCGACATGAACCACTTCAGGAACGCGATCGCGGCCTTGGCCTTGTCGTCCGAAGTGTTCTTGGGAACCGCGAAGCTCCAGTTGCCGATGACCACGCCCGGCTTCTTGCCGGCGACGGCGGCCGGGACCGGGGCGGCGGCGACCTTGCCGACGACGGCGGACTTCGTCTTGTCCTCGAAGTTCGACCACGCCGCGATGACGGCCTGCACCGCGGCGGCCTTGCCGCTGGCCATCAGCTGGATCATGTCGGCCTGGCCGATCGAGCCGTAGTTGCCCGGCCCGCAGGTCTTCATGAGGGTGATGAACTGGTTCAGCGCCGCCAGCACCTGCGGGCTGTTCACGGTGACGGTGAAGTCGCCTTCCTGCGGGTTGGCGACGATTTCGCCGCCATGGCCGATCATGAAGGTCGAGAAGTCGTAGCGGATCGAGTTGCCGCGCTCGCCGCGGGCGACGAAGCCGTACATGTTGGGCGGCGACTGGATCTTCTGGCAGGCCGCGAGCACGTCGTCATAGGTCTTGGGCGCCGAAAGCCCCGCCTTGTCGTAGAGGTCCTTGCGGTAGGCCAGGATGTGCACGTTGCAGTTCGGAGGCACGCCCATGAGCTTGCCGCCGTCGGGCGTGCGGAAGCGCTTGGCGGCGTTCCAGTAGTGGGTGTTGCCGCAGGAGAGCAGTTCCTTCGGCACGGTGAAGCCGGCGTCGATGTCGTTCAGCGGCTTCAGGAACCCGCCTTCGTAGAATTCGATCGTCCAGCCGCCGTCGAGGTTGAGGAGGTCGTAGGGGCTCGTCCCGCCGCGCACCGCGTTGCGGGCCTTCTCCAGCATGCCGCCATAGGGCGTCACGTCGAGGTCGACCTTGTTGCCGGTCTGCTGGGAGTAGAGGTCGACCGCCTTCTCGAAGCCCGCGTACCAGGGCGAGGCGTTGATCAGGATGGTGATGGGGGCCTGCTTGCCCACCTCCACGAAGCTCGCCGCCGGAGCCGGGGCCGGCGTGGCGGTCCAGAGAACGGCGCCGAGCGCGGCCGCCGCCAGTGCTGATTTCAGCTGCATCCCATCCTCCCCGTTGTCGGCGTCTGCGGCCATCGCTGGGCCGTTCCGAGCGCCCTTGAATTCTTCACCGTCGCGTAGGCCGGACCGCGCCGCATGTCGCGCGGCGGTTCCTGCACCGTCTGTGTCGGCAGGGGGATGCTACGTGCTATGGACATTCCGAAGAAATGAAATTGAGCACCCGCATCCATTCCCCTGGGGCATAGCGATGGATCGCAAGATCATGGCCTTCCTGGCCATCGTCGAGGAAGGCACGTTGACGGCGGCGGCGAACCGGGTGGGCCTGGCGCAGCCGTCGCTGACCAAGTTCCTGCAGCGTCTGGAGGCCGAGCTCGGCACCAGGCTCTTCGTCCGCAGGACACGGGGCATGGAGCTGACGAGCGCGGGCGAGAGCTTCCTCCGTCACGCCCGCCGCATCGAGGCCGAGTACCGCTTCGCCGTCGAGGAGATCGCCGCCACGAAGAACGGCGGGTTGCCGGTGCTGCGCATCGGGGCCGGGCCGCTCTACCACATGCTCCACATTCCCCGCGTCCTGCGCACGCTGATGGAGGAGTTCCCGGGGACCCGGATCGACGTGGTCGCCGGCATCAACCCGATCGTGTTCCCGATGCTTCAGCGCGGCGAGGTCGACGTCGTCTGCGGCGAGATCGATGCCGAATTGCCGAGCTACGGGCTCGAGCTTCACCCGCTCGTGGTGGTCGAGCACGCCATGATCATGCGACCGGGCCATCCGCTGCGCGACACGCTGATCACGCCCGAGACGCTGGCGGGCTCGAGCTTCGTTCTCTTCCAGCACGACGAGCGCTTCATGAAGCACCTCGACGCCTACATGGCCGGGGGAGCCCACCGCTACCGGGTGGCGGTCTCGACCTCCTCCTTCGCCACCGGCCTGCGCCTGGTGGCCGAGACCGACCACCTGATGATCGCGCCGGCTCCGCTGGAACCCGTGATCACGGAGGCCGGGCTCATCATCCGCCATCCCGCCCGCACCTTCTGGAAGATGACCACCGGGCTGGTGACGCGCGGCTCCAGCAGCTCGGTCCCCATCATCCGCACCTTCGTGGACCTGGTGCGGACCTCCGTCCGGCAATTCCCGGAGGCTATGGGACAGCACGTCTGAAATCATTTTACAGGGGGGCCGGAGCATCGAAGTCTGAAGGACCACGCTCATCAGGTGATCCCAGCATGCCCGCCAAGCGCCCGAACATCGTCATCGTGCTCGCCGACGACATGGGTTTTTCCGACATCGGCTGCTATGGCGGCGAAATCCGGACCCCGAATCTCGACGCCCTCGGCCGCAAGGGCGCCCGCTTCTCGCAATTCTACAACACGGCCCGCTGCAGCCCGTCGCGCGCCTCGATGCTGACGGGCCTGCACCCGCACCAGACGGGCATCGGCATCCTCACCAACGACAGCAGCCCGCGCGGCTATCCCGGCACCATCAACCGGCGCTGTGCCACGCTCGCCGAGATGCTGAAGGGCGCGGGCTACGCCACCTGCCTCGCCGGCAAGTGGCACCTCGCCGTCGACATGGCGACGCCGAACGATTGCTGGCCGACCCGGCGTGGCTTCGACCGCTTCTTCGGCACGCTGACGGGCTGCGGCAGCTTCTACAAGCCCGGCACCCTCAAGCGGCAGGAGGCCGATGCCTCGGCCGAGGCCGACGACCCGTCCTTCTTCTACACGGACGCGATCGCCGACGAGGGGGCCGCCTTCGTGCGCGCGCAGGCGGCCGCGGGAAAGCCGTTCTTCCTCTACACCGCCTTCACGGCGCCCCACTGGCCACTGCATGCGCCGCAGGAGGACATCGACGCCTGCAACGGCCGCTTCGACGAGGGCTGGGACAGCCTGCGCGAGAAGCGCATGGCGCGCATCGTGGAGGAGGGCGTGCTGCCCGCCGACACCACCATGAGCGAGCGCGACCCCACCCAGCCCGCCTGGGCGGACGCCGCCCACAAGGCGTGGGAGGTCAAGCGCATGCAGGCCTATGCCGCACAAATCGAGCGCATGGACAAAGGGATCGGCAGGATCCTTGAATCACTTCGCGAAGGCGGCGTGCTCGACGACACGCTGTTCGTCTTCCTCTCCGACAACGGAGCGTCGTCCGAAGCCCTGCCGCTGGTGAAGCTCGAGCAGTTCGTGCTGCGCACGGACATCTGCCCGCCGCGCGCCCGCGACGGCAGGCCGATGCGGGTGGGCAATTCGCCCGACATCGTGCCCGGCCCCGAGGACACCTATGCGAGCTACGGCCGCGCCTGGGCCAACCTCTCCAACACGCCCTTCCGCTACTACAAGCGCTGGGTGCACGAGGGCGGCATCGCGACCCCGCTCATCGTGCACTGGCCCGCCGGCGGCCTGAAGCCAGGCCATGTGGTGGACCTGCCATGCCAGCTCGTCGACCTCGTGCCGACCATCCTGGAGGCGACGGGCGCGTCCTACCCGCCCGCAGGCCTGCCCGAACCCGTGCTGCCGCTCGAGGGCCGCAGCGTCCTGCCCGCGCTTCGGGGGGAGGCGATGGAGCCGCGCCCGCTCTACTGGGAGCACACCGGCAACGCCGCGATCCGCGTGGGGCCGTGGAAGCTCGTGCGCGAGGAGCCGAATGCCTGGGAGCTCTACGACCTGGAAAAGGATCGGACCGAGCTGAACGACGTGGCGGGCGAGAACCCCGGCGTCGTGGCCGACCTGTCGGCCCGCTGGGCGACCTGGGCCGGGCGGGTTGGCGTGATCCCGTGGGAGGTCACGCTGTCGATCTACGCCGAGAAGGGGCTGGGGCCCATGGAAGCGGCGGGGTGAGTTCGCTCCCAACCCTCCGGGCGTCATCCCCGGGCTTGGCCCGGGGACCCACGACTTCCGCGCGTCTGGCCGAAGTCGTGGATGGCCGGGATGAGCCCGGCCAGGACAGTGGAGAGAGGCTCATGCCGAAGCGAGGGGCTACACCGCCCCCAGCATGAACGCCGCGCAGCGGCTGCCCATCATCATCGCAGGGGCGTTGGTGTTGCCCGCGTTGATGTCCGGCATGGCCGAGAGGTCGCACACCCGCAGCCCCTCCACGCCGCGCACGCGCAGGCGCCCGTCGAGCACGGCCATGGGATCGTTGGCCGGGCCCATGCGGGCGGTGCCGCAGGGGTGGTAGTTGGTTTTCACGAAGCGCTTGCAGTGGCGCGTCAGCGCCGCGTCGTCGGGTTCGGCCGCGTCGGGGATCGCGATCTTCGAGATGCGGTCGGCCAGCGGCCCCGCTTTCAGCGCCTGCAGGAAAAAGCGCTGGCCGGCGAGCATCATCGCCAGGTCTTGCGGATCGCTGAGCAGGTTTGGCGAGACGAGCGGCATGGCGTCGGGATCGGCCGAGGCGAGCCGCACCGTGCCGCGCGAGCGGGGCTTCACGACGACGGTGGTGATGGTGACGCCGTAGGTGTCGGCAACGAGCGTCAGAGTGTCCCGGTCGAGATAGACGATCGGGACGCAGAAGGCCTGGATCGTCGGCTCGCCGGACGGGTCCAGCGGGTTCACGAAGGCGCCGGCCTCCACGCCCGCCGACGTGATCGGCCCGCTGCCGAAGAGCTTGAAGTGGAGCCCGTTGAGCAGCATGCGCCAGCCGACGCCCTGCCGGTAATAGCCGTGCCGCCCGCTGAGCAGCGCGATCATCGGCACCTCGGGATGGTCGATCAGGTTCTCGCCGACGCCGGGCAGGTCGGCGACGACCGGCAGGCCATGGGTGCGCAGCTGGTCCGCCGGGCCGATGCCCGACAGCATGAGAAGCTGCGGCGTCACCAGCGCCCCGGCCGACAGCACGATCTCCCCGTCCGTCTCCGCGCGGCGCTCGCGACCGGTGGCGTCCCGGTAGACGACGGCGCGGGCCCGTCCGTGTTCCACCACGATCCGCCGCACCCGGCTCTGCAGCCGGACGGTGAGGGCGGGGTTGCCCTCGAGCGGGGCCAGGAACGCGTAGGCCGCGCTGGAGCGACGGCCGCGCCAGTTCATGAATTGATAGAAGCCGACGCCGCGCTGCGTCGGCCCGTTGAAGTCGTGGTTGTAGGGCTCGCCCAGCGCCTGGACGCTCTGCACGAACCAGCGTGAGACGTCGTCCACATGGCCGGGATCGGACACCTGCAGCGGGCCCGAGGCCCCGTGCAGGTCGTTGTAGAGCCGGTTGTTGCCCTCCATCCCGCGGAAATGCGGCAGCACGTCGGTCCAGGACCAGCCGGGCTGGTCGTTGTCGCCCGCCAGAAGCCTGTCCCAGGCATCGTAGTCGGAGGGCCGGCCGCGCATGTAGACCTGCGCGTTCACCGAGGATCCTCCCCCCAGCACGTTGGCCTGCGGGATGTCGTGCACGCGCCCGTCCAGGTGCTCCTGCGGGACCGTGTGGTGGTAGCGCATGTACTTGCTGCCGTTGATCATCTTGAAGATGCCCGGCGGCATGTCGAGGAGCGGATGGCGGTGCGAGTAGCCGCCTTCGAGGAGCAGCACGCGCGCCCCGGCCGAGGCGAGGCGCGCGGCGGCGACCGACCCCGCCGACCCGCCGCCGACCACGATGTGGTCGAACCGCTCCGCGTCCGCGCTCATGATCGGATCTTCTCCAGCCCCGCCCAGTCGAAGGCGATGCCGTGGCCGGGCCGGTCCGGCGCGATGGCCTTGCCCTCGCGGATCACGAGAGGTTCGGCGATGTAGCGCTCCAGCCCGAAGCCGTGCGCCTCCAGGTAGCTGCGGTTGGGGCAGGCGGCGAGGAGGTGGACGGTGACGTCGTGGGCGCCGTGGCTCGTGACGGGCAGGTTGAAGGCCTCCGCGAGGTGGGCGATCTTCACGAAGGGCGTGACGCCGCCGCAATTGGTCACGTCGGGCTCCGGGAAGGTGACGCCGCCACCGGCGATGTAGAGCTTGAACTCCCACAGCGTGCGCAGGTTCTCGCCGGCCGCGATCGGCACGCCGCCCTCGCGCACAATGCGGGCGTGGCCGGCCGGATCGTCGGGGATGGTCGGCTCCTCGAGCCAGCCGAGATCGTAGAGCTGGAAGGCGCGCGCCGCCCGGATCGCCTGGTCGACGCTCCACTTCATGTTGGCATCGACCATCAGCGGGAAACCGTCGCCCAGGTGCTCGCGCATCGCGGCCACCCGCTCGACGTCTTCCGCCAGCAGCTTGCGGCCGACCTTCATCTTGATGGCGCGAAAGCCCTTGCCGAGGTTGTCGTCCGTCTGGCGCAGCAGCGCGTCGAGCGGCAGGTCGAGGTCGATGCCGCCGGCGTAGCAGGGCACGGCCGGATCGTAGCCGCCGAGCAGCTTCCACAGCGGCAGGCCGGCGCGCTTCGCCTTCAGGTCCCACAGGGCCATGTCGAAGGCCGATAGCGCCAGCACCGTCGGCCCGCCGCGCCCGCCATAGTGGGTGGCCCACCAGACCTTTTCCCACAGTCGCTCGATCGCGTCGGCGTCCTCGCCCGCCACGATCTCCGGGATCTCGCGGGCCAGCACCGTGTCGACCGCGGCACCGTTGCGCCCGACGGTGAAGGTGTAGCCCACGCCTTCGGCCCCGTCGGCGTCGCGCACCCGGATGGTGTTGAGCTCGAAGTCGCGCATCTGCCCGTGCGTGCTGTCGGTGAGCACCTGGGGCAGGGGGATGCGGTAGAAGCCGGTTTCGAGGTTGTCGATGGCGGGCATGGGGATCTCTCGCGTGAGGAGCCGGCGGGCTCAGGCCTCTTCGGCCCGGCCCGCGAGACGGGACTGGAGGATGACCACGACGAGCAGGAACACGCCGCGCACCACCGACTGCCAGTAGGCGGACAGGCTGATCCAGCCGAGCCCGTTCTCGAAGTTGAGGATGTTGAAGATGAGGCCGAGCAGCAACACGCCGGCGAGCGTGGTGCCGACCGACCCCACGCCACCGGTGAGCAGGGTGCCGCCGACGACGACGGCGGCGATGGCGAAGAGCTCCCAGCCGACGCCCTCGATGGGTTGGCCCGCTCCGAACTGTGCCGCCAGGATGACGCCGGCGAGCCCGGCCAGCCCGCCCGAGGCGAGATAGACGAGCGCCTTGGCCCGGTCGACGGGCAGGCCCATGAGCCTGGCCGCATCCTCGTTGCCGCCGACGGCCAGCACGGTGCGGCCGAGCGCCGTGAGGTTCAGCACGACGGACCCGGCCAAATACGCGGCTGCGGCGATCCAGGCTGGCACGGGCACACCGAGGAGGTCACCCTGGCCGAGCTCCGTGAAGCCGGTTTCATAGGACACGGACACCGACTGGTTGCCGGCGAGCAGCAGGGCGCAGCCGCTGGCCGCGAGCATGGTCGCCAGCGTGGCGATGAAGGGCAGGACCCGCAGCCTCACGATGACGACGGCGTTGACGGTGCCCACGAGGAGGCCTGCGGCCAGCCCGGCGCCGAGACCCGCCACCACGCCGTGGGCCGAGGCCAGCGCCGAGGCCACGCTGGCGAGCGCGGCCGTGGACCCGACCGAGAGGTCGATGCCCCCGGTCATGATGACGAAGGCCATGCCGAGCGCGACCAGCGCGAACATGCCGTTGTAGCGCAGGACGCTCATGACGTTGAACGGATCGAGGAAGTTCTCGTAGCGCCCCCAGCCGAACAGGACGAGGGCGGCGAGCGCCAGGAAGACACCCCATTGGCCGAGGTGGCGCAGCGCGGCATCCTTGGCCGGGTTCGTGGTGACGGGCACGGGAGGGGCAAGGCTCACGGCGCGCGCCTCACCTGCAGGACCACGGCAGCCAGGATGATCCCCGCCTTGACCACGAGCGCGGCGGCGTCCGGTACCCCGTTGGCGAGGAGCGTGTAGCGCACGAGCTGGATGAGCAGCGCGCCCCACAGGGTCCCCACCACGCTCGCCCGTCCGCCGGTCAGCAGCGTGCCGCCGACCGCCGCTGCGGCAATGGCATCGAGCTCCACGCCGAGGCCCACGAGGTTGGCGTCCGCCGCCGAGTTTCGGGCGACGACGATCAGGCCCGCCACGCCGGCCAGCGCGCCGGAGAGGGCGTAGACGCCGCGCTTCACCCGGACGACCGGAACGCCGGCCAGGCGCGCCGCGGTCTCGTTGCCGCCCACGGCCAGCACCCGGCGTCCGAACAGGGTCCGGCGCAGGGCCCAGGCGGCGACCACGACGACGACCGCCATCAGGATCGCCTGGACCGGGATGCCCGCGACGCGCTCCAGCGCGATCCACTGGAAGCCCGGTGTGTTGAACACCTGCAGATTGCCGTTGGTCATGACCTGCGCGATGCCGCGCCCGGCGATGAACAGCACCAGCGTCGCCACGATGGGCTGGATGCGAAAGCGCGTGATCAGCCAGCCGTTGAACCAGCCGAGCGCCGCGGTGACGGCGACGGGCACGACGAAGGCCAGCACGATCGCCGGCGGCCCGCTCAGGCCCGGCACGAGATGGCCGAGGAAGATGAGGGGGGCGAGCGCCCCGGCGATCGCCATCAGCGACCCTACCGAGAGGTCGATGCCCGCCGTGGCGATGACCAGCGTCATGCCGACGCCCACGATGACGGTGGCGCAGACCTGCGTGAGGTTCACGTTCAGCGTCTGCCAGGTCAGGAAGTTGGGCGTGAAGGCCGCGTTGAACAGGATGAGGAGCACCAGCGCGAGCAGCGCCCCGTGCGGGGCCAGGCGATGGCCCCAGCCGGGCCGCCGCGAGCCGGCGGGGGCGGGGGCTGCGAGGCTCTCAGTCATGGCGCACCTTGGGCGCCTCGGCGGCGCCTCCATGCGCCATGGCGGCCATCACCGCGTCTTCGCTGACCTGCGCGCCGCGCAGCTCCGCAACCGAGACGCCGTCCCGCAGCACGAAGATGCGGCTTGCGGCCTCCACCACCTCTTCCAGCTCCGACGAGATCATCAGCACGCCGAGGCCGTCGGCCGCGAGTTCGCGCACGAGAGTCAGGATCTCGGCCTTCGCGCCCACGTCGATGCCGCGGGTGGGCTCGTCGAGGATCATCAGGCGCGGATCCATGCACAGCCAGCGGGCGAGCAGCACCTTCTGCTGGTTGCCGCCGGAGAGCTCTCGGATCGGCTGCTCGGGGGAGGCGCAGCGCACGCCGAGCCGCGCGATGAAGCGGTCGGCCACCGCCTTGGCCTGCGCCTCGTCGACGACGCCCCGGCGCGTGAGCCGCGGCATGAGGGCGAGCACGAGATTTTCCCGGACGGACAGGTCCGGAACGATGCCTTCCGTCTTCCTGTCCTCGGCGCAATAGCCCAGGCCCGCGGCGATGGCGGCGGCAGGCCCGTCGATGGGTCCTGCGCTGGCAACGATCACGTCGCCCGAGGCCGGTCTGTCGGCGCCGAAGATCAGCCGCGCGGTCTCCGAGCGCCCCGACCCGAGGAGCCCGGCAAGGCCGACGATCTCGCCCGAATGGACGGAGAGGGAGACGTCCCGCACCCGGCGGCCGCGGGCGAGATGGCGGGCCTCCATCAGGGGCTCCCGGCCCGGCGTGCCGGCCGTGCCTGCATGGACGGCCTGTTCGAGGTCGCGCCCCAGCATCGCGCGCACGAGCTCGAAGCGGCTCACCTGCGACATGGCCGCGCTCAGCACGGTCCGTCCGTCGCGCATCACCGTCACCCGGTCGCAGACGGCGTAGAGCTCGTCGAGCCTGTGGCTCACGAAGACGACGGCGACCCCGTCGGCCTTGAGCTGGCGGATGACGCCGAACAGCACCTCCACCTCCGCCTCGTCGAGCGAGGAGGTGGGCTCGTCCATGACCACCAGCCGCGCGGAGAAGCCCACCGCCCGGGCGATGGCCACCATCTGCTGCACGGCGGTGGGATAGCTCATCAGGGGGCGGCGCACGTCGATGCCGCGGATGGCGAAGCGCGCCAAAAGAGCCTCGCTCTCCCGGTGCATGGCGCCCCAGTCCAGCAAGCCGAAGCGCCGGCGCTCGCGGCCGAGGCAGATGTTCTCCGTGACCGAGCGGAACGGGACGAGGTTGATCTCCTGGTGGATGGTCGCGATACCCGCGTCCTGCGCGGCGCGCGGATTGGCGAAGGCGACCGGCCGTCCATCGAACACCATCTCGCCCGCGTCGCGGCGGTGGCTGCCGGTCATGACCTTGATCATGGTGGACTTGCCGGCGCCGTTCTGGCCGATCAGCGCATGCACCTCCCCAGGCTCGACCGCGAGCGAGGCCTGCTGCAGCGCCGGCACGCCGCCGAAGGCCTTGTCGATGCCCTGCATCAGGAGGAGAGGCGCCATGAAGCGGTCGTCCGGACCTATCGGGCCATCAACCACCTCTCCGCGTCCCGGCCGGGCTTGGCCGGGCCATCCACGACTTCGGCGGTGGGCCAGAGAACTGCCCGGGCAAAGTCGTGGATGCCCGGGCCGAGCCCGGGCAGGACGGCTGAGAGTGTGGCGGGCCCACCTGTTGGCACTGCGGGTGAGGCCCCCCTCAATACGCGTCCGTTATCAGCTGCTTGGCGTTGCTCGCATCGAAGAACCGGTCGGTGTTCACCACCCACGGCTCGATCTTCTCGCCCTTGGCGTAGCGCTTGGCGGTCTCGAAGGCCTTGGGCCCGAACTTCGGATTGCATTCCACCGTGGCCAGCAGCTTGCCGTCGACGATCGCCTGCAGCGCGTCGCGGGTGCCGTCGATCGAGACGATGATCACGTCCTTGCCGGGCTTCTTGCCGGCGGCCTCCAGCGCCGCGATCGCACCCATCGCCATCTCGTCGTTGTGGGCGTAGATGGCGGTCGCGTCCGGGTGGGCCTGCAGCAGCGTCTCGGCCACCTGCCTGCCCTTGTCGCGGGCGAAGTCGCCCGACTGTGAGGCGACGATCTTCATGCCGCTCTCCGCCTTCACGCGCTCGTCGAAGCCCTTCTTGCGGTCGTTGGCGGGCGAGGATCCGGTCGTGCCCTCGAGCTCGATGATCGTCGCCTTGCCGTTGGTCGCCTTGATCAGCGCCTCGGCCGCGCGCTTGCCCTCGTCCACGAAGTCCGAGCCGATGAAGGTGACATAGTCCACGCCGGGCTTGGCCAGGCTGGGGTCGACGCTGCGATCGAGCAGGATCACCGGGATGCCAGCCTTCTTCGCCGCCATGACGGCCGGGATCAGCGGCTTTTCCTCGCGCGGCGCCAGGAAGATGAGGTCGACCTTCTGGGCGATCATGCTGTTGACGTCGGACACCTGCTTGGCCGCCGAGCCGGCGGCGTCGGTGTAGACGAGCTGCCAGCCTTCCTTCTTGGCCTGGTCCTGCATGCTCTGCGTCTGCGCGATGCGCCAGGGATTGTTGCTCTCCGTCTGCGCGAACCCGACCTTGTAGGTCTGCTTGGCCTTGAGCGGCGGCAGGCCCTGAGCCAGCGCCGGGTTTGTGCCGAGCGCGAGGGCGGCCGTTGCCGCCAGCAGTGCCGTGCGGCGCGTCAGGAGCGTCATGGTTCTCTCCCAGGAGTGTTCTCGTCCACGTGGTTCGTCTGCCACGGCTCAAGAAGAGAATTGGATCAGCGAACAGTCAAGTAAAATGAAAGTAAAGCAGAGTTCAGGCTTTCAAGTATTGACAGAAAATGTCGTACAAAGCGATCGATGTCGGCTGGCAACGACGTCATCGATCAACCGAAGACATGACCGCTCCGCAGTGGCGCTCGCTACGCGGGAGGCGGAACGAGCCCGACGTGCCATCGGTTGAGCTCTGGACCTTGGCTCCCGGAAGCAGGACGCCGTCATGAAGATCGCGACATTCAACGTCAACGGGGTCAACGGACGCCTGCCGGTTCTCTTGCGCTGGCTGGCGGAAGCACAGCCCGACGTGGTGTGCCTGCAGGAACTCAAGGCCCCGCAAGAACGCTTTCCAGCCGCGGCGATCGAGGACGCAGGCTACGGCGCGACATGGCTCGGGCAGAAGAGCTGGAACGGGGTCGCGATTTTGGCAAAGGGTACGACGCCCGTACCGACGCGCCGCGGCCTTCCCGGTGAGCCGGAGGACGAGCAGAGCCGCTACATCGAGGCTGCTGTCGGCGGCATCCTGGTGGGCGGCCTCTACCTCCCGAACGGGAACCCGGCACCCGGGCCGAAATTCGACTACAAGCTGCGCTGGTTCGCGCGCCTCAAGGCCTACGCGGCGGGCCTGCTGGCCGAGAACGTCCCGGTCGTGCTGGCCGGCGACTTCAACGTGATGCCGACCGACCTCGACGTCTACAAGCCCGAACGCTGGCGGGACGATGCCCTGTTCCGCCCCGAGGTCCGTGCAGCCTATGCCGAACTCGTGGACCAGGGCTGGACGGACTGCCTGCGCCACCTCCATCCCGGCGAGCGGATCTACACCTTCTGGGACTATTTCCGGAATGCCTATGGCCGGGACGCCGGTTTGCGCATCGACCACCTGCTGGCCAGCCCCGCCGTGGCCGACGACCTGCTCGAGGCCGGCGTGGACCGGCACGTGCGCGGCTGGGAGAAGGCCAGCGACCACGCGCCGACATGGATCCGCCTGGGCGAGGTTGAAGGCTCGGCCGGGCGCGTGCCGCGGCGGTGAGCAGGGGGCCGGCGCTCTCCCCGCACCGGCCCCCCATCATCGATGCATCCTGACGGAAGAAAGCTCGCCGACCTCGGCGAGCTTCACCTCACAGCTGCACGCCCTTCGTCAGCGCTCCGTCGATCACCAGGTTCGTCCCCGTGGTGAAGGACGAGGCCGGGCTGGCCAGGAACACGACGCCGCGGGCGATCTCCTCCGGGGTGGCCATGCGCCCGGTCGGGTTGAGGGAGAGCGCCTGCTTGAACAGGTCCGGGATGTTGCGCTCGATGTGCTGCCAGATGCCGCCGTCGAAATAGGTGTTGCCCGGCGACACGGCGTTCACGCGGATCATCTTCGGCGCGAGCTCGTAGGCGAGGCGCTGGGCGTAGTGGACGAGCGCGGCCTTGAAGGCGCCGTAGGCCGGGCCGGTGAAGTCCACCTCGCGGCCCGAGACGCTGGAGATGATGACGATCGCCGGCGCCTTCGACTTCTCGAGATACGGCATGGCCGCGGTCACCGCGCGCACGGTGTGGAGCATGTCCACCTCGAAGCCGCGCCGCCACGCCTCCTCGTCGTTCTCGACCGCCAGGGCCGAGACGTTGGCGACGAGGATGTCGAGACCGCCCAGCGCCTGCGCGCTCGCGGCCACCCAGGCTTCCAGCGCCGCCTTGTCGCTGACGTCGACCGCCTGGCCGAAGCCCTTGACGCCCTTGGCGGTGAGGCCCGCGACGGCGTCGGTCACCTCGCCGGCGTTGCGGGCGCACACCGACACGTTCGCCCCTTCGTCGGCGAAGATGTCGGCGCAGCGCCGTCCGATGCCCTTGCTGCCGCCCGTGACGAGCGCGTTCAGTCCCTTCAGTCCGAGATCCACGACGATGCCCCTCTGTTACCGGATGTAGCTCTTCAGCATGGAGGCCCCGAGCGTGTATTTGGGGTCCACCATGTTGCCGACGCGCACGCGTCCGGCTTGCGTGCACAGGAAATAGGCCTCCGCCTCGTCGAAACCGTAGTCGGAGACGAGCCAGCGGATGAGGTCGCGATAGGCCATGCGCGCCGCGTCCTCCATGGGCCGCGCGCTGCCCACGCTCATGATGAAGTCCTCGGTCTCCAGCCGGACACCGGGGATGCTCCAGCCCTTGATCAGGTCGACCTGCACGGTGAGCACGGCCGGGATCTCGACCGCCACGCCGCAGAGTTCGCCGTCGCCCTGCCGGCCGTGGCAGTCGCCCATGTAGAGGTAGGCGTCCTTGTGCTGGACCGGGAAGTAGACGATGGCGCCCGGCGCCACGTCGGGGAGGTCCATGTTGCCGCCCCAGTAGTCCGGCTGCAGCGAGGACACCGCCTCGATCTCCGGGCTCACGCCGAGCGTGCCCACGAAGGGCTCGTAGGGCAGGGTGATCCGGTCGGAGAACTTCACGCCCGCCGTCGTGACCTCCATCTTCTTGACCTTCTCGGCGAGCGGCGCGTTGAGCATCGCGGTCGTCGGCGTCGCGACGAGGCCGCCGAACTCGGGGATCAACGCGGTGGTGCCCGCCGGCTGCGGTCCCCGCGGCACGATCGAGAGGATCCGCACCGCCAGCACGTCGCCCTTCTCGGCGCCTTCCACCGCCACCGGGCCGTTCTGCGGGTTCACGAAAGGCATGTTGAGGACCTTGGACGGCAGGTCCGCCTCGGTCTTGATGGCCCCGCCGAAGGCATCGTGGGTGTGGGCGGCGACGACGTCGCCGGGCCTGATCCGCAGCACGGGAGCGACATAGGGGCCGTACATGTAGCGATACTCGCCCTGCACCGCCTCGGTGATCTCGTGCGTCTGGCCCTGCGCGCCGCGCGCCACGCCGCGCCGGCCCATGTACGACGTTTCGATCCAGCTCATCCCCGCCTCCCATTCCATGGCATGACGCCATGATCTTAGGCGCGACGGCGGACGGTTCCAGGGGGCGGGCGTCGCTTCAGCCTAGTACGTCTGTCGCCTTGTGCGCCGGTCCGACATCGTCGACGAGGATCACGTCGGTCGTTGCGTTGTTCGTGCGCAGCGGCAGGATCTCCCGATAGGCGGGCGATCCGTACCATCCCGTGGCGCTCGCCCGGTCCGGGAAGGCGATCACCACGAGGGCGCCTTGCCAGTCGCCTTCCAGCGTCTCGACCGGCCCGCCGTGCACCAGGAAGCGCCCGCCGAACGGGCGCAGCGTCGCGTCGATGCGCTCGAGATAGCCGACGATGTCCGGCCCCATCCGGACGTCCCGCAGGTTGCCGATGGCATAGGTGGTCATGATGCGTCTCCGTGGCAGCCGTATGCGCCATGCCGGCGCGACGCCTGGAGAACACTGCGGATCGCGCGGCGAGTCGATGACCTCCGAGGTCATCGAACCGGGGCGGCCCCCGGTCTCAGCCCGCCTCGCGCAGCTTGCGCAGGCGCGGGTCGATCACGTCGCGAAGGCCGTCGCCCATGAGGTTCAGGCCCAGCACGGTGGCGGCGATCACGATCCCGGGGAAGAAGGCGATCCACGGCGCCTCGCGGATGTAGTTGCGCCCCTCGGCGATGATGTTGCCGAGCGAGGGGGCGGGGGGAGGCGGCCCCACGCCGATATAGCTCAGGATCGCCTCGGCCAGCACCGTCACGGCGAAGACGAAGGTGAGCTGGACGATGAGCGGGGACAGCGAATTGGCCAGGATGTAGCGCGTGACGATGCGCCAGTGGCCCGCGCCGATGGCCACCGCGGACTCGACGAAGGGCAGTTCCTTGACCACCAGCACGCTCGCGCGCACCACGCGCGCCGTGCGCGGCATGAAGGAGACCGTGAGCGCCAGGATCACGTTGAACTCCGACGGCCCGAGCGCGGAGGAGAGCGCGATCGCCAGCAGCACGCCGGGAAAGGCCATGAGCCCGTCCATGGTGCGCATGAACAGTCCGTCGAGCGCGTTGACGTAGGCGGCCAGGGTTCCGATCACGACCCCGGCGATCCCCGTTCCCACCACGACGCTGAGCCCGATGAAGAGCGAGACGCGGGCGCCGTGCAGCACGCGGGCGAAGATGTCGCGTCCGAAGGCGTCGGTGCCGAAGCGGTGCTCGGCCCCGGGCGCGGTCAGGATGGCGGTGTAGTCGTTGCGGTTGGGATCGTCGGGGGCCAGCACGCCGGCCAGCGCCGCGCAGGCGACGATGGCCAGGAACAGGATCTCCCCGATCAGGAAGGAGCGGTGCTCGAGGAGCCGAACCGCGAAGCGCCACGCCTGGCGCAGCCGGATCGCGGTCGCGGAGGGCAGGGCGGCATCAGCGGCCATGGCGCACCCGCGGGTCGAGCAGGCCGTAGAGCACGTCCACGACGATGTTCACGAACACGAAGATGCCTGCCGTCATCAAGAGGCCGCCCTGGATGATCGGGTAGTCACGCCGCTGGATGGCCCCCACGATCAGGCGCCCGCTCCCGGGGAGCGAGTAGACGGTCTCCACCACCACCGCGCCGCCGATGAGCACGCCGGTCATGACGCCGGCCACCGTGACGATGGGGATGAGCGCGTTGCGCAGCGCATGGACGAAGACGATCTGCCCGCCGCTGAGGCCCTTGGCCCGGGCGGTGCGCACGTAGTCCTGCCCCAGCGCGTCGAGCATGCCCGAGCGCGTCATGCGCGCGATCACGCCCATCTGGGTGAAGGCGAGGGTGAGGGCCGGCAGGGTCATGGACTTCGCCCAGCCGACGAGGCTCTCCGATGGCGGAACGAAGCCGCCGGTCGGCAGCCAGCCGAGCTGCACGGCGAAAACGACGATCAGCATCAGCCCGAACCAGAAATCCGGCATGGACAGGCCGAGCAGGGCGAGCGTCATGGCGCCCTGGTCGAGGGGGCGGTTGTGGTTGACCGCCGCGAGCACGCCCAGGAGCACGCCGAGCACGATGGCGAGCGTCAGCGCGATGGCGGCCAGCGACAGCGTCACCGGCAGGCGCTCGAGCACGGCGTCGGTCACGCTGCGGTTCAGCAGGTAGGAGCGGCCCAGGTCCCCGTGCAGCAGGTTCCAGTACCAGTCGACCGCCCGCTGCAGCAGCGGGCGGTCGAGGCCGAGATTCATCCGGATCTGCGCGATCTGCTGCGGGGTCGCGTCCGCGCCGGCGATCTCCGAGGCGACATCGCCCGGAACGATCCACATCAGCAGGAAGCAGACCAGGGACACGACGATCAGCACCGGAACGGCGCTGATCAGTCGCGATATCAGGAAACGCAGCATGCGAAGTCCCGGCCGAGCTTACTCGAACCACACGTCGTAGAGGCGCGGGAAGCGGAAGGTCTTGAAGCCCTTCACGTTGGACCGCGTCGCTTGGGCCAGCCCCACGTCGCCGATCTTGATGATGGCGTTGAGCTCGTAGAGGCGGGCCTGGATCTTCTTGAAGGTCGCCTGGCGCTCTTCCACGCTCTTGCCGGTGATCAGCTCCTGGTAGAGTTCGTCGAGCTTCGCGTCGGGCTGGCGGAAGTGGGTGGTCGGGCCCGACAGGGTCGAGACCACGGCCACCGGGCCCATGTAGGGCTCGATGCCCATCACCAGCGTCCAGCCGTTCCAGCCCGTGTCCTGCAGGCGGATCTTCAGCGCCGTCGGCCAGTCGACCTGGTTGATGACCGCGTTGATGCCCACCGCCTTGAGCTGCTCGGCGATGACGACCGCCGACTTGCCGTGCTCGGGCGTGTTGGAGTCGGTGAGGATGGAGAAGGGCTCGCCCTTGTAGCCCGCCTCCTGCAGCAGCGCCTTGGCCCGGGCCGCGTCGCCGAGATTGTAGAGGTTCTTGCCGATGTCGCCGGCGTCGTAGGTGGTGCCGGGATACTGCCAGCCGTGGTTCAGCCCGAACAGGCCCTCGGTGGCGATGCCGACGATGGGCTCCATCTTCAGCGCGACCTGCACGGCCTGGCGGAACTTCGGATTGTCCGCCGGGGGCTGCTTGAGGTTCATGATGAAGGTCAGGAAGCCCCAGCGCTTGTTCTCGTAGACGGAGAACTTCGGATCGCCGGCGAGGCGCTTGGCGGTCGGCACCGGGATCTGCTCGTTGCCCTGGATCTCACCCGCCTCCAGCGCCGCCGTCCGCGCGCCGGTCTCCGGCATGATGCGGAAGGTGATGGTGTCGAAGTAGGCGGTCTTTTTGCCGCCGAAGCCGTCGGGCCCCTTGAAGCGCGTGTCCTGGGAGTACTCGGCGAACTTCGCGAGCTTCACGTGGCTGTCGGGCACGTACTCGACGAACTTGTAGGGACCGGTGCCGATGAACTCGATCTTGCCGGGATCCTTCCCCGTCTCCTCCTCGGGGATGATGACGGCTGGCGCGCGCGGCGAGGCGAAGGCTTCCAGGAAGGTGGGGGTCGCCTTGGCGAACTTCAGGGTGATCTCGTAGGGACCGGTGATGTCGATGCTGGTCACCGGATTGAGCAGGCCGGCGGTGGCGCCGTGCTTGCGGTACCGCTCGAGCGACGCCTTGACGTCCTTGGCGGTCATCTCCTTGCCGTTGTGGAACTTCACGCCCTTGCGGATCGGGATCGTGTAGGTGAGCCCGTCGTCCGAGATCTTCAGGGACTCGGCCAGGATCGGCATCGGACGAATGTCCTCGTCGTAGCCGAACAGGCTCTCGTAGATGTGCATCGTGATGTTGCGCGAGGCCTGGGACGATGTGACCATCCCGTCCAGGCTCGGCGGGTTCGACCCTTGCGCGAAAATCATGTTGCCGCCGGCCTTCTGGGCGAAGGCGGGCGATGTCAGGGACGTCGCCGCGCCGAGCGCGACGGCCACGGCGATGCGGCGGAAAAGCACAGCGTTCATGCAGATCCTCACGGCGGTCCTCCTAGCACCCGATTGATGCCCGTCTTTGATTGAATTGGTCGCGCCGACGAAGGGCAGGTTGTGGCGCCGTTCGTATAATCGTATACGATACTCGTCGAACAATGCAATGAGCAGGCAATGGCTTCTCCCATCCCCCTTCAGTCCGACGCGCTCGAACCCCTGAACGAGCGCAAGACGCTCGTGGAGCAGGTCGTCGACCGCATCGTCGAGGCCGCGGCGAGCGGCACGTTCCTGCCCGGCGACCGCGTGGTCGAGGCCGAGGTGGCCCGCCGGCTCCAGGTGAGCCGGGTGCCCGTGCGCGAGGCGCTGCGGCTGCTGGAAAGCCAGGGCATCGTCGAGAACATGCCCTATCGCGGCATGCGCCTCATGGACGTCAGCGTCGTGCGGCTCGAGAAGGTGCTGAAGGTCCGTCTCGTGCTGGAGCAGCTCGCCGCCGAGGAGGCGCGGGTCGCCGCGCAGAAGAACCCGTCGATCCTCGCGCCTCTGGTGCGCACCCGCGACCTCATGGTCGACGCGGCCCGCCGCGGCGACCGCTACGAGCTCGCCCGCCTCGACACGGTGTTCCACCGCCAGCTGTGCGGCCTCACCGGCAACGAGGTCCTGCTGCGCACCTGGGAGCCGCTGTCCCTGCAGCTCACCATCATCTTCGGCCTGTCGGCCATGCAAAAGGACCTGGTGCCGATCGCCGACGAACACACCGACATCATCGACGCGCTGCGCGGCAAGCCCGCGCGCGCCGTGGCGACGCTGATGCGCGAGCACATCGTCGACTACACGCGGGCCCTCGACCACGAGGGCTTCATCGAGCGCCTTCGCCTCTCGGGCAAGGCGAGCTGAGGGCATCCGTCGATGCTGGGCACGGCGCGACGGGCAGCGGCGGCGAAGGCGGGCGGCGAAGCGCCGCTCCTCGAGGTGACGCGGCTCTCCGTCGCCTTCTCCGGTCTCACCGTCGTCGACGGCGTCTCCCTGTCGCTGCGCGAGGGGGAGGTGCTGGGCATCGTCGGCGAGTCGGGCTCGGGCAAGAGCGTGACGGCGCAGGCGACCATGGGCCTTCTGCCCTCGTCCGCCCGCGTCACCGCCGACCGCCTGTCGCTCATGGGCGAGACCCTGCTGGGGATCGGCGAGAAGCGGCTGCAGCGCCTGCGCGGCTCGGCCATGAGCATGATCTTCCAGGAGCCGATGACGGCCCTGAACCCCGTGCTGACGATCGGCCGGCAGATCGGCGAGACGCTGGTGCGCCACGGTGTCGTGACGCAGGGGCAGGCGCGGGAACGCTCGGCCGAACTGCTGGCGCGCGTGGGCATCCCGTCGCCCCGCAGCAAGCTCGACGACTATCCCCACCAGCTCTCCGGCGGCATGCGGCAGCGGGTGATGATCGCCATCGCCATCGCCTGCAACCCGCGCCTGCTCTTCGCCGACGAGCCCACCACGGCGCTCGATGTCACCATCCAGGCCCAGATTCTCGAGCTCCTGCGCGAGTTGCAGCAGGAGTACCGCATGGGCATCGTGCTCATCAGCCACGATCTCGGCGTCGTGTCCTCCTTCGCCGACCGCGTGGCCGTGATGTATGCCGGCCGCATCGTCGAGGACGCGGCCGCTGACGCCATCTTCGCGCGGCCCGCCCATCCCTACACGCGCGGGCTGCTGGCCAGCCGGCCCTCCGCCACGCACGACGTGGCCCGGCTCACCGCCATCCCCGGGACCGTCCCGCCAGCCTTCGACCTGCCGAGCGGCTGCCGGTTCCGCACCCGCTGCGCCCAGGCGGACGCCGCCTGCGCCGCCACCGATCCGCCGCGCGTCGTGGTCGGCCCCGCCCACGGGGCGGCCTGCCTCAAGCCCCTGCTGGAGACACCCGCGTGACCGGGGAACCGCTCGTCCGCGTCCGCGACCTCGGCAAGGTCTTCCGCAGCCGGGCCAGCGGCTTCCTCGTGCCGCCCTTGGAGACGAAGGCGGTCGACGGGGTGAGCTTCGACATCGCGCGGGGCGAGACGCTGGGGCTGGTCGGAGAGTCGGGCTGCGGCAAGACCACGACCGGGCGCATGGTGGTGCGCCTGCTCGACCCCAGCATGGGTTCGATCCGCTTCGACGGCGCCGAGATCTCCGGGCTCGCCGGCAAGGCGCTGCGCGACCTGCGGCGCGACCTGCAGATCGTCTTCCAGGATCCGATGAGCTCGCTGAACCCGCGCATGACGGCGGGCGAGCTCATCGTCGAGCCGCTGGTGGTCCATGGCGTGGGGGACAACGCCTCCCGCCAGAAGCGCCTGCGCGAGCTCATCGACATCGTGGGCCTCCTGCCGCACCACGCCGCGCGCTTCCCGCACGAGTTCTCGGGCGGCCAGCGCCAGCGCATCGGCATCGCCCGGGCGCTGGCGCTCTCGCCCCGCTTCCTGGTGCTCGACGAGGCCGTGTCCGCCCTCGACGTCTCCATCCAGGCCCAGATCCTGAACCTGTTGCAGGACCTGCGGGCGGAGCTGTCGCTCACCTACCTCTTCATCTCGCACGACCTCGGCGTCATCCGCTTCATCTGCGACCGGGTGGCGGTGATGTATCTGGGCGAGATCGTCGAGATCGCCGACCGCGCCGCGCTCTTCGCCGCGCCGAGGCACCCCTACACCCAGGCCCTCCTCGCCTCGATTCCCGAGGTCGGTGTCGGAAAGCGCCGCTTCCAGCCGCTCACCGGCGACGTCCCCAGCGCCAGCAACCCGCCGCCGGGCTGCCGCTTCAACACGCGCTGCCCGCACGTGATGGACGTGTGCCGGAGCGTGCGGCCGAAGCTGGCTGCGGTGGGCGCGGGGCACGAGGCGGCGTGCCATCTTCTCGGGCCGGCCCACCAGACGGGGCCCGCGGGTTGACAGGATCGGCTTGAGCTCAGCTCAATGCAGCGGAGCGCGAGGTTTCAGCGGGCTGCCGACATGCAACGCACAGGGTTCATCGCGGCGGCACTCTGCCTGGCCGCGTCCGCAAGTTCGGCCGAGGATGCGCGCGTGGCGCCGCTCGTGGCGAAGATCTACCGGAATTTCGATGCCAACGGCCGGGGGCTCCAACCGCTCGGCAAGGACGCCAAGGCCTATTTCGACGACTCGCTCATCCGCCTGTTCAAGGCCGACAGCAAGCGCGCCGGCGGGGAGGTGGGCACCATCGACTACAACCCGCTGTGCTCCTGCCAGGACTTCGACATCAAGAACGTCTCGTTCGTGGAAAGGTCCAGCGACGACAAGACAATCATCGTGGACGTGACCTTCGAAAACTCCGCGGCGCAGGACGGCGTCACGCTGGTGCTGAGCAAGACCAAGGCGGGCTTGCGGATCTTCGACATCGGCGACAAGCAGGCTCCGAGCATCCGCAAGGTGCTGAGCCAGGCGGCGGCGAACTGAGGGCTGGTGATTCAATGTTCGGCGCCGCTTTGCATCCAACTCTTCCAGTGCGCGACCACCCCTCCGCCGTCCTGCCCGGGCTCGGCCCGGGCATCCACGACTTTGCCTGGGCCATACTCAAGTCGTGGATGGCCGGGCCAAGCCCGGCCAGGACGCGGAGAGGGACGTGTCAGCTGGACTGCCGAAAGATTCACACGCTCTGAGGCCGGCGGGCCTGCGACGTCTGCTGGCTTTCCAGCCTCCGCCAACCTTTCCGACGTCATGGCCGGGCTTGGCCCGGCCACCCGCGACTTGAGGACGGCCCCCGGCAAAGTCGTGGATGCCCGGGCCGGGCCCGGGCAGGACGCGGGGAGGGGGTCGCGAAAGCGATTTTGGGGCCCAGGAAGACCCCCGTCGCGCCTCACACCGCCGGCGTGGCGTAGAGCGTCTTGCCGCCGACCTTGATCTCCACGTCCACCCGGTACTGCCGCAGCGCCGCCTCGCTCACGGTCATGCCGAGGCCGGGCGCGTCGGGGGCCCGGACCTCGCCATTGGCATCGGGCTTCAGGTGGTTGGAGGTGAGGTCCACGGCGAGCGACTTCGGCGCCACCGGGAATTCGCAGATCGTGTCCTGCGCCAGCCCCGCGTACGGCTGCAGCGAAGCCGACAAAGCGAGGTGCGACGTGAAGGTGTGGTTCACGTAGGTCACGCCGCGCGCCGACGCGTAGTCGGCGATGGCCTTGGCCGGGCCGATGCCGCCGATACGGCCGCAGTCGATCTGGACGTAGCCGACCTTGCCGTAGTCGATGAGATGGCGGGCCATGAAGACGTTGTGCGCGCCTTCGCCGCCGGCGAGCTTCACCTTCGCGCTCTTCGCCGCGAGTTGTCCGTAGGCCTCGAGCGCGCTCGCGTGGAAGGGCTCTTCCAGCCAGGTCGCGCCGGCTTTCTCGAGCGCGGGAAGGCGGGCCAGCGCACGGTCCACGTCCTCGCCGAAGATCTGGCCGACGTCGACGAGCAGGATGCCGTCGGGGCCGATGCCCTCGCGCGCGGCGGCGAAGTGGTCGCCGTCCTCGGCGGGCGTGCCCCGCCCGATGGGACCCCAGCCGTACTTCACCGCGCGGAATCCCCGGGCCCTGGCCTTGCGGCCGAGTTCGAGGGTCTCCTGCGGCGTGTCGCCGAACAGCTGCGAGGCGTAGGGCACCTTGCCGTGCGAGGCCTTGTAGCCGAGCAGCTTCCACACCGGCTCGCCGCGCGCCCGGCCGAGCAGGTCCCACATCGCCATCTCGACGCCGGAGAAGGTGTGGGCGGCCTGCAGCAGGTCCATGCTGTCGTATTCGACCAGCGCGGCCATGCGCGCGATGTCGGCGGGGCCGTCCAGCGTCTGGCCGAGCACCGAATCCTGTACCGGCCGGCAGACCCCGTGCGACATGGGGCAGACGAAGGCCGCGATCGAGGGCAGGGGGGCCGCCTCGCATTCGCCCCAGCCCACGTGCCCGCCGCCGGCGACCCGCACCACGAGGGCGTCCTGGCTGCCGTCCGCCTCGGTCGTCACCTGCGGCATGGAGAGATAGAAGAAGTCGACGGCCTCGATTTTCATGGGGGACGCGGTCCTGTCAGGGGGAGGGCGGGGCTCTTCAGGCCTGGCGGGTGTAGGTCACCGGACGCGGATGGAACTCCACGTTCGGGTCGAGCGGGTACATCGGCCGTGCGCAGATGGTGTGGCCCAGCGTCGGCAGGTTCGCCGAGGTCGCGCCGGGGATGTCGATGTTGAAGTTCTTGGCCACCCACTGGTCGTACATGTGGTACTCGGTGTGGGGCGACTTCACGACGATGACGTCGAAGTCCCGCGGGTCGAGGCCGTTGGCGTAGTACATCGCGCGGTCGAACAGGCTCAGCGTCTTCGAGAACACCACGACCGTGAAGGTGCCGAAGGTGAGCACCGCCGTGGGGCCGGCATCGAGCCCGGTCTTCATGGTCTCCAGCCGCGCCTTGCCGTCCGAGAGCAGCTTCACCGTCGCCTTCACGCGCATGGGCTTGAAGCGCTTGGGATCGATCGCGCCGCCCAGCGTCACGTCGATGGTGGCGCCGACGCCGGCCTTGTGCGCGGCGGCCGCCGCATGCGGGTCGACGATCTGCGCCAGCACGCGCTTGCGCGTGTCGGCCCGGTGCAGGCCGTCGATGATGATGGCGCTGTCGCCGGTCGCGCCGGAGGAGGTCGCGTCGGCGGCATCGGTGAAGATCACCGGTCCCTTGATCGTCTCGGCCTGGGCGATGGCGCGCTCCAGCGAGATGAACTTGCCCTGCATGCGGAAGCGCAGCGGCCAGAATTCCTCGGCGATGCGCACGGCCTCGGCCTTGGCGGTGGCCTCTTCGCCGGCGGTGCACACGAGCACCTGGCAGCACAGCTCCGGCACGTCGGTGAAGGGGTTGCCGATCATGATGCCTGCGGCGAGCGCGGTGCCGTCGCGCTCGATGCGCTGGGCCTCGCGGATGCAGTCGCCGTAGCAGCCGGACTTGGTGATGCATTCGTCGCCGCGCACCAGCGCCGGGATCACGACCCGGGCGATCGTGGTCTTCAGCTTCTCGTCCAGGATGCGCACGAGGAGCCTGGCGGCGCGCTCGCCGGTGTCGGCGAAGTCGACGTGCGGATAGGTGTGGTAGATCGCGAGCCCGTTGACCTGCTTCAGCATCCGGTCGGTGAGGATGCCGTGCAGGTCGAGCGAGATCACGATCGGGATCGCCTCGCCGACGATGCGCCGGGTCTCTTGCAGCAGCCAGCCCTCGGGATCGAGCTCCCCGTCGGCCCCCATGGCGCCGTGCAGCGAGAAGTACACCGCGTCGATCCCGCCGGCCGCGCCCGCCTTGATGGCGTCCACGAGTTCGCCGGACAGCCGCTTCCAGCTGGCGGCGGCCAGGAGCCCGCCCGATCCGGCCCGCGCGCTCATGGTGAGCACGATGTCGTAGCCGGCGGCCCGCAGCACCGGCAGGGCGCCGCCGAGGCCGGTGTTCAGCCCGTCCTGCGACAGCATCTCCTCGCCGCGCTCGATGTGGAAGTCGTCATAGCCCGACTGCAGGGGGTTGAACGACGAGATTTCCTGCATGCATTCGACGATCAGGATGCGCGGGCGCCTGGTCATGGCGAGGTCCTCGGGGAGGGGTGAGCGGAAGGGCGGGACGCGGCAGGGCCGTGCCGCCGTCAGTCGTGGGAGAACTGGGCTTCGTCGTAGTCCTGCATGACGACCGCCACGCAGTCGCCGCGCTGCACGCGGCCGGGGCCCGCCGACATCCACAGGAGCCCCGAGGCGCGGTGCACGACCTCGATCGGCGCGGCGTCGACGTCCTCGACGAAATGCAGGAAGCCCGCGGTCTGCCCGGCCTCGATGCGGTCGCCCACCACCTGCAGGGGCTCGAACAGGCCGCTGCGCGGGGCGAAGGCGTAGCACTCGGCGTTGCGGACCATCATGTGGCGGGTGGCCGGGCTGCCGTCGCGCTGCGCCGTGTCGGGCTTGCCCTCGATGACGCCGAGCTGCTTCAGGACGTTGCGCACGCCGCGCTCGCCGATGCGCACGCCCTCGACGCTGACGCGGCCCCAGCCGCCGAGCTCCGTGCCGAGGGAGACGATGCCGCGCCGCTCGACGGCGGAAGTCAGCGTCGCGCCCTCGTCGACCCCGCTGAACACCACGTTGAAGGGCGCGCCGAAGGCCTTGGCCAGCGCCATGGTCCGCTCGCGGATCGCCGCGTCGTCGACATAGTGCATGTTGGTGGAGGGGGCGCTGTCGCCGGAGTGCCCGCAGGTGTGCAGGTCCACCGACACGTCGACCAGGGGCAGGATCACGCTGTCCATGAAGTGGGCCAGCATCTCCGAGAACGTGCCGCGCGGGTCGCCGGGGAAGCAGCGATTCATGTCCCGGTTGTCGACCGGCGAAAGGCGCGTGTCGTTCATGACCGCGGGGATGTTGACCGCCGGCATCATGATGACGCGGCCCTGCACCTGCTCGGGCTTGAGTGTGCGTGCGAGCTTCGAGACGGCGATGGGCCCCTCGTACTCGTCGCCATGCACGCCGCCGGTGAGCAGCACGGTCGGGCCGCTGCCGTTCTTGAGCACGATGATCGGGATCTCGACCACGCCCCAGCCGGACGTGTTGCGCGACAGCGGGGCTCGCGCATAGCCCGCCTGCCGCCCGTTCCTGTCGAAGTCGACCTCACACCGAACCCGGCTTCTTGGTCTCTCGGTCGCCATGGCAGCCCTCGACAAGTTTCTTCTCGGATCGTATGTTTGTATACGATCTTGGGGCAAGTCAAGCGGCGGCGAAGGTCGCCGGCCGCCCCGGGCGACACAGATTCCAGGCGCACGAGGCGCCTTGAGGGAGGAGCGATCGATGGCCGAAGGACGGCGTGCACTCGGGCCCGTGAAGATCACCCGCATCGAGGCCGCGCCGCTGTTCGGCGAGAGCCCGAAGGGAGGCTGGTCGGCGGAGATCCGGCCGGAAGACTCCATCCACGCCATCGTCGCCGTGCACACGGACGCCGGCATCACGGGCTATGGCAGCGTCTTCACAGACGGGCGCCTCGTGCAGGCGGGCCTGAAGGTGCTGGAGCCCCTCTACCGCGACGAGAATGCGCTGGAGCCGGAGCGCGTCACCGAGAAGCTGCACCAGAACACGTTCTGGATGGGACGCGGCGGCACGCTCACCCACACCATCTCCGGCATCGACATCGCCTGCTGGGACATCCTGGGCAAGGCGACGGGTCTCTCGGTCGGCCGGCTGCTCGGCGGCAGCTACCGGCGCAAGGTGCAGCCCTACTGTTCGCTGCTGATGGAAGAGCCGGACGCCATGCACCGCCTCGTGGCGCAGTATCGCGCCCAGGGGTTCCGCGCCTTCAAGATCGGCTGGGGCCCCTTCGGCCGCGCCAAGGACTACGGCCTCGACGAGGCCATCGTCGCCGCCGCGCGCGACGCGGCCGGCCAGGACTCCAAGCTCTTCGTCGACCCCGGCGCGAGCGACGCCTACTGGCCCCAGGGCCTCAAATGGGCGCTGCGCACCGCCGAGATGCTGGCCGGCTACGACGTCGGCTGGTTCGAGGAGGCGCTGAAGCCCGACGCGCTGGACGACTTCATCACGCTGCGCAAGGCGAGCCCCGTGCCGATCGCCGGCGGCGAGGTGCTGACGCGCCGCCAGGCCTTCATCCCCTGGCTCACCAAGGGCGCCTTCGACATCATCCAGCCGGACGTCACCAAGGTCGGCGGCATCTCCGAGCAGCGCAAGATCGCCTGGCTCGCCTACGACTTCGGCGTGAAGTACATCGGGCACGGCTGGAACACGGCGCTCGGCGTCGCCGCCGACCTGCAGCTCGCCTCGGCGTTCCCCGATTGCGACCTCGTCGAGTTCATCGGCGGCAGTCCCTATGTCGACGGCATCCTCCAGGAGCCGTTCAAGCTCGACGCCGACGGCATGCTCGACATTCCGGACGAGCCGGGCCTCGGCGTGCGCATCGATCGCGACAAGATCGCGCGGTACACGCCCGATCCGGCGCCCCTGTTCGCCTGAAAGCCTTCGGTCGATCTCGCGCAGCAGAGGGTGACGTCGCGGACGGGATGGGGCACGGTGCAGGCCCCATCCGGTCGGTGTGCCCATGCCAGACTATCTCGAGAGCGGTCCCGCGGACGCGGCCGCCACCCTGCTGCTGGCCCATGGCGCGGGTGCGCCCATGGACGCGCCGGCCATGTCGGCGATCGCCACGGCCCTGGCCACGGCCGGGCTGAGGGTGCTCCGGTTCGAGTTCGCCTACATGGCGGCCCGCCGGTCCGGCCAGCGCCGGCCTCCGCCCAGGGCGGAGAGCCTCATGGGGGAATATCGCGCCGCCGTGGCGGGGGCCGCCGCGCTGCGCGCGCCGCGGTCCCGCCTCGTCATCGGTGGCAAGTCCATGGGCGGCCGGGTCGCCTCGATGGTGGCGGACGACCTGCTGGACGAGGGGGCGATCGCCGGCCTGCTGTGCCTCGGCTATCCCTTCCACCCTCCCGGCCAGCCCGCGAAGACCCGCACCGCGCACCTCGAGGCCCTGCGCACGGCCACACTGATCGCCCAGGGCACGCGCGATCCGTTCGGGACGGCGGAGGAGGTGGCGGGCTACGCGCTGTCGCCGGCCATCGAGCTGCTGTGGCTGGCCGACGGCGACCATGATCTCAAGCCGCGCAAGGCGGTGAGCGGCTTCACCGCGGCCGACCACATGGCGACCCTCGCCGGCGCGGTGCGGGCCTGGGTCGACCGCCTGCCGTCGGCGTAGTCACGCCCTCACGCGGGGGGCTATTGCCAGGGCAGGCTACCCGCCGGCAGGCGCGGGGCCAGGCGATCGAGAACCAGCATCACCGTCGCGATGACCAGCGTCGACAGCACGGCGACCGCGGCGGCGGTGGAGGCGAGGCCCGCCTCGTCGAGGGAGAACAGGATCACGCCGATGGTCTCCGTCCCGCGCGACCACAGCAGCGCCGACACGGTGAGCTCGTTGAAGGCGAGCAGGAACACCATCAGCGAGCCCGCCACGACGCCCGGCGCCACGGCCGGGGCCACGACGTAGCGCAGGCGCTGCAGGGCCCCGGCGCCGCACAGCGCCGCCGCCTCCTCGACCGCGGGATCGAGCTGGTCGATGGAGGCCGTCACGGGCTTGAAGGCGAGGGGAAGGAAGCGCGCCGCATAGGCCAGCACGATGATGGCCCCGGTGCCGTAGAGGCTGATGCCGACGAGCGGCAGCGGACGCAGCAGCAGCAGGATCGCGGCCAGTGCCAGCACGATGCCGGGGATGGCGTAAGGCAGCTCGATCGCGGTCTCGACCGTGGCCCTCAGGCGCGGCCAGCGCCGGACGAGGGCGTAGCCCAGCACGAGCGCCAGGCTGGCGCACAGCAGCGCCGCCGTCCCGGCGAACAGCAGCGAGTTGCGGAACGCCCGCGTCGTCACGTCCTGGCGCAGCAGCACCTCGACGAAGTGGTCGGCGGTGAGCGTGCGCCAGGACAGCGGCATCCCGTAGGACGGCACGAGCGCGCTGCCGAGCAGCGACAGGAACGGGAGCACGGTGCACAGCACGATCATGAACCAGGAGAAGACGGCGGCGGCGCGCGCGGCCCGGCCGGGGGTCCACAGCCCGTCGAGCGTGCGGCCGTCCGAGGACAGGGCCGGCGCGCGGGAGACGAGGCGCTGGGCCGCGAGCACGCTGCCGCCGGCCAGCACCACCAGCACCAGGCTCAGGCTGGCCGCGTCGCCGATGACGGAGGGACCGAAGCTCGTCAGGCGCCGGTAGATCAGCGTCGGCAGCGTCAGGTAGCCGCTCGACAGGCCGAGGATGGCGGGAATGCCGAAATTGCCGAGGGCGGAGGCGAAGCACAACAGTGCCGCGGCCGCGACGTGGCCGCGGGTCAGCGGCAGCACGACCCGCAAAATCGTCTGCGTCCGGCTCGCGCCGTCGAGTGCAGCCGCCTCCGCGACCTCGCGCGGCAGGCGCGCCAGGCCCGCGCGGATCACGACGAAGGCGAGCGGCGCGTGGTGCAGGCCGAGCACGCCGATGATGCCGGCCGCCCCGCGCATGGGGTTGCTCGAGCCGGCCGGCGGCGCGAGGTCGAGCGCGAGGAGCAGCGGAGAGGCGGGACCCAGCAGCCCGGCGAAGGCCAGCGCCGCGACCTGCGGCGCCATCATCATCGACAGCAGGAAGAGGAAGGAGAAGGCCCTCCGCCCCGGCATGTCCCACAAGGTCGCGACCAGCGCGACCGCGCCGCCCAGCACCAGGGATATGGCCGCCGAGGCGAGGCTGGTCTCCAGCGAGTGCTGGGTGGCCAGCAGGGCCGCTCGGCTGCTGGCGAGCGACCAGGCCGCGGCCACGGCCAGTTCGCCGCCCCGCGTCAGGCCGGCGAAGGCGAGGCGCACGACCGGGAGCGCCGACAGGAGCCCCACCGCCACGCCGATCGCCGCCAGCGCGACGAACGCGCCCGGCCCGCGCCAGAGCGGCGAACTCTCGAACCTCGTCGTGCGCAAACGCCCGCCGCCCCTCACTGCCCGAAGATGTCGGAGAAGCGCTTCTTGTTGGCGTCGTCCTCCGCCAGGGCCTTGCCGGCATCGAAGGTCATGAGCCGGATCGCCTCGCGCTCGGGATAGCCGGGAGGCAGCGCGGCGGTCGGCAGAGCGGGCACGTAGCCCTGCTTGGTGGCGAGATCCTGCCCCTCCGGCGACAGCACGAAGTCGATGAAGGCGCGCGCCGCCGCCTCGTTCTTCGTGGTCTTGAGGATCGCGACCGGTTCGCTGACGGCCGAGACGCCTTCCTTGGGGAAGACGAACTCGACGGGCGCGCCCTTGGCCTTCTCGCGGATCGGCATGTAGTCGACGATCATGCCGAACATCTTCTCGCCGCCCGCCACCTGCTTGAGAATGTCGCCGTTGCCGCCGCCGGGCACCGCCTTGTTGGCGGCGATCGCGTCGTAGAAGCCCCAGCCCTCGGGCAGGTTCGCGACCAGGGTGACGGTGTGGATCATCGCCGCGCCCGACGTCAGCGGCGAGGGCAGCGCCAGCTGGCCCTTGGCCTCGGGGCGCTTCAGGTCCGCCCAGCTCGTGGGCTTGAAGGGGGCCTTGGCGTTGTAGACGATGCCCGTGGTGATGAGCTTCGTGCCGAACCAGAACCCGTCCTTGTCATGGATGCCGGCGGGATAGGCGGCGAGGTTGGCGGGCTTGTGGGGCAGGAGCCGGCCTTCCTTCTTGAGGCCCTCCATGGTGACGCTGTCGGCGATGAGCAGGATGTCGGCCTGCGGCTGGCCGGCCTCGATTTCGGCCCGCAGCTTCGCCATAACCCGCGGAGTACCGTCGCGGACGAAGGAGACGTCGACCTTCGGGAACTTCGCCTTGAACGCGTCGATCGTCTGTTGCGCGTCGGTCTGCGGCTGGCTCGTGTAGAGGACGAGCTTTCCCTCCTGGCCGAAGGCGGCGGTGCTGGCGATGGCCATCGCGGCCGCCGTGAGCAAGGCTCTCATCGTGACGTTTCCCTGGTTCGTTGCGGCATCGCCGGCGTCCTAGGCTAGTTCAAGCTCGATAGCGATCAAGCCGGTACCGTGTCGCGGAGCCTTGCCCCCGACGCGGCCGAAATCCACAGCTTCTCGCTCCCGGCCCGCGCCCCGCCGGCCGGCGAAGTCCCTAGCCGTCCTCCACGACGGTTCCGTGACGCTCCCCGGCCGCTGGGAGGCGGGGTGTCAGAGCCGGCTCGAACGTGGCAGAACTGCGCTCACGAGCGACCGGCCGACGCAAATCGCCGCCCGAGCCGCGGCCATGCGCGGGAGCACATGATGACGACCCCGGCCCCGTCTGGACCCGACGCGATCGCCCTGCGCGAGGCGTCGCGCGCCGACGCGGAGGCGATCGCCCGGCTGCACCACGACCTCTGGCACGAGACCTACGCGGCGCTGGCTCCTCCCGACCTGCCGGCACTCATGACGCTCGAGGCACGTCGGACCCGGTGGCGCGCGATCCTGGACGAGCCCGGCCAGGATCTCGTCATGGTCGCCCGGGCGGGCGACACCCTGGCGGGGTTCATGCTCATGGGGCCACCGTCCGAACCTGCCTTCGGGGCCTGCTGCGAAATCAGGCATCTCTTCGTGCGCGGCACCCTGCAGGGCAGGGGCCTCGGGCGCCGCCTGCTGGCCGAGGCGGCACGGCGCGCCCTCGACCGTGGCGAGACGCGGCTGGGGCTCGGCGTCGTCGACGGCAACCGGGGCGCGATCGCGTTCTACACGCGCCTGGGCGGCCGGATGGTCGGCGCCTACACGGACCCTGGGCCGCGGTGGCGCTCCCGCAACCTGATCTTCGTGTGGGACGACCTGCCGGCTCTCGCGGCGAGCGTTCGGGACTGAGCTTCGGCAAAGGCGGTGTTGGCGAAAATACATTTCAACAGGCGCGGGCACTGCATACAATTCTCAACCGGAATCCCGATTTGCCTCAAGAGTGCGCAGTCGCCCGTCCCCCCCACGCGTGCCACAGGGATCGACCGTCCATGCCGTCCTTCAGGGTCCTCCTCGCATTCGCCGTGCTCTTCGCTCCCACCGTCGCCGTCGCGCAGTCGGGCGACGGCGGTCGCGGCAGCTATCTCGTCAACGGCCTGATGGCGTGCGGCAGCTGCCACACGCCGAAGGGGCCGCAGGGCGACATCGCTGAGAAGGCTTTCTCGGGCGGTCTCACCTTCGACGAGGGGCCCTTCAAGGTCACGGCCTCCAACATCACGCCGGACCCGGAAACCGGGATCGGATCGTGGAGCGCCGACGATCTCAAGCGCCTGCTGCGGACCGGCGTCCGCCCCAACGGCGTCCCGCTGGCGCCGATCATGCCGACGGGCTTCTACGGGCTGATGAGCGAGGAGGACCTCGACCAGGCGGTCGCCTACCTCCGCTCCGTACCGGCCGTGAAGAACAAGGTGCCGGACCCGGTCTACCGCGCGGTCATTCCGCGCCAGGTGTTTCCCGGGGCGGAGAAGCCCTACACCGCGACCGACATTCAGGCGCCCGTCGCCCGGGGCTTCTATCTCGCGACGCTCGCCCACTGCATGGAGTGCCACACCCCGATGGGACCGCGCGGACGCGACTTCGCCAACGACCTCGGCAAGGGTGGGTTCGAGCTCAAGGGCCCGTGGGGCATCTCGATCTCCCGCAACATCACGCAGAGCACCACCAAGGGGCTGGGCGGCTGGACCGATGCCGAGATCAAGCGGGCCATCACGAAGGGGATCTCGAAGGACGGTTCGCACCTCGCGCCGCCGATGTCCTTCGCCTCCTACGAGCGCGCCAGCGAGGCCGACCTCGACGCCATCGTCGCCTGGCTGAGGACCCTGCCGGCCCGTGACTGAAGCGGGGCTGTGCCGGCGCCCGCATTGACGCGGGAGGCGGCCGACCTTATGCCGCGCTCGGAACCGAGCGCGAGACCAAGAAGCGATGTCGCAGCCTTTCGTGTTGATCGCCGGCGGCGGCATCGGGGGGCTCGCCACCGCGCTCACCCTGCACCAGATCGGCGTGCCCTGCAGGGTCTTCGAGACCGTTCAGACCCTGCGGCCCCTGGGCGTGGGCATCAACCTGCAGCCCAACGCCGTCCGCGAGCTGTACGACCTCGGCATCACGGCCGCCGACCTCGACACGATAGGCCTGCCGGCCCGGGAATGGGCGCTCGTCGGCCTCAACGGCAAGGACATCTATTCGGAGCCGAGGGGGCTCGACGCCGGCTACCGCTGGCCGCAATACGCCGTGCACCGGGGCGCGCTGCAGATGCTCCTCTACCGGACGGTGATCGAGCGCCTGGGACCGGACGCGGTGCGTACGGGCGAGCGGGTGGTCGGCTACGCGAACCGGCCCGATGGCGTGACGGCCTCGATCCGGAAGGCCGACGGCACGACCGCCGAGGTGAATGGCACGCTGCTGGTGGCGGCCGACGGCCTGCATTCCGCCGTCCGCGCGCAGATGCATCCGGGCCAGCCCCCGATCCACTGGGGCGGCGCGGTGATGTGGCGCGGCACCAGCCCGGGCTATCCGGTGCGCACCGGCGCGTCCTTCGTCGGCTTCGGCACGCACAGGCACCGCGTCGTGTTCTACCCGATCTCGCCCGCCGATCCGGCGACGGGGCTTGCGACGATCAACTGGATCGCCGAGGTCACGTTCGACAACTCCGCCGGCTGGACCCAGGGCGACTGGAACCGCCGGGTCGAGATCGACGACTTCATCCATCACTTCGCGGACTGGAGCTACGACTGGATCGACGTTCCCGCCATGCTGCGGCGCGCCGAGGTCGTGTACGAGTATCCGATGATCGACCGCGACCCGGTGCCGACCTGGCAGGACGGCCGCGTGGCGCTGCTCGGCGATGCCGCCCACGTCATGTATCCGACCGGGTCGAACGGCGCGAGCCAGGCCATCGTCGACGCGCGCGTCCTCGGCTCCTGCCTGGTCGAGCACGGCGTGACCGAGGCGGCCCTGGCGCGCTACGACGGGCTGCTCTGCAAGGACATCTCGGCCGTCGTCCTGCGCAACCGCGGCGCCGGCCCGTTCGGCCTGCTCAACATCGTCGACGAACGCTGCGGCGGCACCTTCGAGGCCATCGACGACGTGATCTCGCCCGCGGAGCGCGACGAATTCATGGCCCGCTACAAGGCGGCGGCCGGCTTCGCCAAGGACCGGCTGAACGGCGCGGCCCCGACGATCGCGCCGGGCGCACGGGTGCGGTGAGGCTCCGGCCCATGGCCTTGCCCGTCGGTGCGGGCAAGGTCGCCGCCGGTCGGCGGGCCGCTGCGCACATCAGAGCGTCAGGAAGCTCCACTCCCGGCTGAACGGCACCCGGCTCATCAGCACGCCACCCTTCTCCGTCACGAGGATCGTGTCGCTGGGGTTGATGCCGAGCCCGCGCTGTGTGTCGTAGAGGCCGGGCTCCACGCTGAACATCATGCCCGCCTCGATCGGCGTCTCGTCGCCCAGCGACAGGCACGGCATCTGGTGGCCTTCGTGGTTCATCCCCTGGCCATGGCCCGGGCGGTGATAGATGTAGTCGGCCATGCCGTGCTTCACCTGGTAGGCATGGACGTCGTGGGCGACGTCGCAGCAGCGCCGGCCGGGGCGGCAGCCCTCGACCATGATCTGGGCGGTGTCGGCCACCACCTGCCACATCTTCTCCTGGTGGGGCGCCACCGGAGCGATCTGGTAGTTGCGGTAGCACTCGCCGCCATAGCCTCCGAGATACATGTCGGAGTTGACGTAGAGCGGCTCGCCGCGCTGGACGCGGTTGCAGAAGAACTGGTTGGGGTGGGGGTAGGCGGTCGCGGGCCCGCAGCGCACGTAATGCGCGGTCACGTCGACCCCGATGGCGCTGTGGGGCTTTCCGTCGCGCTGCACGTCCTGCAGGAGCAGGTGGATGCCGAAGATGCGCATCACCATGCCGATCTCGAAGTCCGTCGCATCGGTTCCGCGCGCCAGGATGTAGTCGCGGGCGAAGCAGTGCAGCCGGTCGAAGTACCGGTAGACCCGCTGGGTGAGCGCGACCTCCTCGGGCGTCTTGCGGGCGCGCATGGCCTGGCAGGGCGCCGCGATGGGCACGAAGGTGACGCCCGGCAGGATGGCCTCGATCGCGGCGCGCTCGGCCTCGCCCAGCGTCGCGTCGATGCCGATGGTGCGGTAGCCCTTGCCCTTCAGGTTCTCGAGCATCCAGGCGAAGAGATCGACCCGGTTGCCCGGCGTCACGCGCCCTTCGTTCGGGTAGCCGTCGGCCGCGTGCGGATCGCAGAAATAGGTGGTGCAGCTCGTCGCCCACCAGGCCTCGACCAGGGCGAGGTCGATGCGCGGGATGAACCAGTGGGCGGCGTCGGCCTCGCGCGCCGGCAGCAGCACCCAGGAGCGGCGCGAGTCACCGCCGCGGAAGCAGCCGGTGAAGTAGATCTGGTTGAACTTCGTCGCCAGCAGGATGGCGTCGACCTCCGGCAGCCGCGCCTTCAGGGCCTCGGCGCGGTCCTGGTACCAGCGAAGCGGCAGGCGGTCGGTCCCGAAAGGCGCCGGCTCGGGCTGCAACGGCCGATCGACGAGCAGCGCCGCCGACGGCGAGGCCGCCGGGTCGCGATACGTCTGTGCGAGCGCGACGGCGGCATCGAAGCCGGAGCCGATCGCGCGCAGGGCGTGGGTGAGGTCGCTGTCCATGGGCAATCCGTTGCAGTGCAGGTCCGGGCACGCGCGCCGATGGCACGGCCGCTGCGATGTTCATCCGGGCGCGGCGCTTCGATCAAGTCCGCATCGGCGTCAGGCCGGGCCTGGGTCCGTCCCGCGCTCGGCGGCGCCGTGCTCGATGCATTCCTCCACCGTCGCCGTGAGGCGGTCGAGCAGCCAGCGGCCGGCGGGGCCGGGGGGACTGTCGGCGCGGTGGACGGCGCGCATGGGCGCCCTGACGCCATCGGGCCAGTCCTCCTGGCGGATCAGGACGAGCCGGCCGGCCGCGATGTCGTCCTGGACGAGATGCAGCGGCATGTTGCCCCAGCCCAGCCCCGCGATGAGGAAGGTCCGCTTGGCCCCGAGATCAGCCAGGCGCCACGGATTCCTGCCGATGACGCCGAAGTCCTTGCCCTTGGTCAGGCCGGACCTGTCGCTCAGCACGAGCTGGACGTGGCGGGCGAATTCGTCGCGCGCGACGGGCGAGGGCGCCGCGGCCAGGGGATGGCCGGGCGCCACGACCGTGACCATCCGGATCGACAGCAGGTGTTCCTTCACGAGCTGCGGAGGCACGTCGGGCATGAAGCCTGCCACCGCGAGCGAACACCGCCCCTCGAGGACCGGCAGGAGGATGCCTCCCAGCGCCTCCACCTCGACGCGCAGGGGGGTCTCCGGGAACGCGATGCTGAAGTCGCGGACGGCGCGCGCGAACACCTGGATGGGGAACATCACGTCCAGCGCCACCGCGAGCTCGGGCTCCAGCCCGCCGCCGAGCGCCCGGGCCTTTCCCTTCAGCGTGCCGACCTGGCGGGTGATCGCGCGGGCGTCGGCGACCAGCGCCTGGCCCTCGCGCGTGAGTACCGGGTAGCGCGACGACCGATCGAAGAGCTTGACGCCCAGCTGGGCCTCCAGGTTGGCCAGCGTCTGGCTGACCACCGACTGGGAGCGCTTGAGGCGGCGGCCGGCCGCGGAAAAGCTCCCTTCGTCCGCCGCGGCGAGGAAGGTGAGGATCTGGTCCAGGGTGAGGGCGTCCAGCACGGCCGGTCTCCATCTATCCATCGGTCTGACCGATGGTTCGCATTCAGAGATAGTGGCTACAACGATCCTGCCCGCATGCCTAGCTTCGATGCACCGCAGCAAGCGCTGCCCATCGAAAGCACGACCATGAAGCTCCTCCACATCGATTCGAGCATCCTCGGCGCCGGCTCGGCGAGCCGCCGCCTCACCTCCCTCATCGTCGAGGCCGAAACCGCGCGCCACCCCGGCCTCGAGGTCGTCCGCCGCGACCTCGGCAGCGCCCCGGTGTCCCATCTCACGGGCGAGCATCTCGCGGCCCTGCACGGCGCCGTGCCGGAAAGCGCGAGCGTGCGCGACGACGTGGCGGCGGGCGAGGCCGTCCTCCAGGAGTTCCTGGCCGCCGACATCGTGGTCGTGGGCGCCCCGATGTACAATTTCTCGGTGCCGAGCCAGCTCAAGGCCTGGATCGACCGGATCGCCGTGGCGGGCCGCACCTTCCAGTATTCCGAGAAGGGCCCGGTGGGGCTCGCCGGCGGGAAGGTCGTCATCGTGGCGTCCACCCGCGGCGGCTTCTACGGGCCGGGAACCGCGATGGCCGCGCTCGACCACCAGGAGAGCTACCTCCGGTCGGTCTTCGGCTTCCTGGGCATCACCGACATCCGCTTCGTCCGGGCCGAGGGCGTGGCGCTCGGCGAGGAGCAGCGCGCCCGCTCGATGGACGATGCGGCCCGGGCAATCGAAGGGCTGGCCGCGTGACGTCCGGCCGTCCCGCCTCCAGGCGGGGCATGGCGAGAACCGTCCGGCCTCGCGTGCCGCGCCACGCGCACGGGCGTCCGGACTGAGACCCTGGCGGGTGCCGAGGTGCGCCACCTTGTCGCCCGCCGCATGGGAGGGCCTGCGCCGGAGCGTCCGGGGCGACTATACTCGTCGCCTCGACGCGTCGTGAAATCGGCGGTCAGGCTCGCTGCCTGTCCGCCCGCCAGGCAAAGGAACGCCCCATGTCCCATCCAGCCCTCGCCTCCGGGCGGACCGCCATCGTCACCGGCGGCGCCTCGGGGATCGGCCGCGCGGCGGCCGCCGCGCTGGCGGCCCGCGGCATGGCCCTGGCCGTCATCGACGTGCCGGGTCCCACGCTCGACGCCGCCGTGGCCGAGCTCGCGGCCGCCGGCGCAAAGGTCCTGGCGTTGCCCCTCGACGTCTCGGACCGCTCGGCGCTGGAGGCCGCGAGCGCGCGCATCGCCGCGGAGCTGCCGCCCGCAACCGTCGTCATGAACAATGCGGGGCGCTCCGAAGCCTCGTCGTGCCTGGGCGATCCCGGCGCGTTCGACCGCATCCTGGCGACCAACATGTGGGGCGTGATCCACGGCACGCAGGTCTTCGCCCCGCTGCTGCTGGCGCACGGCGAGCCCGGCGTCATCGTCAACACCGGCTCCAAGCAGGGCATCACCACGCCGCCGGGAAATCCCGCGTACAACGTCTCCAAGTCCGCCGTGAAGACCTTCACGGAGGCGCTGGCGCACGAACTGCGCAACCGGGAGGGCTGCCGGGTCAGCGCCCACCTGCTCATCCCCGGATGGGTCCACACGGGCCTGACCGCCCGGCAGGGCCAGCCCAAGCCCGACGGGGCCTGGACGCCCGAGCAGACCGTGGACTTCTTCCTGGAGAGCCTCGCCCGGGGTGACTTCTACATCCTGTGCCCGGACAACCAGACGCCGCGCGCCCTCGACGAGAAGCGCATGGCCTGGGCCGTCGGCGACATCATCGAGAACCGGCCCGCGCTCTCGCGCTGGCACGCGGACTGGGCGCAGCCCTTCGCCGACCACTTGGCGAAGGGCTGAGGCCGCCTGGAGCATTTTCCGACGAAGTGGACTCCGGTTCGTCGCAAGAAAGTGCGAAAGAACAACAACTTGGAGCGGTGAACCTGATGCAGTCAGGTCGACCGTTCTAGCGCCGCGAGGAGCTCGTGGGCACGCCGACGCCGTCGGGCAGAGGGCTGCGATAGGGGCCGCCGCCGCGCCGCGCCACGAGTTCGGCCTTGGCCCGCGCCAGGAGGTCGGGGTCGGAGATGGCGCGGGCCGCCGTGGCGGCCATCACCTTGGCCGCCACCACCATCGCCTTGTGGGCGGCGGGCAGCTTGCCCTGGGTCACCGTCTGCCAGTTGTGGAAGGGCGTGCCGACGGCGGCGGTCGCCGTCAGGCACTGCGCGGTCGGCACCACCCAGCTCACGTCGCCCACGTCCGTCGAGCCCGGCAGCAGGCCGGGCTTGTCGGGCAGGGGCAGGATCGCGTCGTGGAGCGAGCGGGGATAGTCGGCTGGCCCGCCGAACGAGTCCGCGGCGGCGCGGACGTCCTCGTCGGTGATCGCCACGGCCCGCAGCCGGTCGGCGAAGGCGAAGTCCGCCGCGTCGAACCGCGGCGGGCCGATCGCCTGGAACTCCTCGTCCATGGCTTCCTCCAGGGCCCGGTTGGGCAGCACGTTGGAGGTCGCGCGGTCGAACACCATCTCCACGCTCGTCTCGGTCATCAGCGCCGCGCCGTCGGCGATCTTGCGCACCCGCTCGAACAGCCGCTGCACGTCGTCGAGCCGCGGCGCGCGCACCAGGTAGAGCCCCTCGGCGGAGGCCTGAACGACGTTGGGCGAGATGCCGCCAGTGCCGGTGATGGCGTAGTGCACGCGTGCCTCCGGAGGCATGTGCTCGCGCATGAAGTTGACGCCGACGTTCATGAGCTCCAGCGCGTCGAGCGCGCTGCGGCCTACATGGGGGCTGATGCCGGCGTGCGACGCCCGTCCGGTGAAGCGGAAATAGGCCTGGATGTTGGCCAGCGTCGAGGCCGACATGACCGCGTTGTAGACGCAGGGATGCCAGCAGAAGGCCGCGTCGAGATCGTCGAACGAACCGGCCCGCGCCATGTAGGTCTTGCCCGACCCGCCTTCCTCGGCGGGGCAGCCGTAGTAGCGCACCCGCGCCCGCACGCCGCTCTCGGCCAGCGCGTCGCGCAGCGCCACGGTGGCGAGCAGCGAGGCCGCGCCGAGCAGGTTGTGGTGGCATCCGTGCCCGTTGCCGCCCTCCTCGAGGGGCCTCTGCTCCGTCGCGCCGGCTTCCTGCGACAGCCCGGCCAGCGCGTCGAACTCACCCAGGAAACCGATCGTCACGTCGCCTTCGCCGGCCTCCGCCATGAACGCCGTCGGGATCCCGGCCAGATCGCGCGTGATGCGGAAACCCTCGGCCTCCAGCGCGCGCACGTGCTCCTCCATGGAGCGCGTTTCCTCGAAGCGCAGCTCGGGCATGCCCCAGATCCGGTCGCTGAGAGCGACGAAGGCCGGGGCCTTGCGGTCCGCGCAGCGGGCCACGTGGTCCGTCTCGAGGACGGCGTTGCGCAGGGAAGGGGTCACGGACATGGGCGTATCCTCGTGGAAGGCACTGGCCTGGCGGTGGTGGTTCACGCGCCGGCGTTGAGATGGCAGGCCGACGCGCGGCCGGGGCCGATCGGCGCGAGGACGGGCGCCTCGCGGCGGCACCGCTCCGTCGCCGCGGGGCAGCGTGGGTGGAAGGCGCAGCCGGGCGGCGGCGCGAGCGGGGAGGGCAGTTCGCCCTTGATCGGCTCGTAGGCGCGTTCGCCCGCTTCCAGCACGGGCAGCAGCTCCAGCAGAAGCTTCGTGTAGGGGTGGTTGGGCGCCTCGAACAGCTCGGCCGTCGGCGCGATCTCGACGACCCGGCCGAGATACATGATCACCACCCGGTCGCTGATGTGCTCGACCACGCCGAGATTGTGCGAGATGAACAGGTAGGTGAGGCCCAGCTCGTCGCGCAGGTCCATGAACAGGTTCAGGACCTGCGCCTGGATCGACACGTCGAGCGCCGCCACCGCCTCGTCGCAGACGATCAGCGACGGCTTCACGGCGAGCGCCCGGGTGATGCCGATGCGCTGGCGCTGCCCGCCTGAGAACTGGTGCGGGTAGCGGTCCACGTAGCCGCCCGGCAGCCCGACCTTCTGCAGGAGCCCGACGACGTAGTCGCGCCGGTCCGCCCGGCTCACCAGGCCGTGGGCCACCGGCGCCTCGCCGACGATGTCGAGCACCCGCATGCGCGGGTTCAGGGAGGCGAAGGGATCCTGGAAAATCATCTGCACGCTGAGCGCGAAGTCGCGCCGCTGCGCCGGGGTCATGTCGCCGGTCGCGACGCCGCGGTAGCGGATGCTGCCGGCGCTGATGCCGGTGATGCCCGCGATCATGCGCGCCACCGTCGACTTGCCGCAGCCCGACTCGCCGACGACGCCGACCACCTCGCCCGCCGCGACGGTGAGGTCGATGCCGGCGACGGCCCGCACGTCGACCGGCGCGATTCCGGCGCCGAACAGGTTGGCGATGTGGCCCGCCACTCCGACGGGCTTGGAAAAGGTCTTGGTGAGCCCGTCGAGCTCGAGCAGGGGCGTGGGGGCCTGGCTCATGGGGCGGGGTTCCAGCATCGCAGGGTGCGGCCGCCCGGCAGCACGGTGCTCGGCGGCGCCTCGTCGCAGGCGGCAATCGTCCGGTCGCAGCGGTCCTTGAAGGCGCAGCCCTTCGGCAGGTGGATGAGCGAAGGGGTCATGCCGCGGATGGGCTTCAGCCGGTGCCCGCGCGTCGCGCGGCTGGGCACCGAGGCGATGAGGCCCCGCGTGTAGGGATGCAGCGGCCTCTCGATGATCTCGGCCGTCGTGCCGGTCTCGACGATGCGGCCGGCATACATGACGGCGATCCGGTCGGCGAGGCCGGCCACGACCGCGAGGTCGTGGGTGATCCAGATGAGCGCCGTGCCGGTCTGCCGGCACAGCGTGCGCACCTCGTGCAGGATCTGCCCCTGGATCGACACGTCGAGCGCCGTGGTGGGCTCGTCGGCGATGATCAGCCGTGGCTGGTTGAGCAGCGCGATGGCGATCGCCACGCGCTGGCGCATGCCGCCCGACAGCTCGTAGGGATAGGCCTTGAGCCGTTCGTCCGGCGACGGGATCCCGACCTTCTCCAGCGCATCGCGGGCGATCCGCCGCGCCTGCGCCTCCGGGATGGAGCGATGGGCGAGCACGGTCTCGATCATCTGCGTGTCGATGCGCAGGACCGGGTTCAGCGTCATCGACGGATCCTGGAAGATCATGGCGATGCGGTTGCCCCGCAGCGCCCGGCGCTCCTCCTCCGACATGCCCACGAGGTCGCGGCCCTCGAAGTCGATCGAGCCCTCGACGATGCGCCCGGGCGGATCGACGAGGCCAAGGATCGAGAAGCCGGTGATCGACTTGCCCGAGCCCGATTCACCCACGAGGCCCAGGATCTCGCCTTCGGCCAGCCCGAAGCTGATGCCGTCGACCGCCTTCACCAGGCCGGCCCGCGTGGCGAAATGCGTCTTCAGGCCCTCGACCGCGAGCAGCGGACGCCGGAATGCACCCGGGCGCAGGGCGGCATCGGCGGTCATGGGGCGTTCCTCGGATTGAGGATGTCGCGCAGGTGGTCGCCACGAGGTTGATGGCGACGATGGCGAGCGCCAGCGCGATGCCCGGGAAGAACGAGATCCAGTAGCGCCCCGACATCATGAACTCGAAGCCGTTTGCGATCAGCATGCCCAGCGAGGGCTGGGTCACCGGTACGCCGATGCCCAGGAACGACAGCGTCGCCTCCAGCGCGATCGCGTGCGCGAGGTCGATCGTGGCGATCACGATGAGCGGCGGCATGCAGTTGGGCAGCAGGTGCCGGAACACGATGCGCGGCCAGCCCAGCGCGAGGCAGCGGGCCGCCAGCATGTACTCCCTGTTGCGCTCCACGAGCGCCGCGGCGCGGGCCGTGCGCGCGAAATAGGCCCATTGCACGATCACCAGCGCGACGATCACCTTGTCGAGCCCCTGGCCGAGGATCGACAGCATGGTGAGCGCGACCAGGATCGCCGGGATCGACAGCTGGATGTCGACGATGCGCATCAACAGCGCGTCGATCCAGCCGCCGGCATAGGCGGCCGAAAGCCCCACCGTGGCGCCCAGGAGGAGGGACGCGCCCACCGCGACGAAGGCCACGGTCAGGCTGGTGCGAAGGCCGTAGAGGATGGCCGAGAGCACGTCGCGGGCCTGCCCGTCGGTGCCGAGCCAGTAGGTCATGCCCGTGCCCTCGGCGACGCTGCCGGGCGGCAGTTGCGCGTCGAGGATGTCCAGGCTGGCGATGTCGTAGGGGTTCTGGGGCGCGATCCAGGGCGCGGCGAAGGCGGGAACGGCCAGCACCACCAGGAGCACCAGGCCCAGCGTGGCAAGCCGGTTCTCGAAGAACTGCGACAGCAGGCGACGCAGCGGCGTCTCGGGCCTGGCCGCCGCCGCGACCGGCGTCTCCGTGACCGCGCTCATCAGCTCTTCACCGTTTCGCGGGCGCTGGGATCGAGCGCCATGTAGGCGATGTCGATGAGCAGGTTCAGGACGACGAGGAAGCCGAGGACCAGGATCAGGTAGGCAACGACCACCGGGCGATCGAGCGTGACGATGGAGTCGATCAGCAGCTTGCCCATGCCGGGCCAGGAGAACACGCTCTCCGTGACCACGGCGAAGGCGACCGCCTGCCCGAACTCGAGCCCGGTCACCGTCACGATCGGGATCATGATGTTCTTGAGCAGGTGCACCCGCAGGACGCGCGAGGGGGCGAGGCCCTTGGCGCGGGCGAACTTGATGTAGTCCATGGGCAGGATCTCGCGCGTCGCCGCCCGCGTCACCCGGATGATCAGGGCGGCCTTGGCGAGGCCCAGCGTCAGGGCGGGCAGGGCGAGGTGGCGCCAGCCGTCGAGCGTGAGCACGCTGAGCTTCAGCGACCCGATGGCGACGGTGTCTCCGCGTCCCGAGGCGGGGAGCACGCCGAGATAGACGGCGAAGAGCAGGATCAGCATCAGCCCGATCCAGAAGTTCGGCAGGCTGAAGCCGAGGATCGAGCCGGTCATGATCGCCTTGCTGGAGACCGCCTTCGGACGCAGCCCGGCGAGGATGCCCAGGGGGACGCCGACGACCACGGCGAGGGTCATCGCAACGATGACGAGCTCGAGCGTGGCGGGCAGGCGCTGCAGGATGAGCTGGAGGGCCGGCTGCCCCGTGAGGAAGCTGCGCCCGAAATCGCCGGAGGCCGCGTGGGCCAGGAAGGACGCGTACTGCGTCCACAGCGGCCGGTCGAGGCCGAAGGCCACACGCAAGGCATCCCGCTCGGCCTCCGTCGCCTGCGGGCTGATCATCATGGCGGTGGGATCGCCGATGAGGAACAGCGCCACGAAGACGAGGACCGACATCACCAGGATGGCGCCCGCCGCCTGCATCAGCCTGTTGATGATGAAGACCGCCATCCGGGGGGATCCACAGCGAGGGAGAAGGGAGCGCCGGCGCGGGGCCGGCGCCGGCTCACTTCGCCGACACGACGCCCTGGGGCAGCGTGTACTGGTCGGCCCGGGCGGCGTAGGTCAGGCCCTTGCGCAGCGCCCAGGTGGGCACCTCGAAATGGATGGGCAGGACCGCGTAGTCCGACAGCGCCATCTCCGAGGCCTTGCGCAGCATCTCCTCGCGCGCCTTGTCGTCCATCGTGCCGGAGGCCTTGTCGAGCAGGGCGTCGAGCTCCGGGTTCGAGTAGCGGCCGCCGTTGCTGGCGCCCGAGCCCTTGGCGGCGTCGCGGGTTCCCACGAGCGAGCGCAGGGTGGTCGCGACCTCGCCGGTCGAGTTCCCCCAGCCGCCGAGATAGGCGCTGTACTCGAAGCTGTCGCGGGCCTTGAAGTAGAGGGGCGAGGCGACGGCCGACACCTCGGTCTTTACCCCGGCGCGCGACCACATGGCGGCGATGGTCTGGGCCACGCGGGCGTCGTTGACATAGCGCCCGTTGGGCGTTCCCAGCGTCATCTGGAAGCCGTCCGGATAGCCGGCCTCGGCCAGCAGGGCCTTGGCCTTGGCGATGTCCGCGGGCGGGGGCGCCTGGCGGGCTGCCAGGGCGCCGGCGAGCGGCGTCGGCATGATGTCGCCCGTGGCGACCCCGGCCCCGGCCATCACGCGGGAGACGAGCGCCTTGCGGTCCAGCGCCAGCGACAGGGCCTCGCGCACCCGCCGGTCCTTGAGCGGGTTCCGGCTGCCGACGCCGGGAATGCCGGGGCTGGGTTCGGCGAAGGAATCGAGCGCGACGTAGATGATCCGCATCGCGAGGCCTTCGGACACCTCGACCTTGGGATTGGCCTTGAGCTGCTCGAGGTCGGCCGTCGGCGGGTCCTCCATCATGTCGATGTCGCCGGACAGCAGAGCCGCGCTGCGCGCCGCCGGATTGGTCATCGGCCGGATGATGACCTTGTCCCACTCGGAGGCCTTGCCCCAGTAGTTGGGGTTGCGCTCCAGCACGATGTCCGCGCCCTTCTGCCAGGACACGAACTTGAACGGCCCCGTGCCCACCAGGCCTTCGCCGCGGTTGAGCTCGGTCGTGGTCCTGCCTTCGGGCGCCGGGCCGGAGGCGGCGACCTTCGACAGGATCGGGAGGTTGGCGAGGTCGGTGACGAGGAGCGGGTAGGGCTGCTTCGTGGTGAAGCGCACCGTGCCGGCGTCCACGGCTTCGACCTTGGCGATCTGCCGGGTGAACAGCGTGAACGCCGTGGGGCTGTTGGGCACCTTCGGAATGCGGTCGAAGGTGAAGACGACGTCGTCGGCCGTGAGCGGCGAGCCGTCGGAGAACTTGACGCCCTGGCGCAGCTTGAACTCCCACACGGTGTCGCTGACCGTCTTCCAGCTCTGGGCCAGCGCGGGTTCGGCGACGAGCTTCGGGCTCATCATCACGAGCGGGTCGAACATGGCGAGGGACACCTGCATGTTCGGCACGAGCACGTGGAACTGCGGGTCCATCGACGACGGCTCGGACTTGATGCCGATCTTCAGGTCGGCCGCGGAAGCCGGGGGGAGGGCGATGAGAAGGGCGGCCGCCGACACGGCCATCCCCTTGCAAACGAAGCTCATGGTCGTGGTTCCCGCCGTTGGTGGAAAGAGGCGCACGCGCAAGGGCGCACCCCTCATCGTTCCCCGGCGCCCGGCGGCCCGCTACAAACTAAGGCTGCCGAAGGCATGAAAAAATCTTATGACCATGATTGTGGCTCGGCGGCAGGGCGCGCCGGGGCGAACGGCGGGAGGACGGCATGGACCTGAAGCAGCTGAAGTACCTGGTGCTCGTGGCGCGTCACGCGAGCATCGGCGCCGCCGCCGCGCAGCTCAACCTCACTCAGCCCGCGCTGAGCAAGAGCATCCGGGCCCTCGAGGAGTCGACCGGCGTGCGGCTGCTGGAGCGCGGTCCCTGGGGCGTCAAGCCGACCGCCTACGGCGAGAAGCTGATCGAATACGCCGACCTGCTCCTCTCGCTGACCGAGGAGGCCCGCAGCGAGATCGACGCCATGCGCGGCGCGAAGCGCGGCCGGCTGCGCATCGGCGCGATCACCACCGCGATCCGCGAACTCGCGCCCACCGCCATCAAGGCCTTCATGGCGTCGCATCCCGATGTCGAGGTGTCGTTCACCGAGGACATGAGCCCGGGCCTGCACGCGGCCGTGCTCAGCGGCGCCATCGACGTGGCGGTGGTGGTGCGCCCGCGCGACGTGTCCGACGACGTCGAGTTCGTCGAACTCCTGGACCTCCCCGTGGACATCGTCGCCGACCGCGCCCACCCCCTCGTTGGGGATCGCGTGGTCGCGCTGGAGGAGCTCACCGGCTATCGCTGGCTCATCCCGTCGCGCCCGGAGCCCGACCGCATGGCGCTCGACGCGATGTTCACCGCGGCCCGGCTGCCGCGGCCGGTCGCCGTCTGCGAGACCACCTCGGCCAATTTCCAGGTGGCCATGATCGCCGGGTCGCAGTGGCTGAGCTATCTCACCCGCACCAGCGCCTACCGCCTGGGGCCGGGGGCCCAGTTCGTGGCTCTGACCCTCGATCGCCCCACCTGGTCGCGCGACATCGGCCTGATCTATCGCCGCCGCAGCATGGTGCGACCGGTCATCAACAGCTTCGTTCGCGAGCTGAAGCTGGCGTTCGCCGACTTCCGGCGGCGCAACGACCTTTAGTTGCAAAGGCTCGCCCCCTTCGCCAACGGTGGTATATAGCTGCCAATCAGACGAAAGACGAAGATCCCCCGTTCGCGCGAAGCCGGTACCCGACCCATGCCCATCTCGGCCCGATTTGTCGTCAGATCGTCGATCGGGCTGCTCGGCATCGCCTTCTGCGTCCTCGTCTTCATCGTGGGCGCCAATGCGTGGCTGGGCGAGCGCGCCAACCAGCATTTCGACGCCGTCATGTCGGCGCGCGACCTGCGCACGGCGGCCACGGTGCTGCGCGAAAGCCTTTCGACGGCGGAATCCAGCCAGCGCGGCTATCTTCTCACCGGCAACGAGATCTACCTCGCCCCCCTCGACAACGCGAAGCTCGAGGTGACGTCGGAGCTGGAGCGCCTCCAGCGTCTGCTGGCGGGCGTCCCCGAGCGCGCGGCGATGCTGGACCGCCTGCAGACCGTGGTGCGCGAGAAGATGGCGGAGCTGGAGACGACGATCCGCCTGAAGACGTCCGGCGAGGAGGCCGAGGCGCTCGCCATCATGCGCTCCAACCGGGGCAAGGCGCTGATGGACGAGGCCAACGTCTTCATCACGGCGCTGACCCTCCAGGCCGAGGACCGGCTCACCGAAAGCGTCTCCGAGCAGAGGTCGAACGCGGCGTGGCTGCGGTGGACCTCGATCCTGGGCGGCCTCGTCATCATCCTCGTCGTGGGCGGCACCATCGTCACGATCGCCCGCTACACGCAGGAGATCCTGGCGGCGCGCGACGAGGTCCGCCGCATGAACGAGACGCTCGAGATCCGGGTGAAGGACCGGACCGCGGCGCTGTCGCGGGCGCGCGACCGGGCGGAGGTGCTGCTGGCCGAGGTGAACCACCGCGTCGCCAACAGCCTGGCCCTCGTCATCTCGCTCATCCGCCTGCAGGTCGGCGGCCTCTCCGATCCCGCCGCCCGCGAGGCCCTGCAGGAAATCCAGGGCCGCATCCATGCGATCGCGCAGCTGCACAAGCACCTGTTCACGTCCTCGGACGTGAGCCACGTCGCCGTCGACGAGTATCTGACCGCCGTCCTGTCGCAGACCGAGACGGCCATGATCGCCGGGGGCTCGGGCGTGCGCCTGAACTGCAGCTTCGACCATGTGGAGTTGCCCGCCGACGACTGCATCAATCTCGGCATCATCATCACCGAGTGGGTGACCAACGCGTTCAAATACGCCTATGGCGGCACGCCGGGCGAGGTGCGCGTCAGGCTCGAGCGCAAGGACAAGGCGCTCGAGGTCACGGTCGAGGACGACGGCGTGGGGCGCAGCGAGCAGAAGCCGGTCCAGGGAACCGGCCTCGGCACGCGGATCGTCAAGATCATCGCCAGTTCCATGTCGGCCGACATCGACTACGCCCCGCGAAACCCGGGCACCCGGGCACAGCTCAAGCTGGCGCTGGCCGCATGATCCCGCGGTCGTCGCCCCATCCCGATTGCGGCCTCTCGCACGAGGACACGGAACGATGACAGGCCTGTCTCGCCGAGCGCTCCTGGCCTCGGGATGTCTTCTGGTGAACGGGGCCGGCTTCGCCCAGGATCGCCCCACCGGCATCACGAGGCCACAGGCCTTCCCCGCCTTCGACGAGAATGCGGCGCCCTGCGCGCCGCCGCCGGGCCGGGAACGCTCGCTCGTCTTCGCCCAGGACAACGACCGCCAGTTCATGCAGGGCGTGGCCGCCGGCCTGTCCGCGGCTGCGCGTGATCGCGGTCTCGCGTTCCGGGTGGCCACGGCCGCCAACGACCCCAACCAGATGATCCGGCACGTGCGCGAGGCGAAGGAGCAGAAGGCGGGCGCCGTCGTCGCCGCGCCCATCAACGCCTCGACCCTGGCGCCCGCGCTCATGGAGATGATCTGGGACGGGGGCTATGTGGGGACCATCGTTCCCCCGCCGGCCGTCTCCCTCCTCAACGCGCCCCAGTTCCTCACGGGCAGGGCGCTGGGCGACGCTGCCGTGTCCTACATCCGCAGCCGCCTCAACGGAAAGGCCCGGGTCGTCCTGCTGACGCACGACACGAACCAGTACCTGGCGCAGCGCTTCGTCGCGATCCGCCAGGCGCTGAAGGAACTGCCCGACGTCTCCATCGTGGCCGACATCTCGCCCCAGACCGTGAACAAGGAGGGCGGCTACGCGACGATGCAGATGGTGCTGCTCGCCCACGCCAACATCGACGTGGTGCTGGGCGCCGACACGGTGGTCCTGGGCGCGCTGGCGGCCCTGCGCGCGGCCGGCAAGGCGAGGCCCGACCAGTTCCTGGGCGGGATCGACGGCGAACCCGAGGCTGTGGCCGAGCTGAAGGCCGGCACGGTCTACAAGGCCAGCATCAGCCTGGCGTCGCCCGTCTTCGGCTATGCCATGGGCCAGCACGCGGCGGACTGGCTCGACGGCCGGAGCATCCCCCAGGCGATGGACATCCTGCCGACGACGCTGTCGGCCTCCAACATCACGCAATACGAAGCCGACCTTGCCGATCCCGGCGCCGTGTACCGGGACCGCACGCGGCGGGATCGCTATCTCAAGATGTACGGCAACATCTGCTACGAGACGCGCGACCGCTTCGTGAACTTCGCCTGGTCCTCGGAACGGCGGCCCTAGGGCCTGCGCCGGGCGGTGGCATCCCGGGCGCCATCCGCCGCGCCCGGGCCACGCGACAGCGCCATCCAGGCGACGAGCGCGAGGGCCGCCATCGCGCCGAGCGACAGATAGGCGGCGGTGAAGCCGTAGCGCGCGGCGATCCACCCGGCCACGAGCGGGCTGAGCGACGCGCCCACCCCCTGGACGGTCATCACCGCGCCCAGCCCGGCATTGACGTGTCCCGTGCCCCTCAGGATGCGCGCGACGAGGCCCGGTACGGCGACGCCGAGCAGCCCCGCGCCGACGCCGTCGAGAACCTGCACGGGGACCACGGCCCAGGGGCTGGCCCACAGCGCGGCGAGGACGGCGCGCACGGGAAGGGCGATCAAGGCCGCGAGCATCACGACGAAGTAGCCGTGCCGTTCGGCGGTCCTGGCGGCGCCGAGCGCGACCGGGATCATCGTGAGCTGCGCGATGATGATCGTCGCCGCCGTGTAGACCGCAGGGTCGGCCGATCCGTCCGAGGCGACCTGCTGCCCGAGGAGCGGCAGGAGCGCGCCGTTGCCGAAGTGGAAGAGCATGAGCGTTCCGGCCAGCACCAGCAGCGGCGGACAGCGCAGCAGCACCGCGAAGCTCGACGGGGCCTCGGCGGCGCCGTCTCCCGCACGCTCCAGCCCCCGCGCCGTGTCGTGGTCGATGTCCTCGGGGCGGACCAGCAGGACCGAAGCGATCGAGCCCAGCGCCATCGCGGTCATCAATGCGAAGACGGCCGGAAGCCCCCACCGATAGCCGAGCAGGCCGGCGAGCGCCGCCGCGACGACGTTGCCGCCGTGGTTCCAGGCCTCGTTGCGGCCGAGCTGATGCGCAAGTCCGGCCTGGCCGACGAGCCCCAGCGTCAGGCCCGCCAGTGCCGGTCCGATGGCCGCGCCCGCAATGCCCGTGGCGACCTGGGAGGCGGCCACCCACCCCACTGTCGGTGCGAAGAGGATCAGGAGGCTCGCGGCCACGACGAGGGCCGCGCAAAGACCGATCACGAACCGCTTGGCCCGCGTGGCGTCGGCGAGGATCCCCAGCGGCGTGGTCGCCAGCATCCCGGCGATGCCGCCGACGGTCATCACCAGGCCGATCGTCTCGGTGCCCCAGCCCTGGCCGATCAGGAACACGCCGAGGAAGGGGCCCAGCCCGTCGCGGACGTCCGCCAGGAAGAAATTGACGGCGTTGAGCGCCCGCAGGGAGCGGCTCTTGCCGTCGTTCTCCCGCGCGGCGGGATCGAGGGGGGATGCGAGCAGCGTCATGGCGGCCTCTCGGGCGAGCGGGGCGATGTCAGGGGGTGAGGCCGGGCAGAGGCACGTGGACGAGGGCCGCCAAGGCCGCGGCCAGCGCCGGCGGCATCACCATCAGCCCGAGCTTCAGGAACGACCAGGCGCCCATCGTCTCGCCCTCCCGCCGGAGGGCGACGAGCCAGAGGATCGTCGCCAGCGATCCCGTGATGGACAGGTTCGGGCCGAGGTCCACGCCGATCACGACGGCGGCGGCCACCTGCGGCGGGACATGGGCTGCCTGGACGGCCGAGCCCGCCAGGAGCCCGGCCGGCAGGTTGTTCACGAGATTGCACGCCACGGCCACGAGCCCGCCCGCCCACCAGGACGCCTCGGCGGGCGAGGTGGCGGCGAGCGCCTGGAGACGGCCCGACAGCTCGGCCAGGACGCCCGTGCGCCCCACGGCTTCGACCAGGACGAACAGCCCGGCGACGAGGGGAAGCACGCCCCAGGCCACGCCGCGCAGCAGCGGCCCCGGGCTCTCCCGCTTCAGCGCGAGCACGGCGAGGCTGCTGGCGAGGCCCGCGAGCGCCGTCGGCCAGCCGAGAGGCTGGCCCAGCGCCGAGGCGCCCAGGATCGCCGCGGCGGTGAGGACGAGGCCGCCGGCGGCCAGGCGTCCCCCGCGCGACAGGGGCACGGGCGCGCCGACGGGCTCCAGCGTGCCGCACAGGGCCTTGCGCTGCGTCGCGTAGAGAACCGCGAAGGTGATGGCGACGGCGGCGAGCGAGGGCAGCCAGAACAGGGCCAGCCAGTCCGCCAGCCGCGGCATGGCGGCGCCGAAGATCACGAGGTTGGCAGGATTGGAGATGGGCAGCACGAAGCTCGCCGCGTTGGCGACGAAGGCGCAGACGAGCAGGTAGGGCAGGGGCTCCGCCTTCGCCGCCCGCGTCGCCGCATAGACCGCGGGCGTGAGCACCACGGCGGTCGCGTCGTTGGACAGGAGCGCGGTGACGGCGACGCCCACGAGGTAGACGAGCACGAACAGGCGCCTCTTCGACCCGCGGGCGGCAGCGACGGCGTGGACCGCGATCCAGTCGAACAGGCCCTCCCGGCGCGCCAGTTCGGCGGCCAGCATCATGCCGGCCAGGAACAGATAGACGTCGGTGCCCTCGGCCGCCGCGGCGAGCGCATCCGCCCACGGCATGAGCCCCAGGAGCACGAGCGCCCCGGCTCCCGCGAGCGCCCAGACGGCCTCCGGAAGACGGAACGGCCGCAGGACGACGCCGCTCGTGGCGGCGGCGGCGATGAACCAGATCGCGTGGGCGGGAGAGACCGTGTCGAGCATGGGCGTCCAGGAGGGATGCGGCGACTGGACCGGGGAACGAGAAGGCCGAGCCACCGCCGCACCAAGCTCAAACGCAGCAGCGCTCGAAAGGTTCGATCCACCTCTGCGGGGGCGGGTCACCCGTGCAGATGCGCGCGATCGGCGCGCCCTAGCCCTCGCTTGACACAAACCGCGATCCCGGTCCCAAGCTTCAGGCGGACGGCCATGTCGGACCGCGCGCCTGAGAAGACGCGGACCGGCGGACAGCCGTTGCCCAGGGGGCTGACCAGGAGTTGTTCGTGTCAGCGGGCGATCAACGGGGCGACTCTGCCCTCAAGGCGAGCGAGGAAAGGCTCTCGCTGGCCCAGCGGGCGCTTGGCTTCGGCGTCTGGGACTGGGACCTGCTGCGGCAGCGGGTCGAGTGGTCGCCCGAGATGTACGCGATCCTCGGCCTGGATCCGGTGGCCGACGCCGCCGATCCCTATGCCGGGTGGCTGCGCGTGCTGCATCCGCAGGACCGGCAGGCGCAGGACGAATTGACCCGTGCCGACGCCGCGCGCGGCGAGGGGTTCTCGAGGACGTTCCGGATCGTGCGTCCCGACACCGGCGAGATCCGCTGGATCCGCACGGATGCGACGGCCGTCCGCGACGACGTGGGCCGGCCGGTCCGCATGGTGGGCATCAACCTGGACGTGACCGAGCAGCACCGGGCCAACGAGGCCCTGCGGGAGAGCCAGGCCGAACTCCGGATCATCGCGGATTCCCTGCCCGAGCTGATCAGCTTCATTGACAAGACCTGCATCTACCGCTTCGCGAACAGGGCGTTCGAGACCTGGTACGGCCGGGACCCGGCGGAGATCGTCGGCCGGGACGTGCGCAGCGTGCTGGGCGAGGCCGCCTACGCGGTGCGCCGGCCCTACATCGAGCGCGCGCTGGCCGGCGAGGAGTGCAGCCTCGACGTCGAGATCGCCCGCAGCGACGGGAGCGTCCGGTACGGCGAGGCCCGTTACCTGCCCCACCGGGACGAAACAGGCGCCATCGACGGCTTCCACGCCTACGTCATCGACATCACCGATCGCAGGCGCCATGAGGCCGCCATCCGCACGACGGCGGAACGTCTGCGCCTGGCCACCGAGGGCACCGGGATCGGAACCTACGACATCGATCTCGCCAGCGGGGACGGGACGCTGTCGCCGGCCGCCTTCCGCATGCTGGGCCTCGAGCCGACACCCGACGGTGAAGTGCCCTACGCCCGCTGGCGGGAGCGGATCCACCCCGACGACCTGCCCCGGCTCGAACGGCGCCACCGGAAGATGGCGGCGAAGGGCGGTCATTGGCAGGTCTCCTACCGCGTCGTGCGCGCCGACGGCGGGGAGGTTCGCTGGCTTCGCACGCACGGCCAGTTCGTGGCGGCGCCCAACGGCATCCGCTCGGTCGGCGTGGTCATGGACATCACCGAGCGCAAGCTCGACCAGCAAGCCCTGGCGGAAAGCGAGCAGCGCTTCCGCTACCTCGCCGATGCCATGCCCCAGCTCGTCTGGACGGCCGACGCGGACGGCGTCGTCGACTACTACAACGCCCGGCGACAGGCCTACGTCCCGACGCCGCAGGCGGTGCCGGACCGGTGGAACTGGGTGCCGGTGGTCCATCCGGACGATCTCGAGCGCACCGTCGCCGCCTGGCAGGAGGCGAGCCGCCAGGGGGCCGTCTATTCGTGCGAGCACCGTCTGGCCAGGGCCGACGGCACATGGGCCTGGCACATCAGCAGGGCGGTGCCGGTGCGTTCGCAGGGCAGCGACGGGGTCCGCTGGTACGGAACGGCCACCGATATCGACGCCCTGAAGCAGATCCAGGCCCAGTTCGCCGAGACGGCGGCGGCCCTGAACGCGCTCGTGGCCAACGCCCCCATCGGCTTTGCCTTCTTCGACCGGCAGCATCGCTATCTGCGCGTCAACGCCGTGCTGGCCGGGATCAACGGGTTGCCACCCGAGGCCCACGTGGGCCGCGCCATCGAGGACCTGCTTCCGGTCAACGCGCTGTCCGTCGGGCCCGTGCTCGACCGGGTTTTCTCGACCGGCGAGGCGGTCAGCGCCCTGGAGGTCGATGGCGAGACGCCGGCGAGGCCCGGCGAGCGCCGGTCGTGGCTGACCGGGTTCTTTCCGGTGTTCGCCATCGACGGCACGGTCGTGCAGGTCGGCGCCACGGTCGTCGACATCACCGAAAGGAAGCGCGCCGAGGCCGAGGTGAGGGCGAGCGAAGCCCGGTTCCGGGGCGTCTTCGAGTCGGGCGCCCTGGGCTTTTCCATCTTCGATGCCAACACCGGCGAGACCCTCGCCGTCAACGATCGCCTCCTGGCCATGACGGGACACAGCCGGGCCGAGTTCGAGAGCGGGGAGTGGGACTGGCGGGTCTTCACCCCGGCGGAGCACCTGCCTCTCGATGCCGCCGCCGTCGCCGAGGCGCAGACCCGCGGCTTCTGGGCCCCCTTCGAGAAGGAGTTCGTCGACAAGTGCGGCCGGCGCGTGCCCGTCCGCCTGTCGTCGGCTCCGCTGCCGGGCGAGCCCGGTCGCGTCGTCGCCGTCATCGACGACCTCACGGACGTGAAGGCGGCGCAGGCGAAGCTTCGCGAGAACGAGGAGCGCCTGCGGCTCGCGACCGAGAATGCCGAGGTCGGCTTCTGGGACGTCGACGTCGTCAACGACGTGCTCCACTGGCCCGGGCGGGTGAAGGCCATGTTCGGGATTTCGCAGGACGCACCCGTCACCATGCGGGACTTCTACGAGGGGCTTCACCCCGAGGACCGCGACGCCACGGCCGCCGCCTACCGTGCCGCCACCGACCCCACGCTGCGCGCCCTCTACGACGTGGAGTATCGCACCGTCGGCAAGGACGACGGCGTGGTGCGCTGGGTGGCCGCCAAGGGCCGGGGCGTGTTCGACCCGGATGGCCGCTGCCTGCGCGTCGCCGGGACCGCCATCGACGTCACGCCGCGCAAGCTGGCCGAGGAGCGCCTGCGCGACCTCAACGAGACCCTGGAACGACGGGTGGAAGCGGCGCTGGCCGAGCGCAAGCTGCTCGCCGACATCGTCGAGGGCACGGATGCCCTGGTCCAGGTCGCCGATCGCGACTTCCGCTGGCTCGCCATCAACAAGGCGGCGGCTCGGGAATTCCAGGAGATCTTCGGGGTGCGCCCGCGGGTGGGGGCCTCCATGCTCGACGCGCTCGCCGGGATGCCCGAACAGCAGGCGGCCGTGAAGGCGGTGTGGAGCCGGGCCCTCGCCGGCGAGCAGTTCACGCAGGTGAGCGAGTTCGGCGATCCGACGCGGGCCCGGCGCCACTACGAGATGAAGTACAACTCCCTGCGCGACGCGCAGGGGCGCCTCGTGGGCGCCTACCAGTTCGTCTACGACGTCACGCAGCGCATGCAGGAGCAGGAGCGCCTGCGCAAGGCGGAGGACGCCTTGCGACAGGCCCAGAAGATGGAGGCGGTGGGCCAGCTGACCGGCGGCATCGCCCACGACTTCAACAACCTGCTTCAGGGCGTCGCCGGCAGCCTCGACCTGATCCGCCGCCGTCCCGCGGAACGCGAGCGGGTGCAGCGGTGGGCGGAGGCGGGGTTCAAGGCGGCCGAGCGCGGCGCCAAGCTCACCGGCCAGCTGCTGGCGTTCAGCCGATCCCAGAAGCTCGAGTTGCGGCCCATCGTCATCTCGGACCTCGTCACCGGCTTCCGCGACATGCTGGACCGGACCATCGGGGCGCTCGTCCGCGTCAGGCTGGATCTCGCCACCGACTCCCTGGTGGTGCTGGGCGACGAGGTCCAGATCGAGATGGCCGTGCTGAACCTGGCGCTCAACGCCCGCGACGCCATGCCGGAGGGGGGCGATCTCGTCATCCGCACCCGCCCCCTCGGCATCGCCGGCGATCCGGATCTCGCCGACGGCGACTATGTCGAGCTGGCGATCGTCGACTCCGGCACGGGCATGTCGCCGGACGTGATCGCCCGCGCCTTCGACCCCTTCTTCACCACCAAGGGCCTGGGGAAGGGCACTGGCCTGGGCCTGAGCCAGGTCTACGGCGCCATGCGCCAGGCGGGCGGCACCGTGCGCATCGAGAGCCGGGAGGGCGCCGGCACGACGGTCCGCCTCCTGCTGCCCCGCACCGAGGCGCCCGAGATCCCGGCGGCGCCGGGGGCCGGCGCGCTCGGGCCCGCGGCCACGGCGGCGCGCATTCTCGTCATCGATGACGACCCCGATGTCCGGCGGTTCCTGACGGACTCGCTCGACGCGCTCGGCTTCGGCGTCGTCGAGGCCGACAACGGGACCAGCGGGCTCGCCGCTCTCGAGAGCGCGGTGCCGGACGCGGTCATCCTGGATTTCGCCATGCCCGAGCTGAACGGCGCCGAGGTGGCGAGACGGATCCGCGCCAGGCACCCGGACCTGCCGATCGTCTTCGCGTCGGGCTTTGCCGAGAGCTCGGCCATCGAGAGCGCCGCGGGGGGAGAGTCCGCCGTGCTGCGCAAGCCCTTCGGCCTCGACGAGTTGCAGGCCGTCCTCACCCGGATGCTGGCGCGGCGCCTGTGAGCGCGCCGCGCGAGCCGGTCGCCGCCCGGCGCATCAACGGCCCGGGCGCTTCAGGCTCGCATCCGCGAAGGGGGCCGGGCGGCCGAGCACACGTCTGGTCCGTTCCAGCCAGACCGCCTCGTGCCGCAAGCGCGGGCCGAGGATCTCGCCGCTCTCCAGCGCCGTACAGTCCGCATCGTCGAGAGCCTTCTCGGCATGGCGCAGATGGTCTTCGAAAAAGCCGAGCTCCGCCGCGGCCTCGCGGTCGTCGAGCCCGCGCCAGAGTTCGACCCAATCCCGGCTTTCCTCGGCCTGTGCGAGATGCCGGCGCGCCTCGGCGCGCGCCCCGTCGCAGGTCTGTCGCGCGACGCTTTCGCTCGCGAAGGCGCCCAGGAGGGCGGCCACGATGACCTTGGCCGCAAGCGAACCGTCCACCATGACCGCAGTCCTTCCGCATCCACGCGATAGGATTGAAAGATCATAATAGAGAGAGACGAATTCCACAATAATCAACAGTAGGAAGTGCCAGAGACAACCTGCAGCTTGATCGTGGCCTTTGACGTGGGCTGGGCGTTGCTTTCGCTTTCGGACCACCTCGATTGGCCTTATGCATGCATGTCAGCCGGCAGCTTGATTCCCCCGACAAGCGACGAGCATGAAAACACTGTCACTCCACGATCTCGACGCGCTCCTGGCCATCATCCTGCGGGTCAAGGGCGCCCACGTCGTCACGCTCCAGGCCATCAATCTCGGAGCCGAGGAGCGCGCGCGCCTTCTCGACGAAATCAGCGTGATCGATCGTCTCGCTCCGAAGCTCGTCAATGCGCGGCTCGAGGCGAAAGAACCCTCCCGCCGGTGACGACGGCGCGGGCGGCTCGCCGCCCGGACGCCCACACCTTCAACAACCTCCAAAACATGCGGGATCCTCCAACGCGTGGAGGCCGGGCGATCCGCTTCGACGGTCGCACGTCCCGAAAAAACCGGTGTTTCTGAGCCCATGCAGTGTGGCCCGGGCCTTGCTGAGACCGTCGCGAGTCTGCCCCAGCACGCTCGTGCCAAGGCAGAGGCTCGTTCGGCAGCAAGGATGACGGCCACACCGAGGCCGGTGGAAGGACCATGGGCGTTTCGGCAAGGTGGTGGCTGGCGACAGTCGTGTTCTGCGCAGCTCCGGGAGCACTGCTTGATGGTGCCTGCGCAGCGGACTGGTGGGTCTGCGTGGCCGTGAGCGACGACAGCCAGGCCTCGATCGTCACCGCCGGCACGTTCGCGAGCTCCCTGGACGTCGACCAGCTGAGTGACGCCTTTCGCACATCCCTCCCGCTCCCCGATCCCGCGCGCTGGCGCTCCGTGTGCACGCGGTCGGACACGCGCGAGCAAGCGCTGGCCGCCCGACTGACGGCGAAGGAGTTCAACCTGCAGCGCCGCTATCGCGTGGGCGAGATCGACTGGAGTCCAGCCACGGCGGCCGCCGCGCCCTGACCGCGCGATACGGCGAGCGGGGGGCAAGGCGATCACATGCCCGGTATGAATTGCAAAATCACTATCTGACGCTTGCCCTCTTTCGGCTATGCTGCACCTGCGAACCGATCCAGCGGTCATCCCCGGGGCCAGCCCATGAGCGCAGACCAGCGCGAGCGATCCGAGAAGCGCCGGCCTGGGAAGACCCCGCGGTCGCCGGACCGGCTGCTGCCGACCCGCGACAAGCCGGTGGACAATCCCGGCCGGCCGCCGTTCGAGGCGGTGGCGCTGGTCCTGCAGGGCGGCGGAGCCCTTGGCGCCTACCAGTGCGGCGTCTTCGAGGCCCTGGCCGAGCGCGACGTGACGCCGGACTGGGTCGCGGGCATCTCCATCGGCGCCATCAACTGCGCGCTGATCGCCGGAAATCCACCCGAGCACCGCGTGCAGCGCCTGCGGGACTTCTGGTCGACGATCACCGAGAACCCCTTCGTCGATCTGCTGTCGCCGCTTTTCAAGGACACGGGCGACCAGGCGCGCGTCGGCCTGAACAATCTCAGCGCCTCCGCCGCGCTGGCGTCCGGGGCGAACGGCTTCTTCCGGCCCCGCATGCCGCCGCCCTGGCTGGCGCCGGTCGGCTCGCCGGGGGCGCTCAGCCACTATTCGACGGACGCGTTGCGGGAGACCCTCCTGAAGCTCGTCGATTTCGACCGGATCAATGACGGCCCGATGCGCCTGAGCGTCGGTGCGGTCAACATCCAGTCCGGCAACTTCGTCTACTTCGACACGACCACGCACCGGATCGGGCCCGAGCACATCATGGCGAGCGGGGCCTTGCCTCCCGGCTTTCCGCCCGTGGAGATCGACGGCCAGCACTACTGGGACGGTGGCCTCATCTCCAACACGCCGCTGCAATGGGTCGTGTCGGACAGCGGGGCGCGTCTGGACACGCTGGCGTTCCAGGTGGACCTGTGGAACGCCCGCGGCGACCTGCCGAGGGACCTCAACGAGGTCGCGGTCCGGCAGAAGGAGATCCAGTTCTCCAGCCGGACGCGGGCCAACACCACGAATTTCGAACGGATGCAGCGGCTGCGGGTGGCGCTGGCGGAGCTTCTCGACGGACTTCCGGAGAACCTTCGGGACGGGGCCGCCGCCCGGTTGCTGCGGGACGAGGCCGACCCGAAGGTCTACAACATCGTCCACCTGATCTACCGGTCGCAGCGCTACGAAGGCCATGCCAAGGACTACGAGTTCTCGCGCGTCAGCATGGACGAGCACTGGCACGCCGGGCTCACCGACGCGCGCAAGACGCTGCGCCACCGCGCCATCTACGAACGGCCGACCGATGCCGACGGCGTGGCGATCTACGACGTGTGCCGCGACTGGCCCGACGGCTAGCCGCCGCGCCGGCGCCGCGTCGCGGGCAGCGCCGCCGCCCGTCGAACCCGACCGCAGTCCTTCCCCCGAGCAGGAGACCCGATGTGAACAGCGACGACGTCGTCAAGCGCGCCTTCGCGATGCCCCTGACCAGTCCGGCCTATCCGCCGGGCCCCTACAGGTTCATCGACCGGGAATACATGATCGTCACCTATCGGACCGATCCGGAGCGGCTGCGCGCCGTGGTGCCGGAGCCCCTGCAGGTCGACGAGCCGGTGGTGAAGTACGAATTCATCCGCATGCCGGATTCGACCGGGTTCGGGGACTACACCGAAAGCGGGCAGGTGATCCCGGTCAGCTTCCAGGGACGCAAGGGCTCCTACACCCACTGCATGTTCCTCAACGACCACCCGCCCATCGCCGGCGGCCGTGAACTCTGGGGCTTCCCCAAGAAGCTGGCGCAGCCCCGGCTGGCGGTCGACATCGACACGCTGGTGGGAGAACTGCACTACGGGCGCATGCAGGTGGCCCTGGGAACGATGGGCTACAAGCACCGGCAGGCGGACATCGCCGCGGTGAAGGCGGGCATGGAAGCGCCCAATTTCCTGCTGAAGATCATCCCGCACGTGGACGGCACGCCGCGCATCTGCGAACTCGTCGAGTACCGCCTCAGCGACATCGTGATGAAGGGCGCCTGGACCGGTCCCGCCCAACTGCAACTGCATTCGCACGCGCTCGCGCCCGTCGCGGAACTGCCCGTGCTCGAGGTCCTGTCGGCCGTCCACATCAAGGCGGACCTGACGCTCGAGCTCGGCAAGGTCGTTCACGATTACCTGGCCTGAGGGCCGGACAACCGAAGGAGTTCGTCATGGACCTCGCACAACGCGTCGGCATCATCACCGGGGCCGCCAGCGGCATCGGCAAGGAGATCGCCATCAAGCTCGCCGAGCGCGGCGGCATTCCCGTCATCGCGGATCTCAACCTGGAGGCCGCCAAGGCCACGGCCGACGCCATCAAGGCCACGGGGGCGGATGCCTTCGCGGTGGCGATGGACGTCACCAACGAGGAGGCGGTGGAAAAGGGCGTCGCCGAGGTCGTCGCGAAGTACGGCAGGATCGACATCCTCATCAGCAACGCCGGCATCCAGATCGTCAAGCCGCTGGTCGACTTCCCCTTCGCGGACTGGAAGAAGCTCCTGTCGATCCATCTCGACGGAGCCTTCCTGACCACGCGGGCGTGCCTCAAGCACATGTACGCCGCCAACTACGGCCGGGTGGTCTACATGGGCTCGGTCCACTCCCACGAGGCCTCCAAGCTCAAGGCTCCCTACGTCACCGCCAAGCACGGCCTCCTGGGCCTGGCGCGCGTCCTGGCCAAGGAAGGCGCGGAGCACAACGTCACGGCCAACGTGGTCTGCCCGGGCTTCGTCCGCACGCCGCTCGTCGAGAAACAGATCCCCGAGCAGGCCAAGGAGCTGGGCATCTCGGAGGAGGAGGTCGTCAAGACGGTGATGCTGAAGGACACCGTGGACGGCCAGTTCACCACCACCGACGACGTCGCCTCGGCGGTGCTCTACTTCGCGGCGTCGCCCACCAACGTCCTGACCGGCCAGTCGCTGGTGGTCAGCCACGGATGGTTCATGCAGTGAGCCAAGCGCCGCCGATGCGCCCCGGGAG
>NZ_CAMFHB010000025.1 GCF_945952055.1 uncultured Alsobacter sp.
GTGCCAGCGTTGAACGTGAAGGTGCCGTACTGGCCCTTGAGGTTTTCGGTCGCGATCGACTGGAAGGACGTCTGGCCCGCGTCGGTGTCGGTGACAGAGAGCGTACCGGTGGCGGTGGCCGTGGCGTCTTCGGTCACAGAGCCTTCGACGTCGCCGGAGATCTGCGCGCCGTCGTTGGTGCCGTTGATGGTGACGGTGATGGTCTGGCTGGCCGAACCATCCAGCGACTTCACCACGAGCGTGTCGGTGAGCGAGGCGCCAGCGCCCAGCTCCTGCACGCTAGCGAGGGCGTTGTCGGCGGCGTAGGTCCACACGCCGGTGCCGGCATTGAACGTGAAGGTGCCGTACTGGCCCTTGAGATCTTCGGTCGCGATCGACTGGAAGGACTTCTGGCCAGCGTCGGTGTCGGAGACTGAGAGCGTACCGGTTGCGGTGGCCGTGGCATCCTCGGTCACACCGCCGATGGCGGTGCCGTCGATCACGGCCGTGTCGTTCGCCCCCGTGATCGTCACGGTCACCGTCTGCGAGGCGGAGCCGTCCTGGGAGTACACGACGAAGGTGTCGGTGAGCGTCGCGCCGTCGGGGAGGGCTTCGACGGTCAGGTCGTCGTTGTCCAGCAGGTAGGTCCAGACGCCGGCGGCGGAGACCTGGTAGGTGCCGTGGCCGCCGAGGCTGGCGGTGCCGGCGGCGACCGAGGCGAAGGCAGTGGCCGGGTTGACGGCGTTGGTGGCCGTCAGGGCGCCGGTGGCCGAGGGTATGCCGGCCGTGGCATTGGCGAGGCCGCCCGCTTCGGTGACGTCTCCGTCGACCACGCCGCCGATGGTGATGGCGTCGGTGGAGCCGTTGATGGTGACGGTGACGGTCCTGGTGGTGCCGTCGGCGGAGGCCACCGTGAAGGTGTCCTGCAGACTGTCGCCCGTGTTGAGGGCCTGGACGGCGGCGTTGTCGTCGTCGAGCGTGTAGGTCCAGGTGCCGTCGGCCGTGATCGTGTAGGAGCCGTAGCCGGCGACGGTCTTTGTCGGGCTCGTCACCGCCGCGAACGTGTCGGGCGTGTTGTCGACGTCGGCCGCCTTCAGCGTGCCCGTGGCCGTGGGCGAGCCGGCGACCGCGCCTCCGGCCTCCGTGACGTCGCCCGTCGCCGTGCCGGTGATGGTGGCGGTGTCGTTGGTGCCCGTGACGGTGACCGTAACGGTCTTGGAGGTGCCGTCGATGGACGCGACCGTGAAGGTGTCGGTCAGCGTCTCGCCGGCATTGAGGGCCTGGACCTGGGCATTGCCGTTGTCGAGCGCATAGCTCCAGACGCCGCCCGCGGTGATCGTGAAGGTGCCGAGGCCGCCGAGGCTGGCCGTCGGGGAGGTGACCGCTGTGAACGCGTTCGGCGTGTTGTCGACGTCGGCGGCGAACAGGGTGCCGCCGGCGGTCGGCGTGACGCCTAGGGCATTGGCGACCCCGCCCGCCTCGACCGTCGCCCCCGTGTCGGTGCCGGTGATCACGGCGGCATCGTTGGTGCCTGTCAGCGTGACGGAGATCACACGCGTGGTGCCGTCGCCGGCGGTCACCGTGACGCTGTCGACATAAGTCTGGCCGGCCACGAACTCGTCGTGGGCGCCCTGCATGGCGTAGGTCCACAGGCCGTCGGCGGTCACGGTGAACCGGCCGTAGCCACCGGAGCCGGGCACGTTCGAGCGCGCGCCGACGAGGCTGTTCGGGTTGACCGTGTTGTCGATGTCGGTAACCGAGAGCTGGCCGGAAATGGTCTGGGCCGCGTCGCTCTCGGTGATGGCGGCGGTCAGCGCACCGCCGAACACGGCGGCGTCGTTGGCGCCGTTGATGCGGATGGTGATGACCTGGCTGGTGCCGTCCACCGTCGTCACCGTGAAGGTGTCGGTGAGGGTGGCGTTGGTGTTCAGCTTCTCGACGGCGGCATTGGCATTGTCGAGCGTGTAGCTCCACACGCCATTAGCGGCCATGGCATAGGTGCCGAAGGCCGAGGTGCCGCTCGAGGCGGTGAAGGTGTTCGCCGGATTGTCGACGTCGGTCGCGGTGAGCTGGCCCGAGACGGTGGGCGTGCCGGCGATGGCGTTCGCCACGCCGCTCGCTTCGGTGACCGTGCCGGTCCGGATGCCGGCGACCGTGGCGGCGTCGTTGGCGCCGGCGATGACGACGGAAATCACCTGCGTGGTGCCGTCGGCCGAGCGCACGGTGAAGCTGTCCGTGAGGGACTGCGCCGGGCTGAGAGCCTGGACCGAGGCGTTGGCGTTGTTGAGCGTGTAGGTCCACACGCCGGTGCTCGTGAAGACGAAGCTGCCATAGGTCGCGTTGCCGCTGGAGGCGGTGAAGCCGGCAGCGCTGTCGGGATCGCTCACGGTGAGCTGCCCGCTGGCCTGCGGGGTGCCCAGGGCCGCATTGGCGACGCCGCCGGCCTCGACCACGTTGCCGGTCTTATCGCCGTCGATCACTGCGGCGTCGTTCGCGCCGTTGATGCGCACCGTGATGACCTGGCTCGTGCCGTCGCCCGTGGTGACGGTGAAGCTGTCGGTGAGCGTCGCTCCGGTGTTCAGCGCCTGCACGGCGCCGTTGGCGTTGTCGAGGGTGTAGGTCCAGAGCCCCCCGGCGGTCACGGAGAACGACCCGTAGAGCGTGGTCGTGCCGCCGGGCGTGAAGGTGTTGGCCGGGCTGTCGACGTCGCTGGCCGTGAGCTGGCCGGACACCACGGGCGTACCGGCGACGCCGTTCGCCACGCCGCCCGCCTCGGTCACGGAGCCGGTGCGGGTGCCACCCACGACGGCCGCGTCGTTGGTCCCGCTGATGATGACGGAGATGACCTGCGTCGTGCCGTCGGCCGAGCGCACCGTGAAGCTGTCTGCGAGCGACTGCGTCGCGCTCAGGGCCTGCACCGTGGCGTTGGCGTTGTTGAGCGTGTAGGTCCACAGGCCGGCGCTCGTGAAGGCGAAGCTGCCATAGGTCGCGTTGCCGCTGGAGGAGGTGAAGCCGGCAGCGCTGTCCGGGTCGGCCACGGTGAGCTGGCCGCTCGCCTGGGGGGTGCCCAGGACCGCATTGGCGACGCCGCCGGCCTCGACGACGTTGCCCTGCCTGTCGCCGCCGATCACGGCCGCGTCGTTGGCGCCGTTGATGCGGATCGCGATGACCTGGCTCGTGCCGTCCTGCGTGCGGACGACGAAGCTGTCGGTGAGCGTGGAACCGGCGTTCAGCCCCTGCACGGTGCCGTTGGTGTTGTCGAGCGTGTAGGTCCACAGGCCGTTGGGGCCCACGGCGAAGCTGCCATACAGGGTGGTGCCGCTGCCGGCCTGGAACGTGTTGGCGGCGTTGTCGACGTCACTGGCCGTGAGCTGGCCGGACACCACGGGCGTACCGGCGATGGCGTTGCCCACGCCGCTCGCCTCGGTCACCGTGCCCGCGCGGGTGCCGCCCACGACGGCGGCGTCGTTGGCGCCGTTGATGATGACGGAGATGACCTGCGTCGTGCCGTCGGCGGTGCGCACGGTGAAGGTGTCGGCCAGACTCTGGCCGTCGTTGAGGGCCTGCACGGCCGCGTTCGTGTTGCGCAGCGTGTAGGTCCACACGCCGGCGGAGGTCATGGTGAAGGTGCCGTACCCGGCGGCGCTGGAGGTGGCGGTGTTGACGGCCTGGAAGGTGGTGGCCGAGTCGACGTCGCTCGCCACGAGCTTGCCGCTGACCGAGGGGGTGTTGAGCGTGCCGTTCGCGACCCCGCCCGCCTCGGTCACCTCGCCGGTGCTCTGGCCCGTGACGGTGGCGGCGTCGTTGGCGCCGTTGATGCGTACTGAAATGACCTGCGACGTGCCGTCGGCGGCGAAGACCGTGAAGGTGTCGATGAGCGTCTGGCCGGCGTTCAGGGCCTGGACCTGCGCGTTGCCGTTGGCGACCGCGTAGCTCCACACGCCGTTGGCGGCCATGGTGAAGCTGCCGAACGCCGTCGTTCCGCTCGCCTCCGTGAAGGTGTTGGCCGGCCCGTCCACGTCGGTGCTGGTCAGCTGGCCCGACGCGACGGGCGTGCCGGGCGTGCCGTTGAGGACCCCGCTGGCCTCGGTCACGGTGCCGGTTTTCGTACCGGAAATGACTGCCGCATCGTTGGTGCCGACGATGGTGATGGTGACCGGCTGCTGCAGGATCCCGCCGTTCCGATCGTTGATCGAGACGATGTAGGTGAGCGTCAGGGTCTGGCCGTCGGCGAGGAAATCGAAGGTCCGGTCCGTGGCGCGGTAGGTCCAGGTGACCGAGCCCTGGTTGTTGGGCTTGTTGGTCGAGTCGACCAGGGCGAGGTTGAGCGTGCTCGCGGCGAGGATGGCCGATTGCTGCGTGGGCGTGAGCGACCCGGTCGAGAGGCTCGCGGAGGAGAAGGCCGCCGAGACCGTGTGCGTGTCGGCCGTGTCCAGATCCGCGAACAGGATGGCACCGCTGCCGGTGTCCAGCGTGCCCGAGTTCCTCGCGCCCGCGATTTCCGTGAGCGTGATGGTGCTGGTGGAACCTGCGATGAGGGTGGGGGTCTGATTCGCCATCGGGACGCTTGCTCCAGCAGCACGCCACGGTCCGGCAGCAACGCGCGCCGGCCGCGGCACTTCTTGACGAAAATGGAGGAGCGGCCGAAGCCACCCGGGCCGGCTCGGCGCGCGTACCTAACGGTTGCGCTCACGGTCCTGCCCAGTGGTTTATTTGGCATAAGTTAAGGCAACGATCCAGCTTTATGTTAACACATTGGTAATAGGCTTAATTTTCTGCGTGAACTCCTAATCGACCGATCATTCTAGGACTTTCCGCCTATTTAGGCCCTATCTTCCTGCAAATCGGTCCGACTTCCGAAGTAAGGCTCCCGGAAGGATGCACGCCTTTGGAGTTAACTGCTGAGCAGATTGAGCTTCGGCTAGGATGGTGAAATTGAGCTCACATATTGAGCTTGGGCTAAAGCGCTGGGAAAACTTGCGCCGCTGGCGGAAGGGGTGTCCGCCACAATCCAATTCGGCGCAGTTGACGGCGTTGAGTCTGTGCCGCGTGACGGGGGCGCAGACCGTCACCGTCCTGCATCAACACGTCACGGCCGCCGACAGTGGACAGGCCATCGTCGGCGACGTCCTTCGCGGCGCAGGTAGGGCAGTAACAGCAAAAAGCGAGACAACCCCATGATCGAACCACACGAACCGGAACCGAGCAACGATGCGCTGCGACTTCGAAGCGAACGCGCGACCGGTGCAAGGCGCAGGCAGCAGCAGGATGGCGCGTGTGTAAACACCATGGGGCCGGTGGAGGTGCGCCAAGCGGGCTAAGAAACGGCGCTTATCGTAACGGGCGTTGCACGAAAGTAGCCGTGGCTGCTCGGGTCAATGTCGCCGATTGATGCGTATGAGCGAAAGCGAATAGTCAAAAAGGGAGGATACAGTGCTCTATGCTTGTGCTGCATCAACAACATATCGCCCGCCAAATGCGCGCTCGCCAGAGCGGTAGAACATCAAATTCAGACGCATCACTGGGTTGGCAGTTCTAGAACTGGTATTGGGATATCTGGCCGCAACAGGAAGCAATCACCCACGAATATCAGAGATGTACAGTGGCGAAGTGAGACGCCAGGCGCAAACCCGAAGAAGTCTATCCGCCGACACTCTCGATTGAAAGTTTCCTCATAAAATCCGTAACCCTCAGCGTTATCGAGAATGATTGCGCCGTCAGGCTTGAGGTACTCGAACGCAAGAGCCGTCGCTTCTTTGCGCAAATGTCCGTCGATAATGATAATGTCGAATTTTTTAATTTTACCACTGTCAATTGCTTCGCGAGCCGATGAAAGTGAACGTGTATTATGATCTACTGGTACAAAATGCATCTTTACATTATCGCTAAGTTTCGGAAGCATCTCCGAATACCAATCTTCGTTTTCTTCTATCGTCACGACATAATGTGCTCTATTCGACCACCATAGCGTCGACTGTCCGCCTCCAAACTCCAATATATCCCTGCCTTCGAAAGTCCTTTGGCTGAGGAAATTGATAGCTGGGTATGTGTACCAAGGAATTGGCGAGCCGTCGGACGCACATGCGGACCGCTTTAAACTGCTTCGCCAGTGGCCGCTGCGCAGGCTAAATCTTACAGGAGTTATAATGCCGGTAGCTAAAGCTCGTAATGGAGACCAAAAAAACGGAAGGCAACGCACGCTTTACCGGCGCAAAACCCTTTTGCCAAAACGTAATAGTCATAAAGGCCATCCGTTGCGCGTGAGTCACGAAACGGTATAGCTCTTCCGGCCCGTATGCAATGCGCGCACTCCAAATGTGCGTTCCCAATTCTGGTTTGGGTACCATCGTGGGGGCTGTGGGCAAAAACGGCGAATTACCACAGTAAAATCAATCGAAATTGGCGGAAGGGGTGGGATTCGAACCCACGGTGGGCTTGCACCCACGGCGGTTTTCAAGACCGCTGCCTTAAACCACTCGGCCACCCTTCCAAGCCTTTGCGGGACCTGGCGTCCTTCCGTGCCGCGAACCCATGCCGGAAACCGGTCTCGGGTCGCCCCTGCGCGGGTCCCCGTGGCGTTCTGCGGTGTGGGCCTTCACTACACCATCGCCGGCGGCTTCGTCGAGGCTCCGCCGCGGGGCGAGGCGGCAGGCCGGGAGCGGGGCAGGGGGCGCATGATGGCGCGAGGGCGGGGCAAAAAAGGGGCCCGCCCCGGAGGCAGGCGGGCCCAGGTGTGGGCCGCCGCGATACGCGCGGCACCTGTCAATCGGATGCAAAAGCGTTCGTTCCGGGTGCCCGGTGAGTCTGGCGACCGGGCCGGCGCTCAGCCTGTCGCCGGAACTAGAGGCGGAACGAGCCGGCGAGCTGGGAGGCGCAGTACTCGGCCTGGCCGGGACAGGCGAATCGAAGGTCTGTCCGGGTCCGGTAGTGGGGGATGCGCGCCAGCCATCGGCCAATGGGCGAGGCCTCGAGCGGGTCCACGGAGCGGCTCGCCTCGCCGGTCGTGCGATAGTCCAGCGGCAGGACCACGACATGCCGATAGACGATCTCGCGCACCGCGAGGTCACAGGCGCGCACGACGCCCGCCGAGACGGCGAGGGCGGGGAGCGCTGCCGTCGTCAGGGGCAGCAGGAGGCGGGCGCGCGGGCGGCGGCCCGAAAGCTGCAGCAAGGCGACCGCCCTCAGCCGCCGGATCCGCGCGGAGGCACGCCGCAGGGCGTCCGGACGGACGATGGGCGCGCTCGCGCCAACGCCGACCGGTGCGAAATCGGTATCCACGTGTCCGTGCATGTCGCCGAGGCCCCCTCGCTGCGACACCCGAAACGCCCCAATCGTCGAAATCGTTGCATGGCCTTCGCACTTTTTTTGCCATGGCTACTGGCCCGCGGTGACATGGGGCGGCGCACGGGCGGCGCGGCCGGACGTGAGCGGAGCTGGCCCGCGTGACGGCGGCGTCAGGTCAGAAACACGTGAGCCCTTGCGGTCTAGGGCGAACCGGGACACGGCATCGCGACTTGTCAGCGGGACATGCCGGACGCAGTCTGGCCTTCATCGAAGAGGTGCGTCGATGCGAATTTCCATGTGTGCCGCCGTGGCGGCGGGGATCGGCCTGATGGCGTCCGTGCTGCCGGCCGCGGCCCAGAGCCGGCCGGACAGTCTGTCCATGAGTTGCGATCAGGCGCGGGCCTTCCTGCGCTCGCGGGGCGCGGCCGTGATCGGGACCGGGCCGCACATCTATGACCGCTATGTCAGCGACCAGCGATTCTGTCCGATCACGGAAGGAACGCGTCCGGCCTGGATCCGCACGCGCGACACGGCGCAGTGTCCGGTCGGCTTCACCTGCGTGCCCGTTCAGGACCTCTGGCCCATGAACGACTACTGAGCGGGCTTCGCGGCGCGGCGCGCCGGGCGCGACACTTCGCCCGGCCGCACATCCGAAGCGCCGCCTGCCGCGTACTCGCTCCCGATGCCCCACCGGTGGGCTCAGGAGGCACGTGACATGACGGCATCGTTGCGTTTTGCACTGGTTCTGGGCATGGCGGTCCTGACCGGGCAGGCGGCCCGGGCGGACGTTCCGCTCGATGGCAAGAGCGTGCGCGACCTCATCTCGGGGAAGCGAATCTACCTGTCGGTCCCTCTGGGAGGCGAACTGCCGCTCTACTACCGCAAGGACGGCCAGGTCGACGGAAGCGGCGAGGCGGCGGGCCTCGGCCGGTTCCTGAAGCCGACCGATTCCGGGCGCTGGTGGATCGACGGCAACCGCCTGTGCCAAAAATGGCGCACCTGGTACGACGGCCGCGTGTTCTGCTTCACGTTGGCCCCGGCCGGACGCGACAAGGTCGCGTGGATGCGCGACGACGGCGAAAAGGGCGTCGCCCGCATCGGGGATTGACCCGGCGAGCCCTGCGGACGCATGGCAGGGCATAGCGGCAATGTGGCGGCGGGCCACATTTCAGCCTTGATCTGACGGCCTTCTGCGCGCAACGTCGAGTCAAGACGGTTCCGGCCAAGCCGGGCGAAGGGGGACATCGCGGGTCACGGCGGCGCTGGGTTTGTATGCGTCCTCGGCTCGTTTACCTTCCCTTCATCCTGCCGGCCGTAACTGGTGAGCTGCGCTCGGCAGACAACACTGCACCCTCGAGGTGCAAGCCGTGAGCGCCGCGGTAGAGTGGGCGTAGGGGAAGTCAGCATGCGGTGTGGTTCGGGCCCGGTGGCTGCGCGTGACCTCGATTCGGCCGTCGTCACGCCTTGGAATGGTCCCACCCTTCGTTCCGGACTGCGCATAGCCGCCGCCGTGGCCACGGGTCTCGTGGTCGCCAATTGCGGCTCGACCACCTCCAAGATGTCCAAGCAAGGCGGCATCGACCCGAAATACGGTGTGTCCGCGAGCCCCAAGGTGGTCGCCGACGGTGATCCCGTGCCGAAGGGTGGTGGACGGGAAATCGTCGGCAAGCCCTATGTCGTCGCGGGCCGTCTCTACACGCCGCGCGAGATGTCGACGACCTATTCGGCCACTGGCACCGCGTCCTGGTACGGCCCGTCGTTCCACGGCCGCATGACGGCCAATGGCGAAGTCTTCGACCGGTTGTCCATCTCCGCCGCGCATCCCACGATGCCGTTGCCCAGCTACATCCGGGTCACGAACGTCAACAACGGCTATTCGATCATCGCGCGCGTCAATGACCGCGGCCCGTATCACGGTGGCCGCCTGATCGACGTGTCGCAGCGTGTGGCCGAGGCCCTGGCGTTCAAGAACGCGGGCACGGCGCGCGTGAAAGTCGATTATGTCGGCCGCGCCTCCACGGCCGGAAGCGACGACCAGAAGCTCTATGCCACGCTGCGCACGGACGGATACCCGGCGCGACTCAACGGCTCGCCGACCATGGTGGCGAGCGCCGACGAGGAGGAGACCGTCTCCCCCGTGGCACGCATCTTCCAGTCGCGTCCGCAGCCGGCTCAGGCCAGCGTCGTGGAAAAGGCGCCGCCGGTCCCGACCCCGACCGTCGCCGAGAGGCAGGCGCCCGCGCCGGCGCTGGTCCCCGTGGTAGCCGTCGGGCGTCCCGCGCCGGGCGTGCCGCTGCCTCCCGACCGGCCGTTCGACCTCGGCTCGGCGGCAGGCGCCGCCGGCAAGGCCGCGTCGGCCCAGCGGGCCCGCACGGCAGCCAACGGCGGAAACCTCGTGTTCGCCGCGGCCGAGCCGCAGGCCAGCGCCGGCTTCCGCCAGCAGGATCCGATGGCCGCTCTGATCCAGCAGACCTTCGTTCCCGTGTCCCCGCGCCAGCGCGTCGCCAGCAACTGAGGCGGCGCCGTCGTCCGGGCGGCTCGCTTTTGCCGCCCGGCCCAACTCTCCCGCGTTGATTTCTGACCGCCGGCCCCCCATCCTCCGACTCGGAGTCTGGAAGGGTCTGATGCGGTCTATGTCCGGCATTTTCAAAGCCGTCCTCGGCGGGGCGGCTTTCGTCATCGTTGCGCTGCTGGCTCCCGTGGCCGCCCGCGCCCAGGCCCAGGCGTTCCAGACGATCGCGCCCTACGCGATCCTGATGGATTCCGACACGGGCGCCGTGCTGTTCGAGAAGGCGGCGGACGAGCTCATGGTGCCGGCCAGCATGGCCAAGCTCATGACGCTCGAGCTGCTGTTCAACGAGATCGCCAAGGGCAAGGTCAGCCTCGAGGACGAGTTCCCGATCTCGGAGAGCGCGTGGCGGCGCGGGGGAGGGCCCTCGGGTGGCTCCAGCATGTTCGCCGTGCTCAACAGCAAGGTGAAGGTGGTCGACCTCATCCAGGGCATCACCGTGATGTCGGGCAACGACGCGGCCATCGCCGTGGCGGAAGGGCTCGCCGGCAGCGAGGGCGCGTTCGCCACACGTATGACGGCGCGGGCCCGCGAACTCGGGCTCATGAAGTCGACCTTCGCCAATGCCAGCGGGCAGGCGGACCCCGACCAGAAGGTCACGGCGCGCGAGCTCGCACTGCTGGCGAACCACATCGTCAAGACCTACCCCGACCTCTACAAGTATTTCGGGCTCAGGGAATTCACCTGGAACAAGATCCGGCAGCAGAACCGCAATCCTCTGCTGACGATGGACATCGGCGCCGACGGCCTGAAGACCGGCAACATCGGCGATTCCGGCTTCGGCGTGGTGGGCTCGGCGGTCCAGAACGGGCAGCGGCTGATCGTCGTGGTCAACGGGCTGAAGACCGCCAAGGATCGCGCCGAAGAGGCGCGCCGGATCCTGAACTGGGGCTTCCGCACCTTCGAGGTGAAGGAGGTCTTCGCGAAGGGGACCGTGATCGGCGACGCCAAGGTGTTCGGCGGGGAACCGTCCTCGATCGGCCTGGTGGCCAAGGGACCCGTCGCGGTGCTGGTGCCGCGTGGCAGCGGCGATCGGCTCGTCGCCCGCATCGTCTACCAGGGGCCTCTGCGCCCGCCCGTGGCGGCCGGGGCGCAGGTCGCCAGGCTCAAGGTCCAGCGCGGCGACGTGCAGGTCCTCGACCTGCCGCTCTACGCGGCCGACGACGCGGCGACGGGCACGCTGACGCGCCGCGCCTTCGACGCCGCCACGGAATTCGTGATCGACACGGTGCGCAGCCGCTTCACCAAGAGCGGTTCATGACCAGTTCCGCGCCCGGGCGCTTCATCACCTTCGAAGGAGGGGAGGGGGCCGGCAAGAGCACGCAGGTGCGCCTGCTGGCCGAGCGCCTCGGGACCCGCGGCATCCGCACCCTCACCACCCGCGAGCCTGGCGGCTCGCCCCGGGCCGAGGAGATCCGGGAGGTCATCCTGTCGGGCCATGCGGCCCGCCTGGGGCCGCTGGCGGAAGCCCTGCTGTTCGCAGCGGCGCGGGCCGACCACCTGGCCTCCACCATCAGGCCCGCGCTGGCGCGCGGCGACTGGGTGATCTGCGACCGGTTCGCCGATTCCACGCGCGCCTACCAGGGCGTCGCCGGCGGCCTCGAGGAGGGCGTCATCAACGCCCTGGAGCGCCTCGTCGTCGGGGTCACCCGGCCGGACCTGACCGTGGTGTTGGACCTTCCGGCCGAGATCGGCCTGCGCCGGGCGAACCAGCGGCGCGGCGAGGCGGCCATCGACCGCTTCGAGTCCGAGCCGCTGGCGTTCCACAAGGCGTTGCGCGAGGCCTTCCGCTCCATCGCCGCCCGCGAGCCCGGGCGCTGCGTGCTGGTCGACGCCACCGGCACGCCCGAGGACGTCGGCCAGGCGGTCTGGGCCTGCGTCTGGAGCCGACTGCTCGACGACGGCGCGGGGAGGGGGCATGGCTGAGGCTCCCGAAATTCCGGAGATCGACCGGCTCGCCCATGTGCCGCACCCGCGCGAGACCGCGACGCTGGTCGGTCACGATGGCGAGGAGGCTGCCTTCCTCGAGGCCTATCGCAGCGGCCGCTTTCCGCACGCCTGGATCCTGTCGGGCGATGAGGGGGTGGGCAAGGCCACGTTCGCGTATCGGGCGGCCCGCTTCGTCCTCAGCCACCCCGATCCCGGGTCCGCGGAGGTGCAGCGGGCCCACGACCTTTCCGTGCCGGACGACGCGCCGGCCGCCCGGCGCATCGTGGCGCGGTCCCATCCCGGCCTCTTCGTGGTGCGCAGGGCCTGGAACCCCACGAGCAAGACCTTCCGCACCGAGATCCTCGCCGAACAGTCCCGCGACGCCGTCCGCTTCTTCGCGACGACCGCTGGCGGGGAGGGCTGGCGGGTCTGCATCGTGGACGCCGCCGACGACCTGAACGTCCAGAGTGCCAACGCCCTCCTGAAGGTCGTGGAGGAGCCGCCCCACCGGGCGCTGTTCCTCATCGTCTCGCACATGCCCGGACGCCTGCTGCCCACCATCCGCTCGCGCTGCCGCATGCTCCGGTTCCGGAATCTGGAGCCGGCGGAGGTGGCGGCCGCGGCGGCCGCGGCTCTTGGGACCGGCCCGGCGGACGCGGCCGTGCAGCGCGCGGCGGCACTGGCGGGGGGATCCGTCCGACAGGCCTGCAAGCTGATGGACGAGGGCACGCTGGCCATCGTCGAGCACATCCGCGGGGCGCTGGACCGGCTGCCCGCCATCGACTGGGCGGACCTGCACGCCGTCGCCGAGGGGCTGGCCGGACGCGCCAACGACACGGCCTTCGAGGTGGCGGCCGAGACCATCTTCGCGTGGCTGTCCGAGCAGACCCAGGCCGCCGCGGGGCAGGGGGCGCCCGCCCGCCGCCTTGCACCCCTGGCCGAGGTATGGGACAAGGTCGCGCGCGCGATCCGGGAGACGGACGCCTACAATCTCGACCGCCGCGCGCTGGTTTTGACCCTTTTCCACGACCTTTCGGACGCCTTGCGGCAATCGCGGGCGGCCTGAGGTCCCCCGAGGCCCATCGAGGGCAGCATGGCCGACAAGAAGACCTTCTACATCACCACGGCCATCTCCTATCCCAACGGCACGCCCCACATCGGACATGCCTACGAGCTGATCGCCACCGACGCGATCGCCCGCTTCAAGCGGCTCGACGGATACGAGGTGTTCTTCCTGACCGGCACGGACGAGCACGGGCAGAAGATGCTGCAGACCGCGGCGCGCGAAGGGATGACGGCGCGGGAACTGGCCGACCGCAACGCGGCCGTGTTCCGCCGGATGGGCCAGGCCCTCGACGCCTCGAACGACGATTTCATTCGCACGACCGAGCCGCGCCACCACGCCGCGAGCCAGGAGATCTGGCGGCGGATGGAAGCCAACGGCGACATCTATCTCGACAGCTATGCCGGCTGGTACTCGGTGCGCGACGAAGCCTTCTTCGCCGAGAACGAGACCACGGTGGGCGGCGACGGCGTGCGCCGGGGCCCGACCGGGGCTCCCGTCGAGTGGCTCGAGGAGGAAAGCTACTTCTTCCGCCTGTCGGCCTACCAGGACAGGCTGCTGGCGCTCTACGAGAGCCAGCCGACGTTCATCCAGCCGGACGAGCGGCGCAACGAGATCATGTCGTTCGTGCGGTCCGGGCTGAAGGACCTGTCGGTCAGCCGCACGGCCTTCGACTGGGGCATTCCGGTGCCCGGCAACCCGAAGCATGTGATGTATGTGTGGGTCGACGCGCTGACGAACTACGTCACCGCCACGGGCTATCCCGACACGACCCAGCCGCGGGCGCACTTCTGGCCGGCGGACGTGCACATCATCGGCAAGGACATCGTCCGCTTCCACACGGTCTACTGGCCGGCCTTCCTGATGTCGGCGGGCTACCCGCTGCCCCGGCAGGTGTTCGGGCACGGCTTCCTGTTCAACCGCGGGGAGAAGATGTCGAAGTCGGTCGGCAACGTCATCGACCCCTTCACGCTGGCCGACCACTACGGCGTGGACCAGCTGCGCTACTTCTTCCTGCGCGAGGTGCCGTTCGGCCAGGACGGCAACTATTCGCACGAGGCGATCGTGGCGCGCATCAACGCGGACCTCGCCAACGACCTCGGCAACCTGGCGCAGCGCTCGCTGTCGATGGTGGCCAAGAACCTGGAGGGCAGGGTGCCCGCCCCGGGCGCCCTGAGCGAGGCCGACGCGACGATCCTGGCGGCGGCCGACGCGCTTCCGCAGAAGGCGCGGGCGGCGATGGAGGGCCTCGCCCTCCACACCATGCTGGCCGAGGTCTGGAAGGTGGTGGCGGACGCCAACCGCTATTTCGCGGGCGAGGAGCCGTGGGTGAAGCGCAAGACCGATCCGGAGCGGTTCGGCACGGTGCTCTACGTCACGGCCGAGGTCATCCGCGCGGTCGCCATCGTGGCGCAGGCCGTGATGCCGACGTCGGCGGGCAAGTTCCTCGACCTCCTCGGCGTGCCGGCGGACCAGCGCATGCTGGAGCATGTCGGCGCGGCACACCGGCTTGCCGCCGGCGCGATGCTGCCGGCGCCCCAGCCCGTCTTCCCGCGCTACGTGGAAGCGGAAAAGTCGGAAGCAACCGCCTGAACGCCCTGGAATTCATGCCGACCGCCAGCCCCTTCGTCGTCGACAGCCACTGCCATCTCGACTTTCCCGATTTCGCGGCCGAGCGCGACGCGATCGTGGCCCGGGCGCTCGAGGCGGGCGTCGGCACGATGGTCACCATCTCGACCCGGGTCCGCCGCTTCGACGAGATCCGGGCCATCGCGGAGGCCTATCCGCAGGTGTTCTGCACGGTCGGCACCCATCCCCACAGCGCCGGCGAAGAGCCCGACGTGAGCGTGGCGGATCTCGTCGGCCTGGCGCGCCATCCGCGCTGCGTGGGCATCGGGGAGGCGGGTCTCGACTACCACTACGACCGCGCCCCGCGCGACGTGGCCGAGGCCGTGTTCCGCCGGCACATCGCGGCCGCGCGCGAGACGGGCCTGCCGCTCGTCATCCACAGCCGCGACTGCGACGACGACATGATCCGCATCCTCGAGGACGAGACCCGGCAGGGCCGGTTCAAGGCGGTGCTCCACTGCTTCAGCTCGGGCCGGGCCCTGGCCGAGGCCGGGGTTGCCCTGGGGCTCATGATCTCGTTTTCCGGGATCCTCACGTTCAAGCGGTCGGACGAGCTGCGGGCCATCGCCGCGGACGTGCCGGCGGACCGGCTCCTGGTGGAGACCGACGCTCCCTACCTGGCGCCGCAGGCCTTCAGGGGCAAGCGCAACGAGCCGTCCTATGTGGTTCACACCAATGCGGTTCTCGCCGAGGTGAAGGGGGTGTCCGCCGCCGAGATGGCGCGCCTCACGACCGACAATTTCTTCCGCACCTTCGACAAGGCCGTCAGGCCGACGGCGCCGGGAGCTGCGACGGCATGACGGTCTCGATCACGATCCTGGGGTGCGGTTCCTCCGGCGGCGTACCGCGGGTGGGCAGCGGCTGGGGCGCCTGCAATCCCTCCGATCCGCGCAACCGGCGCCGGCGTTGCTCGATCCTGGTCGAGCGCGAGGGGGAGGGCGGCCGCACGCGGGCCCTCATCGACACCTCTCCGGACCTGCGCGACCAGTTGCTCGATGCGGCCGTCGATCGCCTGGACGCCGTGCTCTACACCCACGACCACGCCGACCACACCCATGGCATCGACGACCTGCGGCCCCTCGCGATCCACATGCGGCGCGTGCTTCCGGTCTACATGGACGCGGCGACTGCGGAATTCCTGACGAGCCGGTTCTCGTACTGCTTCGTGTCACCGCCCGGCAGCGACTATCCGCCGATCGTCCGGGAGTTCCGGATCACGCTGGGGCATTCGGTGCATGTCGAGGGTCCGGGCGGCGCCATCGCGGCCATGCCCATCCGGCTCGTGCACGGCAACCGCGACGCGCTCGGATTCCGCTTCGGCGACATCGCCTATACCCCTGATCTGAATGCGATTCCCGACGAGAGCGTGGCCGCTCTCGAGAACCTCGATTTGTGGATCATCGACGCGCTGCGGCCCACGCCGCATCCGACCCACCTGTCGCTGCCGGAGGCGCTGGCCTGGATCGAGCGGCTGAAGCCGCGGCGCGCGGTCCTCACCAACATGCACACGGACCTGGACTACGAGACCCTGCGCCAGGCCTTGCCGCCCAACGTCATCCCGGCCTTCGACGGGCTGAAGCTGACGGCGCAGGGCGCTGGGGGAGGGTGAGGCGCAGCCCTGCCCGCACGAGGCTCGACCCTGTCCGGCGGGGGCGTCGAACGGAAGCGGCGAACGCCCCGGCGGATGCGTCCGGGCCAAGGGCCTGCGGCGCGCTCAGCGCGTCAGGCGCGCGCTCGCCAGGATGGCGTCGAACATCGTGTTGATCGCCTGCTTGATGCTGCCCGGAGCGCCGGCGTTGAAGGTCAGGTTGGCGGCGCTGGCGCAGGCGTTCATGTTCTGGTTGATCGAGCCCTTGAGCTTGTCGCGGATGGTCTGGAAGCGCCAGTCGGGATTGGGCGGGATCACGTAGTCGATGTTCAGGGTCAGGACGGTGACCTTCTTGTTCTTGATGGGGCTGCAGAGCGAGGCGTCGAGGCCCTGGAGGTTCTCGCCATCGGCCAGGAACGACGGCTGGAACGGAACCCATCGCGGGTCTGGCACCCAGTTGCCCCATTCGTAGCTGCTGGCGTCCGCCGTCTCCATCACGTCGTCCGCGATGCCGTCCGTCAGCAGCATGAAATAGGCCTTCCGGCTCGCCGAGGAGCTGCCGTCGCCGCCGGCGCTCACCTGGGGCAGGATGTCGTTCAGGACGGCCGCGTAGTTCGTGCCCGAGCCGCCCGCGCCGTCGAGTTCCATCGTGCGGACGGCGGTCGTGGCCGCCGAGAGGTTCGTGGTCGGGGCCTGCACGACGGTGAGTCGGTTGCTGAACTTGTAGACCGCCACGCGCACCTGGTCCGTCGGGCCGTTCAGCTGTCCGGCGCGGGCCAGGACGTCGAGCAGGGCGCTGCGCACCACGTCGAAGCGCAGCTGAGGATTTCATCCCTTACCCTTGAGCATGCGGCGGATCGGAGCAATTTGATCTTCGGATCACGCCTGCATTTGATTTCGCAAGATCCTGAAAATTGTCGGGAATTTTGCTGCGATGCCGCAGGACCCGCGGACGGTGGGCCGGGCGCCCGAGGCCTGACGCCTGACGTGGATCCAATCACCCGGGCCGCCGCGCGTCGGTGCTGGCCTGGGACGAAGATCCAAGCCTGTCTGGGTGCCTGGCCATCACGGTCGGCTCCGTGGTCGTCGCCGTCGCGAGGGTTCGGGACAGTGCGTCCGGCAAAGACCATCGTGATCGAGAACGGCGCCTGGCGGGGCTGCGGTTCTGAGACACCGGGGCTGTAGCGCGGCACCGGGTTCGCTAGACTGCGGCACCTACACGCGTAAGTTCCATAATATGTCTTATGCGACTCATGGATGTCCGGAGCGAGGCGAGCCGTGTGCAATCTCTACGCGCTGACCAAGGGCCAGCAAGCCATCCTCCAGTTCGCCCGGGCGATGGTCGACCGCACCGGCAACCTGCCGCCCCTGCCGGACATCTTTCCCGACCAGGCGGCGCCGGTGGTGCGCCACGGCGACGGCGGGCGCGAGCTGTCGATGATGCGCTGGGGCATGCCGGGACCCAAGGCCTTCGGCGAGCGCCCGGTGACCAACATCCGCAACGTCGGCTCGCCGCACTGGCGCGCGTGGCTGAAGCCCGAGTTCCGGTGCCTCGTGCCGGCCACCAGCTTCTGCGAGTATGCCGACACGCAGCCCCGCAAGACGCCGGTCTGGTTCGCCCTCGACGAGAGCCGGCCGCTGTTCGCCTTCGCCGGCGTGTGGCGGCGCTGGTACGGCAAGCGCAAGGCGTCCGAGGACCCTGGCGAGCACGTGGTGTTCTCGTTCCTCACGACGGACGCCAATGCCGAGGTCGGCGCCGTTCACCCCAAGGCGATGCCGATGATCCTGCGGACGCCAGACGAGATGGATCGCTGGATGGAGGCGCCCGCCTCCGAGATCGCGACGCTGCAATGCCCGCTTCCCGACGGGAGCCTCGTGGAGGTCGCGCGTGGGCGCAAGGACGACCCGGCCTGAACGGCCAGCGGGACGGCGTCCAGGCGTCGGACGGCGGATGCCCGGCCCCTGCCCCGCTGAACCGTGGCCCGTCTCCGCAAGCGTGGCCGCTTGAACATCCGGGTTGAACAGTCGCACCTCCCGTAGAGACACCCGCCTGTGGAATTGTATGCAGTCCAGCCGGTATGTGCCTTTCATTGCTCACGAATCGGTCTTGGTAACCAAATCCTGAATGTCAATTGGAGGATGCAACTTTCAGTAGAGTAAGGCGTTAATTTTGTGTTAATTTATCGGTATCTGTTGACCCAAATTTTGTGTGCGTCCGATGTCGGTATCCCGTTGCGTTCCGTTCGGCGTGCGCGCCGCTTTGGCCTGTTCGATCCTGGCCCTCGCCCTGCCCGCCCGCGCCCAGGCGCCGGAACCCAGCGGCAAGGCCATCAAGGTCACGCCCCAGGCCGAGGCGGCCAAGGCGGCCCTGGTGCGCATCCTGATGCCGGACCAGCCGGTCTACATGGGCGACCGGGTGAACACGGGTCCCCTGGGCGAGGCGCAGCTCCTGTTCAGCGACGAGACCCGCGTGGTGGTGGGTCCTTCCTCCACGCTCCAGGTCGAGAAGTACCTGCTGCAGAGCAACACGGTCGCCAGCAACTTCGCCATCAACGCGCTGCGTGGCTCGATGCGGTTCATCACCGGCGACAGCCCGAAGTCGGCCTATTCGATCAAGACGCCGACCGCCACCATCGGCGTGCGCGGCACCCAGCTGGACGTCGCGATCGGCCGCAACGGCGAGACGCACGTCGTGGTCTACACCGGGGCCGCCGACGTGTGCGGCGCGGGCAACTGCATCGCGCTCAACGACGGCTGCAGCATGGCGCGCATCCCCAGCGGCCAGGCGCCGCAGCGGATCGCCACGGCCCCGGACCGCAACACGCGTCTCAGGGATCTTTTCCCTTACGCGCGGGAGAACACCCCGACTCTGCGTTGGGACTTCAAGGCCGACCTGCGGGCCTGCGGCATGATCACCCCGACGCCGATCCCGACCCCCTCGCCTCTCGAGCGGCCGATCCCGATCAACGCGGTGCCTCCGCCCACGCCCGCTCCCCCACCAACGGTCGTGGCGGTGGTTCCGCCGCCGGCGCCCCCTCCTCCCGCGCCGCCGCCGAAGGAGTATCACCACCACCATCACCATCACTGGGAGCGTGACGAGGACGATCGCCACCACCACGGTGGTTTCGGCCGGCGGCCTGGCGGTGGCATCGACTGGTCGGACAATCGCGGACGGGGCGGCAGGGACCGCGATGGCCGCGACCGGGATGGCCGGGACAGAACCGGCGACCGCGGCGGGCAGGATCACGGCTACGGCCGGCAGGCCGGCGGCGGTGTCGACTGGTCCGGCGGCCCCCGGGACGGCAGGACCGGCCGCGAGGCCCAGGATCGCTCGGGGCAGGATCGCTCCGGGAAGGACGGGCGCGATCGCGGCCACGACGGGCGCGACCGCAACGACACGGGCCGCGGTTACGGTGGGCATGCCGGCGGCGGCTTCGACTGGGCGGGTCCTCCCTCGACGGACGGTCGCCGCGGTGACGACAAGGGCGGCAAGGATGGCCGCGGAAGGTCCGACGACCGCAACGGCGGCAGCCATGACGGCATGCGCAGCGGCGACGGCGGGTCGACGAACGGCGGAGGGCATGCCTCGGCCGGACGGTCGGGTGACGGCGGCTCCGCCGGCGGGCATGGTGGATCGTCGGGATCGTCGAATGCGGGCGGTTCCACGGGCTGCGGCTGCTCGGGCTCCGGCGGCACGGGCGGCACCGGCGGTACCGGTGGCGGCGCGACCGGGGGTGGCGTTTCGGGCGGCGGCGCGTCGGGTGGCGGCGCCACCGGTTCGGGGCGTGACGGCGGCGGACGGGATGGCGGCGGACGCGGTGGCCGGGACGGCGGTGGCCGGGACGGCGGGCACGGTGGTGGCCGCGACGGCGGACGGGACGGTGGCCGCGAGGGGGGCTGGAGTGGCGATGGACACCGCGGGGGTTCAGACCGCTGATCGCGGTCCGGTTTCCCGCGCATGAACCGGTCCCGCTGGCTCGTCCTCGCCTTCGCGCTCGCCTTCGTGGCGGCCTGCGGCGCGCTGCGTATCGCAGACCCGCCGCAGTTGAAACTCGCCCGCGAGCTGCTGTTCGACCAGTACCAGAAGCTCGCTCCCCGGCCCTACCAGGACCTGCCGGTCCGCATCATCGACATCGACGAGGCGTCGCTGTCGGCCATCGGCCAGTGGCCGTGGCCGCGCAACGACCTCGCCAGGCTCGTGGACCGGCTGGCCGGGTACGGCGCGGCGGCGATCGCCTTCGACTTCGTGTTTCCCGAGTCCGACCGCATGTCACCGGCAGCGCTTGGGCGCCGCTCCGACGTGCTGTCCTCCCTGGGCGGCGACCTGACGCAGACGATCGTGTCGCGCCTGCCCGACAATGACGCGCTGTTCGCCAAGTCCATGGCCGATCGCAACGTGGTCCTGGGCTTCGGCATCGTTCCGGGCGCGAACGACCGACGCCCCGTGCCCAAGGCCGGGGTCAACTATTCGGGCGAGGACCCGCGGGCGTCGCTGCACACATTCCAGGGCAACGCCGTGAACATCCCGGTGCTGGACGAGGCCGCCGCCGGGATCGGGGCGATCAGCGTCTCGCCGCAGGACGACCAGGGCATCGTGCGCCAGGTGCCGCTGCTGTGGACCGACGGCCGGAAGATCTTTCCCGGGCTCGCGCTGGAATCGCTTCGCGCCGCGCAGCAGGTGCCCGCCATCCTCGCGCGCTCGACCCCCCATCCGCCGGCGGGAATCGTGTCCATCCGCGTCGGCGACGTGGAGGTGCCCACGACCCAGGCGGGCGAGTTGCGGATCCGTTTCACCCACGACGTGCCGGAGCGCTACATCCCGGCGCACCGGATCATGGCGGACGCGCCGGACGAGGCGCTGCGGCCGCTCCTGGAGAACCACATCGTCCTCATCGGGACGTCCGCGGTCGGCCTCCTCGACGTGCGCGTGACGGCGCTGGGCGAGACCGTGCCCGGCGTCAGCATCCACGCGCAGGCCATCGAACAGATGATCCTCGGCGAGCACCTGCGCCGCCCGGACTGGGTCGAGCCGCTCGAGATCCTGTGGACGGTGGCCTTCGGCCTCCTGATCGCGGCGCTGGGCCTGTTCGCCGGACCCGCCGTGGCGCTCAGCACGGGCTTCGTGCTCGTGATCGCCTCGGTCGCCGGGTCGTGGTTCGCCTTCGACCGGTACTGGATCCTGCTCGATCCGCTCTATCCGGCGGCGGTCGGCCTCGCGCTGCATTTCGCGCTGACCAGCTTCCGCTTCCTCGTCACGGACCGTGACAAGCGGTTCGTTCGGCGGGCCTTCGGGCGCTACGTGTCGCCGGCCGTCCTGGCGGAGCTGGAGAAGAATCCCCAGGCCCTGCGGCTCGGCGGCGAGGAGCGCGAGCTCACCATCCTGTTCCTGGACGTGCGCAGCTTCACCTCGCTCAGCGAAACCATGTCGCCCAGCGCCCTGGTCGAGTTCGTCAACGTGCTGCTGAGCCACCTCAGCGACGAGATCGTCGACGAGGCCGGCACGATCGACAAGTACATCGGCGACAGCATCATGGCCTTCTGGAACGCGCCGCTGGCCGTTCCGGACCACGTGGTCAGGGCGTGTCGCGCCTGCCTGCGGATGCGCGAGCGCATGCGGGCGCTCAACGACGCGGACGCGTTCGGCTTCAAGGCGCGCGGCCATGCCTCCGCCGTGGTGCGCATCGGCATCGGGCTGAACACCGGCATGGCCTGCGTCGGCAATGTCGGGTCGCAGACGCGCTTCAACTACTCGGTCCTGGGCGACGCGGTGAACGTCGCCTCGCGTGTCGAGGGCCTGTGCAAGGACGTGGGCGCCGACATCCTGGTCACGGAGACGGTGGTCGAGGGGGCCCCGCAGTTCGCCTGGATCGAGGCCGGCTCGGTGATGCTGCGCGGCCGGGCCGCCGGCACGAAGATCTACTGCCTCGTCGGTGACGAGGAGGTGGCCCGCAGCGACCGCTTCGCCGCGCTGAAGCAGGCCCACGACGCCCTGCTGGCGGCCTGGCAGACCGACGATCGCGACAGCTGGGTGCGCGGGCGGGACCGGTGCCTCGCCATTGCGGAGGCCGACTTCCCGATGCTGCTCGGGCTGTACAAGACCCCCGAGCCCAAGCTCGGCGGCAAGCGCAAGGAAGCCGCCGACGCGCATTGAGGGCGGGCGGAACGGGCAGCGCGGCGGCCCGTCCCGAAGGACGCGGACCCGATCAGCCGCCCATCCTGGTCAGCCAGGCCGGCCGCGTCCCGTGGAAGCCATGCTCCAGCGCCTTGCCGCAGGCGCACCCGAAGGTGGCGGGCATGGCCTTGAAGGCCTGTTCCAGGATCGTCTCGATCAGGGCGTGCAGGCCGCCGGTGTAGTAGAGGTCGTTCATGCTGCCGGGGCCGAAATGGGTCACGGCCGGGGCCATGCCGGCGCCGAAGTTGATGACCGGGGCGAGCGAGGCGAAACACATCTCGAGTTCGCGGGCGAAGACCACCTCGGGCACCAGCGGCGTGCCGACGATGTCGCCACCCTCGATCTGCAGGGCGCGGATCTCCGCCGGCGTCTCGAAGCGCGGGCCCTCGGTGCAGCAGAAGACGCCGCGCTCGATCACACGGTCGCTGTGGGCGCAGGCCGCGTCGATCAGGACACGGCGGACGTCCGGGCAGAACGGGTGGGTCATGTCCACGCGCACCCAGCACTCCTCCTCGTCGAACATCGACAGCGGCCGGGACTTCGTGCGGTCCAGGACGTCGTGGGAGACCACGATGTCGCCCGGGCGGATGGCGGGGTTCACCGAGCCGATCGCGTTCTGCGAGATCACCCGGCGCACGCCCAGCGCCCTGAGCGCATAGGCATTGGCCCGGTAGTTGATCTTGTGGCTCGGCGTGGTGAGCTTCTGGCCGTAGCGCAGCACCACCGCCGCGTCGCGGCCGCCGATGGTGCCGAGTTCGATCGGGGCGTCGCCCCACGGCGTCGGCACGTGCTCGGTGCGGCGCCCGACGAGCAGCTTCTCCGATGCGGCGCTGGTGACGAGCCCGATGGGTTCGCTCATGGTCTCAACTCCCGTGTCTCAGTTGCGTCCGTAGCGCGTCTTGATGCGCGCCCGGATCTCGTCCTGGTCGAACTGCGTGAAGCGGCCGTCGCGGAAGACCGTGCGGCCGGCGATCACCACCTCGCGCACGTGCTGCGGGCCGGCGGCGTAGACGATGTCCGACATCACACGGCCGGGCGTCAGCCCGAGCGGATGGTCGATGTCGAGCACCACGAAGTCGGCCGCCTTGCCCGGCTCCAGCGTGCCGATCTCGTCGTCCCAGCCGAGCACCCTGGCCCCCTCATGGGTGCCCATGGCGAGCGCGTCGGTCGCCTTCAACGCGAAGCCGTCGAGGCTCGCGGTCCGCTGCAGCAGCACCGCGACCTTCATCTCCTGGAACAGGTTGAGGCTGTTGTTGCTGAGCGTGCTGTCGGTGCCCAGACCCACCGGTACGCCGGCGGCGCGCAGGTCCCGGATGGGGGCGATGCCGCTCGCGAGCTTGCCGTTGCTGACCGGGTTGTGGGCCACCCCGGCGCCGGCCTCGGCCAGCATGGCGATCTCGTGGGGCTGCACCCAGACGCAATGGGCCAGGATGGCGCCTTCGCCGAGGACGCCGAGCGCATGCAGGTGCTCGATGGGCCGCCGCCCGTGCCGCTCCAGGACGATCTGGACCTCCTTGCGGCTTTCGGCGGCGTGGATGGCGAAGGGCAGGCCGAGGTCGTCGGCCGCCTGCTTGACCTCGACCAGCAGGGCGGGCGTGCAGTTGTAGGGCGAATGGGCCCCGAGGAAGAAGCGGCTGAGGCCGTCGCCGGCCCGCGCCGCCATCGCGTCCTTCGTCTCCTCGAGGGCCGAGGGCCAATTCGGCTTGCCGTTGGGACGCAGTTCCGGGGAGTTGGCCAGCGCCCCGCTCACCGAGCGCATGCCGACCGTGGACGCCACCTGGGAGAACAGGCCCGCGCCATAGCGCGCGCAGTCGCAGGCCGCCGTGATGCCGTGGGCGACCATCTCCATGACGGCCATCCAGGTGCTGAGCAGGTTGTCCTCGTCCGTCATCGTGGACGTGAACGGCGCGAGCGAGGCCGCCCATTCGAAGAGGTCGCCCTCGTCGCCGCAGCCGCGGTGCAGGCTGAGCCCGCCATGGGCGTGGGTGTTGATCATGCCCGGCATGACGACCTTGCCGCCGAGGTCGCGCACCACCTCCCCCGCCTGCGGCGCGCGTGAGGCCGCCGGCCCCATCCAGGCGATCCGGCCGGCGTCGATGACGATGGCGCCGTCGGGGATGCAGCGATGCGCCGGGCCGCCCGCATAGATGAAGGCGTTGGTGAAGACGGTCGACATCGCTCAGGTCTCCGGCCGCGCCGCGCCGGGCGCGTCGTCGTAGAGGTGGCAGGACACGGTGTGTCCGGGAGACAGGGTCACCGCGCGCGGCTCCTGCGTCCGGCAGCGTTCGCCCACCTTCGCCGCCATGGGGCAGCGGGTGTGGAAGCGGCAGCCGGACGGCGGGTTCACAGGCGACGGCACGTCGCCCTGCAGGACGATGCGGTTGCGCGGCGCGCGCGGGTCCGGCACCGGGATCGCGGAGAGCAGCGCCTGCGTGTAGGGGTGCGCCGGACGGGCAAAGAGCTCGCGGACCGGCGCCTTCTCGACGAGCTTGCCGAGATACATGACCCCGACGTCGTGGGAGACGTGGCGCAGCGCCGCCAGCCCGTGGCCGATGAACAGGTAGGACAGGCCGTAGCGCTTCTGCAGGTCCTTCAACAGGTTCAGGATCTGCGCCTGGATCGACACGTCGAGCGCCGACACCGGCTCGTCGCAGACGATCAGCTTCGGGCGCAGCGCCAGCGCGCGGGCAATTCCAATCCGCTGGCGCTGGCCGCCCGAGAACTCGTGGGGGTGGCGGGAGGCGTAGGTGGCCGGCAGTCCGACCGCGTCCAGGAGCTCGGCGACGAGCCGGTCGCGGTTGCCGCCCGGAGGGACGCCGTGGATGGCGTACGGTTCCCCTACGATGCGGGCCACGGTCATGCGCGGGTTCAGCGAGGCATAGGGGTCCTGAAAGACGATCTGCATCTCCCGGCGGACGGCTCGCATCGCCTCGCCCGACAGAGTGGTGATGTCACGTCCGCCGAACAGGAGGGAGCCGGCGGTGGCCTCCTCGAGCCGCACGACGAGCCGGGCGAGCGAGGACTTTCCGCAGCCCGATTCCCCCACAAGGCCCAGCGTGCGGCCGGCCTCCAGCGTGAACGACACGCCGTCGACCGCGCGGACCATGGGCTGCGCGCCGAAGGGCATCGCCCCGCCGACGGGATAGTGCTTCACGAGCCCCCTCGCCTCGAGCAGCGGTTCGGGCGAGCGGGACTGGGGAGAGGCGCTCATGCCGCGGTCTCCACGAGATGGCAGGCGACCTTTCGTCCCGCGCCGGCCGGGAGCAGTGCCGGGCGGTCGGAGGCGCAGCGCGCGATGGCCTTGGGGCAGCGGGTCGAGAAGGCGCAGCCGCGGGGGCGGGCCAGCGGATCGGGAACGGCACCGGGGATCGCCTCGAGCTCCTCGACGTCGCCGTCCATGCGCGGCACCGAGGCGATGAGGCCTTGAGTGTAGGGGTGCAGCGGCGCGTCGAAGAGCGAGACGACGTCGGCCTCCTCGACCACCCTCCCCGCGTACATCACCAGCACCCGGTCGCACATCTCGGCCACGACGCCGAGGTCGTGGGTGATGAGCAGCAGGCCCATGCCGAACTCGTGCTTGAGGCGGCGCAGCAGGTCGAGGATCTGCGCCTGCACGGTCACGTCGAGCGCGGTCGTCGGCTCGTCGGCGATGAGGAGCTTGGGCCGGCAGGCGAGCGCCATGGCGATCATCACGCGCTGGCGCATGCCGCCCGATAGCTGGTGCGGCCAGGCGCGGGCGCGGTCCTCCGGCAGCGGGATCCCGACGAGCGTCAGCAGCGAGACCGCCTCCGTCCAGGCCTCGCCGGAGGACATCCCGCGGTGCAGGCGCAGCACTTCGGCGATCTGCTCCCCGACCGTGTGGACGGGGTTCAGGGACGTCATCGGCTCCTGGTAGATCATCGCGAGGCGGTTGCCGCGCAGCTGCTGCATGTCGCGCTCGCGCAGCGCCAGGAGATCCCGCCCCTCGAACAGCACGCTGCCGCCGCTGATCTTGGCGGGGGGATCGGGCAGGAGGCGCATGAGGGAGAGCGCGCTGACGCTCTTGCCGCTGCCGGATTCACCGACGAGGCCGACCGTCTCGCCGACCGCGATGTCGAAATCCACGCCTTCGACCGCCGGGACGACGCCGCGCTCGGTGGCGAAGGTGGTCTGGAGACCGCGAACCTGGAGCAGCACGTCGCCCATCGCCGGCCTCAGATCAACGCGCCGGCGGCGACGAGCTCGCGGCGCAAGGCGGCGGGGTCGAGCCTGCGCGGGCTCACGCCGGCCCGCAGGCTCATCGCCGCCGCGGTCCCCGAGGCCTGGCCCATGGCCATCCCGGGACCCATCACCCGCACGGAGGCCTGGCCGTCATGGGTTGCCGACACGCAGCGGCCCGCCAACAGCAGGTTGTCGATCTCGTGCGGCACGAGGCAGCCATAGGGCACCTGGTAGAAGTCGTCGCCCGGCAGGTGCAGGCGGATGGTCTCGCGCCCGCGGGCATGGTCCTCGATCGGCCATGAGCTGCGGCAGATGGCGGTGTCGAACTTGCGGGCTTCCAGCACGTCCTCGCGGGTGAGCACGTGGTGGCCCATGACGCGGCGCGTCTCGCGCACGCCCAGTTGCGGGGCGATGGCATCCACCCGCGCGCTCTCGAAGCCGGGGACGTATTTCACGAGGAAGCGCGCGAAGCCCTCCACCTGGCGCCGGCCCTCCAGCGTGCCCAGGGTCAGGCTCCAGGGGTCGATGCCGTTCACGTCCGGCACCCGGCTCATGTTGACGTGCACCTTGCCGGGCTGCGGCGTCGGCGAGAAGGACCCGCTGACGCGCGGGAAATCGAACTCGCCGCTGGCGGTGACCTCGATCAGCAGGCGGCGGATCTCCTTCTCCGGGAAGGCCATGGCGCGCTCGATGTCGACGTGGCCCATGTAGAAGACCTGCGTCGGCGCCTGCATGTCGCCGTGCTCGTCGCCGATCTCGAAGGGCGCGCCGGCCAGCGCGGCGACGTCACCGTCCCCGGAGGCGTCGATGACGCGGGCGGCGAGGATCGCCTCGCGGCCGCCCTTGTGCTCCACGACCACGCCGTGGATCGCGCCGTCCGCGACCAGCGCTTCCGCCACCGTGGCGTGGAACAGGATCCCGACGCCGGTCTCGGCGGTCCACTGGTCGAGGACGATCTTGAAGATCTCGTGGTCGACCTGAAAGCGGTGGCGGTACTTGTAGCCGCCGCCGACCGCCTCGAGCCTGGACATGGCCTCGCGCGGGATGCCCCCGACGAGCAGCTGGTGGGTGGAATCCGGCCCGCAGGTGTAGACGCCGCAGAAGCACCCCACCATGGCGGCCGTGGCGGTGCCACCCAGGAACCCGTAGCGCTCCACCAGGAGCACGTTGGCGCCGCGGCGGGCCGCCGCGACGGCGGCGGCGCAGCCCGAGGTGCCGCCGCCGACGACGAGCACGTCGACCTCGCGGGCGACCGGGAGCGACCGGGCCGGCTCGACGATCGGCGATCCGGGGCGGAACGGGATGGGCACCTCAGTTCTCCACTTGCTTGAGCCGGGGGTCGAGCATGTCGCGCAGGCGGTCGCCCACGAGGTTGATGGCGACGACCGTGATGAAGATGGCGAGGCCCGGGATGGCGGCGACCCACCAGGCATGGGCGACGTAGTCGCGCCCGTCGGCGATCATGCTGCCCCAGGTGGGGATGGTGGACGGCACGCCGAGCCCCAGGAAGCTCAGCGAGGATTCGAAGAGGATCATCTTCGCCACCTGCAGGCTGCTCACAACGATGATCGAGGAGGTCACATTGGGCAGCAGATGGACGAGCAGGATGCGCGGCGTCGAGGCGCCCAGCGCCCGGGCGGCCAGCACGAATTCGCGGTTGCGCAGCACGAGCACCTCGGCCCGGACGATGCGGGCGTACTGGACCCAGTTGGTCAGCCCCAGCACCATGACCAGGTTGAACAGGCTCGGGCCCAACACCGCGACCACGGCGATGGCCAGCACGAGGAACGGGATGGCGAGCTGCACGTCGGTGATCGCCATCAGCACGCGGCCGGCGCGCTTGTCGTCGTAGCCCGCGATTAGGCCGAACGTGACGCCGATGACGCCGGACACGACCACGGAGAGGACGCCGACGAGCAGCGAGACCCGCGACCCGGCGATGAGGCGGCTCAGCACATCCCGGCCCAGCGCGTCAGTGCCCAGAAGGTGGAGGCCATCCTCGCTGCGCGACAGCGGCGGCAGCAGCCGGCGCAGGATGTCCTGGGCGGCCGGGTCGAAGGGAGAGATCCACGTGGCGGTCAGCGCGCCGACCACGACGAGCAGCACCACGGCGAGCCCGAAGGCCGCGAGCCAGCTGCGCAGGAATTTCCGCAGGAACCGGCGCATCACCGGCTCCTCAGGCGCGGGTCGAGCAGGGCGTAGCCCAGGTCGACGAGGAGGTTGATGGCCACGATCAGCGCCGCCATGAACACGACGAAGGCCTGCACCACCGTGAAGTCGCGGTTGGCGATGGCCTGGATGGCAAGCCGCCCGACGCCCGGATAGGCGAAGATCTCCTCCGTGATCACCGCGCCGCCGAGCAGCGCGCCGACCTGCAGGCCGACGACGGTGAGCGTCGGGATCGCGGCGTTGCGCAGCGCGTGGCCGAAGACGACGGAGGAGCTGGACAAGCCCTTGCCGCGGGCGGTGCGGATGTAGTCGAGCTGCAGGACCTCGATGAGGCTCGAGCGCAGGAGCCGCGTGATGATGGCCGTGGAATAGGCTGCCAGCGCCACCGCCGGCATGACGAGGTGACGCCAGGTGCCGCGCCCCGACGGCGGCAGGATGCCCCAGATCTCCGAGAAGATCAGGATCAGCATGATCGCGAGCCAGAAGGTCGGGAAGCTCTGGCCGACGAGCGAGACGAGCAGGCCCGTGCGGTCCAGGATCGAGCCGCGGTGCGTGGCGGCGAGGATGGCGAGTGGCACGGACACGAGCAGCGAAAGGGCCAGCGCCGCGGCGGCGAGCTGCAGGGTGGCGGGCATGCGCTCGAGCACGAGCTGCATGGCTGGCTGCTGGTAGCGCAGCGACCGCCCGAAGTCGCCGTGCAGCGCCTTCCAGGCGAAGTCCAGGTACTGCTCCCACAGCGGCCTGTCGAAGCCCATGAGCTTGCGCACCCGGGCGATCTCCTGGGCCGAGGATTCGGGGGGCAGGAACAGCGCCGTCGGGTCGCCGCCGAGCCGGACGAGGAAGAACACGGCGAGCGACACGCCGACGATGACGGCGGCGGCGTAGAGCAGGCGGCCGAGGACGTAGCGGATCATCGCGCGCCCTCCCCGCCCGTCAGGGCGAAGGCCGTGAAGACGCCGAGGCCGGGCACCGTGAAGCTCAGGCGATCGCCCTGGCGCGTCGCGGCCAGCTCGTCGCCGGTGTCGATGCGGTGGACGCACGTGGCGGGGCTGCGCACGGTCACGTCGAAGCCGGCCAGGGTCGGCGGGTCGAGCTGCGGCCGGCCCTGCGGGGCGGCGTCGTTGAGCAGATGCAGCACCTCGCCGTCCGGGTGGCGCTTCAGGATCGCCGTGACGCCGGCGGGCAGGCCTCCCACGGGCGCCTCCCCGACGACCACGCTCACGAGGGCGTCCAGGATCCGCGCGTGGTCGGTGAGGCCGTAGGCCTGGTACATGGCGCCGAGCCGCCAGGGCAGCCAGGCCGCGCTGCCGTGCCCATGGACCGCCCAGATCAGGCCGGGAGCCGTTCCCCCGCCCTCCAGCACCGTGAATTCCGGAGCGTTGTTGGCGAAAGGACCGAGGAGGCGCAGGTCGCCGGGGGCCTCGTCCCCGAGCGGCCGCCAGAAGTCACCGTCGACGCCGACATGGGGGATCTCGGGCAGCGTCCGGCGAAGACCGCCCGGCGACAGCACCAGATAGGCGCCGAACACGGTCGACGGCGGGCCGGGCAGGCTCGGCAGGCAGGCGAGAGGCGGGCTCGTCCGCGGCGTCCCGTCCTGGTCGGACGCGCCGGCATCCGCGGTGGCGATCACGGTGCCGCCGGCCGCGACATAGGCGTCCAGGGCGGCGGCATCGGCATCCGACAGGCACGACACGGCGGGCAGCACCACGAGCCGATAGCGGCCGAGCGTCTCCCGGTCGAGCCCGCCCGCGACGAGGACGTCGCAGGGATGGCCGAGGTCGGAGAGCGCCGAGAACAGGCCCCGGAACTCGCTCACGTGGCCAGGCCGCGCCGGGTGGCCGGCGAGCGAGCCCTGGTCCGGCCCCCAGGCCACGCTGTCGGGCGAGCGCACGACGGCGATCGCGGCCAGCGAGGACAGCCCCTCGTACCAGCGCGCCGCGGCGGCGAGGTAGCGCCCCACCTCGATGATGGCGGGAATGGCGCGCGGGTCGTCCTGGTCGAGGTAGCCGTTGATGGCCGGACAGGTGGAGGAGCCTTGGGCGGCGGCCTGGATGACGTTGCGCACGAGGCGGCCGGCGGGCATCGCGGTCTGGCGGCTGGCGAAGAAGGCGGAGCCCGTCTGCAGCACCAGCGGCGCGCGGTCCGGTCGCTGCGAGAGCGCCATGAGCGCCTCCTCGGAAGCCCAGTGCGTCCATTGCGGCTGCGGGTCGATGGGGTTCACGGCCACCGGGTTCGACACCTGCGGCGCGACGAGATCGCCGGCCGCCGCCATGGCGCGGTAGTCCCAGCCGTCGCGCACGTGATGGTAGGGCACCACGATGGCGTCCGGCTGGGGGGCGCGAACATGGGCGACCAGCCGTGCCGTGTAGTCCGCGATCCGGCGCTGGCGCCAGCGCTCGTAGGCGGGCCGGCGCTCGCCCGGGGCGGGCACGTCCTGCCCAGTCTCGGCACGCACGATGGCGCGGCAGCGCGGGCACCAGCAGCGCGGCACGCCGAAATAGTTGAAGAAGAACCCGTCCACGGGATAGCGGCTAAGGATCTCGTCGAGGATCGAGAAGACCTCGCGCTCCCAGTACGGACCCGTGGCGCAGATCTGGGGCATGGTCCAGACGAGCGAGGGCGACCCGTCGGGCTTGCGCACGAACCAGTCCGGATCGCGCGTGAGCCATGCGGCCCGACCCTTGCTGATGTCCATGCGCACGAGGGCCCGCATGCCGGCCCCGCGGGCCGCCGCGAGCATCTCGCCGAGGCAGTCGCCGGTCATGTGCGGGTTGCGTTCCTGGCTCGACAGCGCGGTCGGGTACCAGGCCGAGAACCCGCCCCCCATGGCGACGATGGCGGTGGCGCTCGCCTGACGAGCCTCGTCGATCACGCGGCCGGCGTCGAAGCCGATGGCGTCGGTCTCGCGCAGGAGATGCTGGAAGAAGCGGACGGGGCCGCGCCACCAGGGCGCAGCAGCGATGTCTGCGCTCATCGGGCGTCCTCGCCCTGCAGCCGGCGGATCATGCGCTGGACGGGGCCGGAGAGTTCGGAGGCCGCCGCGTAGATCGAGCGATTGGCCTCGAGCCGCCGCCGGGCGAGGTCTTCGGCCTCCTGCCAGAGGGCGACCTCGTCGAGGCGGGTGCAGCGGCCGTTCTCGAGCACCACCTCGCCGGCGACGAGCACGGTGTCGACCGAGGCGCCGTTTTCGGCGTGCACGAGCTGGCGCACCGGATCGATGAGCGGGACGAAGGCCGGCGCATCCAGGCGATAGAGGACGAGATCGGCCGCGAGGCCGGCCTCGATGCGGCCCGTCACAGAGCCCAGCCCCAGCACGTCCGCGCCGCCGCGGGTGGCCAGCGCATGGGCGCGGTAGGGGCCGACCCAGTCGGCATGGTCGGGCGTGGTGTTGGCGTGCACCATCGAGGCCCATTTGGCGGTTTCGAGCAGGTTGTTGCTGTCGTTGCAGCATGCACTGTCCGTGCCCAGGCCGATGCGCAGGCCGCGGGCCAGCATCTCGGGAAGGCGGCAGATGCCACTGCCGAGCCTGGCGTTCGACACGGGGTTGTGCACGACCGCGGCGCCGTGCCGCGCGACGAGGTCGAGGTCGCCGTCCTCCAGCCAGATGAAATGCACGAGGTTGGCCCGCGGGGAAAGGATGCCGCGCTCGGCGAGGCTCCTGACCATGCCCTTGCCCCACAGGCGGAATCCCATGGCGCGCTGGGCGCGCGTCTCCAGCACGTGCGCGTGCAGGACGATGTCGTGCCGCTCGCTGAGCTCGGCTGCGGCGGCCAGCAGCGGGTCGGAGCAGCGCTGCGGGCCGGAGGGGCCGATGGCTGCCGTGATGCGGCCCCCCTCCCCGCCGTGCCAGCGGCGCACGAACGCCTCGACGATGGCGAGCTGCTCCGTCCAGGGCATCAGCGGCGCCCGGCCGTAGCTGCCGCCACCGTTTGGAGGAATGTCGTCGGGATCGAGCGGAAGCGTCTGGACGATCGGCTTGTCGGCGACGATGGGAGCGATCACGGCCCGGATGCCGATCGCGGCATACGCCTGCGCCACGGCCTCGAGCCCCTCGGGCGTGGGATGCGGCGACATGCGGATGTGGTCCAGCACCGTGGTGGTGCCGGTTCGCAGCATCTCGATGGCGCCGAGCAGGGCGGCGACCGTGATCTCGCGCGGCGAGCGCTCCTCCCGGCCCGCGGCCGAGTGCAGCGACCAGAGCTCCAGCGGAAGGTCGGGCGCGGAGCCGCGGATCAGGTTGTCGGGCGAATGGGTGTGGCAGTTGACGAAACCCGATGCCACGAGGTGGCGACGGCCGTCGATGACGCGGTCGCCCGGGGCCGCGGCAGGCGCGGCGTCGGGCTCATGCAGGCCCGCGATGCGGCCGTCCCGGATCTCGATCGTGGTCCGCCGCGCGGCATGTTCCGCGCCGTCGGGAAGAAGGCACAATCCCTCTCGGACCCATGTTGCGGGTGTCCCCACGCCGACCGCTCCGCTTCCACGCGATTGAGGGACGATGGCCTGCCGCGGCCATGCTTGCTAGACCCGATGTTGGAAAAAGACTTTTCGAGCGGGCAGCGGAGTGCGCGGGCGTGAACAGGTTCCAGGACATCCTCGCCTTCGTCCGGGTGGTGGAGCTCGGCGCGTTCACCGCGGCGGCCAAGAGCCTCGGCGTGTCGGTCTCCTCGATCACCAAGAGCGTCTCCCGGCTGGAGGAGGATCTCGGCATCGCGCTGCTCGTGCGATCGACCCGCCGCATCCGCGTGACGGCGCAGGGGCGGACCTACCATGACCGGTGCCAGGCGATCCTGCGCGACCTCGCGGGCGCGGAGGACGCCATCCGCAACGAGGCCTCCAGCCCGCGTGGGTCCGTTCGGCTGTGGGTGCCGCCCGCGTTCGGCCGGCAGACGGTGATCCCCGCCCTCCCCGCCTTCTTCGAGCGCTATCCCGACATCGATCTCGACCTGCATTTCGGCCATCGCTCGCTGAACTTGATCGAGGGCGGCTACGACCTCGCCGTGGCATCCGGCACGCTGCACGACACGCCTCTCGCGGGCCGGCTGCTGGTGCGCGGGCCGCAGAAGACGGTCGCATCGCCCGCCTATCTCGCCCGGCACGGGACGCCGCGCACGCCCGACGACGTCTCCCGGCACAGGTGCGTGGTGGGCCGCTTCGGCAACAGCTGGAGCTTCCGCACCCCGTCCGGCGCGACGGAGACGGTGCAGGTGCGCGGACCGCTCTCCACCGACAGCGGCGATGCGCTCCGCGAGGCCGCCGTCGCCGGCATCGGGCTTTGCCAGGCGACGTGGTGGCTGTTTCGCCAGGACATCGAGCGGGGCGCGCTGGTGCCGGTGCTGGAGGCGTTCGAGACGGAGGCCGATCCGATCACGATCGTCTTCCCGCCCGACCGTAGCCTGCCGGCGCGGGTGCGGGCGGTGATCGATTTTCTGGTGGAGATCACGCGGGAGCAGAAGGAAGGCGGGTGAGGCCCCGACCGAACGACTCGCTCTCTCCCGCGTCCTGCCCGGGCTCGGCCCGGGCATCCACGACTTTTCTGCCGGAGGGCGGTCTGGCCCGGCAGAGTCGTGGATGGCCGGGCCAGGCCCGGCCATGACGGCGGAGGGGGTGAGGAGAGCGAACGTGGCGCCATCCAGCCATGACGCTTCGTGACTGGCGAGATCTTTCCTGCTCATGCCACCATCGCATCGGGCACATCGAGAGCGGACCGCCATGCGCACGGACAAGATGAGGATCGGCCTGTCGACCCGGCGTGTGGGGTACCACATCGCCGCCTGGCGCCACCCCAGCGTGAACCCCGGGGGGCAGGAGAGCCTCGCCTTCTTCGTCGAGAACGCGAGGCTCGCCGAACAGGGCAAGCTCGACTTCATCTTCCTGGCGGACGGGCTGGGCATCGTCGCGCACGACTTTCCGCCGGGCTCCCTCAGCCATTCCAACGAGAACGTCGAGTTCGAGCCGCTCACGCTGCTGTCGGCGCTGGCGCCGCTGACGCGGCACGTGGGCCTGATCGCCACGGCGTCGACCACCTATGACGAGCCCTTCCACATCGCGCGGCGCTACGCGTCGCTGGATCACCTCAGCGGCGGGCGGGCCGGATGGAACGTCGTGACGTCCTGGTCGGAGCTGGAGGCGCTGAACTTCAACCGCGAGCAGCACCTCGACAAGGACGTACGCTACGAGCGGGCGCGCGAGTTCGTGCAGGTGGTGCTGGGCTTGTGGAACAGCTGGGAGGCCGATGCCTTCCTGCACGACAAGGCGACGGGCCGCTTCTTCGACGACGCGAAGCTCAACGTGCTGAACCACAAGGGAAAGCACTTCCAGGTGCGCGGCCCGCTCTCGGTCTCGCGCACGCCCCAGGGCCGCCCCGTCGTGGTGCATGCCGGCGTGTCGGAGCCGGGGCGCGAGATCGCCGCGGCCTATGCGGATCTCTTCTACACGAACGACTACGACATCGAGCACGCCAAGGGCTTCTACGCCGATATCAAGCGCCGCCTGCCCGCCCATGGCCGCAGTCCGGACGACATCAAGATCCTGCCCGGCGTCCAGATCTTCACGGCGCCGACCAGGGCGGAAGCGCGCGACAAGTTCGAGGAGTTGCAGGGCCTCATCGACCCCGTGGTCGGCATTTCCGTGCTGTGCAACCTGCTCGGCGACTTCAGCAAGGCCGATCCCGACGGGCCGATTCCGGACGTGGCCCTGACGCTGCGCACCAGCAATGCCGAGAAGACCATCGCCATGGCGCGGGCGGAAGGCCTGACCGTGCGACAGCTCTACCAGCGCATCGGCGGCAAGGCGGGCATTCGCCAGATCATCGGTACACCCTCGGAAGTCGTCGACGATCTCGTGACCTGGTTCGAGGGGCGCGCCTGCGACGGGTTCAACATCTGCCCCTCGCATTCGCCGGAGAACGTGCGCGATTTCGTCGAGCACATCGTGCCGGAGTTGCAGGGCCGCGGCCTGTTCCGGACCGAGTACGAAGGCACGACGATGCGCGAGAACCTCGGCCTGCCGGCGTTCACGCCCCGGATCTGAGGCTTACGGGCGCCAGTCGGAGCCCTTCTCGAAGCGCAGCGTCATCTCGGCCGCCGCGGCGCGCGCGGGGCCGGTGGCCAGCAGGCGGGCGAGCGTCTCGTCCGCCCTTTCCCCGTCGCCCTCCCCCGCCGCGACGGCCAGGTTGGCCTGCCATTCGGCCGCACTGCGGGCGCCGATGACGAGGCTGTCGACGTCCTGCCGCAGGATCCAGCGCAGCGAGCCCGCACAGGCCGCGCCGACGTCGTCGGCGCCCAAGGTCTCGCGCGCCATGGCGGGCAGCCGGCCTTTCGCGAAGGCTTCGCGCACGATGACGCCCATGCCCGCGGCCCGGGCGGCGGGGATGACCCGTTCCAACGGCGCCGGGCAAAGCGGATTGAGGTTGATCCAGACGACGTCGAAGCAACCGGCTTCGATCACGCGCAGGTACAGCGGCTCGCCGCACCAGAGGCCGTCGCAGCCCGCCAACGCGATGCGGCCGCTCGCCTTCAGCGCCGCCAGCGCGTCGGCGAGGCGCTGGAGGTAGCCGGGCGCTTCGAGCGCGGGCCATTCGAAGCCGATGTTGAGGATGCCGATGCGGTCCTGCCCGGACAGGGCGCGCAGGCGATCGACCTCGGCGGTGAGCCGGCTGGCGTCCGCCAGGCCCGCGTTGCCGGCCTCGTAGGAGTAGCACATGCCCTGGGGACGCATCTGGACCAGGGCGTCGCCCGCGCCGCCCGGCCGCGCCCGGAGATTGCGCCCGAGTGCCTCGACTTCGGGATCGATCGTGACGTCGAAGAGCGTGGCGCCGGACGCGACGGCCGCCGCCACCAGCGCCTGTCGTCCCGGCCCGCCGAAATCGTCGCGGCGGTAGCCGGGCTTCGCCGCCTCGGCCAGGTTGTCCGACAGGCCGCGCATGCGGCCGTCGTCATGGAACTCGTGCCCGCCGAGCCCCAGGACGGACACGCTCCGCCCCGTCGCGCCCAAGGCCCGGACCTGCATGGATGGCCTCCCCGGAGAGACGCCCGCGGCGCCGGCCGCGGGCGATCGGCGTCAGCCCGCCACTTCCGCTTCGCGCAGGTCGAGCAGGGTGTCGGAGCGCGGCTTCCAGACGAGGCGCTTGTTGACCGCGTAGATCGACGGCGCCTGGAAGAGCGGCAGATGCGGCGCCTCCTCCTTGATGAGCTGGCCGGCCTTCTTGTAGATCGCCTTGCGCTCGTTCAGGTCGAGGGTGGACCGGCCCTTCACCAGCAGCTCGTCGAGCTCCTTGTTGGAGAAGTAGCTCTGGTACATGCCGGTCGTCAGGATCGGGTACCAGATGAGGTCCGGGTCGTTGCCGCTCCAGCCCGGATAGATGAGGCCCTCGCGGCCCTTCTTCTCAGACACCTGCGCCCACACGCCGGGTTCCAGGAAGTTGGGGTTCACCTTGATGCCGACCCGGGCCAGGTAGCCCATGGTGGCCTCCATGATCTCCTTGTCCTTCAGGTAGTAGAACTGGCGCGAGGTGAGCGGGATCTCGAAGCCGTTCGGGAACCCGGCCTCCGCCAGCAGCGCCTTCGCCTTGGCGGGATCATACGGATAGGGCTTCAGGTCGGGGTCGTAGCCCAGCGCGGAGGTGGGCAGCGTGACGGCGATGCGCTTGCCCATGCCGCCGAGGATCGTCTTCTGGATCGTGTCGACGTCGACGGCGTAGTTGATGGCCTGGCGCACGCGCTTGTCCTGCAGCGGCGTGGCTTTCAGCGTGTCGAAGGCGAAGAAGAAGAAGAAGAAGTCGGAGTCTTGGACGATGGTCTTCGTCTCGCCGCGGTTCAGGCCGGGCACGTCCTCGGGGGGCACGTCGCTGATGAGGTCCACGCCCTCGCTCTTGATCTCGGCGATGGCGGTGCGGCGCTCCTTGATGGGGCGGAACGTGATCTTGTCGAGCTTGGGCTTGCCGCCCCAGTAGTCCGGGTTGGCCTCGACCACGACGCGGTCGTCCTTCACCCATTCGACGAGCCGGAAGGGGCCGGTGCCGACGGCCTTCTTGGCGATCGCCTCGCCATTGGACTCGGCCGCGTATTTCGGCGGCACGATGAGCGAGGCGAACGACGCCGTGTAGAGCGAGTACAGCATGGTCGGGAACGGCGCGGCCGTCTTGAAGTCGACCGTGAACGGATCGACCACCTCGACCTTCGTGATCGCCGCGATGCGGGAGCGGTAGGGCGCGGCGAACTTCGGGTCGAGCGCCCGGTCGAAGGTGAATTTCACCGCCTCGGCGTTGAACTCCTCGCCGTTGTGGAACTTGACGCCCTGGCGCAGCACGAAACGCCAGGTCATCGGGTCGGGGTTGGACCAGGAGAGGGCGAGCCGCGGCCCGAACGTCCCGTCGAGATTGAGGTGCACCAGCGAGTCGTAGAGGTGCCCGAGGATGTTGGCCGTCTGGAAGTTCGAGTGCTTGGCCGGGTCCATCGTGTAGGCGTCGCTCGACTGCGCCACGATGATCGACTTGCCGCGCGCCGCGGCCTGGCCGAAGGCAGGCCCCACCATCGGAAGCATCGCCGTGCCCATGGCCAGCGCATTGAACCCACGTCGCGTCACTGCGGTCACGTCTCGTTCCTCCGTCGTGCCCAGAACATCTGCAACCGGCATGGTCTGCCTGGAGCGCGTCGCGCCAGCCTAGCTGCAGACGCGCCGCAGGCAAGTGGCTTGCCGGCCGCAACCGCCGTCAGCAGGTTTCATGCCAAGCCTCTGTCCACACACGACAAACCCATCACCAGGGCGCGTGACGCGGTCTGCGGGAGGGATCATTGCCGCTCGCGTGACCAGGGGAATGTCCAGGTTTCCGTCAGCGCGCGCTGGCCCGACCGCAGGTAGAGCCGAATGTCGCTGGTCTCGCCCTCGCCCAGCTGCACGTCGAGCGCGACGCGGAAGCCCTCGGTGACGACGTTGGGCATCAGCGAGGTGCGCAGGATCTTGCCGGCCGACAGCGAGGGCACGGCTTCCACCCGGTCGGGTTCGCGCAGGAAATAGGCGAGGTCCCCGCCCACGAAGTCCACGAGGAAGCGACGGATGTCGGGTCGTCCCGGTCCGCGGGCGCCGGAGGCGCGGGCCGTGGCCTGGAAGGTCGCGCGCACGCGGCCACCCGTGTGCAGGTCCGCCCCGTCGCCGATCGAGCGGATGCGGTAGGCGAGGCGGGTTTCCTTGGCCTGCGGCAGCAGGCTCGCCGGGGTCCAGAAGGCGACGATGTTGTCGCCCGTCTCGTCAGGCCCGGGCAGTTCGACGAGCTCGACCCTGCCCTCCCCCCAGTCGCCCGTGGGCTCGACCCAGTAGCTCGGACGCAGGTCGTAGCGGGCCTCCAGGTCCTCGTAGCGGGTGAAGCTCCGGTCGCGCTGCATGAGGCCGAAGCCGCGCGGGGTCTTGCCCGCGAAGCTCGTGATGCGGGGCGCGATCGGGTTGCGCAGCGGGCGCCAGATCCACTCGCCGGTGCCCGAATGCAGGAGCAGCCCATCGCTGTCGTGGACCTCGGGCCGGAACTCGTCGGCGATGCGCCGGTCGTTCTCGCTGACGTAGAACATGGAGGTGAGCGGCGCGATGCCGAGCCGCTCGATGGGCCGGCGCGGGTAGAGCCGCGCCTCCACCTCGACCCCGGTGGCGGCGCCAGGCCAGATCGTGAACTTGTAGGCGCCCGTCAGGGCCTCGCCCTCCAGCAGGGCATAGAGGGTGATGCGCTCCTCGCCCATGGGCGGATCCTCCACCCAGAAGGCGGTGAAGGCCGGAAACTCCTCGCCGGGCTGGCCCGAGCCGACGGCGATGCCCCGGGCCGACAGGCCGTAGCGCTGGTCGCGGGACAGGAAGCGGAAATAGCTGGCGCCGAGAAACACCGCGAGTTCGTCGAGGATGCCGGGGTCGTTCAGCGCGAAATGCAGCCGCAGCCCGGCAAAGCCCATTTCGCGCGGCAGCGGGTCTGCGATCTTGTTGCGGCCGTAGTCGAACATCTCCTTCTCGAAGGCGACCGGCGTGGCGCGCCCCTCGCGCACCACCAGCACCGTCACGGGCCGGGGATAGAGGAACCCCGGATGGAAGAGCTGCATGCGGAAGCGCCCGGTGAGCAGCGCCGCGTCGGGCCGGAAGCGGATGTCGCGCCAGGCGTCGTAGTCCAGGGCCTTGAGCGCATCGGGGATCCGTGCGGCCGGGGGCTTCACCGGCTCGCCCGACCGGCGCTCGGCGAGCGCCGCCAGCGCGTCGAAGGTGAAGAGCCCACCCGACAGCATGTCGTCGTGCGGGGCGGGCGGGGTCTGCGCCGCCGCCGCGCCGGCCACCGCCGCCCCCGTCATTCCCAGGAGCACGGTTCGTCGCGTGAGGGGCTCGCCCATTCCAGGTCTCCGACGGTTGAGGGAACTTTTCGCCAACGCGCCGCTCCCGCTCACCGTTCCATCCGCAACGACCCTGCCGTTTACGCGGAGAGGGCGGCGCGCTATGAGCACGCCTTCCCTCGTCCGAGCGCCCGCAATGACCGCCCAGCCCAAGATCTCCTTCGTGTCCCTCGGTTGCCCCAAGGCGCTCGTCGACAGCGAACGGATCATCACGCGCCTGCGGGCGGAGGGATACGAGCTCGTCAAGTCGCACCAGGGCGCCGACGCCGTCATCGTCAACACCTGCGGGTTCCTCGACAGCGCCAAGGCGGAGTCGCTGTCGGCGATCGGCGAGGCGCTGGCCGAAAACGGCAAGGTGATCGTGACCGGCTGCATGGGCGCCGAGCCCGAGCAGATCCGGGACGCCTTCCCCAACGTGCTGGCGATCACCGGTCCGCAGGCCTACGAAAGCGTGATGGGCGCGGTGCACGAGGCGGTGCCGCCGGCGCACGACCCGTTCCTCGACCTCGTGCCGCCGCAGGGCGTGAAGCTCACGCCGCGCCACTACGCCTACCTGAAGATTTCGGAAGGCTGCAACAACCGCTGCACCTTCTGCATCATCCCCAAGCTGCGCGGCGACCTGGTGTCGCGCCCCGCCTCGGACGTGCTTCGCGAGGCCGAGAAGCTCGTCGCCGCCGGCGTGAAGGAACTGCTCGTGGTGTCGCAGGACACCTCCGCCTACGGCGTCGACATCAAGTACGCGACGTCGACCTGGCAGGACCGCGAGGTCCGGGCGCGGTTCCTCGACCTCTCGCGCGAGCTGGGCACGCTGGGTGCCTGGGTGCGGCTCCACTACGTCTATCCCTACCCCCACGTGGACGAGGTCATCGGCCTGATGGCGGACGGCGTGGTGCTGCCCTATCTCGACATCCCCTTCCAGCATTCCTCGCCGAAGGTGCTGAAGGCCATGCGCAGGCCAGCCGCCACAGAGAAGACGGCCGAGCGCATCCGCAAGTGGCGCGAGACCTGCCCGGACCTCGCCATCCGCTCGACCTTCATCGTCGGCTTCCCCGGCGAGACGGACGAGGACTTCGAGGAGCTGCTCGACTGGCTGCGCGAGACGAAGCTCGAGCGCGTCGGCTGCTTCAAGTACGAGCCGGTGCGCGGCGCGACCGCCAACGACCTCGGCCTCCCGGCCGTGCCGGACGAGGTGAAGCAGTCGCGCTGGGAGCGCTTCATGGCCACCCAGCAGGCAATCAGCGCCAAGCGCCTCGCCTCCCGCGTCGGCAAGCGCATCAAGGTGATCATCGACGAGCCGGGCCCCACCGTCTCGAAGGGCCGCTCCCAATGGGACGCGCCCGAGATCGACGGCAACGTCTACGTCGCCAGCCGCCGCCCGCTGCGGATCGGCGACATCGTGTCGGTGAAGGTCGAGCGGGCTGACGCCTACGACCTGCATGGGGTGGCGGTGTAGTTCACCGGCTTGCGTCCCCATCTTCTCCTCGGCGTCTTGGCCGAGCTTGTCCCGGCCATCCACGACTTTGCAATGGTCGTGAAGTCGTGAGTGGTCGCGAAGTCTTGGGTCCCCGGGCCAAGACCGGGGATGACGGTGGAGGGGTGGCAATAGGTGCCCTTGCCTGATCGCCCCGTCAGGCACACCTTCTGTCCATGTCCGCTCCGCTCGCCGCGCCGCTACTCGTTCCGCCACGGCCCGTTCCGCCGCGGGCGCCCCTGTCGCCGTTGAAGATGGCCTTCACGCTGGGACGCAACGTCCTGTCCGTGTGGGGCGAGGAATCCTACAGGCGGGAGATCGTGTCCTCGCCCTTCTTCGGCGTGACGAGCTTCACGCTGAACGATCCCGAGGCCATCCGCCACGTCTTCGTGGACAACCACGAGGCCTATGTCCGGACCTCGATCACGCGGCGCATGCTGAAGCCGATGCTGGGACGCGGGCTGTTCCTGGCCGAGGGCGAGGACTGGCGCCACCAGCGCCGGGCCCTGGCACCCGCCTTCACGCCGCGCGCGATGGACCCGCTGCGGCCGCTGATGACCCGGATCGCGCAGGAACGGCTCGACCAGCTGGCCCGCCGGACCGGCCGGCCGATCGACCTCTTCGAGCAGACCCAGCGCCTCACCCTCGAGATCGCCGGCCGGACCATGTTCTCCATGGAGATGACGGACCGGGCCGAGCGCATGAGGGCGCTGGTCGACGGCTATGCGGCGCGGGTCGGCCCTTCCGTGTTCGACCTCGTCCTGCCTGCGAACATGCCCAACCCGACCGACCTGCGGCGGGGCATGGCGGCGAACCGCTTCAAGGCCTTCATCGAGGAGATGATCGCGGAGCGCGCGGCGGCCGGACCGGCGCCCGACGTGGCGCGCGACCTCTGCGACCTGCTCCTGGCGGCACGGGACCCGCGCGACGGCTCGCCCTTCGACAAGGAGATGCTGCGCGACCAGGTGTCGACGATGATCCTGGCCGGGCACGAGACCACGGCAGTCGCCCTGTTCTGGACGCTGCTGCTGCTGTCGCTGTCGCCTGGGCACCAGGAGGAGGCGGCGGCCGAGGCGGTCGCATGGTCGGGGGACGACGGGACGCCCCTGCCCGCGCAGCTTCCCGTGATCCATGCCGTGGCCAGCGAGGCCATGCGGCTCTATCCGCCGGCCTTCCTCGTCACCCGGGTTGCCACCAAGCCCGACCGGATCGGGGCGCACGCGGTGTCGCCGGGCGACATGATCAACGTCTCGCCCTGGCTGCTCCACCGGCAGGAGCGGCTGTGGGCCGATCCCCACGCCTTCGACCCGCGGCGCTTCATGCCCGGCGCGCCGCCCATCGATCGCCTCGTCTACCTGCCCTTCGGCATTGGTCCGCGCATCTGCATCGGCGCGCATTTCGCCACCACGGAGCTCGTCCTCGTGCTGGCCGAATGGCTGAAACGCTTCCGGGTGGAAAGGACCGACGACCGGCCCGTGATGCCGGTCGGCACCGTGACCCTGCGTCCCGACCACCTGGCCCGGTTCCGGCTGCACGCCAGGATGTGAAAAGGGCGGCCTCGCGGCCGCCCTTCCGTCAGTGGGTTCGCTGCCTGCCTTACTTCGGCAGCTGGTCGTCGATGCCCTTCACGTAGAAGGCCATGCCCAGCACCTGCTCGTCGGAGAGCGCGCCCTTGCCCTTGCACTCGATCTCCTTGCCGTCCTGGCCGTAGACCGGGCACTTGAAGGGGTTCAGCGCGCCGGACTTGATGTCGGCGGTGGTCTTGGTGGCCATCGCCTTCACTTCGTCGGGCATGTTGGTGAAGGGGGCCATGTTGACCATGTTGGCGTCGAAGCCGCCCCAGGTGTCCTCGGACTTCCAGCTGCCGTCCAGCGCCGCCTTCACGCGGGCGATGTAGTAGTCGTTCCAGTTGTCGACAATGGAGGTCAGCGTCGCCTTCTGGGCGAAGCGGATCATGTCGGACGCCTGGCCGAACGCGAACTTGCCGCGGGCCTCGGCCTGCTGCAGCGGGGCCGGGCTGTCGGTGTGCTGGGAGATGATGTCGGCGCCCTGGTCGAGCAGCGCCTTGGCGGCGTCGGCTTCCTTGCCCGGGTCGAACCACGTGTTGGCCCAGACGATCTTGACCTTGATGTTCGGGTTGACCGACTGCGCGCCCAGCATGAAGGCGTTGATGCCGGACACGACCTCGGGGATCGGGAAGGACGCGACGTAGCCGATCACGTTCGACTTCGTCATCTTGCCGGCGATCTGCCCGATCACGTAGCGGCCTTCATGGAACTTGGCCGAGTAGGTGGCGAGGTTCTTCTCGCGCTTGTAGCCCGTGGCGTGCTCGAAATAGACGTTCGGGTACTTCTTCGCGACCTTCACCGTCGGGTCCATGAAGCCGAAGGAGGTGGTGAAGATGAGCTTGTGCCCGGTGCGGGCCAGCTGCTCGATCGAGCGCTCGCTGTCGGCCTCCGGCACGTTCTCCAGGAAGGTCGTGGTGACCTTGTCGCCCAGCGCCTTCTCGACGGCGAGGCGGCCCTGGTTGTGCTGGTAGCTGTAGCCGAAGTCCCCGACCGGACCGACATAGATGAAGCCGACCTTCATCTTCTCCTGGGCCGAGGCGGAGCCCGCGGCCGCGGCGCCGAGCCCGGCCGCGAGCGCGGCCGCGGCGGCAGCCTTGAACATCTGACGCATCCCTTGTCTCCAATCCGGGTCGTTTTGTCTCGACGCGACCGTGCCCGAGCCGGCCTGCTGCGACAAATGATACCAAATCAGCGGTCGGGAACGAAAGGTGCACCAAGCGATCCGGGGGCCGTCGCGGACCGCCTTCCCACAGACATGACGACGAGCGCGACGATGGTCGCCACGTAGGGAAAGGCCGAGAGCGCTTGCGACGGGATGCCGAGCGAGGCGGCCTGGGCGTGCAGCTGCAGGACGGTCGCCCCGCCGAAGAGGTAGGCGCCGAACAGCAGTCGCAACGGGCGCCAGGACGCGAACACCACCAAAGCCAGCGCGATCCAGCCGCGGCCCGCCGTCATGCCGGGGGACCAGAACGGCGTGTAGACGAGCGACAGGTAGGCCCCGGCGAGCCCGGCGCAGGCGCCTCCGAACAGGATCGCCGCCAGCCGGACCTTGAGCACCGGCAGGCCCAGCGCATGGGCCGAGGCGTGATTCTCGCCGATGGAGCGCAGGGTGAGACCGGCGCGGCTGCGGCCGAGGAACCACAGGGTGGCGAAGGCCAGCGCCAGCGAGAAGTAGACGAAGGGGTTCTCGCCGAAGAGCACGTGGCCGCCCGGCAGGTCCGTGAGCCCGGGGATGTACACCGGCGGGATCGCCTCGCGCTGCGTGCCGACGAAGCCCGCGCCGATCAGGCCCGAAAGACCCAGCCCCAGGATGGTGAGCGCCAGGCCCGAGGCGACCTGGTTGGTGGCGAGCCCCAGCACGAGCAACGCGAAGAGGCCCGAGAGCACGAGCCCGGCCGCGATCGCCGCCAGGATGCCGAGGATGGTGGATCCCGACAGGATGGCGGCGGCGAAGCCGCAGGCCGCGCCCACCGCCATCATGCCCTCGATGCCGAGGTTGAGGACGCCGGCGCGCTCGACGACGAGTTCGCCCATCGCGGCGATGAGGAGCGGCGTCGCGGCGGTGACCACGGTGATGAGGATGGCTTCCCAGACACCCATGTCAGCGCCCTCCCCCGACGACGCGCACGCGGTAGGACACGAGCGCGTCGGCCGCCAGAACGCACATCAGCAGCACGCCCTGGAAGACGCGCGTGAGGTCGAGCGGCAGTTGCATGACGATCTGAGCGTTCTCGCCGCCGATGACGGTGAGCGCGACGACGAGCGCGCCGAACACCATGCCGGCCGGATGCAGGCGCCCGAGGAAGGCCACGGTGATCGCGGTGAAGCCGTAGCCCGGCGAGATGCCGGGCTTCAGCTGGTGGATCTGGCCGAAGACCTCGACGATGCCGGCGAGCCCGGCGCAGGCGCCGGAGATGCAGAAGGCGGCGATCACCATGCGGTCGGCGCTGAAGCCGGCGAAGCGCGCCGCCTTCGGGCTCTCGCCCGCGACCCGGATGCCGAAGCCGAAGAGCGTGCGCCGCATGACGAACCAGGCCGCCAGCGCCACGAGGGGCGCGATCAGGATGCCGGCATGCAGCCGGTCGCCCTCGGCGATGTAGGGCAGCGTCCAGTCGAACGTCACGGTCTGGGGAAAGTTGAACCCCTTGGGATCGCGCCAGGGGCCGCGCACGAGGTAGTCGAGGGTGAGCTCGGCCACGTAGACCAGCATCAGGCTCGTCAGGATCTCGCTGACGCCGAAGGCGACGCGCAGAAGGGCGGGGATCAGCGCGTAGAGGAGCCCGCCCAGCGCGCCCGCCACGAGGCCGGCAGCCAGCACCCAGGGGCCCGCGCCCGAGCCGTGCAGGGCCAGCGGCACCATGCTGCCCGTGAGCGCGCCGATGATGAACTGGCCCTCGGCGCCGATGTTCCACAGGCTGGCGCGGAAGCAGAAGGACAGGCCGACAGCGATGATGAGCAGCGGCGTCGCCTTGATGGCGAGCTCCTGCAGCGCCCAGCCCTGCGTCAGCGGCTCGACGAAGTAGACCTGCAGCGCCTGCAGCGGCGAGCGGCCCATGATGGCCACGATGATGCCGCCGATGAGGATGGCGGCGGCCACCGCGGCGACCGGTGAGAGCACGCGGGCGACGGGAGAGACGTCGCCGCGCGGGACGAGTTCAAGCCGCATGGGCGTGCCCCGCACCGGCCATCAGCAGGCCGATCTGCTCGCGGCCGATCTCGCGGGCCGGATAGGCCTTCGACAGCTCCCCGTCGTGGATGACCGCGATGCGGTCGGCGATGGCGTAGATCTCGTCGAGATCCTGGCTGATGACGACGACGGCGGCGCCGGAGGCCGCCAGGTCGATGAGCGCCTGGCGGATCGTCGCGGTGGCGCCGGGGTCGACGCCCCAGGTGGGCTGGTTGACGATGAGCACGCCGGGCTTGCGCAGCATCTCCCGCCCGACGACGAACTTCTGCAGGTTGCCGCCCGACAGCGTCCCGGCCGGCGGATCCACCTTGCCCTTGCGGACGTCGAAGGCCTTGATGATGGCCTGGGCCATGTCCTTGGCCGCGCGCAGGTCGACGAGCCCGCCCCTGGCCATGCCGTCGCCGTGGCGCGACAGGACGACGTTCTCGGACAGGGTCATCCTCGGCGCGGCGGCATGGCCGTTGCGCTCCTCGGGCACGAAGGCGGCGGCTCGCTTGCGGCGCGCGTCGATGCCGTCGCGGCCGACCGGCTTGCCGTCGATGGTGACGGCCTCGGCGCTGGCCGCGAGGTCCTCGCCGGACATGGCGCCGAAGAGCTCCGCCTGGCCGTTGCCGGCGACGCCCGCGATGCCGACGATCTCGCCGCCGCGAACCTCGAGCGACACCGCCTTCAGGGCCACGCCGTGCAGGTCGGAGGACGGCAGCGTGAGGCCGTTCAGAGAAAAGCGCACGGGACCCAGCGCATGCGCCGCGGCGGGGCGAACCTCCGCCACCTCGCTGCCGACCATCAGGCTCGCCAGCGCGGCGACGCTTTCCTGGCGGGGGTCGCAGGCCGCGACGACCTTGCCGGCGCGCAGGATCGTGGCCCGGTGGCACAGCCGCCGGACCTCCTCCAGGCGGTGGGTGATGTAGAGGAGACCGCAGCCGCCGGCGGCCAGCGTGTCCAGCGTTGAAAAGAGCGTCTCGGCCTCCTGGGGGGTGAGGACCGAGGTCGGTTCGTCGAGAATGAGCAGCTTGGGCTCGCGCAGGAGTGCCCGCACGATCTCGATGCGTTGGCGCTCGCCCGCCGAGAGCGTCCACACCGGACGGGAGGGATCGAGCGCCAGACCGTAGCGCTTGCCGACGGCGGCGATGCGGGCCTCGAGGTCGGCCAGGCCGTCGCCCTTCGGCATGGCCACGCCGATGTTCTCGGCCACGGTCAGGTTGTCGAACAGCGAGAAGTGCTGGAACACCATGCCGATGCCGAGCGCCGCCGCGGCGTCGGGGCCGGACAGCATGACCTCCCGGCCCTGCCAGCGGATGGTGCCCTCGTTCGGCTGCAGGAGGCCGAACAGGATCTTCACCAGCGTCGACTTGCCGGCGCCGTTCTCGCCCAGGAGGGCGTGGATCTCGCCCGGCTGGACGTCGAGGTCGACGTGGTCGTTGGCGGTGAGCGTGCCGAACCGCTTGACGATGCCGCGCAGGGCGACGAGCGCGGTCACGGAAGCAGGACCGTGGCGCCCGTCGTGGACCTCGCTTCGAGCGCGCGATGCGCCTCGGCCGCCTCGGCGAGCGGCCGGCGGGTGTGAACCGGGATCTTCACCGCGCCGGACGCCACGACCGAGAACAGGTCCTCGCACATCTTGAGGTAGTTGGCGCGGTCGGCGACGTGGGTGCCCAGCGTCGGGCGGGTCGCGTAGAGCGAGCCCTTCTGCGACAGATGCAGAATGTTGAAATTGTCGATGGCGCCCGACGCGTTGCCGAAGCTGACGAACATGCCGAACGGCCGCAGGCAGTCCAGCGAGCCCGGATAGGTGGTCTTGCCGACGCTGTCGTAGACCACGTGGCACTTCTTGCCGCCGGTGATCTCGGCGACGCGCGCCACGAAGTCCTCCTCGCGGTAGAGGATGGTGTGGTGCGCCCCGGCCTCCGCGGCGAGTTTCGCCTTTTCGCGATCCCCCACCGTCCCGATCACGGTCGCGCCGAGGTGGCGCGCCCACTGGCAGGCAATCAGGCCGACGCCGCCGGCAGCGGCGTGGAAGAGGATGGTGTCGCCCGGGTTCACCCGATAGGTGCTGCGCAGCAGGTACTGGACCGTGAGACCCTTCAGCATCATCGCCGCGGCGGTTTCGTAGGAGATCGCGTCGGGGAGCTTCACCAGGACGGCCGCCGCCAGGTTGCGCTCCTCGGCATAGGCGCCGAAGCCCATGGGCGTGGCGACGCGGTCGCCGGGCTTGAACTCGGTCACCCCGGGCCCGACGGCCACCACGTCGCCTGCGGACTCGCCACCCGGCGTGTAGGGCAGCGGCACCTGGTAGAGACCCGTGCGCTGGTAGACCTCGATGAAGTTGAGGCCCACCGCGCGGTTGCGCATGCGCACCTCGCCCGGTCCGGGCGGCGGGAGTTCGAAGTCCTCGAGCTTCAGGACTTCCGGACCGCCGGTCTGATGCACACGGATCGCTTTCACGTCACGTCTCCACACGAGTCATATCCGGCATCTTACGGTGCCTTCGGCTCTCGGCAACGGCCTTCGTTTGTGTCATGATCCGCATTCTACAGACGCTGTCTGTTATTCAGGCGCGTCGTTCCCCCGCCGGTTTCCGGACGCCTGACATGAACGACAATTCCTCCCCGATGCGGCGCGAACCGAGCTTCGCCGAGCTCTTCACGCCCAAGCTCGTCACCGTGCTGCGCGAGGGCTACGGCGCGGCGGCGCTGCGGGCCGACCTCGTCGCCGGGATCACGGTCGCGATGGTGGCCATTCCGCTGTCGATGGCGATCGCCAAGGCCTCGGGCGCGTCGCCGGACCGCGGCCTGTACACGGCAATCGTCGGCGGTTTCCTGATCTCGCTCCTGGGCGGCAGCCGCTTCCAGATCGGCGGACCGGCCGGCGCCTTCATCGTGCTGGTGGCCGCCAGCATCGAGCGGCACGGCTTCGACGGGTTCCTGCTCGCCACGCTGATCGCCGGCATCATCCTCACCGCGATCGGCTTCCTGCGGCTGGGCACCTACATCAAGTACATCCCGCATCCGGTGACGGTCGGCTTCACGAGCGGCATTGCGGTCATCATTTTCTCCAGCCAGATCAGTGACCTGTTCGGTCTCACCCTGGCGGGGCGCGAGCCCGCGGCCCTGGTGCCGAAAATCGAGGCGCTGGCCGCCGCGGCGAACACGGTGTCGCCGGGCGCAGTGATCGTGGCGGCCCTGTCGCTGGCGCTCATCCTCGTGCTGCGGCGGCTGCGCCCGCATTGGCCGGGCTTCCTCGTCGCCATCGTCGTGGCCTCGCTGGCCTCGGTGGGGCTGAGCAAGTTCGGCTTCGACATCGCCACCATCGGCAGCAAGTTCGGGGGCATCCCGTCCACCCTGCCCTCGCCCACCGTCCCGCCGCTCAGCTTCGCCAAGATCCAGGCGGTGTTGCCCGACGCCGTGGCGATCGCGTTCCTGGGCGGAATCGAGTCGCTCCTGTCGGCGGTGGTGGCGGACGGCATGACGGGCCGGCGGCACCGGTCGAACTGCGAACTCGTCGCGCAGGGCATCGCCAACATCGCCTGCGCCTTCTTCGGCGGCATCTGCGCCACGGGCACGATCGCCCGTACCGCCACCAACGTGCGCTCGGGGGCCCGCAGCCCGATCTCGGGCATGATCCACTCGGTGACGCTGCTCGTCCTGATGCTCGTGGCGGCGCCGCTGGGCTCCTACATCCCGCTCGCCGCGCTGGCGGCGGTGCTGGCCGTGGTCTCCTGGAACATGGCCGAGAAGGCGGAGTTCATCGCGATCCTGAAGCGGTCGCCCGGCGACTCGGCGGTGCTTCTCTCGACCTTCCTGCTCACCTGCTTCCGCGACCTGACCGAGGGCATCGCCGTGGGCGTGGTGCTGGGCTCGATCCTGTTCATGCACCGCATGGCGCAGCTCGTGGAAGTCCAGTCGCAGACACGGCTCTTCGAGGGCGACGTTGCAGACACGAGCGGCCAAGACCGTACGCCCTACACGGGTCCGGCGGGCAACGACGACGTCGTGGTCTACACGCTGCGCGGGCCGTTCTTCTTCGGCGCCACCGCCGAGGTCGCCGCCGTCCTCGACCGCATGGGTCAGTTGCCCAAGGTGTTCGTCCTCGACATGACCGAGGTGCCGCTGGTCGATTCCACCGCCGCCGAGAGCCTCGCCGCGTTCGCGAAGAAATGCCGCAAGAACGGCACCGCCATCTGGCTCGCCGGGGCTCCCGTCAGCGTGCGCAGGGTGCTGGTGTCCCACCATCTCACGTCGCCCCTGGTCGAGTACGCGGTGAGCGTGGACGAGGCGCGCAACGCCTCGGCGGGTCAGATGGCCGGCTGAAGCGCTTCGTTGCTTTTCCAGCGGGCGTTCATCCCTCCGTGCGTCATCCCCGGGCTCGGCCCGGCGGCCCACACGACATCAGGACGGCCCAAGCAAAGTCGTGGATGGCCGTGCCAAGCCCGGCCATGACGGTGGAGGGATGGCAGGAGAAGGGCTCAGCCCTTGGCGACGGGCCGCTTGCGCAGGATGCCCAGGCCGCCGAAATAGACGGCGCAGGCGAGCAGCACGGCCTGCGTCACGATGCCGGGCTCGAGGTTCTCGGCGATGGCCACGAAGCCCGCCACCGACCACACCACGCACATGGCCAGCGTGACCGGCTTGAACTGCGCGACGCGGAAGGGGTGCACGAACACGAAGGGCGTCGCCTGCCCAATCGCCGCGATGGCGATCACCGCGGTCGCGATCCAGGGCGAGGGCTTGAACACGACCAGATAGAACACGATCACGTTCCAGACCGCCGGGAAGCCGGCGAACCAGTTGTCGGGCGTCTTCATCCGCAGGTCGGCGAAATAGAGCGCCGCCGAGACGATGATGATGATGCCAAGGCCCATCGCCAGGGGGCGCGGCCAGAAGCCGCTGAACACCAGGATGGCCGCGGGCACGAACACGTAGGTCGTGAAGTCGATGACGAGGTCGAGCACGTCGCCCGACAGGTTCGGCACGCGGTCGCGCACGTGCAGGGCGCGCGCGATGGTGCCGTCGATCCCGTCCACGATGAGCGCGATTCCCAGCCAGGCGAAGGCCGGTGCCAGGCGCTGGTCGATGGCCTCGAACAGCGCCAGAAACGCCAACGCACCGCCCGACGCGGTGAAGAAATGCACCAGATAGGCCGGAAGCCGTTCCAGGAACGGTCTCCTTGCCGGGCCCGGCTCTACGGGATCTGTCACTGCGGCGCCGCCGATCGCTCAAGTCTCATGCGGTCGGATAAAACATCACCAGCGGCGCCAAAGCCAGAGGCTTTCGCCGCCCGGGCGGCGCTCGCCCACCGCTCAGCGGGCCAGGAGCACGGCCACCAGGCGGTCGAAGCCCACGCCCGAGATGGCGAGGAGCAGGCCCGCTGCAATCAGCCCGATACCGATGAGACGGCTGGCGAGGGCCCCGGACGAGAGGCGCTCGATGGTCATGACCAGGGCGAACAGGCCCATCCAGGCGAGGTTCATCATGCCCGCGACGAGCATCAGGGCCATGACCGCGGCACAGCAGCCGACACAGCGCGCGGCCTGGTCCATGCCGAGCCGGAAGACGGCCGCCGCTCCGTCGCGCCCCACCGGCAATGCCTGGACCGGGTGGCGGCAGGCGCCGAGGAACCGTCCCTTCGCGTCGCTGAACTGGTAGAGGCCGGCAAAGCCGACGACCGCGCCGGTGAGCACCGCCGCCGCGGGAGCCGGCAGGGTCACCAGCGTGGCGAGCGACGTGAGGGCGGCCTGCACCATAGCAGCCGTGGCCGACATCGCCGTCCAGACCGCACCATAGCCGGCGATCAGCACCAGCGGATACCAGCCCGGCGCCGGCCGGCGCCGCTCGCCGAGCGTGTCGACGAAACCCAGCACCATCGGGACCGACGTGGGGAGCATCATCGCCACGTTCATGACGAGCCACAGCACGAAGACGGCGGGAAGCTGGGACAGGACGCCGGTGGAGGTGGCCCCCAGCGCCGACGGACCGCAGAGCACGTTGAACAGGTCGTCGGTGCGGGCGCTGCGGATCGCCTCCGCGACGAGCCCGCCCCAGGCGGCCAGGCACAGGATCGCGACGGCCGCCACGGCCGAGCGTTCTGCGGTCAGGCGGGCATGGGCCGCGGGAGCGGCAACCGAAATCGGGGGCGAGGACATGGATGCGTTGCTCTGGCGGGCACGTAACCATCGGCTTTGCGGTGGCGCAATGCGGCAGAACCCGGATGGACGCTCCATGCCGGACGCGGCGTCATTCTGCCTCCGGGGCATCCTGTCGCTCGCCCGGACGGCCGTCTTGGGCTATCCACGACACGCCGGCAGACGGGACGGATCGGGCCATGACGGACAAGACGACGGACATCGCGATCATCGGCGGAGGCGCCGCGGGCCTGGCGGCCGCGATCGCCCTGGCGCGCGCCGGCTGGGCGCCGACCCTCGTCGCGCCTTCCGGGCAGCGGCCGGACGGCCGGACCGTGGCCCTGATGCATGGCAGCGTCTCATTCCTCAAGGAGATCGGCGCCTGGGATGCGCTGGCGCCCGTCGCGTCGCCGCTCGTCCGGTTGGCGATCATCGACGACACGGGCGGGCTGTTCCGCGCTCCGCCGGTGACCTTCGACGCCTCCGAACTCGACCTCGACGCGTTCGGTGAGAACGTCGAGAGCGCCCAGCTCGTCGCCGGCCTGGAGCAGGTGGCGGCGACGCTTCCCGCCATCCGCCGGGTGCACGACCTCGTCGCCGCGGTCGAGCCCGACGCCGAAGGCGTCTCGCTGCGGCTCGCCGGCGGGGGCGTGCTGCGCTGCAGGCTCGCGGTCGGTGCCGACGGCAGGACGTCGAAGGTGCGCGAGGCGGCCGGCATCGCCACCCGCGACTGGCGCTACGACCAGTCCGCCGTCACGGCCATCCTGGCCCATGACCGCCCGCACAAGGACACGTCGACCGAGTTCCACACGCGCACCGGCCCTTTCACGCTCGTCCCCATGGCGGGGCGGCGTTCGAGCCTGGTGTGGCTGACCACCCCGCGCGAGGCGGAGCGCCTGGTGGCGCTGCCGCCCGAGGCGTTCGCACGGACGGTCGAGCGCCAGGCCCATTCCATGCTCGGCGCCATGCGGCTCGACGGGCCGCGCGGCTGCGTGCCCATGGGCGGCCTTTCCGTGGAGAGCTTCGCGGCGGCACGCTGCGCGCTCGTCGGCGAGGCGGCCCACGTATTTCCGCCGATCGGGGCCCAGGGGCTCAACCTCGGCCTACGCGACGTCGCCGCGCTGGGCGACTGCCTGGGCTCGCCCGGCGGCGATCCGGGCTCCGCCGACCGCCTCGCCGCCTATGACCGGAGCCGGCGCGCCGACGTGCGCTCGCGGACCTTCGTCGTCGACGCCATGAACCGGTCGCTGCTGGCGGGCTGGCTGCCCGTCGATGCGCTGCGCGGCGCCGGGCTCATCGCGGTTTCGTCCATCAAGCCCCTGCGACGGGCCGTGATGAAGCAGGGGCTCGGCGCCTGACGACCGCTCAGTGGAGCGGGTCGAACGGGATCAGGTCGTTGGCGATGAGGTAAAGCAGGCCCGTCACGGTGAAGACCGAGATGAGCGTGCCGGCGAGGATCGCCGTGGAGGCGCGCTCGACGAACACCTTGTACTGGTTGGCGAGCACGAAGACGTTCAGCGCCGGCGGCAGGGCCGCCATCAGCACCGCGGTGAAGATCCATTCGCGCTGGAAGCCGCCGACGGTCGACAGGACGAGCCAGACCAGCACCGGGTGCAGGACCATCTTCACCGCCAGCAGCGCGGGCAGGTCGGCAGGCATGCTGCGCAGCGGGCGGAGCGCCACGGTGACGCCCATGGTGAACAGCGCGCACGGGGCGGCGGCGTTCTTCAGGAACGTGATCATGGTGTCGATCGGGCCCGGCGGCACGAAGCGGAAATAGGCCATGACCACCGCGACCGCGGTGGCGATGTTGAACGGGTGCGTGACGATGCGCCGGACGATCTGCAGCAGCGTCGAGGGCAGGCTCGTCTTCTGCGGGCTGCCGAAGGCCATGAGCAGCGGCACCAGCGTGAACAGCAGGATCGAGTCGAAGACGAAGATGAGCGCGGTCGGGATGATCGCATTCTGGCCGAGCGCCGCGAGCGTCAGGCCCGGCCCCATGTAGCCGATGTTGGAATAGGCGCCGGCCACGGCCTGCATGGTGGCCGTGCGCACGCCCTCGCCCGTGATGATCCGGCCCAGCACGAAGGACAGCGCGAACACGACGAAGGTGCACGCCGTCGTCGATAGAACGAACGCCCAGTTGGCGAGCTCCTCGAGGGGGGTCGGCGCGATCAGCTTGATGAACAGGGCCGGCAGCGCGAGGTAGACGATGAAGAAGTTCATCCACTGCAGGCCGGCCTCCGGATAGCGCATGATCTTCCCGCAGGCGAAGCCCAGGAAGATCAGGCCGAAGAACGGCATGGCGAGGGCGGCGACGGCGAGCAAGGTGCGGGATGTCTTTCGGGACGGAGCGTGCGCTGGGCGGCGGCCTAAGGCCCTTGCTGCGCCGCGTCAACCACAAGCGGGGGCCTTCCGGTCGCGGGCGCGCCGTGTTAGCGGGGGCGCGAGGATCGGAGCAGCAGGTTGGACGAACGCGGTACGGACAGGGGCACTCAAGCTCCGGCGGGCTCGCGCCGGGCGCAGGCGGGCATCCTGCAATGGATCGAGTATGCCGGTTTCCGCGTCGTCGCCGCGGTGGCATCGGCCCTGCCGCTCGACGTCGCCTCGGCCGTGTCGGGGCGCATCTGGCGTTTCGTGGCGCCGAAGCTGCGCCGGCACGTCCGTGCGCGGGCCAACATCGCCGCCTCCCTCCCCGAACTGTCGCCGGAACGCCGTGAGGCCATCCTACTCGACATGTGGGAGAATCTGGGGCGCACCTTCGGCGAGGCCTTTCACCTGCCGGAGCTCGCGGCGGCGCGCGACCGGGTGGCGATCGACCTGTCGCCCGAGCTCGAGCAGCTGTTCCGCAAGGGCGGCGTGGTGCTGGTCTCGCTCCACCTGGGAAACTGGGAGATCGCGGTCACCTCGCTCGCGCCCTATGGCCTCGACGCGGCCGGCGTGTACCAGTCGCTCAAGAACCCCATCGTCGACGACTACGTGACGGCCATGCGCGGCCCGCTCTACAAGGCGGGGCTGTTCAGCAAGGGCCATGACACGGTGTTCAAGCTGATGCGGGTGGTGCGCGCGGGCAAGTCCGTCGCGATCCTGGCCGACCAGCGCGAGCACCGGGGCATCTCCGTGCCGTTCTTCGGCCGGCCCGCGCCGTCGAACCCGTTCCCCGCGATCCTCGCCCGCAGCCAGAAGGTCCCGCTCGTCGCCGGCTACGTGCTGCGCACGCAGGGGGCCAACTTCGTGGTGCGGGGCGAGATCGTCGAGGTGCCGCAGACCGGCGACCGCGAGGCGGACGTGGCGGCCGCCACGGCGAACCTCCACGCGCTGTTCGAGCGCTGGATCCGGCAGCACCCGGGCCAGTGGATGTGGGGTCACCGGCGCTGGGGCTGACCCCGCCGGATGGCCGATTGCGCCGGATGCGGCGCCGCCCGCATAGTGCAGCGCAGCATGACTGCCGTGCACGAGGATCTGGAGAACCGCATGAAGCTCGCCCGCAACGTGTTCAAGCCGCTCGCCATCGGGGCGCCCGCGCCCTACCGCGAACTGCCCGTGCGGCTGGAGCGGATGATCCACTTCGTGCCGCCGCACCTGGAGAAGGTGCGCGCCAAGGTGCCGGAACTGGCCAGGCAGGTCGACGTGGTGCTCGGCAATCTCGAGGACGCCATCCCGGTGGAGGCCAAGGAGGCGGCCCGCGAGGGGTTCATCGCCATGGCCAAGGCGACCGAGTTCGGCGGAACGGGCCTGTGGACGCGCATCAACGCGCTGAACAGCCCCTGGGTGCTCGACGATCTCACCCGCATCGTGGCCGAAGTGGGCCACAAGCTCGACGTGGTCATGCTGCCCAAGGTCGAGGGTCCCTGGGACATCCACTACCTCGACCAGTTGCTCGCCCAGCTCGAAGCGCGCTACAAGGTCCAGAAGCCGATCCTGATCCACGCGATCCTCGAGACCGCCGAAGGCGTGAAGAACGTCGACGCCATCGCCGAGTCGTCGCCGCGCATGCACGGCATGAGCCTGGGCCCGGCCGATCTCGCGGCGTCGCGGGCCATGAAGACGACCCGCGTCGGCGGTGGGCATCCGGACTACAAGGTGCTCTCGGACCCGCTGGAGGGCCAGCCGCGCGCCGTGGCGCAGCAGGACCTGTGGCACTACACGATCGCCAAGATGGTGGACGCTTGCGCCGCCAACGGCCTGAAGGCCTTCTACGGCCCGTTCGGAGACTTCTCCGACCCGCAGGCCTGCGAGGCCCAGTTCCGCAACGCCTTCCTCCTGGGCTGCGCCGGCGCCTGGACCCTGCATCCCTCGCAGATCGGCATCGCCAAGGCGGTCTTCAGCCCCGATGCCGCCGAGGTGGCCTTCGCCAGGAGGATCCTGGACGCCATGCCCGACGGCAGCGGCGCGGTCATGATCGACGGAAAGATGCAGGACGACGCCACCTGGAAGCAGGCCAAGGTCATCGTCGACCTTGCCCGGACGGTGGCGGCGCGGGATCCCGATCTCGCGGCGGCCTATGGCCTGTAGGAGCAACGAGGGCGCCTAAGGGATTGAGCGATGCGTCAATCCCCGCATTGACTTCACAGCGGGCTCGGACTTAACGATTGGAGCGATGAAGGACCGTCGCGCCAAATTCTCTCTCGGGCAGGTCGTCAAGCACCGCTTCTACCCGTTCAGGGGCGTGGTGTTCGACGTCGATCCGACGTTTTCGAACACCGACGAGTGGTACAACTCCATTCCCGAGGACGTTCGGCCGTCCAAGGACCAGCCCTTCTATCATCTCCTCGCCGAGAACGCGGACACCGAGTACATCGCCTACGTCTCCGAGCAGAACCTGCTGCCCGACGAGTCCGGCGAGCCGGTGCGCCATCCGCAGGTGAAGGAAATCTTCAAGCGCACTCCCGACGGGGCCTACAAGGCGCGCGGCGACCTGCTCAACTGAGCGGCCGCGGGATCGTCCAATTCGCTCAAATCTCCTCGCCCGGAGAGCTTGTGAAGTGTGGGCCGGTCCGGTCTGCCCCCCTCTCACCGCGTCCTGGCCAAGCCCGGGCAGGACGGCGGAGGGGTGGTCGGGCACTGCGGAAAGATCTGTCCTTCAAACGAAAACGGGCGCCGCGAGGCGCCCGTCTTGCATTCGTATCCTGTCGCCCGATCAGGGCTTCGGCGCGGGCGCCGGGGCTGCGCCGGGAGCGGGAGCCGCGCCGGGGGCGCCGCCGCCGGCCTCGAGCTTCTTGCGCATCTCCTCGGCCTGCTTCTGCATCTGCTCCTGGAGCTGCTTCTGCTGCTGCTCGAGGACGGCCGGGTCGATCGGCGGGCCGTCGAAGGCCTTGCCGAAGCCGGCGAGCGGCACCTGGAAGGTGACTTCGCGAGCGAACTGGTTCTGCACGCTGATGTTGAGCGCGGTGCCCTTCTTCAGCTGGTTGATCACGTCGTCCTTCACCTGCCCCTCGGCGAAGCAGCCGTTGGGGAAGCAGATGGCGTAGCGGCCGTTCTCGGCCTTGCCGGAGTCGACGGCGTAGCGCACGCCCGGCTGCAGCAGCAGGCCCAGCGGCATCAGGTAGCGCACGATGCGCTGCGGATCGCCCTTCACGTCGTAGACGGCGACGGCGAGGACCGGCTGGCCCTGGTCGGAGACGAAATCGCGGGTCGTGTAGCAGATTTCCTTGCCGTTACCCTGGTCCTTGCCGCAGACCTTCACCCAGTCGGCCTGGGACGGCTCGGGCTTCACGGCCACGATGGTGGGGCCCTGCTGGGCCGGCGCGGCGGCGGCGGGCGCCTGCGGAGCCGGAGCGGCCGGCTTCGGCGCGGGGGCCGCGGGCCGGGGAGCGGCAGGGGTGGTCTGGGCGAGCGCCGGAACCGCGGTCACGGCGGCAGCGACGAGAACGGCGAGGCGCAGGCGCGTTGCAAACGGCCGGACAGTCGACATCGAACGGATCCTCTTTTCTACGGGCGAACGGCGAAGTCGCTTCGGTCCCGGTCGGCTGGCGGTGGCCCGCCAGGCCGCTGTGCAGCGGCAGGCAGCGCCGCTGCATCGACGGGGATTGAGGCGCTTCGATGGCGACGCCGCGTTGCTCTTAGCGGCTCCCCCTCAATGTTTCCAGCATTAAAGGAGATCCCGGACCGCGACCGCGGCGGCCGGGCCGGCGCCACGCCCGCGCCGCGAGCCCCGTGCTAATCTCCGCCATCCCGTCGAATCGGTTTCCTGATGCGTCCGACCACCGGTCTTCTCCTTCTCTTCGCCCTGCTGATGGGCCTGGCCTTCCCGGCGGCGGCCCAGCCGCGGCACGGCATCGCCATGCATGGCGAACCGGCCCTGCCGGCCGGCTTCGACCACCTGCCCTACGCCGATCCGGCGGCGCGCAAGGGCGGTCGCCTCGTGTTCGGCGTGCAGGGGACATTCGACACGCTCAACACCTTCTCGGTCCGCGGCATCGCCGCCAGCGGCATCGTGCCGCCGCTGGGCCTAGTGACCCAGGCCCTGATGGCGCGGTCCTACGACGAGCCCTTCAGCCTCTACGGCCTGCTGGCCGAATCCATCGAGACGCCCGACGACCGGAGCTGGGTGGTGTTCAGGCTGAACCCGAAGGCCCGGTTCTCGGACGGCAAGCCCGTGACCTCGGCCGACGTCCTGTTCACCTGGGATCTGCTGAAGACCAAGGGCAAGCCCACCTTCCGCAGCTGGTACTCCAAGGTCGCCAAGGCGGAGGCGCCGGACGAGCGCACCGTGCGCTTCGACCTGACCGGCGCCAACGACCGCGAACTGCCGCTGATCCTCGCCCTGATGCCGATCCTGGCCAAGCACACCACGGACGCCGCGCGGTTCGAGGAGACCAACCTCACGCCGCCCGTCGGGTCGGGCCCCTACGTGGTGGCCGAGGTGAAGCCGGGGGAGAGCATCACCTTCCGCCGAAATCCCGACTATTGGGGCCGCGACCTGGCGATCTCGCGCGGGCTCTACAATCCCGACGAGATCCGCTTCGACTACTACCGCGACGGCAACACCCTGTTCGAGGCGTTCCGGGGCGGGCTTTACGACGTGCGCACGGAGGACAGCCCGACGCGCTGGACCGGGCAGTACGACTTCCCGCTCGTCCAGCAGGGCAAGGTCGTGCGCGATCCCATCCCCATCCGCACGCCCAAGGGCATGAACGCCTTCGTGTTCAACACCCGCAAGCCGCTCTTCGCGGACGTGCGGGTGCGCGAGGCGATCGCGGGGCTGTTCGACTTCGACTGGGTGAACCGCAATCTCTTCCAGGGGCTCTACGCGCGCACGTCGAGCTTCTTCGAGGGATCCGAGCTCGCCTCGACCGGCGTTCCGGCCTCGGCGCACGAGCGCGAGCTGCTGGCGCCGTTTCCCGGCGTGGTCCGGCCCGCGATCCTGGACGGCACCTGGCGACCGGCCGCCTCGGACGGTTCGGGCCGGGACCGCGAGCAGGCCCGGCACGCGCTCGATCTTCTCGCCCAGGCCGGCTGGCAGCTGGTCGACGGCGAGCTGCGCGACCGCCAGGGACGGCCCTTCGCCTTCGAGTTCCTGGCCGCGAGCCGGGTGCAGGAGCGTCTCGCGCTGAACTTCAGCCAGGCGCTGTCGCGCATCGGCATCCGCCTCAAGGTGCGCCTCGTCGACGACGTCCAGTACTGGCGCCGCCTGCAGGCCTTCGACTTCGACATGATCCAGTTCGCCTGGGGCGCCTCGCCCTCCCCCGGCAACGAGCAATACGGCCGCTGGACGGCCAAGGCGGCCGACCGGCAGGGAAGCTTGAACTACGCTGGCGTGCGAGAACCCGCCGGCGAGGCGGCCATCGACGCCATGCTGGCAGCAAGATCGCGCCAGGACTTCGTCGACGCGGTCCGCACCCTGGATCGCATATTGCTTTCCGGCTTCTATGTGGTGCCGCTGTTCAACCAGCCTGCGCAATGGATCGCGCGAAAAACATCGGTGCAAAGGCCGGAAAGAACGGCTCTTTTCGGTTTTCAACCGGAGGTGCTCTGGCGTACGGATCCCTGAATCGGGCATGTAGAGCTGCCGTTAACGAACGCGAATCGAACGGGGTGGTCTTGGTCGCTGCACAGACCCATGAACGCGACGCCGCCGCGGCCATGCCGTGGGCTGGCGTGACGTTGACGGATCTGTTCGCCTCGACCACGCAGATGAACCCGCAGGCGATCGCCCTGTCGCAGGCCGCGGGGCCCGCACAGCCCCGCCGGACGCTCACCTACGAGGCGGCGGACCGGGCCATCCAGCGCACCATGGACCACCTTCTCGACCTGGGCCTGCGGCCCGGCGAGATCGTGCTGGTGTCGATGGCGTCCACCATGGAAGCGCCGGTGGCGATCCTGGCGGCGCTGCGGGCAGGCTTCACGCCCTGCCTCGTGCCCGTCACCGTGACGCTCGACGAGGCCGCCTCGGTGGTCTCCGCCGTGCCGGCGCGCGCCATCGTGACGACCGGCGCCATCGGTCCGCTCCGCCCCGTCGAGGTGCTCCGCGCCGCCGCGGCGAGCAGCGGGGGGCCGCGCTTCGTGCTCGCCTTCGGCGAACGGCTGCCGGCCGGCGTCATTCCGCTCGACGACGTCCTCATCCGCTCCGCCGACACCGGGTTCGAACCCGTCGACGCCGGCATGCCGCAGCGTCCGCCGGCCGTTCTCACAGTGGAGCGGCGGGCCGGACGGATCCTGGTGCATCGGCACGAGCAGTCGAACCTCGTCGCGGCCTCGCTGCTCACGGTCCTGCGCAGCGGCATGGCGTCGGCCGAGCCCGTCCTGTCCACCCTGTCGCTGATGAGCCTCGCGGGGCTGGTCACCGGCCTCGGCCCCTGCCTGCTGACGGCGGGCACCCTGGCGCTGGAGCCGCTGTTCACGACCGCGAGCTTCCTGGCCAGCCTGTCGGCCCATCCGCGCCTGCACGTGGTGGTTCCGGGCGCGCTCGAAGGGCCGCTCGCGGAATCGGGGCTATCGGCCTCGGTGTCGATCGCCTCCGCCCTCCTGCTGCACCGCCAGGGCGTCCGGCTGGACCGGGTGCCCGGTCTGCCCGCGGCGCGCTTCCCGGTCGTCGACGCCCTGGCCGTCGGCGAGCGGACGCTGCTGGTCGAGGCTCGCGGGGAAGACCGCCGGCCGGCCCTGCGGCTCGGCACGATCCGCATTCCCGACGACATCGGTGCCATCGTGGTCGCGGCCCGCCGCCACGAGGACGGACAGCTCGACGTGGGCGGGGTCACCGTGTCGACGCGGCTCGACGAAAACCTGCGCAGCGACCCCGAGGCGTTCGTGGGGACGGGCTGCAGCGTGACAGTCGACGAAACTCAGCGCATCCTGTCGGTCAGGAACTGACCTGCGTCCCGGCGTGTTCGGCCGTGGGATCCTTCTTCAGACCCCACGGACCGTGCCATGACAGACACCCCCGCCCAGCCCCTCGTCATCGACGTCATCTCGGACGTCGTCTGCCCCTGGTGCTTTCTCGGAAAGAAGAGGCTCGAGAAGGCCTTGGCCATGCATCCCGAGATTCCGGTCGATGTGCGCTGGCGACCGTTCCAGCTCGACCCGACGATCCCGGAGGGTGGCCTCGACCGCAAGGCCTACATGGAAAAGAAGTTCGGCGCCGACGGTCGGCTGGCCGGCATTCACGAGCGGCTGAGCCGCTTGGGGGCGGAGGATGGAATCGCCTTCGCGTTCGAGGCCATCGGTCGCTCGCCCAACACGCTCGACGCCCATCGCCTGATCCGCTGGTCCTACGCCTATGGCGGCCAGAACGATCTCGTGGACGCGCTCTTCCGCGCCTATTTCGAGCAGGGCCGCGACATCGGCGACCGCGCCATCCTGGCCGCGATCGCCGAGGAGGCCGGCTTCGACCCGAAGGAGGCCCGAGCGTTCCTCGACAGCGGCGAAGCCGGAGACCTCGTGCAGCGCGAGATCGGCATGGCCCAGGAGATCGGCGTCCAGGGCGTGCCGTTCTTCATCTTCGCGGGCAAGTACGCGGTGTCGGGCGCCGAGGCCGCCGAAACGCTGGCCAAGGCCTTGACCCAGGCCGCCGGCGATGCGGGGGATGCCGCAGAAGCCAGCTGAGGGACGTCGGTTCCCGCTCGCGCCCGCCTCTACGCCGTCCTGGCCGGGCCTGACCCGGCCATCCACGCCTTTGCCGGCGCCATGCCGAAGTCGTGGGTGCCCGGGCCGAGCCCGGGCATGACGCGCGGACGGGATGGTGCATCGTCCCGTCGCGTTCGGCCAAGCGTCACGCCGCCTTCTTGGTCTCCGCGATGCGGGCCAGGTTGCGCAGGATCGTGGCCGTTCCCTTGAGCCGCTGTTCCGCCGTGTCGAAGTCGCGCACGAAGACGATGCGCATGTCCGGGCGCACCTTGGCGAGGGAGCCCTGCTCGGCCACGTAGCGCACCAGGCCTTCCGGGTTGGCGAAGGCGTTGTCGCGGAAGGACAGGATAAGGCCCTTGGGCCCGGCGTCGACCTTCTCGACATTGGCGCGACGGCACAGCGCCTTGATCTGCACGATCTCCAGGAGCTGCTCCACCTCGTCCGGCAGCGGGCCGAAGCGGTCGACGAGCTCGGCGCCGAAGCCCTGGATCTCCTTGTCGTCGTCGAGCGTCGAGAGGCGCTTGTAGAGCCCCAGGCGCAGATGCAGGTCGCCGACATAGTGCTCCGGGATCATCACCGGCGTGCCGATGGTGATGGAGGGCGACCACTGCGTCTCGCTGGCGTCGTCGTCGTCGATGCCGGCCTTGAGCTGCGCCACCGCCTCCTCCAGCATCTGCTGGTAGAGCTCGTAGCCCACCTCCTTGATGTGGCCCGACTGCTCGTCGCCCAGGAGGTTGCCGGCGCCGCGGATGTCGAGGTCGTGGCTGGCGAGCTGGAACCCGGCGCCCAGCGTGTCGAGCGACTGCAGCACCTTGAGGCGGCGCTCGGCCTGCGCGGTCAGCGTGCGGCTGGCCGGCACGGTGAACAGCGCATAGGCCCGCGTCTTGCCGCGCCCGACGCGGCCGCGCAGCTGGTAGAGCTGGCCCAGCCCGAACATGTCGGCGCGATGCACGATGAGCGTGTTGGCGGTGGGGATGTCGAGCCCCGATTCGACGATCGCGGTCGACAGCAGGATGTCGTACCGGCCCTCGTAGAAGGCCGTCATGACGTCCTCGAGCTCGCTGGCCGGCAGCTGGCCGTGCGCCACCGCCACCTTGGCCTCCGGCACCTCGGTCGCCAGGAAGGCCTTGGCTTCGGCGATGTCCTCGATGCGCGGGCACACGTAGAAGCTCTGGCCCCCGCGGTGGCGCTCGCGCAGCAGGGCCTCGCGCACGATGAGCGGATCGAAGGGGGTGACGAAGGTGCGCACCGCCAGGCGGTCGACCGGCGGCGTGGCGATGATCGAGAGCTCGCGCACGCCCGTGAGGGCGAGCTGGAGGGTGCGCGGGATCGGCGTCGCCGACAGCGTCAACACGTGGACCTCGGCCCGGATCTCCTTCAAGCGCTCCTTGTGGCCCACGCCGAAGTGCTGCTCCTCGTCGACGATGAGCAGGGACAGGTCCTTGAACTGGATCGCCTTGCCGAGCAGCGCGTGGGTGCCCACGACGATGTCAACGGTGCCGTCCGCGAGGCCAGCCTTGACCGCCTTCTGCTCGGCGGCGGGCACGAAGCGGGAGAGCTGGGCCACGCGCACGGGCAGCCCGTGGAAGCGGGTCGCGAAGGTCTTGTAGTGCTGGCGCGCCAGGAGCGTGGTCGGCACGACCACGGCCACCTGCCGGCCCGACAACGCCACGGCGAATGCGGCACGCAGCGCGACCTCGGTCTTGCCGAAGCCCACGTCGCCGCAGATGAGCCGGTCCATCGGACGGCCCTGCCCGAGGTCGCCCAGCGTCGCCTCGATGGCGTTGAGCTGGTCCTCGGTCTCGTCGTAGGGGAAGCGGGCGCAGAACTCGTCGTAGAGGCCCTCCTGTGGCGCGAAGCGCGGGGCCTCGCGCAGCGCGCGCGCCGCCGCCACCTTGATCAGCGCGTGCGCCATCTCGCGGATGCGCTGCTTGAGCTTGGCCTTGCGGGCCTGCCAGGCGCCGCCGCCCAGCTTGTCGAGTGCGACCTCGGTGTCTTCCGAGCCGTAGCGCGACAGGAGCTCGATGTTTTCCACCGGCAGGAACAGCTTGTCGCCGCCGGCATAGTGGATCTCGAGGCAGTCGTGCGGGGCGCCCGCCGCGTCGATGGTCTTGAGGCCGACGAAGCGGCCGATGCCGTGGTCGACGTGGACGACGAGGTCACCCTGGGTGAGGCTGCCGACCTCCGCGATGAGGTCCTGCGGCCGCTTCGAGCGGCGGGCCCGCCGCACGAGCCGGTCGCCCAGGATGTCCTGCTCGCCGATGACGGCGAGGTCCTCGGTCTCGAAGCCGGTTTCCAGGCCCCAGACGGCCAGCGTCGCGACGTTGCGCGGCTGGGCCATGGCATGGGCGATCGCCGAGACGGGCTGGAGGCCGGTAAGGCCGTGGTCGGCCAGCACGTGGGCCAGGCGCTCGCGCGAGCCCTCCGACCAGGCCGCCACGATGACGCGCTTGCCGTTGCCCTGCAGGGCCCGGATGTGGGTGGCGGCGGCATCGAAGACATTGGCCGCGCCGCTCTCGCCCTCGTGCGCGCGCTCCGCCGCGAAGCTGCGGCCGAGCTTGCCGCCGGCATCCACCACGGTCTGGCCCGGCGCCTCGAACTGCGCGAAGGGCGTCAGCCGGATCACCGTCTGCGCCTTCAGCGTCTCCGCCCACTCCGTCGGTGCGAGGTAGAGCATGTCCGGCGGCAGCGGCTTGTAGGGCGGGCCCGACTGGCCGGCGGGCCCCTGCCCCGCCTTCTCCAGCGCGCTGCGACGGGCCTCGTAGTAGTCGGCCACCTGCGACAGGCGCTCGCCGGCCGCGTCTTCGGCCAGGGCCTCCAGGACGACGGGCGCGCCTCCGCAATAGGAGAACAGCGTGTCCATGCTCTCGTGGAACAGCGGCAGCCAGTGTTCCAGCCCGGGGTGCCGGCGGCCTTCGCTCACCGCTTCATAGAGCGTGTCGTCGCGGGTGGTGGCGCCGAAGCGAGCGACATAGGCCTGGCGGAAGCGCCGGATCGTCTCCGTCGTGAGCTGGATCTCGCTCATCGGGACGAGGTCGAGGGAGCGCAGCTGCCCCACGGAGCGCTGCGTCTCCGGATCGAAGGTGCGGATCGATTCCAGCGTGTCGCCGAAGAAGTCCAGTCGCACCGGGGCCGGCAGGCCGGGGGCGTAGAGGTCGACGATGCCGCCGCGCACGGCGTATTCGCCGGTCTCGCGCACGGTCGACGTGCGCTGGAAGCCGTTGACCTCGAGCCAGGTGGCGAGCGCGGTCGTGTCGACCATGTTGCCCGGCGCGGCCGAGAAGGTGTCGGCGGCCACGCGCTTGCGCGGCGCGACGCGCTGGACCATCGAATTGACCGTCGTGACGAGGATCCGCGGCCGGTCGTCGCCCGACTTCGACCGCGCCAGGCGCGCGAGCACCGTCATGCGGCGCGCCGCGATGGCGGCGTTCGGCGACACGCGGTCGTAGGGCTGGCAGTCCCAGGCCGGCAGCGACAGGACCTCGATGTCGGGCGCGACGAAGGCGAGCGCGTTCTCGATGAGCGACTGGCGCTGTCCGTCGCGGGCCACCATCACCAGCACCACGGGCCGCTCGGGACCGTTGCGGTTGGCCGCGCGCGCGAGATCGGCGACGACCAGCGCGTCGAATCCGTCCGGGACGGAGCCGATGGTGAAGCTGGCGCCTTCCTTCAGGAGGCCGGCGGCGCGCTGCAGGGGCGAGGACTTGGCCATGAGGTCCATTCAATGACGAAGCCCGGGATTGGCGTCCCGGGCCGGAAGACGGTGTCGGCGCGGCTCAGACGTGAATGGGCGCCATGTGGGTGTGGAAGGCCTTCACCCGGCGATAGACGTCCGTGTCGTAGTTCTCGGGCACGTCGGCCGCGTCCGTGAGCCAGGCGAACAGGTCACGGTCCGGCACCTCGATGAGGGCCTCGTAGACGTCCAGTTCCGCGTCGGTCAGGTCCGAGATGTGCGCGTCGGCGAACTGGCCCATGATCAGGTCCATCTCCCGGATGCCGCGGTGCCAGGAGCGGAACAGGATCTTGCGGCGGCGGACGTCGAGGTCGGCGCTGCTGCGCTGCGTGCCGGTCATGATGGGTCTCCGAAGAAGGCGCCCTCTATAACGCCGACGGCGGCGGCTTGTCAGGTCGCAAGTTGGCGAGGGCGAGCGGCGGAAGCGCGCAAGCGCTCAACCACTCCACCTCACAAAAGCCCCTCATCCTGAGCCACGGCCCAAAGGGCCGTGAGTCGAAGGACGCGCGAAGAGCCGCTGGACCATTCTGCGTCCTTCGACTCGGCCGCTTCGCGGCCGGCTCAGCGACTGTGTTTGCGGTCAAGCTGGCTGCCACGGTTTTTTGTCCCTGAGGATAGCGTTGGCGATAGTGAGGATCTTGCGAGCGACAGCAATGATCGCCGCCATCTTCTTTTTCCCCTTTGCGCGAAGGTGCCTGTAGTAGGCGTTGAAGGGGGATCGCTGCCGGGTTGCCGCCAGGGCGCTGATGAACAACACCGATCGGGGAGCTGCACGGCCTCCCTGGATCTTTGCCTCGCCGGCCCACTTCCCCGACTCTTGGACAAACGGCGCGAGGCCCACAAGCGAGGCGGCCTTCCTTCGATCAATGCTGCCGAGTTCAGGCACTTCCGCCAAAAGCACACGGGCCGTCACCGGCCCAATGCCTGGAACTGACGTGAGAAGCTTCTCCTTCTCGAGCCAGGCCGGCGACCCCTTGATGCTGTCGTCGATCTCTGTCTCGACCTCCGAGAGCTCCTTCTGCAGAGCCGCCACCAGACGTTCGATGCTCTTGAGCAAGCGCTTCTGCGTCGTGCGCTTCAGTCGCTGCTTTTCGGCTGCGATCATTTCGACGATCTGGCGTCGGCGCGACACAAGGTCCGACAGCTCACGCGTCTGCTCATCCGGTAGCAGCCGGACCTCCGGCTTGACGGCCTCGACGAACCTGGCGATCACCAGAGCATCAAGCCGATCGGTCTTGGCACGCTGGCCCAGCGCCTTGGCGAAGTCCCGCACCTGCGCCGGATTGAGAACCACAAGCGGCAACTGCGCCGCTTGCAGGCCGGCGGCAACGATGGTCTCGAAGCCTCCCGTCGCCTCGATGCCAATCCGGATGGCATTCAGGGGACGCAGGCGCTCAATCAACTCCTCGATCCCGGCAGAAGTCCGAGGAAATGCAAAGGTTTCGCCTGTCGGGTAGACCGCCACATCCAGCCGGTCCTTCGACACGTCGATCCCAATGTTCAAGGCATCCATCTTATCCCGTCCTTCAATAATCGGGCTCGTCCGGCGAGGACGTCCCTGTCGACTGTTCGGGTTCGATGGAACGGCGGGAGGGTCTCCTTGCTGAGCTGCGGGGTTCACCCTTGGATGAGACGGAACCCCTCCCGCCTCCACCGCTGCCATTCTAGCAGACGGCGGGCGCACCAACTTAGAAGGATGAGGACCAGAGTGGTCTTGCAGCACCCATGGTCCTCATCCTGAGCAGGCCGCGCAGCGGCCGTGTCGAAGGACGCACGATGGCCGGCGCTCGGGCATCGCTTGCGCGAAACACCCCCGGTGCTACCGTCCCGCCATGACCGACAAACCCACAGTCGACTTCTGGTACGAGTTCGCCTCGACCTATTCCTTCCTCGCCGCCGAGCGCATCGACAGCTTGGCCGCCGAGCGAGGCGTGACAGTTCGCTGGCGCCCCTTCCTCCTGGGCGCGATCTTTCGCGACCTGGGCTACACCTCCTCGCCCTTCAACATGTATCCCGTGAAGGGTGCCTACATGTGGCGGGACATGGAGCGCTGGTGCGCACGTCTCGGACTGCCCCTGGTCCGGCCCGAGCCCTTCCCGCAAAACGGCATGATCGCATCGCGGCTCGCCCTCGCACTGCCCGACGAGACCCGGCCGGCCTTCACCAAGGCGGTTTTCAGGCTCGAGTTCTGCGAAGGTCGTTCCATCGACGACGAGGCCATGCTGGCCCAGGTCGTCCGCGAGATCGACGTGGAGCAGGAGCCCGCCGTCGCGGCAGCACGCACCGACATCGTGAAGCATGCCCTGCGACGCAACACGGAGGAGGCCAAGACTTTGGGCCTCTTCGGGGCTCCGGCCGTCGTCACGTCGGGTGGCGAGATGTTCTGGGGCAACGACAGGCTGGAAGAGGCGCTCGACTGGGCGATCGGCCGGCGATGAGCCTCTCCAGTGAGGAGGTCGAGCGCTACGCCCGCCACATCGTGCTGCGCCACGTCGGCGGGCCCGGGCAAAACAAGCTCAAGGCCGCGCGCGTCCTGGTGATCGGGGCCGGCGGGCTCGGCTCGCCCCTGATCCAGTATCTCGCGGCGGCGGGAATCGGCACCATCGGCGTGATCGACGACGACGTCGTGTCGCTGTCGAACCTGCAGCGCCAGATCCTGCACGGCACGCCGGATGTCGGCCGGCCCAAGGTCGACAGCGCGGCGGACGCGGTGGCCAGGCTCAACCCGCACGTGGTCGTCGAACGTCTCGCCGAGCGGCTCGGGCCGTCCACCGTGGACGCGCTGGTGGCCCGCTACGACATCGTCGCCGACGGCTCGGACAATTTCGAGACCCGCTACGCCGTCTCCGACGCGTGCTGCCGCGTCGGGCGGCCGCTCGTCACCGCGGCGTTGGGCCCCTTCGAGGCCACCCTCACCACGCTGCGCCCGCACGAAAAGGAGGCGGACGGCACGCCCAACCCGACCTATCGCTGCCTCTTCCCCGAGCCTCCGCCGCCCGGCACCGTTCCCGCCTGCGCCGAGGCCGGCGTGCTGGGCGCGCTCGCGGGCATGATGGGCGCCATGATGGCGCTCGAGGTCATCCGCGAGATCGTCGGCTTCGGCGAAGGGCTGGTCGGGCGGCTTCTGATGGTCGACGCGCTCTCCATGCGTTTCGAGACGATCCGCTACGGCTGGGATCCGGACAACCCGTTGACCGGGACGCGTGCCCCGGCGTGAGGGCACCGGGCGGCTCCGCCCTTGCCATCCGCCGCGCTTCTGTTATAAGCCGCGCCTTCGAACCGACCGGCTGTCAGGGCTGCCGTGGCGGTTCTTTTCGCTCATGACGAGACGAACGGCCGCAAGGCCGACAAGACCAACCCGGGATGGTTTCGGCCATCCGCGTCGGAGAGACGAGCAAAATGCCCAAGATGAAGACCAAATCGGCCGCCAAGAAGCGGTTCAAGGTGACGGGCACCGGCAAGGTGCTCTACGCCCAGGCCGGCAAGCGCCACGGCATGATCAAGCGGACCAACAAGCAGATCCGCAACCACCGCGGCACCAACGTCCTCTTCGAGGGCGATGCTGCGAACGTAAAGAAGTATTTCCTCCCCAACGGCTGATCGCCCCAGGGACGAACGACACTTAACGAGGAGATCAGCCTATGGCACGCGTCAAGCGCGGCGTTACCAGCCACGCCAAGCACAAGAAAGTTTTCAAGGCCGCGAAGGGCTTTTACGGCCGGCGCAAAAACACGATCCGCGCCGCCAAGGCGGCCGTCGATCGCGCCATGCAGTACGCCACGCGCGACCGCAAGGCGAAGAAGCGCACGATCCGCGCTCTGTGGATCCAGCGCCTGAACGCCGCGGTCCGCGAGCACGGCCTCGTCTATTCGCGCTTCATCGACGGCCTGAACAAGGCCGGCATCGAGGTGGACCGCAAGGTCCTCTCCGACATCGCGATCAAGGAGCCGGAGGCGTTCGCCGCCCTCTGCGAGAAGGCCAAGGCCGCCCTTCCGGCTGCCGCCTGAGCCCTTCCGCTCCGCAAGACGTCGGCAAGGCCCGCCCTCATCGGCGGGCCTTTCCTTTTGGGCCTCTCGCGCGTTGTCGTCCGCAACGAGAGGAGACGACCCATGGCCAAGGACCTGAAGCCCGGCGACCGCGTGGCGTGGGACAGCTCCGGCGGACACAGCGTCGGCAAGGTGGTACGCAAGCAGACCAGCCCGACGAAGATCAAGGGGCACAAGGTGGCGGCCTCGCCCGACAATCCCGAATACATCGTGCGCAGCGACAAGAGCGGCGCCGAGGCGGCGCACAAGCCCGGGGCGCTGAAGAAGCGGTGAGGGGCCACTTGTCACGCCGGCGCGGCGTCGGCCCCTCCAGGCTCCTTCCCTCCGCGCGTCATCCCCGGGCCGAAGTCCGGCCAGGATGGCGGAGAGGGTGAGGCGAGCCGTTTGACACCGCTGGGCCGAGCCGAGCCGTCGAGGATGCACGGAGCAGCCCCCCTCTCTCGACAGTCACGCCCCGGCGTGGCAAAAGCCCCCGTCCGTTCCGGGGCCCCGCCCCGGACGCCAGACGGGTATTGCCATGTCGACCGATCTTTCCGCTCTCGAAACCTCGCTCCTGTCGTCCGTCGCCGAGGCTGGCGACGAGGCCGCCCTGGAGGCGGTGCGCATCGCGGCGCTGGGCAAGAAGGGCTCCGTCTCGGACCTCCTGAAGACGCTGGGGTCCATGACGCCCGACGAGCGCAAGGAGATGGGCCCGAAGATCAACGGGCTGCGCGACCGGATCACCAGCGCGCTCGCCGACCGGCGCGGCGCCCTGCGCGACCAGGCGCTCGAGGCCCGGCTCAAGGCCGAGACCGTGGACGTCACCCTCCCGCTGCCGGAGAGCCCGGCCGCGCGCGGCCGCATCCATCCGATCAGCCAGGTCATCGACGAACTCACCGCGATCTTCGCCGACATGGGCTTCTCGGTCGCCGAGGGGCCGGACGTCGAGACCGACTTCTACAACTTCACGGCGCTGAACTTCCCGGTCGGCCACCCGGCCCGCGAGATGCACGACACCTTCTTCTTCAACCCGGACGACAAGGGTGAGCGGAAGGTGCTGCGCACGCACACGAGCCCGGTGCAGATCCGCACCATGCTCGGCCAGAAGCCGCCGATCCGCGTCATCATCCCGGGCCGCACCTATCGCTGCGACAGCGACCAGACGCACACGCCCATGTTCCACCAGGTCGAGGGCCTCGTCATCGACAAGGGCTCGCATCTGGGCCACCTGAAGTGGATCCTGGAGGAGTTCTGCAAGAGCTTCTTCGAGGTCCCCTCGGTGAAGATGCGCTTCCGGCCATCCTTTTTCCCGTTCACCGAGCCGTCGGCCGAGGTCGACATCCAGTGCTCGCGCCGCGGCGGCGAGATCCGCTTCGGCGAGGGCGAGGACTGGCTCGAGATCCTGGGCTGCGGCATGGTGCACCCCAACGTGCTGCGCAACTGCGGCCTCGATCCCGACGAGTACCAGGGCTTCGCCTGGGGCATGGGGATCGATCGCATCGCCATGCTGAAGTACGGCATCCCGGACCTGCGCGCCTTCTTCGACGCCGACGTCCGCTGGCTCAACCACTACGGCTTCCGGCCGCTCGACATGCCGAGCCTTCTCGGCGGCCTTTCGAGCTGACCGACTGCCTTTTCGCCCTTTTCCGCTGCCCGTTCCGGATCGAGCGCCGCCATGAAGTTCACCCTCTCCTGGCTCAAGGAGCACCTCGACACCAACGCCACGGTCGACGAGATCGCGACGACGCTGACCCGCGTCGGCCTCGAGGTCGAGGGCGTCGAGGACAAGGCGAAGGAGCTTTCCGGCTACACCATCGCCTATGTCGTCTCGGCCGAGCAGCACCCCAACGCCGACCGGCTGCGGGTGTGCATGGTCGACACCGGCGAAGGTGAGCCGGTCCAGGTCGTCTGCGGCGCGCCCAACGCCCGCACCGGCATGAAGAGCGTGTTCTCGCCGCCCGGCACCTTCATCCCCGGCAAGGGCATCACGCTCGGCGTCGGTACCATCCGCGGCGTCGAAAGCCGTGGCATGCTGTGCTCGGCCTTCGAGCTGGGCCTCAGCGAGGACCACGAGGGCATCATCGACCTGCCGGCCGACGCGCCGGTCGGCCAGCGCTACGCGGACTGGGCCGGCCTCGGCGATCCCGTGATCGACGTCGCCGTGACGCCGAACCGCCCGGATGCGCTCGGCGTGTACGGCATCGCCCGCGATCTCGCGGCAGCTGGCCTCGGCAAGCTCGTGAGCCGCCAGCAGCCGCAGGTGAGGGGCTCCTTCCCCTGTCCGACCAAGGTGACGCTCGACTTCGCACCCGAGGACCGGAAGCTCTGCCCGGCCTTCGCGCTGCGCCTCGTGCGCGGCGTGAAGAACGGCGCCAGCCCCGAATGGCTGCAGCGCCGCCTGAAGGCCATCGGCCTGCGCCCGATCAACACGCTCGTCGACATCACCAACTACATCACCCACGACCGCGGCCGGCCGCTGCACGTCTTCGACCTGAAGAAGACGAAGGGCGACCTCGTGGTTCGCCGCGCCCGCGACGGCGAGGAGGTGGTGGCGCTCGACGGCAAGACCTACCGGCTCGACCCGGGCGTGGTGGTGATCGCCGACGACAACGGCGTGGAGTCGATCGCCGGCATCATGGGCGGCGAGCATTCCGGCAGCGATGAGACCACGACCGACGTGCTCATCGAGTCGGCGCTGTGGGATCCGCTGAACATCGCCCAGACGGGCCGTCGGCTCGGCATCAACTCCGATGCGCGCTACCGCTTCGAGCGCGGCGTCGATCCGGCCTTCAACAATCCCGGCCTGGAACTCGCGACGCTGATGGTGCTGGACCTGTGCGGCGGCGAAGCGTCCGACGTGACCTTCGCCGGCGCGATCCCCGACACCGACCGGGTCATCGATCTCCCCTGGTCCGAGGTGAAGCGCCTGACCGGCCTGTCGGTGCCCGTGGCCGACATGCGTGCGACGCTGCGCGAACTGGGCTTCACGGTGTCCGGCACCGGCGACGTCGTGAACGTGTCGCCGCCGACCTGGCGGCCCGACGTGGAAGGCAAGGCCGACCTCGTCGAGGAGATCGTGCGCATCGCAGGGCTCGACCAGGTCGCGTCGACCCCCTTCCCCCGCGAGGAAGCGACCGTCGCCAAGCCGGTCCTGACCCTGCTGCAGAAGCGCACCCGCGTCGCCAAGCGCGCGCTGGCCTCGCGTGGCCTCGTCGAGGCCGTGACGTGGTCCTTCATCGGCAAGGCCGAGGCCGAGCTCTTCGGCGGCGGCCAGCCGTCGCTCGCGCTCGCCAACCCGATCGCCGCCGATCTTTCCGACATGCGCCCGAGCCTGCTGCCGGGGCTCGTCAAGGCGGCCCAGCGCAACGCCGACCGGGGCTACCCCGACGCGGCGCTGTTCGAGGTGGGCCAGGTGTTCCGGGGCGACCAGCCCGACGACCAGAAGATCTCGGCCACCGCCATCCGCCGCGCGCTGGCGCGGCCGGCCGGCCCCGGCCGCCACTGGGGTGCCAAGCCTGCCCCGGTCGACGTGTTCGACGCCAAGGGCGACGCGATGGCCATGCTCGAGGCGCTCGGCGTGCCGACCGCCGGCCTGCAGGTCGTGCGCGGAGGGCCGTCCTGGTACCACCCCGGCCGCTCCGCGACGCTGCAGTTCGGACCCAAGGTCGTCGTCGGCGCCTTCGGCGAACTGCATCCGCGCATGCTGGAGGCGCTGGATGCCAAGGGCCCGATCGTGGCCTGCGAGATCATCCTGGACGTGCTGCCCCCGCCCAAGGCGAAGCCCACCCGCATGAAGCCCAAGCTGGTGCTCTCCGAGTTCCAGCCGGTGTCGCGCGACTTCGCCTTCATCGTCGACAAGGGCGTCGCCGCTGCCGACGTGCTGAAGGCCGTGCAGGCCGCGGAGCGCCAGCTCGTGACCGGCGCCGACGTGTTCGACGTCTACGAGGGGCCGGGCATCGGCGACGACAAGAAGTCCATCGCCGTCGCGGTGACGCTGCAGCCCACCGAGAAGACGCTCACCGACGTCGAGATCGAGGCGGTGGCGGGCAAGATCGTCGCCGAGGTGAGCAAGAAGACCGGGGCGGTGCTGCGCGGGTAACGCTCTTCGAGGTCCTGCGTCCTTCGACTCGGCCGCTGCGCGGCCGGCTCAGGATGAGGGGCTTTTAGGGGACTTCAACAGCAACAATGTCCCTCATCCTGAGCCGGCGCCGAAGGCGCCGAGTCGAAGGACGCACAATCTGACCGCGCCTCAGTGGGCCTCGTCCCAGTTGCCGGCGGCCCGGGCGTCCACCTGCAGCGGCACGTTGAGCTGCACGGTGGGGTGGGGGGCGTCGATCATCACCTTGCGCACCACGGGCAGGGTCGCCTCCACCTCGTTCTCCGCCACCTCGAAGACGAGTTCGTCGTGCACCTGAAGCAGCATGCGGGCGGAGAGCTTGGCCTGGGCCAGCGCCGGCTCCATGCGCACCATGGCGCGGCGGATGATGTCGGCGGCCGAGCCCTGGATGGGGGCGTTGATCGCCGCGCGCTCCATGAAGGCGCGCTCTGACGGGTTCTTCGCGTTGATCTGCGGGTAGTGCGCCTTGCGGCCGAACAGCGTGGTCACGTAGCCGTTGGAGCGGGCGAAGCGCTTGGTCTGCTCCATGTAGTCGCGGATGCCCGGGAAGCGCTCGAAATACTTCTTGATGTAGGCGCCGGCTTCCTCGCGGCCGATGCCGAGCTGGTTGGCGAGGCCGAAGGCCGAGATGCCGTAGATGATGCCGAAGTTGATGGCCTTGGCGCGGCGGCGCACCATCGGGTCCATGCCCTGGACCGGCACGCCGAACATCTCCGAGGCGGTCATGGCGTGGATGTCGATGCCGTCGGCGAAGGCCTGGCGCAATTGCGGGATCTCGGCGATGTGGGCGAGGATGCGCAGCTCGATCTGCGAGTAGTCGGCCGACACCAGCCTGTGGCCCGGCGTCGCCACGAACGCCGTGCGGATGCGCCGGCCCTCCTCGGTGCGCACCGGGATGTTCTGCAGGTTGGGCTCGGACGACGAGAGCCGCCCCGTGGTCGTGGAGGCCAGCGAGAAGCAGGTGTGCACGCGCTGCGTCTGCGGATGGACATAGCCGGGCAGGGCGTCCGTGTAGGTCGACTTCAGCTTGGAGAGCTGGCGCCACTCCAGGATGCGCGCCGGCAGCTGGTGGCCCTGCTCGGCGAGGTCCTCGAGCACCTTGGCGCCGGTCGACCAGGCGCCGGTCGCGGTCTTGGTGGCGCCGGGCAGGCCCATCTTGCCGAACAGGATGTCGCCCAGCTGCTTGGGCGAGCCGAGGTTGAACGGCCCACCGGCGAGCTCGTGGATTTCCGATTCGAGGCGCGCCATGCCCTGCGCGAATTCGCCGGAGAGCCGCGACAGGATCTGCCGGTCGATGGCGATGCCGCGCCGTTCCATGCGCCCCAGCACTGCGACGAGCGGCCGCTCGAGCCGCTCATAGGCGGTGGCCATGCCTTCCGCCGCCAGCCGCGGCTTCAGCACGTGCCAGAGCCGCAGCGTCACGTCGGCATCCTCGGCGGCGTATTCCGTCGCGCGCTGGATCGAGACGCGGGCGAAGCCGATGAAGCTCTTGCCGGTGCCGGCAACCTCGCCGAACTGGATGGGCTTGTGGCCGAGGAGCTTTTCCGAGAGCTCGTCCATGCCATGCCCGGTGCGGCCCGCATCGAGGATGTAGGAGAGCAGCATGGTGTCGTCGGCCGGCGCCACGACGATGCCGTGCCGCTCCAGCACGAGCCAGTCATATTTCAGGTTCTGCGCGATCTTGAGGACGCCGGCATCCTCGAGCAGCGGTTTCAGCAGGGCGAGTGCCTCGCGGATCGGGATCTGCCCCTCGACGAGGTCGTTGCCCCCGAAGAGGTCGCCCGAGCCCTCCGACTTGTGGGTGAGCGGGATGTAGCAGGCGCGCCCCGGCGCGGTCGCCAGCGACACGCCGACGAGGTCGGCCTGCATGGCGTCGAGCGAGGTCGTCTCCGTATCCACGGCCACCACGCCCGCCTCGCGCGCCTCTGCGATCCAGGCCCGCAGCCGGCTGACGTCGCCGACGGTCTCGTAGCGGGTGACGTCGAACGGAACGGCCCGCATCGCCGCCGCCGCGGCGCCGGCGACGTGCCCGGGCGTCGCCTCGCCGGCTCCGTTGGTCGCGGCCGGTGCCGCGACCGTCGAGGCGATCGTCGAGGAACGCGGCGCGGCCGCATCGCCGGCCGCGGCCGGTTCGCGCATGTCCGGGCCGTGGCCGGCGGCGCCGTCCGATCCGCCCCAGCCCGTGCCGGCGCCGGGAACGGTCAGCTCCGCCGCGGCGTCGACCGCGCCGGCATCCACGCCATAGGTCTCGGCCACGCGGCGCGTGACGCTGGTGAACTCCATCGCCTTCAGGAAGGCGATGAGCCGCCGCGGATCGGGATCGTGCACGCCGATGGATTCGAGCGAGTGGTCGAGCGGCACGTGCTTGTCGAGCATCACGAGGCGATGCGACAGCCGGGCCTGCTCGGCGTACTGGATCAGGGACTCGCGGCGCTTGGGCTGCTTGATCTCGCCGGCGCGCGACAGCAGCGTCTCGAGGTCGCCGTAGTCGAGGATCAGCTGCGCCGCCGTCTTCACGCCGATGCCCGGCACGCCGGGCACGTTGTCGACGCTGTCGCCGATGAGCGCCTGCACCTCGACGACCTTCTCGGGCGGCACGCCGAACTTCTCGATCACCTCGTCGCGGCCGATCCGGCGTTCCTTCATGCTGTCGTACATGCTGACGCCGTTGCCGACGAGCTGCATGAGGTCCTTGTCGGAGGCCACGATCGTCGTGGTGGCGCCGGCCTCGCAGGCGAGCCGCGCATAGGTCGCGATGATGTCGTCGGCCTCGTAGCCCTGCTGCTCCACGCAGGGCAGGTCGAAGGCGCGCACGGCGTCGCGGATCAGACGGAACTGAGGGCGCAGCTCCTCCGGCGGCTCGGGGCGGTGCGCCTTGTAGCCGTCGAACATCGCGTTGCGGAACGTCGTGGCCGAATAGTCGAAGACGACGGCGAGGTGGGTCGGCTTCTCGCCCGCGACGCTGTCGCGCAGAAGCCGCCACAGCATGTTGCAGAAGCCGGCGACGGCGCCCACCGGCAGGCCGTCGGACTTGCGGGTCAGCGGCGGCAGCGCGTGATAGGCCCGGAAGATGTAGGACGAGCCGTCGACCAGGAACACGTGGTCGCCCTTGCGGACGGGACGCAGGGCGGGGGTGGCGGTCTCGGTCATGGGCGGCACTCGGGCGGAACGGAATCGGGAGCGTTTGCGGCGCGCATCCTGCCACGCCGGAACGCTCGCGGCGACCCTTCGCCATTGCCGCGAAGGCTGTCGTCGGCTACTCAGACGCCATGAAATTCCTTGACGAAGCCAAGATCTATATCCGCTCGGGCAACGGCGGCGCCGGGTGCGTCTCGTTCCGGCGCGAGAAGTTCATCGAGTTCGGTGGGCCCGACGGCGGCGACGGCGGCAAGGGCGGCGACGTGTGGGTCGAGTGCGTCGACGGCCTCAACACGCTGATCGACTACCGCTACCAGCAGCATTTCAAGGCCAGGTCCGGCACCCATGGCATGGGCAAGAACCGTGCGGGGGCCAAGGGCCCGGACGTGGTGCTGAAGGTCCCCAAGGGCACGCAGATCTTCGAGGACGACGGCGAGACGCTGATCGCCGACCTGACCGAGCTCGGACAGCGCGTGCGCCTCGCCAAGGGCGGCAACGGGGGCTTCGGCAACCTGCACTTCACCACCTCGACGAACCGGGCGCCGCGCCACGCCAATCCCGGGCAGGAGGGCGAGGAGCGCTGGCTCTGGTTGAAGCTGAAGCTCATCGCCGATGCCGGCCTCGTGGGATTGCCGAATGCCGGCAAGTCGACCTTCCTGGCGACGGTGACGGCGGCCAAGCCGAAGATCGCCGACTACCCCTTCACCACGCTCATCCCCGGCCTCGGCGTCGTGCGCGTGGACGCGCGCGAATTCGTGCTGGCGGACATTCCGGGCCTGATCGAGGGCGCGCACGAGGGCCTCGGTCTCGGCGACAAGTTCCTGAGCCACGTCGAGCGCTGCCGCGTCCTGCTGCATCTGGTCGACGGCACGAGCGAGCACGCCGGCAAGACCTACAAGACGATCCGCAAGGAACTCGAGGCCTATGGCAACGCGCTGGGCGAGAAGCCCGAAGTCGTCGCCCTGACGAAGGTCGACGCGCTGACACCCGAGGACCTCAAGGACCAGCGGGCGCGCCTGAAGCGGGCCGCCAAGCGCGACCCCATCCTGCTGTCGTCGGCGACGGGGCAGGGCGTCGAGACCGTGCTGCGGGCGCTGCTCGACGTGATCCGCGCCACCAAGCCGGAAGAGGCGGAGTACGATCCGTCGGAGGAGCCGGTCCAGGAGACGCCGGGGGGATGGCGGCCGTGAAGCACGACAGCAAGGTGGCGCGCAAGGCACCCCGCCTCGACCAGTTCCGCCGCATCGTGATCAAGGTCGGTTCGTCGCTGCTCGTCGACAGCGCCCGCGGGCGGCTGAAACACGCCTGGCTGGCAGCGCTCGCCGAGGACATCGGCAACCTGCACGGCGCCGGGGCCGACGTCATCGTGGTGTCGTCCGGCGCCATCGCGCTCGGACGCACCGTGCTCGGCATGCCGAAGGGCCCGCTGAAGCTCGAGGAAAGCCAGGCCGCCGCGGCCGTGGGCCAGATCGCGCTCGCGCGCAGCTGGGCCGAGGCGCTGGGCCACCAGGGCATCACGACCGGCCAGATCCTGGTGACGCTCGGCGACACCGAGGAGCGCCGCCGCTACCTCAACGCCCGCGCCACGCTGGGTCGCCTCATGGACCTGCGCGCCGTGCCGGTGGTCAACGAGAACGACACGGTGGCCACCACCGAGATCCGCTACGGCGACAACGACCGCCTCGCCGCCCGCGTCGCCACCATGGCCGGCGCCGACTTGCTCGTGCTGCTGTCTGACATCGACGGGCTCTACACCGCCCCGCCCCAGAACGACCCCTCGGCCGAGCTCATCCCCGTGGTGCCCCGCATCACGGCCGAGATCGAGAGCATTGCCGGCGGCCCGGCCTCGGAGCTCTCGCGCGGCGGCATGCGGACCAAGATCGAGGCCGCCAAGATCGCGACCTCGGCCGGCACGCACATGATCATCGCCAACGGCCGCGTGAAGAATCCGCTCGGCGCGATCGCCGGCGGCGCGCGCTGCACCTGGTTCCTGACGCCCTCGAACCCGGTCGCCTCGCGCAAGAAGTGGATCGCCGGCTCGCTCGAGCCGCGCGGCATCCTGCACCTCGACGCCGGCGCGGTGCGTGCCGTGCGCTCGGGCAAGAGCCTGCTGCCGGCGGGCGTGGCGCGGATCGAGGGCGAGTTCGACCGCGGCGACGCCGTGATCCTGCGCGGCCCCGACGGCGGCGAACTCGGCCGCGGCCTCGTCGCCTACGACAGCACCCACGCCCTGAAGATCGCCGGCCGCTCCTCGCGCGACATCGAGGGCATCCTCGGTTACGCCGGCCGGGCCGAGATGGTCCACCGCGACGACATGGCGCTGGCGGCGGAGTAGGGCTCCGTTTTTGGGGAATGGCGAATGGGGATGGCCGCCATCCCACTCGCTACCCGCTGTTCGCTTCTGCCCATGGCGCAACACCCGTGGAGCCTTTATGACAGAGCCCTCGACACTTCAGGGCTCTCCCCATGCTCGACACCGTGACCCGGACTGCCGGAACCGACCTCGACGCCCTCATGCTGGCCATCGGCCGGCGTGCGCGCGCCGCCGCGCGTCGCCTGGGCACGCTGCCGCCACCGGTGAAGGACGCCGCGCTGCGCCGCGCGGCCGCCTGCCTGCGCGAGGCCGCGCCGGCCGTGCTGGAGGCCAATGCCCGTGACGTGGCGGCCGCGCGCGAGCGCGGCACCAAGGGCGCGTTCATCGACCGGCTGACGCTCGATCCGGCTCGCCTCGAGGCCGTGGCACGGGCGGTGGAGGACATCGCGGGATTGGCCGACCCGGTCGGCCGCGTGCTGGCCCGGTGGGAGCAGCCGAACGGGCTGAAGTTCGAACGCGTGGCCACGCCGCTCGGCGTGGTCGGCGTGATCTTCGAGAGCCGGCCCAACGTTACGGCGGATGCCGGCGCGCTCTGCGTGAAGGCCGGCAACGCCGCGATCCTGCGGGCAGGATCGGAGAGCCTAGCGACCTCGATGGCCATCGCGACCGCCCTGCGCGAGGGCCTCGCCGAGGGCGGCCTGCCCGAGGATTCCATCCAGATCGTGCCGGTCACCGACCGGGCGGCCGTGGGCCTGATGCTCGGCGGCCTCGAAGGCGCCATCGACGTGATCGTGCCGCGCGGCGGCAAGAGCCTCGTCGGGCGCGTGCAGGCCGAGGCCCGCGTGCCGGTGTTCGCGCACCTGGAAGGCATCTGCCACGTCTACGTCCATGCGGCGGCGGATCTCGCGATGGCGCTGTCGATCGTGAAGAACGCCAAGCTGCGGCGCACGGGCATCTGCGGCTCGGCGGAGACGCTGCTCGTCGACCGCGCCTGTGCCGCCACCCACCTGGCCCCCCTGGTGACCATGCTGCTCGACGCCGGCTGCGTGGTGCGCGGCGACGCCGCCACCCAGGCCGTCGACCCGCGCGTGACCGCCGCGACCGAGGAGGACTGGCGCACCGAGTATCTCGACGCGATCATCTCGGTGCGCGTGGTCGACGGCATCGACGCCGCGATGGACCACATCGAGACCTACGGCTCGCACCACACCGACAGCATCCTCACCGCGGACGAGGCCGCCGCGGCGCGGTTCCTGGCCGAGGTCGACAGCGCCATCGTGCTGCACAACGCCTCCACGCAGTTCGCCGACGGCGGCGAGTTCGGCTTCGGCGCCGAGATCGGCATCGCCACGGGGCGCATGCACGCCCGCGGGCCGGTGGGCGTCGACCAGCTCACCTCGTTCAAGTACCGGGTGCACGGGACCGGCCAGACGCGGCCGTAACGAGGATCGACGCGGGGGCGCGCCATGCCGGGGCTGAAGCGGGCCGGGACGGGACGGCCGGTGGTCGTGCCGCCGCACGGTCCCGGCCAGCGCATCGGGCTGATGGGGGGGACGTTCAATCCGCCCCACGCCGGGCACCTGCTCGTCGCGCACACGGCGCTCCGGCGGCTGGGGCTCGACCAGGTCTGGTGGCTCGTCACGCCCGGCAATCCGCTCAAGAACAACAGCGGCCTGCCGCCGCTCTCCGAACGCCTCGCCGCAGCGCGGGATCTGGTCGACGACCGGCGCATCGTCGTCACGGGCATCGAGGCCGAGATCGGCACGCGCTTCACCTGGGACACCCTGCGCTGGCTGAAGGAGCGCGCGCCGGCCACCCGCTTCGTCTGGGTGATGGGCGCCGACAACATGCCGAACTTCCACCGCTGGCAGCGCTGGGAAGAAATCGTCCGCCTGATGCCGATCGCGGTGGTCGACCGGCCGGGCGCCACGCTGCGGGCGAGCCAGTCTCGCGTCGCGCACCGCTACGCCGCGGCCCGCATCGACGAGAGCGATGCGTCGGTGCTCCCGGATCTCCGCGCGCCGGCCTGGGTCTTCCTGCACGGCCCGCGTTCACCCCTGTCGTCCACGGCGCTGCGCGCCGCGGGGCAGGGGCTGTCGCGACGCTGACCCCTCAGCCCCGCCCGCCGAGCAGGGCGGCATAGACGTCGAGCGTTTCGCCGATCATGCGATCGAGGGAGAACAGGCCTTCGACATGCATGCGGGCGCGCCCGGCCAGGGCGTCGCGCGCGCTCGCGCCCAGCGCCAGCGCCGCGCCGACGGCTTCCGCCAGCGCCTTGGGGTCGCCGGGCGGAACACGCCAGCCGGTGCGGGCGGCGGAGGGCACCTGCGGCGGCGCGAGCACCGTCTCCGGCACCGCGCCCAGATCCGACACGACCACCGGCGCGCCCATGGCCTGCGCTTCCACCGCCGAGCGCCCGAAGGCCTCGGGCTCGGTCGAGGGCACGGTCACCACGGAGGCGGCGAGGAAGGCGGCCGGCATGTCGGCGCAGTGCCCGACGCGCCGCACGACGTCCTCGAGCTTGAGCTGCCGGATGAGGCTGTCGAGTTCCTTGACGTAGCCGTCGCGGCCCTGCTCGTCTCCCGCCAGCACGACGGCGATGTCGGTAACGCCGCCGTCGAGCATGCGGCGGGCGGCGTCGATCAGCACCTTCTGGCCTTTCCAGCCGGTCAGCCGCGCGGCCAGCAGCACGACGCGCTGGTGAGGCTCGACACCCCACTGGCGCCGCAACCGCTCGACCCGCTCCGGCTCGACGGCGGCCGTGGAGAAGCGCCGCAGGTCCGTCCCGCGGTGGATGACCCGGATCCGGTCGCGGGCGAAGGGATGCATCCGCCCGATGAGATCCGCCGTGTAGTGCGAGTTGGCGATGACGACATCGCCGCGCGCCATGACGGAGTTGTAGAGGATCTTCACCGCCGAGCGTCCGGCATAGCTGCCGTGATAGGTGGTGACGAAGGGCAGCCGCAGGGCGCGGCTCGCCATGAGCGCGCTCCACGCCGGGGCACGCGAGCGGGCATGCACGAGGTCGACGCCTTCGTCGAGGCACATGGCGCGCAGCCGGCGCGCATTGGCGAGCATGCGGATCGGGTTCTTGCTGCGGGCCGGGAAGGGCAGCCAGATGCCCCCCTTGGCCTGCAACTCGGCGACGAGCCGCCCTCCCTCGGTGGCGACGAGGGCGCGAGCGCCCGCCTGCGCCAGCGCGGCGGCCACGTCGACGGTGGTGCGTTCGGCCCCGCCGGCGTCGAGCTCGGGCACGACCTGCAACACGGTGCGGCCGGCGAGCCCGGACGAGCCGGACGTCATGAAGGGCGAGCCGGGGTGCGGTCGCATCAGCACTCCCGTCGGTGTATCAGGGCCAAGAGCCCGCGAGTCGGCATCGGCACGGTCATGGCACGAGGTTTACGGTGAGCCGCAACGATCTGCAATTTGTCGACGTGGGAACCGGGGCCGATACCCGCAGGATCGCGTTCCAGGTTCGGGACGGCGCCCTGCCGGCGGTGGTCTGGCTCGGGGGCTTCCGGTCGGACATGGCCTCCACCAAGGCCGAGGCGATCGATGCCTGGGCGCGCGAGCACGGGCGCCGCTTCGTCCGGCTCGACTACTCGGGCCACGGCGTGTCGGGCGGCCGCTTCGAGGACGGCACGATCTCACGCTGGCTGGAGGAGAGCCTCGCGGTCATCCGGCAGGAGGGCGGCGCCAGGCCGATCCTGGTCGGCTCGTCGATGGGCGGCTGGATCGCGCTGCTGGCCGCGCGGGCTCTGGGGCCGGGGAGCCTGTCGGGCCTGGTGCTGATCGCGCCGGCCGCCGATTTCACCCAGGCCCTGATGTGGGAGGCCTTCACGCCGGCGATCCGCCGGCAGATCGAGAAGAAGGGCGTGTGGATGCGCGAGAGCGCCTATTCCAACGAGCCCTATCCGATCACGCGCGGACTGATCGAGGACGGGCGCAGGCATCTGCTGCTCGATGGCCCGCCCCTCGTGCTGGGCTGCCCGGTCCACGTGCTGCAGGGCATGCAGGATCCCGACGTGCCCTGGCGCCATGCGATGACGCTGGTGGAACACATGCCGGGCGACGAGGTGGTGACGACGATGATCCGCGACGGCGACCACCGCCTGTCCCGGCCGCAGGACATCGAGCGCCTGCTGACCGCGATCGCGGAGATTGCGTGACGGATGGGGCGGGGCTGGCCACCCGCGGGGTGGCCGCAACGGACGCGTCGGAGATGGCGACGAGACGCCGGAGGGCGGACGGGCGTCGATGACGCCCGCGCTCTCCTGTGCTCAGTGCACGCTCACCGGGGTGAGATCGTGCTCCCACGCGTTGGCGATGGCGGTGTTCCGATCGTCGGTGATCATGATCGGGGTGCCGTCGGCGCCGAGAAGCGCGAAGAGGTCGAGGCCCGGCTCGAGGTTGGGCGCGTTCGGAAACAGACGGTTGAGGTCGTCCGAGCGGATCGGCCTGACATAGGCGATCTTGCCTCCGCCGATGGCCGCGAGGGCCTGAGGCGTGATGGTGTCGACGGTGACGGCGGTCTTCGTGTCGTTGTGGGTCATCGCACCCTCCTTTGAGCGGAGCGAATTAGGGGGAAGCAAGCCTCGGGCCATGGCTGTGACGCCTATTCCCGGGCCATGATGTCGATCCGCCGCACGATGCGCTGGGCCTCGGGCCGCACGAGATCGATGGACAGGAGGCCGTTGGAGAGGTCGGCGCCCTGGACTTCGAGCCCATCCGCGAGAAGGAAGGCCCGTTGGAACTGCCGCGCGGCGATGCCGCGATGCAGGTAGTCCCGTTCCCGATCGTCCACCTGGCGGCCGCGGATCACGAGCTGGTTCTCTTCCAGCGTGATTTCCAGCTGGTCGCGGGTGAACCCTGCGACCGCGAGCGTGATCCGGAGAAGTTCCGGTTCGTTCCCGCAGCGCGGGATCCGCTCGATGTTGTAGGGCGGATAGCCCTCCGATGCGGCCTTGGCCACCCGGGTCAGTGCCCTCTCCACCTCGTCGAAGCCGAGGAGGAAGGGTGACGACAGAGACGGTACACGCGTCATTCGCGAAGCCCTTGATGAGGCACTTCGTGGTGGGGCCCACTCTCGCAGCATCCCCAGTGCCCTCCACCGGACGGCACATGGCGAATATGGCGGTGCCGTTTCCGCGGTTCAAGGGGCTGGCCGGAAGGGCCCCAACCCCTTGTCCCGCGAGGCCGAACCGGCCATGGTCGCGCCCCGCGGGGAAACGAGGTTCGAGGAGACCGGCATGAAGCGCTTCGACGTTCTCGGCATGGGCGAGCCGCTCATGGAGTTCAACGAGGTCGAGCGCGGTGGCGATCGGGTCTACCTGCCCGGCCATGGCGGCGACACGTCGAACGCGACCATCGCGGCCGCCCGCCAGGGTGCGCGCTGCGCCTATTTCACCGCGGTGGGCGAGGATGCCTTCGGCAAGGACTTCCTGGCCCTGTGGGACCGGGAGAGCGTCGATCGGGCGGCGGTGATCAGCCGGGGCGACGCCAGCACCGGCATCTACTTCATAACCCATGGTCCCGACGGCCACGCCTTCAGCTATTACCGTGCGGGATCCGCGGCGAGCCGCGTGCGGCCCTCCGACGTTCCGGACGACCTCGTGGCGTCGGCGCGGGTGCTGCACGTCTCGGGCATCAGCCAGGCGATCTCGGACACGGCCTGCGACGCGGTGTTCAAGGCGATCGCCGTGGCCAGGCAGGCCGGCACGAGCGTGAGCTATGACACCAATCTGCGGCTGCGGCTCTGGCCGCTCGACCGGGCCCGGGCGGTGATCCATGCCGCCGTGGCGCTCAGCGACATCTGCCTGCCGGGGCTCGACGATGCCCGCCAGCTCACCGGCCTCGAGCGGGGGGAAGACGTGTGCGCCTTCTATCTCGGGCTCGGCTGCAAGGTGGTGGCCCTGACCATGGGCAAGGAAGGCACCATGGTCGCCGTGCCGGGGGAAACGCGCATGATCCCGGCCAAGGTGGTCAAGGCGATCGACGCGACGGGGGCCGGCGACACCTTCGACGGCGCCTTCCTGGCCGAGTGGCTGGCGAATGGGGGGGATGCCTTCGCCGCAGCGGCCTATGCCAATGCGGCGGCGGCGCTGTCGACGCAGGGCTACGGTGCGGTGGCGCCCATCCCGACGCGGCAGCAGGTCGCAGCCTTCATGGGCTGAAACACGGCCGGTCTCACGCGGATGCGCACAAACGTGAGTTGCCCGGCGCCGTGCCATGCGTTGACATGGCTTGAAAGGTCCGCAGCCCGCCCGATGTGTTGGTGACCGGTCCGTCCCCGGAGAGCGTCATGCCCATTCGCCTGCCCAAGATCCCTGGCTCACAGATCACCCCCCGCGAGGTCTTCATGGACCGCCGGCGCTTCATGCAGGGGGCGACGGCGGTGGCCGCCGGCCTGGGTGGCCTGGCGACGGGCGAGGCTGTCGCGGAGCAGGTGTCGGCGAAGCTCGACGCGCCCCGCAACTCCGCCTTCGTGGTCAAGGACGAGCTGACGCCGAAGAAGCTCGCGACCACGTACAACAACTTCTACGAGTTCGGGACGGGCAAGGGCGACCCTGCGGAGAATGCCGGCCCCTTGAAGGTGCGGCCCTGGACCGTCGAGATCACCGGCGCCGTCGAGGAGCCGATGACCGTCGGCATCGAGGACCTGCTCAAGATGCAGCTCGAGGAGCGCGTCTACCGCTTCCGATGCGTCGAGGCCTGGTCGATGGTGGTGCCCTGGGTCGGGTTCGAGCTGAACAAGCTGGTCTCCATGGTGGGCCCGACCAGCAAGGCCAAGTACGTCAAGTTCTACACCGCGGTCCAGAAGGACACGATGACCGGGCTGCGCATGCCCTTCATCGATTTCCCCTATGTGGAGGGGCTGCGGATCGACGAGGCGATGAACCCGCTGACGATGCTGACGCTGGGCCTCTACGGCGAGACCCTGCCCAACCAGAACGGCGCGCCGGTTCGCCTCATCGTACCGTGGAAGTACGGCTTCAAGAGCGTGAAGTCGATCGTCAGGATCGAGTTCACCGACGAGCAGCCGAAGACCACCTGGATGCTGGCGGGGCCGACCGAGTACGGCTTCTATTCCAACGTCAATCCCGCCGTGGATCACCCGCGCTGGAGCCAGAAGCGCGAGCGCGTCCTGCCCGGCCTGTTCGCGAGCCGCGCAACGGAGCCCTTCAACGGCTATGCCGAACAGGTCGCGTCCCTCTATTCGGGCATGGACCTCAAGACCTATTTCTAAGGGCATGAACACCGCCGCACCCCTGGCCCGTCCGGCCGCGCGCCCTGCGCGTCCGGTGGATTGGCGCGACCCGGTGACCCTGGCCAAGCCGGTCGTCTTCGCGGCGTGCCTGTGGCCCTTCGCGCGCCTGGCCTTCGCCGTGGTGAACGACCCGGTGAGCCTGGGCGCGAACCCGGCCGAGACGATCGAGCACGTGACCGGGGACTGGTGCCTCCAGTTCCTGCTGATCACGCTGGCGGTGACGCCGCTGCGCCGCCTGACCGGCTGGAACGGGGTGATCCGGTTCCGCCGGATGCTCGGCCTCTTCGCCTTCTTCTACGGGGTGATGCACCTGGCCTGCTACGTCGCCTTCGACCAGTATTTCGACTGGCCGGCGATCCTGAAGGACATCGTCAAGCGCCCCTTCATCACCGTCGGCTTCGCGGCGCTGGTCCTCATGGCGCCCCTTGCCGTGACGTCCACGAAGGGCTGGATCCGCCGCATGGGGGCCCAGGCCTGGAACCGGCTGCACAAGCTCATTTATCCCGTCGCGATCCTGGGCGTCGTCCACTACTGGTGGCTCGTGAAGCGGGACATCACCTGGCCCGTCATCTACGCGGCGGTGTTGGCCGTCCTGCTCGGATGGCGCCTGTGGCGGCGCAGCCAGCCCTCCGCCCGCCAGAAGGCCGCGGCGCGGGCGGGCTGAGGCCTCCCGGGCGCGGCCCGGGGGTGCCCGATGTGCGCCAGCGCACACCGTGAGGTTCAAAAGAAGAGCAGTTTGCGACCGTGGACCGTGGATCAACCCGGCCATGGAGGCGTTCATGTTCGGAAGTGCTCTACAGCTGCCCCATCGTGCCGCCCGCCTGGCGCTCGTGGGAGGCGTGATCGTTTCGGGAACCCTGACCGGGGTCGTGCTGGCGGCGCTCGCGACGCGGGCCTGCCAGTGGCTCTTTCAGGCCGATCCGATCGTCACCGCTCTTTGACGGTCGCCGGTTCGTCCGACGGCTGCCCAAACCCGCGAGGTTCCGCATCAGGCCCATGACGACACTTCGCTGCCTGCTCGCGGCACTCGCCGCCTTCGCGCTCCTTGCCGGCGCCCGCGCCGACATGGCGACGGCGGCACCGCGCGCGTCCGCGACGAAGCCGGCCAGCGACGGCTCGGCGGCGGCGGTGTCCCGGCTCAGGACGGCCCAGGGGCTCTCGCCCGTCACGGCGGATCCCGCTCTCGTGCGCCTGGCGCGGCAGCAGGCCGAGGCGATGGCGCGGGCCGCGACCATGTCGCACGACGTCGGCGGCAGCTTCCGCTCGCGCCTTGCGGCGGGCGGGGTCAAGGCCGCGCGCGCGGCCGAGAACATCGGTGCCGGACAGACCAGCCTGGCGCAGATGCTCGCCGACTGGATGACGTCGCCGGGCCATCGCGACAACCTGATGATGCGGGAGGCCACGCGCATCGGCCTGGCCTCCGTGCAGGGGCCGGGTGGACCCTACTGGGCGCTGGTGATCGCCTCGCCCGAACCCCCGCAACGCCGCCCGGACGCGGCCGCTCCGGCCGGCGGCATGGGCCTGTTCTTCGGCGTTCCCGCCTGGGGCCGACCGTGAGCGCCGCGGATGGGGCGACCGGCTTTAACCGAGATGGAACATTCGTCACCTGTTTCGAGACAATTTTAATCAAACGCCCTGACAACCCCAGGTCGTGCGAGTACAAGATACGTCATGTGCGATTTCGCACATCGGCTCGCTCGCCCTTGGGTCATGAAAGGGCAACGACGAACGGGCGTTAGGCCCGACCGCTTGGAGGCGGAGACATGGCACACGATACCCGCACGGCCGTGGATACGGTCACCATCGCGGCCCTCATGCACACTGTGCATCATCTGCACGGCGAATTGCTGCGCTGTCCGCAGACGAGGGCCCGCCTGGCCAGCATCGAGGCCGACACGCTGCGCTCGATCAAGCAGATCGACGCCGGTGAATTCGACTATGACGTCCAGGCCGAAGGTTTGGGCGAGGCTCTTCGCCTCGTGCGGACGATGTTCCGCTACTCGCATGCCCAGGAACAGGCCGAAACGGCCCCCGCGCCCAAGGCGGCCGAGGAACTCGACCAGGCCTGACGCCGCGTTGCTTCAGCGGTTCTGGGATGGATCGGAATAGTCGGGAGAGCGCCCCCGCCCGACGTGTCCGTCCTCCCGGGCGCCCCGCCGACCGCGGCGCATCAGGGCCACGAGGATCGCGAGCCCCAGAACGATCGGCCCGCCGATCGTTACGAAGACCCAAGGGGCGACGTCCCAGTTCTCGATCATGGCGTGCTCCGGGCAACCCCCGCGACCCGAGGGCGGGTTCGAGCGCGCATAACGGCGCGGCCGCCTTGCGGTTCCCTGCGCCGTGCAACGAGAGTCGTGTTGACTTCGCGCGGCTTTCTGCGAATTTCGTGTCCTGCCGAAGCACACCCGACTGCCGGAGGGCGCAGCCGTGGGCATCCCGCCCAGGCAGCATGTCCCTCACGACACGGGCCAAGAGGAGAACCAGGCCATTCGCAGACCTATGAGAGCCGCTCCGGTCCCGCAGAAGGACGGGCCGCGCGCGAACCGGGACATCCGCGGCGTTCGCGAAGTCCAGCTGATCGACGATACGGGCGCCAACCGCGGCGTCGTGGCGTTCTTTGACGCCCTGAAAATTGCCGAGGACGCTGGGCTCGATCTCGTCGAGATTGCCCCCAATGCCACGCCGCCCGTGTGCAAGCTCCTCGACTACGGCAAGTACAAGTTCAACGAACAGAAAAAGGCCGCCGAGGCCCGCAAGAAGCAGAAGACGGTCGAGGTGAAGGAGATCAAGCTTCGCCCCGGCATCGACGACCACGACTACGAGGTCAAGATGAAGGCCGTGCGGCGCTTCTTCGAGGAAGGCGACAAGGTGAAGGTGACCCTGCGCTTCCGCGGCCGCGAGATGGCGCACCAGGACATCGGCGTGAAGCTGCTGGATCGCGTCAAGACCGAGATGGCGGACGTGTCCAAGGTGGAATCCGAGCCCATGCTCGAAGGCCGCCAGATGATCATGGTGATGGCCCCGCGCTGAGCAGCGCCCGGTCCACCGACGCCGAACGAGTTTCAACCCCCGCCCTCGTGCGGGGGTTTTTCTTTGTCGACCCGCCATGCCGCAAGACGGCGGAAGGTCCCCGGCATCCGGGTTGACGTGGGGCGTGAGCCGAAGGGCAGCCGGGGCGGGGCATGCGAACATCCTGCCCGCTACCCGACGCCGATCCGAGCGGCTCTCTCACGGCCGGACAGTCCGGCGGCTTTCTCCGATGATGGCACCGAGCGCCGCATGCGCCCGAATTCGGTCCCGGACGATCGTGGCGGTCTGCACCCGTCGCGGGTGCTCGTTCCTTTCGCATTGCACGGTCGAGCTGTTGCAGGACGATTGAGCAGACCGGCGCGCGCGAACGAGCCGGGCGCGTGTCTCGCGCGACGCCTTCACCGTACGGGAGGTGGTCCGCACGGGGGGAAGCCGTGGGTTCTGGTCGAAGGCTACGAGCCGTCTCCAACCCCCGCTGCACGTCCCTCTCCCTGTCCTGGCCGGGCGCGGCCCGCCCCTCCACGACGTGAGAATGGTCGCGGGAAGATCGTTGATGCCCTGCGCCGGGCCCGGACAGGAGGGCGGAGAGGTCGTTGCGAGCGCGGCGAGCACTGCCCGACCGGACCGGGAGATTGGTTTTCAGGCTCTGCGGCTGGCGGCGCTGAAGGGCGCGCGGGAAAGGGATCGCCAGGCGCTGGCCGGACGACCGCGGCTTGCCCGGTCATGCTGCGCCGCAGCGTGCCCGGAGCACCGTCCGGAGGCCATGAGCGGAAACCGTGCCGAAACGGCTCAAAACCGGGCCCTGAATCTTTTCTCGAAAAAAAATCGGTCACAGGGGTTGCGTCTCCGGGAGAGAGTCGGTACATCCCCACTCACACACGGCGGCGCTGCCCCGGACCACCGGGCCGGCGAGCCGATGAGGCATCTC
>NZ_CAMFHB010000026.1 GCF_945952055.1 uncultured Alsobacter sp.
CAGCCGCTTTGCGGCTGCCACCCTCCCCTGCAGGGGAGGGAGAGCGCCCTTCCTAGGGGCTTGAGTGAGATGTGTGAATTCCGAAGGGCCAAGCCCGGGCAGGACGGAGGAGAGGTGGTCGCACGCTGGAGACGTCAGATGCATCCCCGCGCCGAGGATTGATCCACAAGCTCTCACATCACCGCATCGAGCTCCGCATAGTCCGGCAGCGTCTCGGTGACCCGCCTGCCGTTGCGGACCACGATGCGGTCGGCCTGGGGCCGGCACATGGCCTCGTTCAGCGTGCGCGCCGACAGCAGGATGAAGTCCGCCGGGGCTCCCACAGCGATGCGCCCCTGGTGACCGGCGCCGACGATGTCGGACGGCATCGGCCCGGCCATCGGCAGGGCCTTGGCGATCGGGTTGTCGAGCTGGAAGATGCGGACCGACTGCTGCAGCGTGTCGAGCATGTCGTGGTCGCCGAACGGGAACCACGCGTCGCGGCAGTTGTCCCCGCCGATGGCGACCTTGAGGCCCGCGTCGAGCAGTTCGTGCGCCAGGGTCACGCCGCGCCAGCGCGGTGTCCTGTTCGGCTTGCGGTCCTGCAGGTAGACCATCGGCGTCGGCAGGGTGACGAAGTGGAGCCCGGCGTCCACCGCCATCCGGATCGTGCGCTCCGCGACGTCCTCGGGCGCGAGCGCCAGGGAGACGCAGTGACCCACCACGACGCGGCCCTTGAACTTCTTGCGCATCACCGCGGCGGCGATCCTGGGCAGGGCGAAGAGATCGAGGCTCTCCGTCTGGTCCACGTGCAGATCGACGTCGAGGCCACGGTCCGTCGCGGCGTCGAGGAAGAGATCCAGCAGACCGTCGAGCGCCTCGTCGGCCAGGCCCTCGTAGACGCCCAGTGCGTCCGTGACGCCGCCGAGGACGCCGCCGGATTCGGCCATGAGGTCGGCGAGGGTGTTCCCCCAGTCCGTCTTGAAGATGCTCAGCGGCGCCAGCCCCACCGCCTGCAGGTCGACTTTGCCGGCCCACTCGCTGCGCAGTTCGCGGAACACCGGCAGGCTTCGGCGGGGCAGCCACTCTTCGGGTGAGTCCAGGTGCGTGCGGATGGTGGACACGCCATGGGAATAGGCACATTTGAGCGCAAAGCGCATGCGCGCGGCGATGTCCTCGTGCGTCCATCGCTTGCGGTCGGCCATGGTCAGGCGCACGCCGCCCTCCAGCGTGCCGTCGGGGGTCGCGCGGGGGATGACCTGCCCCTTGTCGAGGTGGGTGTGCATGTCGATGAGCGTCGCCCAGACCTGCCGGCCCTCCGCGTCGACGGTCGGCAGATCGGTGGCGCTGGCCTGGCCGGACGGGACGATCCCGTCCACGACGCCGTTCGCCACCACGATGTCGACGAGGCAGGACCCCTCGGCGTCGGTGGCGCCTGCCGGTCCGCCGGCCAGGAAGCAGGCGGGCACGCGCGCCCTCGTCAACAGAAACGATCCCTCGGGAACGCCGAGGTCCTTGTGCGATGCCATGGTTCGCCTCCAGCCCGTCTGAGGACGTGCTTGCGTGTCTATTTCGGCGCCACGGCGAGGCCGGACCCGAGAAGGCTGGTGTCGAACGCCTTCTTCCAGTAGTCGCCGCTGTCGACGATGCCGGAGGCCGACATGGTGTCGTACAGCTTGCTCCACCGTGCCTCGGTCATGAAGCCGATCCCGGTCCTGCCTTCGCCGCCGGCGATGAGCTCGCGGTCGCGCATTTCCTTCATCGAGTTGGCGATGATCTCGTCGGTGAGCTGCTGGTTCTGGCCCTTGATCAGCGCGATGCCCGGCGCGGCGTCTCCGTAGAGGAAATCGCGCCAGCCTTCGCTGACCGAGAGGATGAACCGGCGCACGACGTCGCGCCGCGTCTCAAGCGTCTCGCGGCGGACCAGGATCAGGCCGCCGAAATCGTCGAAGCCGTAGTCGGCCAGCAGGAAATAGACGGGATCGACGCCGGCCTTGGCGACCTGGCTCGGCTCATAGGTGACGAAGCCCTGCTGGATCGCCTGGGGATTGCTGACGAACACGCCGAGGTTGAAGGTGTAGGGCCGGATCTGGTCGTCGGTGAACCCGTACCGGGACTTCAGCCACTTCCAGTAGCCGTTGCGGGCGAGCGCCGAGATCATGATCGGCTTGCCTTTCATGTCCTCGAGCGACTTGATGCCCGACGACTTGTGCGCCAGCAGCACCTGCGGGTTCTTCTGGTAGACGGCGGCGACGGCCACCACCGGCACGCCTTCCTTGGCATAGTTCAGCGCCTCGATCGCGGAGCCCACCATGACGCCGTCGATCTTGCCGGCGGCGAGAAGCTGCGGGTTGTTGAGCTGCGGGCCGCCCGCCTGCACCGTCACCTCCAGGCCGTTGCGCTTGTAGATGCCCGCTGCCTCGGCCTGGTAGAAGCCGCCTCTTTCGGCATCGGGAAGCCAGTTGGTGCCGAAGATGAACTTGTCTTGGGCAGACGCTCCCGCCAGTGCGCTCCCCACGAAGCACGTGGCGGCGACGAGCCGCGCCAGGGTCTTGAGCATTCAATCCTCCCTCGCCAGGCCCGCCGAAGCTCGAGGTCTTCCGGGCAGGACGAGGAAGGCAAACCACGTGCCAGCGGTGGGGTTCAGGAGCCTCTCGGCTGCAGTGCGTCGATCACGAAGCGGCCGTCCTCGATGACGGGCAAGCCGTCGAGCCACAGGCTGGCGTTGCGCAGGCACAGCCCGAGGTGGGCGGCGGCCCGGTTGCGCCCGCCGAAGACGACATCGTCGTTGCTGCCGATCTCGACCTGGATCGAGCCCAGGAAGCCCTCGTTGTCGGCCCCGCCGCCACCCGCGTCCGGCGTCTGCTGCAGCGGCTGGAGCCAGCGGGCGCGGTGGTCGGTGCCCCACGCCATGTGGCCGGCCATGAAGCAGGCCTCGCTGCCGCCGGCCTCGAGCTCCTCGCGGATCAGCAGGGCATCGAGCCCGCCCTCGAAGGAGATGGCCCGCCCCTCGCGGAAGGTGATCGCGGTCGGGCGCTCGATCATGCGGCCGAGCTGGAAGCAGCAGTCGCCGGTGTCGAGCACCAGCGTGCCTTCGGTGGTTCCCTCCAGCTGGGCCGCCTGCACCATGCCGCCGCCCCAGAAATCCAGGCGCCCCGGCTCGTCGGCGGCCCCGTCATGGGCGAGCCCGGCGCGGCCGGTCTTGTCCATCACGAGGTCGGTGCCGGCCGGCGAGGTGATGCGGATCGTCCTGGCGGCCTCCAGCAGGGCCGCGCCGGCCCGCGTCCGCCGCCGGACCTCCGGGTCCGCCTTCAGCCTCTCCATCACGTGGATCGGCTGCATGACGCACAGCACCCGCGTGCCGGCATCGAGCGCGGCCCTGATCTCCGGCAGGTAGTGCAGCTTGAAGGTCGACATGTAGACGACGAGGTCGGCCTCGCGGAAGGCCTCGGCCAGCGTGCGCGAGGGGAGCGGCCGGCTCGCCGCGAAGACCATCTGGTAGGCCTCCGCGCCGAGCGCATGGGCCGCGCCCATGCAGGCGGCGGCGTAGGCGGGGTTCCAGGCCGTGTCGGTGACGCACAGGCACAATTCGCCAGGCTTCACGTTGCACGCGGCGAGCTGGTGCCTGAACAGGTCCACGAGCTCGACCGCGAAGCCATGGCTCGTGAAGCTGCGTCCATAGGCCATGGCCATCTCCCCGCGTCCGGCGCCCCCGTGGGCGCTGGGTTGCGAGCGTGCCCGGACGGTGGCGATCAGTCCAGATAGCTCGCCAGAACGTTCGTCCTGGCCCCGACGATGGCGGCGTGCGGCACGGGGCAGGGCGTGAGGGCGGCCGCGTCCGCGGCCGTCCTCGCGAGGTCGTTGGCGTTGGGATTGGCCTGCGCGTCCACATAGGCCACGACGCACGATCCCTCGGCCGCCAGCCGGGTGACCAGCAGGACCTGCGCCCTCTTGAGGGAGGGGGGCGGGGCGCCTGCCTCGATCATGGCCTGGCGGGTCGCCGCATCGACCGCCAGGATCCTGACGATCGCGGCGTAGGGCTGGAACGTCCCGTTGCGCACCACCCCACGCCATTCGACCGTGGTCGACGGTCCCGCCAACCCGTCGATGGCGACGCTGCGATCATCCGCCGGCTGATGAACCCGGGCGGGCTTGTCCTTGCTCACGAACGCGAGCGTTGCGCCGAAGGCGGGATACCCCACGGCGATCGACCATCCCGCCATTCCCTGGCACGAAAAGGCCTCGGCCTGTTGGGCCGGCTTGCACGAGGGCGCCGCGAGATCGAACCGGGTGTAGCGCGTCTCGGGGCGCGCCTGCCCGAACACGGGCGTGGTCGCCAGCAGGGCGATGGTGGCAAGGGCGGCTTTCCGGAGTGACGTCATCGATCGAAAACCTCGCACTCGCGGCCCGGGGCCTGCCGCAGTTGGAACACGCCGTCGCCGGGCGCACCGATCCGCGCGGTGTTGAGATCGGGGCCGGTCACGTCGTCGAAGACCTTGAGCCCCCGTGGATTGTCGAGCTTCAGCGTCGGTCCGGCCAAGGCCATGACCAGCGGCGGATCGCCGTCCGTGTCCGGTTGGCAGGTCCAGGCCTCTGCGGCCGCGCGGCACGTTCCGCCGGCGCTCCAGGACTGGCGCTTTCCCCGAAGCGTGACGGCCAGGGCAAAGCGTCCCTCGCCTTTGGAAGCGTCCGCAAGCTCCAGTCGGAGCCACATCCGTGAGACCTGTTGCTGGGGGTGGCTCCGCAGGTGGCGAGCGTCATAGCTGCGCCCGAAGCAGCCCACCGGGGCGGCCGAAGCCGGAGCGGATACGCCCAGGGACGCCGCGAGAGCCGTCGCAAGCATCGCGCGCACCAACGCTGACACGGTCTGCTCCCCCGCGGCCCATGATCCCGCTGAGGATCCTGCACGAAAGGTCTTAACGCGAGGCGAGCGAAGAGACGCGCCGCGCAGGCGGTTCGCATCCCCGGTGCGCGGCGCTCACGGGACCTGCAGTTCGAACGTGAACCGGCATCCCTGGGAGCCGGACGTGATGTCGAGCTTCTGGTCATAGGCCGCCAGCGTGTCGGACACGATCGAGAGCCCCAGCCCGGTGGAACTCGGTGCCTTGCCGGGCAGGGACACGCCGCGCGTCATCACAGCGTCTGCGCCGGCCTTGTCGATCCCCGGCCCATCGTCGGCCACCGACAGCAACGTCCTGCCGCCCTCGTTGACGAGCCGAACCTCGACCCGCGAGGCCGCCCATTTGCGCGCGTTGTCGAACAGGTTTCCGACCACTTCCGCCAGGTCGTCCGCCTCCATGGACGACTGGGCGCCTGTTGGGATCTCCACGTCCCATTCGATCTTCTGCTCACGGTCGACGCGTCGCATGAGGTCGACGAGGCGGTCTACGATCGGGGCCACCGGCGTGCGCCTGGTCACCGTGTCGAGTGCCCCGTGGGTGCGTGAGCGGGCGAGTTCGCGATCGACGTAGTCGCGGATCGCGTCGCACTGCTCGGCGAGCTTCGCGGCGACCTCGGCCTGGCCGCCTTTCTCGAGGCGCGCGATCTCGCCGGACAGGATCGTGAGCGGCGTCTTCAGCCCGTGTGCGATCGTCCCGGCGCGGTCCCGCGCGCGCCGAACCAGCATGTCGCGCTGATCCAGCAGTGTGTTCACTTCGTCCGTCAGTGGCGTGATCTCGGCCGGGAATGCACCTTCCAGGCGCCGTTGCCGTCCCTCTCGCACGGCAGAAAGGGACGAGCGAAGCGCGCCCAGCGGCGACAGGCCGAACTTGAGTTGCAGCCAGGCACCGGTGATGAGCAGTGCCGCGAGCACGGCCATGATCTTCCAGACGTCGCGGGCGAATTCGCCGCGCAGGGCCACAACGTCGGCATGATCCAGCGCCACGAGCAGCGTGAAAGGGCGCTGCGCGCCGGCCACGTCGAGTGTCACCGTGCGGATCACGACGTAGAGTTCGGCGTTCTCCGGTCCTTCCATCTCCACCGCTTCGCCGCCCCGTCCCTCGTTGGCGATGGCTGTGGGATCGAGCGAGAAGTCCCAGAGGGACCGGGACGCGATGATCCGTTCCTTGCCGTCGCTGATCTGCCAGTACGCTCCCCCATACGGCACGTCGTAGCGGGGATCCGCCAGCTCGCGATTGAGGAAGGGCTTGCCGGCGGCGTCCACCTCGAAGGCCCGCGCCAGCTCCGCGCTGCGCACGCCGAGGTCCTGAGCGACCTTGCGCAGCAATTGATGCTCGAACAGCACGACCAAACCGGTTCCGGCCACCGCAAGCGTCGCCGCGATCGTGACGATCGCCACGATCAGCAGGCGGGTGCGGAGCGAGCCGGTCGAGATCATGGTTCGCCCACGACGTAGCCGTGCCCGCGGCGCGTGACGATCGCGTCCGCGCCCACCTTGCGTCTCAGCCGCGCGATGAGGACCTCGATGGAATTGGAGTCCGGGTCGCGGTCGCCGCCATAGACGTGATCGACAAGCTCACCCTGTGACACGATCCGTCCCTGATGGTGCAACAGGTATCGCAAGAGCCGGAATTCCAGGGGCGACAGCGCGACCGACGTGCCGTTCACGGTCACCGTCTTCCTCCGCGTGTCGATCGTCAGCCCGCCGGCCGTCAGCTGCGGGGTCAGATGGCCGGCCGTGCGGCGGATCAGCGCTCCCACGCGGGCCAGGAGCTCTTCCCCCTGGAAGGGCTTGGGGAGGTAGTCGTCGGCTCCCGCGTCGATGCCCTCGACGCGCTCCGCCCATGCCGCCCGCGACGTCAGGATGAGGATGGGCGTGGGAACCGATCCTTCCCGCAGCTTCCTGACGACGCTCAGGCCATCCAGCTTCGGCAAGCCGAGGTCGAGCACGATCGCGTCGAAGCTGTCGGTTTCCGCCTTGAACCAGGCAGCTTCTCCGTCGTGGCACAGTTCCGTCACGTATCCCGCGGCGTCGAGGATCTCGGCGATGTTCCGGGCGATCTGTGTCTCGTCTTCGACGACCAGGATCCGCATCATCGCCTCCTCACGCCGAGGACGCGGTTGTTCTGTGCATCGACGAGAACCTCCCGATAGCGACCGTCGGTGCTCAGCACGAGAACCTCATAGCGCCATGCGCCGGCCGCGCCGCTGAGATCGACCTGCAGCACGCTGCCCTCAACCGTTTCCCGCACCTTCGCGAGAACCGACGACAAGGGCGTGATCGATCCCTCCCGCGCTTGCCGCCAGGCGGACTCCGCGCTGCTGCCACCCCGGAAGTGACCGCTGCCGCGCGACCCGGATCCGCCCTGCGCCGGGCCGGGCGAACCGCTGCGCGTTTCGCCCGCGCCTTCGCCGGAGCGGCCCGAATTCGAGCCGGATCCACCGGAACTGCCGGAGTTCGACCCCGAGCCGGAACTGCCGGACCCTCCGCCGCCACCGGACCCACTGCCACCGGACCCACTGCCGCCGGAGCTTCCGCCGCCCGAGCCTCCGCCTCCGCCGCCTCCGCCGCCGGACTCGCCACCGCCGTCCTTGGCCCAAGCCTGGGGAGCGAAGGATCCGGACGCGACGGCGAACACCACTGCAGCCGCCAGCGTGGCGGCTGCCAGGGTCGATGTTCGCGTGCGTGCGTGCGCCATGATGCGTGCGAGCCTATCGGGCCGAAGCTTGCAGCAAGCTTACAAGCGGGCTCAGGCTGGTGAAATGCCATGGCGACTATCGTCCGATCGTCGGGTGCCAGACGGGCTCCCAGCAAGAGGAGGAACATCCCATGACAGTCAAAGCCATGACGTTGGCCGGCATCGTGCTCGCGAGCCTGTGCGCCGCGCAGGCCGCGTCCGCCCAGGTGGCATCTGCCGGGTCGGGCACGGTCCAGGCCAGCCGCAACGGACGGGGCGTCGACGACGGCACCCGGCTCCGCGTGGGCGACGACCGCACCACGGCGCGCGGCGCGGTGCGCGGCCGCGGGCTCGACGACGGGGCCATGCACGACGTCGGCGACGACCGCAGGTCTCGCACCGCTGCGCGATCGCGCGGCCTCGACGACAGCGTCGCCCGGCGGGCCGGTGAAGATCGTGCCGGTGCCCGCTCCACGGCGCGCGGCCGGGGTCTCGACGACGGTGTCGCCCACAACGCCAATGACGACCGTGGCGGAGCGAGGGGCGGCAGCAGTTCGGCCTCCGCATCCGGCGGTGGGCGCGAGGGCAACTCCGGGTCGTCCCACGGTTCGGGCGGCGGCGGAGGCGGGACTTCCGGGAACAGCGGGAGCGGCGGTTCGGGCGGCGGCGGTGGCTCCGGCGGTGGCTCGGGTGGCGGGGGAGGCTCCGGCGGCGGTGGTGGCGGCGGCGGTGGTGGCGGTGGCGGCCACAAGTAAGGCTGCCTCGCGGGTCAAGGCCCCGTGGAGCGAGAGCCCGGCCTGTTGCCGGGCTCGGTCCGCCTTTGGCTCGATTGCGTGATGTGAGCCACGACGCGGCGTAGTGCCCCACGTCGGGACCCCTCTCCGCCGTCCTGCCCGGGCCTGGCCCGGGTATCCACGACTTTGGCGGGGCCGCCCCGGAGTCGTGGATGGCCGGGCCAGGCCCGGCCAGGACGCGGAGAGGGTGAACACGCCGGGCGATGACCGGACCCAGGCCTGCGTTCCAACCCGGCCGCGAAGGGCCGGGGCGAACGACGAGGGACGTGGGCGGGAAGCGGCTCGGCTCGGTCAGGCGCCCTGGCGCACGCCGTAGATCCGGACCGCGTTGTCGTGGAACAGCGCCGACTGCTCCGCGGGCGAGAAGCCGGCCGTGATCCGCTTGAAATGGTCGAAGATGGGGGAGGGCTGCATCACCCGCGACGAGGTCGGCCAGTCGCTGGCGAAGATCGACCTGTCGGTGCCGAAGGCGTCGATGCAGCGCAGCACCAGTTCGTCGATCACGGCCTCGGTGGGGTTCGGGTCGTAGCCCACCATGTTGATCTTGATGGCGACGTTGGGCGCCGCCGCGAGTGTGGCGAGCGCCCGGCGCCAGCGGTCGAGCCCGGCCTCGTCGCGATCGAGCGGGCTCGCGCAGTGGTTGACGACGATCCTCAGGTCGGGGAGGGCGCGCGCCAGCGCGGCGACGCTCTCGGCCTGGTAGGGGTACATCATCAGGTCGAGGCTCTTGCCGTGGCGGGCGAGCAGCGCCACGTCGCGCCGCCAATCGGGATCTTCGGCGACCGCTCCGTGCTTCGCCCAGGACTTGCCCGGCAGCGTGGGATGCCAGCTGACGATGCTGCGGAACCCGGTGACGCGCGGATGGTCGCAGTCGCGCTCGATCCCCGCTTGGGCCTGGGGCGTCCCGAACGGGGCCGACGCCACGTAGCGGTTCGCCACGCCCGAGCTCTTGTCGAGGGAGTCGAGCCAGGCGATCTCGCCGGTGGGGTCGGCGGGGTCCCACACCGCCTCGATGTGGACCGTCGCCACCACGTCGTGAGCGCCGCGGGCCATGCGGTAGTCGTCCGGCAGGAACGAGCGGCGGATCGCGTCGAGGCCCGTCAGGGCACTCGCGTTCGTCGGGCGGAGCCAGGGATGGCGGTCCAGCGCGATGTCCCACATGTGCATGTGGGCGTCGATCATCGGGCCCGTGTAGATCGGCATCGGTGTCTCCTTGCGAGCCGGCGCGGCCGGCCGCGTCAGGCCGGCGCGGCGGCCGCCCGGGCAAGCCGGCGCACGCCTTCGGCCAGGCGCTCCGGCGGATTGAGCGTGAAGTTGATGCGGATGGAGCGCCGGTGCGTGCCCTCCGGATCGAAGACGCTGCTCGGCGTGATGCAGACCCCGTGCGCGAGCGTCTTCTTCAGGAGCGCGTCGGTGTCCATCCCCGGATCCTTGGCGGTGGCCCAGACGAACATGCCGCCTTCCGGCTTGTCCCAGTCGAACAGGCCGGCGAGATCCCTGGCCATCGCCGCGCAAAGCGCGTCGCGCCGGCTGCGGTAGAGATCGAGGATGCCCGGCAGCATCCGGTCCGCCAGTCCGCTCGCGAAGGCATCCAGCGCGATGCGCTGGTTGAGCCCGCTGGTGCACATGTCAGAGCCCTGCTTGGCGGCGGTGAGGGCCGCGATCATCTCTGGCGCCGCGATCACCCAGCCGATGCGAAAGCCCGGCGCCACTTCCTTCGACAGGGTCCCGAGATACACCACCGGCCCGTCATAGGGACCGGGCTTCGCCTGTCCGGCCAGGGTGAGCAGGCGGGGCAGTTGCGCGCCGTCGTAGTAGAGGGTGCCGTAGGGATCGTCTTCGATCAGCCACACGCCCGTCGCCTGCGCTGCGGCGAGCAGCGCCTGGCGTTGGGCCAGCCCGACGAGCCGCCCGGTCGGGTTGGAGAAGTTCGGCACCGTGTAGGCGAACTGCGCTCCGGCGAAAGCCGCGGCGGGATCGAAGTCGTTGGCCTCCAGGCGCATCGGCCGGAAGCGCGGGTGATGGGGGCGCCAGGCGTCCAGCGCGCCCAGATAGGTCGGCGCCTGCGCGGCGATCAGCCCGCCTTCCTCGAGGAGCACGCGGCCGATGAGGTCGAGCGCCTGCATGCCGCCGGAGGTGATCATGACGTTGTCGCGCGTCAGCGTCAGGCCGGGGGTGGCGTATCGCGCCGCGAGCAGGTCTCGCAGGGCGGGCAGGCCATCGATGGGGCTGTAGGCCAGCGCCTCGGTGGGGTGATCCCTGACCGCCGAGGCGGCGAGGGCGGCAAGATCGTCGACGGGCCAGATGGACGGGTCCGGCAGTCCGCCGGCCATGTTGATCAGGTCCGGCACCTGCCCGGCGGACAGGAAGATCTGCGTGACGTCGTTGGTCTGGCCGAGCCAGCGCGCGAAGGCCGGGCGGGACGGCGCCATCGGCTCAGACCTTCGGGTCGGGATTGGCGGTGTTCGGGCGACCTTCCTGCAGGATCATGCGCCCCGTGGACGCCGCCCGGCGAAACGCCGACGCGCTCTGGTAGTCGGCGTCGTCGTGCCAGGCCAGGGCCGCGGCCTTGTCGGGGAACTCCAGGATCACCAGCCGTTCCTCGAAGGTCGGCCCCTCGACGGTCAGGACCTCGTCGCCCCGCGTCAGAAATCGTCCGCCGTGGCGCGCCAGGGTGGCCGGCGTCAGCGCCGTGTACTTCCGGTAGGTCTCCGGATCGTGCACGGTCATGGTGCAGATGAAATAGGCCGGCATTCTTCGCTCCGCTCGATCGCCGGTGCAGCAGATGCCGAGCCGCCGGAAAAATCAACGGCCTCGGACCACGGGCTCATCGTCGGTGTGGCAAGCGGGCGTGGCGTCGGCGCTGCCGGCGATCTAAGACGATGTCGCGGGCGGCCATGGCGGGTTCCGGCGCCGCCGCAGGCGCAGCGAGGGCAACGGACATGAGTTTGCAGTCGGTTCGATCGTTCCTGTCCGAGCACGCGCCCGACATCCAGATCCTGGAGGCCCCCACGAGCACCGCGACCGTCATGGAGGCGGCGGCGGTGCACGGCGTCGCGCCCGGACAGATCGCCAAGACGCTGTCGCTCAGGCTGAAGGACGAGGTGATCCTCCTGGTCGTCGGGGGCGACGCGAGGATCGACAACCGGAAATACAAGGACCGGTTCGGCGCCAAGGCCGTGATGCTGCCGGCCGACGACGTGCCCGAATGGACGGGGCACCCCGTGGGCGGCGTCTGTCCCTTCGGCTTGCCCCGGCAGCTGCGGATCTTCACCGACGTGACGCTCAAGGCCTTCGACGTCGTGCTGCCGGCCGCCGGCGCGACCAATGCGGCGCTGCGCATTGCGCCGGCCCGCCTGGCCGAGCTCGTCGGCGCCGAATGGGTCGACATCGCCCAGGCGAAGCCCGGAGCCTGACGGGCAGGGCGCTTCAGGTCCGGGGCAGCAGCGTGCCCTGGCCGATCCGCTCGGCATCCTGCCGGCTCACGACCGTCCGTCCGACCGGCCACAGCGAGAGGCCGGCGAGCTTCAGATGGGCCCAGGCGAAGGGGATGCCGATGATCGTCACGGCGAGGGCGATCGCGGTGACGACGTGTCCGAGCGCCAGCCACCATCCCGCCAGGATGAACCAGACGAGGTTGCCGATGACGCCGAGCGGGCCGGATCCGATCCCGCTTCGTCCCTCGTGCTGGTCCGTGCGCACCACGGTCTGCCCGAACGGCAGCAGGGTGTAGGCGGCCATCATGAGGGCGGCACGCGCCCAGGGCAGGCCGATGATCGTGATGGCCATGATCACCGCGGCGATCAGCCAGCCCAGCGCCATCCAGGCGCCTCCGCACACGATCCAGAGGATGTTCAGAAACAGGCTCGCGAGGGGCATGGCACGTCCGGGTGAAGCTCGTCCGCCCTACAGGTGGCCCCGCCGCCATGGCATCGCAAGACGTTCGGGATAAGGCCGCCAGGGTGGCGTTTCGCAACCGCCAGCGGTTCCGTGTTCCGCCTTCGGGAGGCCCGTGACGAGCTAAGGTCGTGAAAGTGTTGGTGGGCCCGGCAGGACTTGAACCTGCAACCAGACCGTTATGAGCGGTCGGCTCTAACCATTGAGCTACAGGCCCCCGCGACGGTCTTAGCCTGTCCGGGCCGGTTGCCGCAACGGGATCGCGGCAACCGTTACGCCATGGGCCTCGCGTGACGCTGCGGCGGAGGCGGAGGAGGGGCCGGCGGTGCAGCCGACCGTCGGCGGGGCGGGCCGTCCCGCCAGGGTCAAGGCGCCGACCGGTCGGCCGGAAAGGCCGGGGGCAGCCGGTTCGTGGCCGTTACTCCGCCGCCTCGAGGCAGGCGTGGTCGAGCGGGTCGCCCTGGGCGCCGGCATCAGCTCCGGACCGGCCGAACAGCCAGGCGAAGGTGCGGTAGATGGTCTCCCCGATGGTCTCGAGCAGCGCGTCGACGATGGCTTCGATCATGGACCACTCCCAAATAAAAGTCTGTTCCGGTGCCCCTGGCGGTGGGCCGGACGATCACGTCCCCGGGCGGCTGCCAAGCTCGACGGCGATTGCGGCAGCACGGGGGAAATACGGCGGACGATGCGCGGCGCGATGTGCGATTGCGCACATGTGGTTAAGCACCGGTGAACGTTACCGGGGGGTTAAGCGGAGTCGTTTACGGGGGGCTGTGGTCGTGGGGCGACGAGCGAATGGCGAGGAGCGAGCAGGGGGCCCTGGGGAGGTTCATCCGCGCGTGTGAGCGCCTCGACGTCCCAACTCGCCATTCGCCACTCGCTATTCGCTGGTCCCCCCGCTCGGAGGACCCAACAACTCTTGCCCGGCGGCGGCGTGGTCGCTACATGTGCCGCACCATCCGACAACGCCGGCGCGAGAGAGAGGGGCGGCCATGGCCTCCTACCAGTTCGTCTATCACATGCAGGGCCTCTCCAAGACCTATCCGGGCGGGAAGAAGGTCCTCGACAACATCCACCTGTCCTTCTACCCGGACGCCAAGATCGGCGTGCTCGGCGTCAACGGCTCGGGCAAGTCGACCCTGCTGCGCATCATGGCGGGCATCGACAAGGAGTTCGTCGGCGACGGCTGGGTGGCGGAGGGCGCGCGCGTCGGCTACCTGCCGCAGGAGCCGCAGCTCGACCCCAACCTCTCGGTCCGGCAGAACGTGATGCTCGGCGTGGCGCCGCAGCAGGCGATCCTCGATCGCTACAACGAACTCGCCATGAACTACTCGGACGAGACGGCCGATGAGATGACCCGGCTGCAGGACGAGATCGACGCCAAGAACCTGTGGGACCTCGACAGCAAGATCGACCAGGCGATGGATGCGCTCCGTTGCCCGCCGGACGACGCCGACGTGACCTCCCTGTCGGGCGGTGAGCGCCGCCGCGTGGCGCTGTGCCAGCTGCTGCTGTCGCAGCCCGAGATGCTGCTGCTCGACGAACCGACGAACCATCTCGACGCCGAGACGGTGAACTGGCTGGAAGGCCACCTGCGCACCTATCCGGGCGCCATCCTGATCGTCACCCACGACCGCTACTTCCTCGACAACGTCACGGGCTGGATCCTCGAGCTCGATCGCGGCCGCGGCATTCCCTACGAGGGCAACTACTCCTCCTGGCTGCAGCAGAAGCAGAAGCGCCTGATGCAGGAAGGCCGTGAGGAAGAGGCGCGCCAGCGCGCCCTGGAGCGCGAGAGCGAGTGGATCTCCGCCTCGCCGCGCGCCCGCCAGGCCAAGTCCAAGGCGCGTATCCAGCGCTACGAGGAACTGGTCCAGAAGCAGAACGACAGGGCGCCCACGACGGCGCAGATCGTCATTCCCGTCGCCGAGCGCCTCGGCCAGAACGTCATCGAGTTCGAGGGCCTGTCGAAGGCCTTCGGCGATCGGCTGCTCATCGACGACCTGTCGTTCAAGCTGCCGCCGGGCGGCATCGTCGGCGTGATCGGCCCCAACGGCGCCGGCAAGACGACGCTGTTCCGCATGATCACCGGGCAGGAGAAGCCGGATGGCGGCTCGATCACCATCGGCGAGTCGGTGAAGCTCGGCTATGTCGACCAGTCGCGCGACGCGCTGGACGACAAGAAGACCGTCTGGGAGGAGATCTCCGGCGGCAACGACGTGATCTATCTCGGCAAGCGGGAGTTCAACTCGCGCGCCTACTGCTCGGCCTTCAACTTCAAGGGCGGCGACCAGCAGAAGAAGGTCGGCATGCTCTCGGGCGGCGAGCGCAACCGCGTCCACCTCGCCAAGATGCTGAAGAGCGGCGCCAATGTGCTGCTGCTCGACGAACCGACCAACGACCTCGACGTCGACACGCTGCGCGCGCTGGAAGAGGCGCTCGAGGACTTCGCCGGCTGCGCGGTCATCATCAGCCATGATCGCTTCTTCCTCGACCGCATCGCCACCCACATGCTCGCCTTCGAGGGCGACAGCCACGTGGAGTGGTTCGAGGGCAACTTCCAGGACTATGAGGAAGACAAGAAGCGCCGGCTTGGCATCGACAGCACGATCCCCAAGCGCATCAAGTACAAGCAGTTCACGCGCTGAGGGGAGGGGAGCGGTCCAGCGCTCCCTTTTTCCCCAAAGTGCCTCGCCGTGGGCAGTCTGCTCAGGGCTCGTGCCTCCAGAGCTCCATCCGGCTAGCTCCACCCTCTCCGCGTCCTGGCCGGGCTTGGCCCGGCCATCCACGACTGAGGATGGCCCCGGCAAAGTCGTGGATGCCCGGGCCAAGCCCGGGCAGGACGGCTGAGAGGGGGGCGCGCAATCCGAAAAGGGTGGGACGACGATCCAGCCCGCCGTCAGCTTCCCGCGCCGTTGGGGTCTCGCCAGGCGCGCTCGAAGGGGAGGCGCCAGGCGTGGGGGGCGATGAGCTGGTGGATGGTCTTGGGACCCCATGAGCCGGGCTCGTAGAGGCGCACCGGCGGCGGGTTTTCCAGCAGCGGCGTCGAGACCTGCCAGAGCCGCTCGATGCCCTCGGCGCTGGTGAACAGCGTGCGGTCGCCGCGCATGGCGTCCAGGATCAGGCGCTCGTAGGCCTCCAGCACCTCGCCGATGAGGCCGGTGTCGTGCATGGCGAACTGCATCGACAGCTTGTCGAGCCGCATGCCCGGGCCCGGCCTCTTGCCGTAGAACGACAGCGACAGGCGCGAGGCGTCGGCGAGGTCGAAGGTCAGGTGGTCCGGCCCCTGCGCCCCGACGCCAGAGCCCACCGGGAACATGCTCTTCGGCGGCTCCCGGAAGGCGATGGAGATGATGCGCTGGCCCTCGGCCATGCGCTTGCCGGTGCGCAGGAAGAAGGGCACGCCGGCCCAGCGCCAGTTGTCGATGTGGCACTTGAGGGCGATGAAGGTCTCGGTGTCGGATTCCGGATCGACGCCCGCCTCGCTGCGGAAGCCGACATATTGGCCGCGCACCACGTCGCGCGGGTCGATCGGCAGCATGGAGCGGAAGACCTTGTTCTTCTCCTCGTTGATCGGACCGGGCTCGAGCGCGGTCGGCGGCTCCATGGCCATGAAGCCCAGGATCTGGAAGAGGTGGGTCACCACCATGTCGCGATAGGCGCCGGTCGCCTCGTAGAAGGGGGCGCGCTTGCCGAGCGCCAGCGTCTCGGGCACGTCGATCTGCACGTGGTCGATGAAGTTGCGGTTCCAGATCGGTTCGAACAGCCCGTTGCCGAAGCGGAAGGCCAGGATGTTCTGCGCCGCCTCCTTGCCGAGGAAATGGTCGATCCGGAAGATCTGCTCCTCCGAGAACACCTGGTGCAGCCGGCCATTGAGGTCGACCGCGCTGGCCAGGTCGGTGCCGAACGGCTTCTCCATGACGATGCGGCAGCGCCCCACGAGCTCCGCCTCCGCCAGCAGGTGCACGGCGGGCAGGGCCGCGCTGGGGGGAACGCTGAGATAGTGGATCCGCCGGGTCTCGGCGCCGAGCGCCGCCTCCGCCCGCTCCACCGCGGCCTTCAGCGCCGCCGGGCCGGCCTTCATCGGGACGTAGTCGAGGCATTCCGAGAAGGCGGCCCAGGCGCCGTTGGCGGCCTTGCGGCTGGAGAACTGGTCGAGCGCCTCCCGGGCGATCTGCCGGAACCCGTCGGCATCGATGTCGTCGAGCGACACGCCGACGATCCGGCAGCCGGGGATGAACCCGGCGCTGACGAGATGGAAGAGCCCGGGCAGGAGCTTGCGCCGGGAGAGGTCGCCCGTGGCCCCGACGAGCACCACGACCTGGGGAAACTTCGGGCCCAGGCTTGCCGGATTCTTCGCCACGCTGCCTCCTCGGGTGCCGCACGGGGGTCCTCGGCGGGACCTTGCGGCTGAACCCTAGCAATCAAAGGTGGACGAAGGCTGACAGGGAGATCTGGGCAGGTTGGATCGCGGCCCGGGCCCATTTGTTATCGTTCTCTGCCGGACCGCCACTACCTCCCTCATCCTGACCCACGGCTCGCAGGGCCGTAAGTCGAAGGACGCACAAAAGCGCCGCTGCACCAGTCTGCGTCCTTCGACTCGACCACTGCGCGGCCGGCTCGGGATGAGGGAGTTGGGGGCGGGTAGGGTCTTGAAGCTCTCACGATGAGGACATAAGGCGCTGTGCCCGCTGCCCCTCAGCCCCGCGGCGTCACGCCCGCCCGGGCCAGGCCGTGCTCGATCAGCTTGTCGATGAGGTCGGAGTAGCCGATCCCGCTGGCCTCCATGGCCTTGGGGTACATGCTGATGTTGGTGAAGCCCGGGATGGTGTTGAGCTCGTTCACCAGGATCCGGTTGTCGGGCGTGAGGAAGAAGTCCGCCCGCGCCATGCCGTCGCAGCCCAGCGCCCGGAAGGCGGCGGCCGCGTAGGTCCGCAGTGTCTCCTCGACGTCGGCCGGCAGCGCGGCGGGAACGGTGATGACCGCGCCGGCGTCGTCCACGTACTTGGCGTCGTAGCTGTAGAAACCGTGGCTCTCGGCGGCGGCGATCTCGCCCGGGCGCGAGACGAAGAGGCTGCCGTCGGGCCGCTCCAGCACGGCGCACTCCACCTCGCGCGCCTGGATGAACTCCTCGACCAGCAGCGTGTCGTCGTGGCTGAAGCCCGCCTCGAGCGCGGCCGACCATTCCTGCGAGCCGGAGACCTTGCTCACTCCGACCGACGAGCCCTGGGTCGCCGGCTTCACGAACATCGGCAGGCCGAGGTCCCGTGCGAGGTCGTCGAAGCGCGGATTGTCGGCGCGGCGGATGGTGACCGAGCGCGCGGCGGGGATGCCGGCCTGCACGAAGAGGCGCTTGGCGATGGCCTTGTCGAGCGCGGTCGCGGAGCCCAGGATCCCGCAGCCGGCGAGGGGCACGCGGGCCACCTCGGCCAGGCCCTGGACCGAGCCGTCCTCGCCCCACTGGCCGTGCAGCACCGGAAACAGGACGTCGATGGCCGCGATCTCGACGGCCTTCCCGTCCCGGCCGACGCCGAGGAGGCGGCCCCGTCCGCCGGGCAGGAGGCTCACCTGCGTGCCGTCCTGGGGCGTCGCGACGTCGCCGTCGGAAAAGCTGCTGAGGAGCCACAGGCCATCGCGGGTGACGAAGATCGGGACGGCCTCGTAGCGGTCGGCCCGCAGCGCCTTCAGGACGTTGCGGGCCGACATGATCGACACGTCGTGCTCCGCCGAGCGCCCGCCGAACAGGATCCCGATCCGCAGCTTCTTCTGCCCGTTCGCCATCGAGGATCAAGCTCCCTGCGCGCCTTCGTCCTTCGCTTCTTACCCCCAACGGGCGCGTGATTCCCAGCCGATGGGCGGGAAATGGCGGCCGCAACCTCGGCTTCGCGGTTCTGTCGCGCCCATCAGCACTCGCGCGGGCTCGCTAGCATCGCGGTCCTGGCAAACCGATTAGATGCAAATGGATGAGTATCTGGAACGTTTCTATTCAAGTATAGAATGATCTAAATCAGCGGCATAGCTCAAGCTATACATTCTGGATCCTGGAATGTTCTTGACCCTTTTGGTGTCGTCGTGTTGACTGCCCGGCACGAACGCACTTCGAACCGGTGTGGGGCAGTTGCCGATATGGCCAGGGGCATGTGGCGACACGGGGAGGGGACGGTCGGCCCGCACGGGCGCGGGTGAGATCTCTCAACTGACAGGGACTGTTGATCGATGCAGGAAGGTACTGTGAAGTGGTTCTCCACGGAGCGCGGCTACGGGTTCATCCAGCCGTCGAGCGGCGGTCGTGACGTGTTCGTCCACATCACGGCCCTGGAGGCTGCCGGGCTGCGCAATCTGAACGAAGGCCAGAAGCTGCGTTTCGAGCTGAAGACCGAGCGTGGCAAGACCGCGGCGGTCAACCTTCAGGTGGACTGACCGGACGAGACCCTCGTTTTCCGCGGCGACCGAACGGTCGCCGTGAAGGCTCGCGCGACAGCGCGGGCCTTTCCTGCATGATGGCGCCGCGGCGCGTTCCGGCGGTCCTGTCATGCAGATCGCTGGACGTGTTGCCCGGCGAAGGCGTAAGGGTGGTCATGTCTCGCCCGCGAGGACCATCGTGACGACCCTTCCCCCCTCCGCGCATGCCGGAACCCTGAACCGCGAACGCATTGCCACCCCCGAGGCCGCCGTCGACCGGCTGGAAGAGCTCTATGCCGAGGCGACCGGCGCGCTGCGCGATGCCGTCGAGCGCTATCTGGAAACCGGCGTCGCGCCCGACGAGAGCCAGCGGATCCGCTTCCGCTATCCCGAACTGTCCGTCACCTACCAGCCCGAAGGCGTACCGGTGGCCAGCCGGCGGGCCTTCGCCAAGTTCTCCGTGCCGGGGGTGTACACCACCACGGTGACGCAGCCTGCCGCCTTCAGGACCTATCTCCTCGAGCAACTCCGCCCGCTGGTGTCCGAGTTCGGCGCCGAGATCGAGGTCGGCGTCGGCCCGCAGGAGATCCCCTACCCGTACGTGTTCGAGCGGGGCGACGAGCTGGGCCGGGGCGCGGTCACCGCCGCCGAACTCGCCCGCTTCTTCCCCACCCCGCAGCTCGCCGCCGTGGGCGACGAGATCGCCGACGGCACCTTCGATCTGCGCGACGGAGAGCCCAGGCCGCTGGCGCTCTTCGACGCGGTGCGCGTGGACTATTCGCTGCGCCGCTTCGTCCACTACACGGGAACGGACTGGCGCTCGGCCCAGCCCTGGATCCTGCTCACCAACTACCACCGCTATGTCGACCAGTTCCTGCGCTGGGGTATCGAGCAGCTCTCCGATCCGGCGAGCCCCTACGACTCGGTGCTGCTGCCCGGCGGCGGAAAGATCGTCCGGGGCATGGATGCGGAGGCCGTGGAGGCCATCGTCGCCGCCTCGCCGTGGCACCGCTTCCAGATGCCGGCCTACCACGTCACGGCGCCGGGCAACCGCGGCGTCACCCTCGTCAACATCGGCGTAGGACCGTCCAACGCCAAGAACATCACCGACCACCTCGCGGTCCTGCGCCCGCATGCCTGGCTGATGGTCGGCCACTGCGGCGGCCTGCGGCAGTCCCAGCTGATCGGCGACTACGTGCTGGCCCATGGCTATCTGCGCCAGGACCGCATCCTGGACAGCCTCGTACCCACCGACATGCCGATCCCGGCGCTGGCGGAAGTCCAGGTCGCGCTGCAGGAGGCGGCGGCGCAGGTCACCGGCGACCGCGGCGAGGCGCTCAAGCGGCGCCTGCGGACCGGGACCGTCGTCACCAACGACGATCGCAACTGGGAACTGCGCTGGTCGCAGGAGCGCAAGCGCATCAACCTGTCGCGCGCCATCGCGGTCGACATGGAGAGCGGCACCATCGCGGCCCAGGGTTTCCGCCTGCGCGTGCCCTACGGCACGCTGCTGTGCGTCTCGGACAAGCCGCTGCACGGCGAGATCAAGCTTCCAGGCGCCGCCAACGCCTTCTACGAGCGGGCGGTCAGCGAGCACCTGAAGATCGGGCTCGCGGCGCTCGACCATCTGCGTGCCAACCGCGAGGGTCTCCATTCGCGCAAGCTGCGCAGCTTCGACGAGCCGCCGTTCCGCTGAGGCCGAGTTGGCCTTGATGGCGGAGCCGGGCCTGGCGAGGCGTTAGGACTCGCCTCCTAGCACCGTGTACCCAGTCCTCTCGCCCGCATGACCTTGGCCCGCATGACCGTCACGCTGAGCATCGCCGAACTCGTGTCGTCCTTCCCGGCCTTCGAGGTCGCGGTCGTGGTCGCGGAAGGCCTCGCGATCCCGGCGGAGCGGCCTGATGCCCTCGACGCGGAGATCCTCCGCCGCGAGGCGGCCTGCCGGCAGCAATGGGGCGGCACCGACCTGTCGGCCATCCCGGGCATCGCCGCGTGGCGGCAGGCCTATCGCGCGTTCGGCATCAAGAAGACGAGCTATCGCTGCTCGGTCGAGCGGATCGTGAAGAACGTCCTGGCCGAGCGGAGCCTGCCGCGCATCAACGGCTTCGTCGATGCCTACAACGCCGTGTCGCTCTCGGGCGTCCTGTGCGTGGGGGCCGACGACCTCGACACGCTCGTGCAACCGCTCGCCTTCCGCTTCTCCCGTCCCGGCGACAGCTTCATCGACATGGCGGCGGAGCCCGGCGAGGATCCCAACGATCCGCCCAAGGACGGCGAGGTCGTCTACGCCGACGCCGCCCATGTGCTGTGCCGCCGGTGGAACTGGCGCCAGGATGCGCGCAGCATCATCACGCCCGCGACGCGTCACGCCGTGGTCACGCTGCAGTCGAACGGCGTGGGCGACGTGCGGGCCGCGGCACGCGACCTGTGCGACCTGCTCGCCGCGCACTGCGGCGGCAGCACCCGCGTCGCCGTCGCCTCGGCCGAGCGTCCCGACGTCTCGCTCTAGACCGGCCCCAACCTCTGTGCGTCCGCGGTCTTCAGGCTCGGGGGCGCCTGAGCTTGGTCACCTGGTTTTCACCATGCGACGTCCACTGGTCGGTGGACGACAAAAGGGGCTTGCGCGGATGGCTCTTGTCGACATAAAGATATCTTTATGTCCTCTTCCGCACTGCCTCTCGGGCTCGACGCCCTCGTCACCGCCCTGCGTGCCGCCGGGGAGGACACGCGGCTGCGCGTGCTCGCGCTGCTGGCCGAAGGCGAGCTCAACGTGTCCGACCTCACGGACATTCTCGGCCAGTCCCAGCCGCGCATTTCGCGCCACCTCAAGCTCCTGGTGGAGGCCGATCTCGTCGACCGGCATCGGGAGGGGGCCTGGGCCTTCTTCCGGCTGAACGAGCACGGGCCGGCGGGCGTGCTCGCCCGCTCGCTCGCGGCGCGCCTCGACGCGTCGGACCCCGTGCTGCTGGCCGACCGGGCGCGGCTTGCCGCCGTCCGGGCCTCCCGGGCCGAGGCGGCGCAGGCCTACTTCAACCGCCACGCCGCCGACTGGGACCGGATCCGCTCGCTGCACGCGCCGGACGCCGTCGTCGAGGCCGCGATCCGGGATGCGGTGGGGGGCGGCCCGATCCGCGCTCTGCTGGATCTGGGAACCGGCACGGGCCGCATCCTGTCCCTTCTCGCCCCGCTGGCGCAGCGCGTGGTGGGCGTGGATGCCAACCACGCCATGCTGGCGGTGGCGCGCGCGAACCTGGAGGCCGCGGGCGTCCGGCGTGCCGAGCTGCGCCAGGGCGACATCTACGCGCTGCCCGTGGAGCGCGGCGCCTTCGACGTCGTGATCGTCCACCAGGTTCTGCACTACCTGGACGATCCCGCGCGGGCGCTGCGCGAGGCTGCCGCGGCCCTTGCGCCGGGCGGGCGCATCGTCGTGGTCGATTTTTCGCCGCACGATCTCGAATTCCTGCGGGAGCAGCACGCCCACCGCCGCCTCGGCTTCGCCCGCGAGCAGGTGGCCGGCTGGCTCGAGGATGCCGGCCTCGCCGCCGGCGAACACACCCTGGTGTCGCCCCCCGGCGGCGCGCAGGGACAACTCACCGTTTCGCTGTGGGTCGGCCGTGACAAGCGTCCGGCCAAGACCCTCCGGCAGCCCGACAGGGAGACCGCCTGATGTCCGCACCACCCGTCCGTCTCAGCCGCCGCACCGGGCCGCGCGGCCTGCGCGTGTCGTTCGAGTTCTTTCCGCCGAAGTCCGACGACGCGGAAGCCTCTCTGTGGGAGTCCATCGGGCGCCTGGCGCCGATGAACCCGACCTTCGTGTCGGTGACCTACGGCGCAGGCGGATCGACCCGGGAGCGCACGCACTCCACCGTCGCCCGCATCGTGCGGGAGACGCCGCTCCAGGCGGCCGCCCACCTCACCTGCGTCGGCGCCAGCCGGAAGGAGGTCGACGAGGTGATCCGCAGCTATTATGCGGCGGGCGTGCGCCACATCGTCGCGTTGCGCGGTGACCAGCCAGGCGCCGCGGGGTCACGCTACGAGGCTCATCCGGACGGATACCGGACCACGGCCGACCTGGTGCGCGGCGTGCGCGCCATCGGCGACTTCGAGGTGTCCGTCTCCGCCTATCCGGAGCGCCATCCCGACAGCCCCTCGTTCGAGCATGACCTGGACGTGCTGCAGGCCAAGGTCGACGCTGGCGCGACGCGGGCCATCACCCAATTCTTCTTCGACAACGACGTCTATTTCCGGCTGCTGGACCGGGTGCGCTCGCGCGGGATCGACATCCCGATCGTGCCGGGCATCGTGCCGGTGCAGAACTTCAAGCAGACCGCCGGCTTCGCGAGGCGGTGCGGCGCCAGCGTCCCGCAGTGGCTGGCCGATCGTTTCGACACGCTCGACGAGGATCCCGCGACGCGCCGCCTGATCGCGGCCGCGGTCGCAGCCGAGCAGGTTCTCGACCTGCTGGACCGCGGGGTGCGCGACTTCCACTTCTACACGATGAACCGCGCCGACCTCGTGTTCGCGATCTGCCACCTGCTGGGCCTGCGGCCCTCGGCGGCCGTGCCGGCCGAGGTCACCCAGGTGGACGCGGCCTGAGGGGCGGCGCCCGCTCCGGCCACCGGACGTCCGTCTCAATCCTTCCGTGCGTCATGCCCGGGCTTGACCCGGGCACCACGACTTTGCGCGACCGTCCCTCAATCGCGGATGGCCGGGCCTAGCCCGGCCAAGACGCCTGAGAAGCGAGCGGAAACGGGGTCCTCAAACGCCGCCGGTCCGGCCGGCCTTGAAGCGCTCGTAGACCTCGCGGTCGTCGGAGCGCTCCGTGGCGAGATGCCGGCGGAACGCCTCGATCTCCTCGTCGAGCGCGCGGCGCTCGGCCTCCATGCGGGCCCACTCGGCGCGCACATGCGCGTCGAAGGCGGCGTTGCCCGTCGGCTGAGGCGGGCCGCCGCGGGACGGCGCGGCCGGCTGCCCGAAGGACCCGACCAGCGAGTCGAAGCCGGCCTGCAGGCGCGCCAGGGTCGTCTGGAGCACGTCGCCCAGGTCGGTGGGAACCGGCTGGCGGTCGTTCCAGATCTTCCAGGCCAGCACGGCGAGGCCCGCCGGCCACCAGACGATGAACGCGATCGCCAGCACGGCGATGTCGACGGGTTTCCAGCGCCAGCCCGAGGCTGCGCCGTTGGGGGGCGGAGGATAGTTGGGTGTCATTGCACGGGCCTCCCGGGGCCTGAACCAGCGAAGGCTCGCAGATGGGAACCGATTGCGGCGGACGCAAGGCGCCCTCAGTCCGCCTGCGGCAAAGCCCTCAGGAGCGCGCGCAGTGTTCCCATGGTCGACAGATCCGCGATGCCGTCGACGCGCTCCTGGCGGAAGTGGCGTTGGAACGCGGTGACCACCGCCTGGGTGCGCTCGTCATAGACGCCGGTCATCGGCAGGCCGTAGCCATACACCCCGAACATCGCCTGGAGGGCCCTGACCGGCTGGCCTTCGTCACCGGGGCCATAGCGCGGTCCCTCGACGATGGGCTCCGGCTCGACCCAATGGCCGACGCCGTGCCGGGCGAGCGTGGCCCAGGGAAACTTCTCGCCGGGATCCTGCTTGCGGCCGGGCGCCGTGTCCGAATGGGCGAGCACCCGCGCCGCCGGGATCTCCCAGCGCCCGACGATGTCCGCGCACAGACGGCACACGGCGTCGATCTGCACGTCGGGGAAATCGGGATAGCCCATGAAATGACCGGGGTTGACGATCTCGATCCCGACCGAGGCGGTGTTGACGTCGGCGTCGCCGGCCCAGCTTCCGACACCCGCGTGCCAGGCCCTGGCGGCCTCGGCGACGAGCTGGAAGATGCGCCCGTCCTCCCACACCAGATAGTGCGAGGAAACCTCGGCCAGAGGATTGGTGAGCCGCTGCAGCGCCGAGGGGCCGTCCACCATGCCCGTGTAGTGGAGGAGCAGGATGTCGGGCTTGCGCCCGCCCTTGCGGGGGCCGTGGTTGGGCGAGGGCACCACCTTGACGGCGTGCGGGCTGTCCGGGGTCAGGGACATGTCGGCCTTCAGCGGATCCCGCGCTCGGCCGCGACGCGGTCCCAGGCGGCGTTGATGGCCGCCAGGCGACGCGTCGCGATCTCGACGGCTTCGGCGGGCAGGCCCAGCGCGAGCTGCCGATCCGGGTGAGCCTGCGCCACCAGCGTGCGCCAGTGCCGCTTCAGCCGGTCATTGTCCCAGGTGCGGTCGGCCCCGAGCACGAGCCAGGGATCGTCCGCCACCCGCACGTGGCGGGCCTCGATGCGCCCGAACTCCTCCTCGGTGAAGCCGAAGAGCGTCGCCACCGAGGCCAGATAGTGCCTCTCGGCCTCGTGGACGGCACCGTCCGCCTTGGCGATGTGGAAGAGCCCGTCGAGCACGTCCTCGAGCAGCGCCCGGTCCTCGCGGAACAGCTCGGCGATCTGCGAGGCATAGGCCTCGTAGCCGTCGGTCGTCTGCTTGGCGAGGTCGAACAGCCGCTCGACGCGCGGCAATTCGCTGTCCGGCACCTTGACGATGTCGCGGAAGGCGAGCGTCTCGTCGCGCGTCACGACGCCGTCGGCCTTGGCCATCTTGGCCGACAGCGCGATCAGGCCGGCCGTGAACACGGCCTCCTTGTCGTTCCCGAAGAGGCCGCTGGGGCTGTCGATGACGAAATGGCCCGCCACGGCGCCCAGCAGCGCGCCCAGCGGACCACCGATGGCGAAGCCGAGCCCCGCGCCGCCGATCTTGCCCCACATGGTTGCATGCCCTCCAAACGCGAGACGCCGGCCCGAAGGCCGGCGTCGCTTTCTAGCACGAACGATGCCGATCAGCGCACGGGGCGGCAGACCGTCCGGCCGTAGTAGTTGCTGTAGTAGCAGCGCTCGCGCGGCGCCGTGGCCGAACCGATGATGGCTCCGCCCGCCGCGCCGATGATGCCGCCGGCAACCGCGCCGCCGGCGCGTCCGGTCGCCAGGCCGCCGATCAGGGCGCCACCCGCCGCGCCGATCGCCGCGCCGGTCAAGGCACGGTCGCCCTGCTGGCTGCCAGTACCCGAGCATGCGGCCAGCGACAGTGCCACGGCCACGATTGCCACAACCTTCTTCATTGTTTGCCCTCTGCTGCCTTTTTGGGCCCGCAAGCCCTTCATTTCCACCGCCATCCTAGCCGTCGGGGGCCGGGCCGCCAACCAGAACTTTGGGTTTGCGGGGCTTTGCAACGATCAAGTGTAGTGGATAGCCGAATGCTTCCGAAGATTTGCGCAGGCAAGTACATGCTTAATATAATTTCAAAATCGTTATTTGGACCGCATTTCACCCAATTTCCTAAAATACTCTCTGTGTTTCGCGCGTCACATTCTGGTCATATTTTGATATAGGTTGCGACTGTTCGATCGTTCTGGAGTGGCTCAACGTTCGATAGCGAAAACTGAACAGGGAGTACGTCGTGACTGACGGTCCTCATCGTGTGCCAAGTCTTTGTTCCTTGGCGTCTTTTGCCTGCAGCGCAAGCAATGCCCGCGCGCCGGCCGCCCCTGCGTGGCGAGCCAGTGGGCCGAGGTCCGGGGAGCGTTCCCGGGGAACCTCCGCCGCGCGCCCGGCCATCCTCCACCTGACATCCGCGTCCGCCTGACGCGTCCAAGCCGCAGCAGCCTGCATCGCCGGCGCGCGCCTCGTCGCGGCGTCCGGAGGTGACGGGTTGTGTCCTTGCGCCGGAATCCCCGCGGGGGTCGGCGCCCTCATCCCACGCAAAAAGGGAGAGATGAATGAAGAAGACCGTCACGGTCGCAGGTCTCGTCGCCAGCCTCGTCGCAGGATCCGCCGCAGCGCGGGCCGAAGGGGGCGGGGAGCAGATCAACTGGCACCTCGCCTCGGTTCAGCCGACCGCCTCGGCTCCGGCAGAACCCGCCACGACGGGGTCGATCGCCCCGGCTGCCAAGTCCGGTGATGCCAAGTCCGCCGCTCACAAGTCGGACGCCGCCAAGGCCGAGCATGGCAAGGCCTCGCCGTCCAAGTCCGCCTCGGCGGACCCAGAGGCGGCGAAGCCCGAGGATGCCACCGCGTCCGACAAGGCGGTCAAGGCGAGCGGCGCTCTGTCCTTCGTGGCCGGCGAGCGCGGTGCCTACCGTGACCTGATCGCCCGGCACGCGGCGGCCAACGGCGTTCCCTTCGCCCTGGCCGATGCCGTCGTCCGGATCGAGAGCCGCTACAATCCGACCGTGCGCCACGGCGGTGCCGTGGGCCTCATGCAGATCAAGCCGCAGACGGCGCGTGGCCTGGGCTACAGCGGCGGCGCGCAGGGCCTCCTCCATCCGGAGACCAACCTGCGCTGGGGCATGCTGTACCTCGCCCAAGCCTACCGCATGTCCAAGGGCGAAACCTGCGCCACGGTCATGCGCTACCAGAGCGGCCACGGCGCGACCCGCATGAACGGTGCGAACCGCGTGTACTGCGCCAAGGCCCGGACGATCATGGCCAGCCTGCGCTGACCACTGCGGGCCCCTTTCAACGCATCTTCGGCCGGCCGGGTTCCCCCGCCGGCCGATTTGCTTTAAGCCCGGCCGGCCAGTCGGCCGGACGGCCGCGGTCCTTCGGGATCGAGGAAAGTCCGGGCTCCACGGAGATACGGTGCCGGATAACGTCCGGCGGGGGCGACCCCAGGGACAGTGCCACAGAAAGCAAACCGCCGGCCCTCGTGGCCGGTCAGGGTGAAAGGGTGCGGTAAGAGCGCACCGCGCCTCCGGCAACGGAGGTGGCAGGGCAAACCCCACCGGGAGCAAGACCGAATAGGGGCGAACGCGGCGGCTTGCCGCCGCAGGGCCGTCTCCGGCTCTCGCCCGGGTTGGTTGCTCGAGGCGGTCGGCAACGGCCGCCCCAGAGGAATGGCCGTCACGTCGCGTGGTTCGCCGCGCGGCCCTACAGAACCCGGCTTACAGGCCGACTGGCACTTTTTCCCCGACCGTCGGGCCCGGATGCGGGCCTGTCACCGGCCCGCGGCCCGCTCGTCCTGCGGGTCGGGATCGCGCGGGGTGCCGCCCCGCGCCTGACCGGCGATCACCGCCTCGGTGTTGCCGAGGAGGCGCCGCACGGCCCGGCGCGCGGCATTGGCGTTCTGGGCCCGGATGGCGCGCTCGATGGCCTCGTGCAGGTCCTGGGCGTGGCGAAGGTCGTTCACCTCGCGCGTGACGTAGGTGAACAGGCCCTCGAGCGCCGAATCGATCAGGGCGCCCAGCGGCAGCAGCAGGTCGTTTCCGGCGGCGCGGAGGATGGCGACGTGGAAGCGGGTGTCGGCGGCGGTGCGCTCGCTCAGCGTCCTGGCCACCCCCATGTCGTGGCAGGCCAGGCTGATCGCCTCCATCTGCTCCTGCGATCGGCGCACCGCGGCCAGCGCGGCGGCCTCCGGCTCGATGATGGACCGGAACTCCTGGACGGTGCGCAGGAAGGTGAGCCGCTCGGGCGAGGCCGCGTACCAGGTCAGCACGTCGCGATCGAGCAGGTTCCAGCGGTCCCGCGGCTCGACCCTGGTGCCCACGCGGGGCCGGGACGACAGCAGGTTCTTGGCCATGAGCATCTTCACGGCCTCGCGCACCACGGAGCGGCCCACGTCGAAGATCTTCGACCATTCCGCCTCGTTGGGCAGGATCGAGCCGGGCGGATAGTCGCCCCGCACGATCCTCAGCCCGATCTCGTTGGCGACGGCCGAATGGACGGTCCCGGCGGCGATCCTCGGCCAGCCGGTCGTGCGGTGCTGCGGGCGATGCTTCTGGTCGCTCGCCGCTTCACGTCCTTCCGGACGCGACGGCGTGGCTTTGCTTTTTGGCTTGTCGGTCACGTTGCATGTGCTCAGCTCTCGCTTTCTCGATAAGCTCTGACCCGGTCGAGGGCAACGGCCAGCAGGATGAAACTGCCCACGAAGGCGCCCTGCCAGAAGGTGCTTATCCCCAGGAGGATGAGCGAATTGCGGATCACCTCGATCAGCGCCGCCCCGACGACGGCACCGAACACGGTGCCGGCCCCGCCCAGCAGGTTGGCGCCGCCGATGACCGTCGCCGCGATGACGCTGAGCTCCATGGACTGGCCGAGATTGGTGGTGACGCCGCCCAGCCAGCCAGCCTCCAGGATGCCCGCCAGCCCCGCCATCAGGGCCGAGAACAGGTAGACGCTGATCTTGGTCGAGCGCACCGCCACGCCGGTGCGCACGGCGGCCTTCTCGTTGGCGCCGATGGCGAAGACGTGCGTGCCCCAGCGCGTCCATTTCAGCATGAACGCCGTCACGGCGGCGAAGAGCACGAGCGCCACCACGGGGTGGGCGATGCCCAGCGTCGAGCCGCCGCCGAGCGTGAACAGCAGGCTCTCGTCCGGGCCGAACTGGAAGATCATCTTGTTGCCCGACAGCACCATGGCGATGCTGCGCGCGATCGACAGCATGCCGAGCGTGACCACGAACGGGGGAATGCGCAGGAAGGCGATCAGGACGCCGTTGACGAGCCCCACCGCGAGCGACGCCGCCAGCGCCAGGATCGAGGCCACGACCAGCGAATGGCCGGCGTTCATCGAGATCGCCAGCACCATGGCCGACAGGCACAGCACCGACCCCACCGAGAGGTCGATGCCGCCCGAGATGATGACCACCGTCATCCCGAGCGCCACGATGGCCACGAAGGCGAAGTTGCGCGTCACGTTGAACAGGTTCTGGGGCGTGGCGAAGGTGTCGGTCGCCACGCTGAGGGCGAGGCACGCCAGAACGGCGGCCACGAACACCCAGAATGCCTCCTGGCGCACGAGGCCCGCGAGGCGTCCATGGGTCTGGCCGCTGATGGCCGCGTCGATGTCGGCCGACGGCGGGGGAGGGTCGGTGCGCTCAAGCATGGCTGATCGCTCCCGTGATGAGGCCCGTCACTTCCTCGGGCGAGGTGTCCGCCACCGCCTTGTCGGCCACCTTGCTGCCGCGCCGGAGCACGACGATCCGGTCCGCCACGGCGAAGACGTCGGGCATGCGGTGGCTGATGAGGATCACCGCGATGCCGTGCGCCCTCAACTCGCGGATGAGGCTCAAGACCTCGGCGACCTGACGGACCGAGATGGCGGCGGTGGGCTCGTCCATGAGCACGATGTCGGGTTCGCTGAGCCGTGTCCTGGCGATGGCGACGGCCTGGCGCTGTCCGCCGGACATGGAGCGAACCTTGTCGCGGGCCCTCGTCTCCGACTTGAGGCCCTTGAACAGTTCTGCGGCACGCCGGTTCATGGCGGCATAGTCGAGGATCTGGAACGGCCCGATCCGCCGGGTGAGCTCGCGGCCCAGGAACACGTTCACCGCGGCCGTCAGGTTGTCGCACAGCGCGAGGTCCTGGTAGACGATCTCGATGCCGTGGCGGCGGGCGTCGAGAGGCCCGTGGAAGGTCACCTCCTCGTCCTTCAGGTAGATCCTGCCGCGGGTCGGCCGGAAATTGCCGGCGATCAGCTTCACCAGCGTCGACTTGCCGGCGCCGTTGTCCCCCATCAAGCCCATCACCTGCCCGGGCTCGAGCGTGAGCGAGACGCCGTTCACCGCGTGAATGGCGCCGAACTCCTTCGATACCGCCTCCAGCCTCAGTGCACTCATGTGCCGTCGTCTCCCTCGTCCCGCCCCATAGGACTGGACGGCTCCCGGGCCGTCAATATCAGAAAAATCTGACTTGTCTGATTTGTCAGATAAATGTTGACCGCTCCTTCGTCCGGCGGTTTAGTTCGCTCACGGGAGAAACGACGGGTCGTATCGCGGTGCTGCGAGAGGGCGGTCGCCACCCCTGCCGGAGTGCGGGCCCCGACCCGTGCGCCCGGCACGCGGTTCGCCGGGGGCGGACGTCCGTCCGTCGCCTTCCGGGCTGCCCGGCACGTCGCGATACGCCGCCGCCATCGGCCGGCGCCGCCTGTCCAGCAATGACAATGATCACCGAGGGAGGAGTGGAATGATGCTGAAGTTGACCGTCCTGGCGGGCATCGCCGGACTTGCGCTCTGCTCGACGGCGAGCGCCCAGGACAAGACGCTCGCGATCGTCGTGAAGGGGCTCGACAACCCCTTCTTCGAGCAGATCAACCAGGGCTGCCAGAAGTGGAACCGCGAGAACGCCTCCTCCGGCTACAAGTGCTTCTACACGGGGCCCGCGTCGAGCGCCGACGAGGTCGGTGAGGTGCAGATCGTCGAGGACCTGCTCAACCGTCCCGACGTGAAGGCGATCGCCATCTCTCCGTCGAACGCGCCGCTGATGGCGCGCATGCTGAAGCAGAAGGCGCCCAAGATCCCGATCATGACGATCGACGCGGACCTGTCGAAGGACGACGCGGGCCTGCGCAAGACGTATCTGGGCACCGATAACTACCAGATGGGCGTGAAGTTCGGCGAGCACCTCAAGAAGCTCAAGGGCTCCGGCGGCACCATCTGCCTGCAGCTTGGCAACGTCGCGGCGGCGAACATCAACGAGCGTGCCGCGGGCCTTCGCGACACGCTGGCTGGCAAGAAGGGCACCGACAAGCTGGCGGGGCAAGGGGGCTGGAACGAGATCGCCGGGTGCCCGGTATTCACCAACGACCAGGCCGACCTCGCCAACCAGCAGATGGCCGACACCTTCACGGCCAACCCGAACCTCACGGCCTTCGTGCTGGTCGGCGGCTGGGCGCAGTTCGCGCCGCAGGCCTATGCCCAGGTGACCGACCAGGTGATGGCCAAGCTGAAGCAGAAGTCGCTGGTCATCGTGGCCGGCGACACGCTGCCGCCGCAGATGGAGGCGCTCAAGGCCGGGCGCAGTCACGTCCAGGTGGGCCAGCGGCCCTTCGAGATGGGCTACAAGGCGCCCAGCGTCATGATCGACCTGCTCAACGGCAAGACCGTCGAGCCGATCATCTTCACGGGCCTGGACGAGTGCACGTCCGAGAACGCGGCCTCCTGCATCGGCGGCTGACATCCCCTGCGTCCGGCCCGACCTCGATCGGGCCGGACCGGCAGGTCCGCGGGGCGTTCGACGCGCCCGCTCCACCGCGATCGATCAACAGCTGGAACACGCCATGAAAACCACACTTGCGACCGTCGCCCTCGCCGGCGCGCTGGCCCTGACCGCGACGCCCGGCATGGCCCAGGGCAAGAAGACCCTGGCCTTCGTCGTGAATGGCGCCTCCGACTTCTGGAAGCTGGCCGAGGCCGGCGTGAAGAAGGCGCAGGCCGAACTGCCGAACTACACGCTGCAGTTCAAGTATCCGGAGCAGGCCGCGGCCGCCGTGCAGCAGCGCCTGATGGACGATCTCGTCGTCGCCGGCGTGTCGGCCATCATGGTCAGCGCCGTCGATCCGAAGACGTCGACCGCCGCGCTCAACCGCGTCGGCGGGCAGGTGCCCCTGTTCACCACCGACAGTGACGCCCCGGACTCCAACCGCATCGCCTATATCGGCTCCTCCAACATGGATGCCGGGAAGCAGGCCGGCGAGATCGCCAAGAAGGCTCTGCCGAACGGGGGCAAGTGCATCGGCTTCGTCGGGCTCCCCGGCGCCGACAATGCCCGCGAGCGCATCGAAGGCATGAAGGCGGCGATCGCCGGCACCAAGATCGAGCTCGTGGACGTGCGCGGCGACGACATCGACCAGACCCGCGCCAAGCGAAACGTGGCCGACGCGCTGGCCGCCAACCCCAACATCGACTGCATGGTGGGCTTCTACTCGTACAACCCGCCGCGCATCTACGAGGTGCTGAAGGAGTCCGGCAAGCTCGGCAAGGTGACCGTGATCGCTTTCGACGAGGACCCGATCACGCTCGGCGGCGTCAAGGAAGGCACCATCGCCGGAACGGTGGTGCAGCAGCCCTACGAGTGGGGCTACCAGGGCATGAAGCTGATGGCCAAGGTGCTGGAGGGCGACAAGTCCGGCATTCCGGCCAACAAGCTCGTGATCGTCCCGACCAAGATCATCGACAAGTCCAACGTCGATGCCTTCGAGACCGAACTGAAGGCGCGCATCCGCGGCTGAGGTTCGGCGAAGGCGGGGCGGCGGCCGATCCTCCGGGCCGCCGTCCCAGCCGTCGTGTCGGCCGGTTCCATCCGATGAATGCCTCCATTCTGAGCGCGAACGGCGTCACCAAGGCCTTTGCCGGGGTGCTGGCGCTTGACCGCGTCGACTTCGCGGTCCGGCCCGGCGAGGTCGTCGGGCTGGTCGGGGAGAACGGCGCCGGCAAGTCGACGCTCATGAAGATCCTGGGCGGCATCCTCGCGCCGGATGCCGGCAGCGTCGGTCTCGACGGCGTCGACCTGCCCCGCCTCACCGTGGCGAGCGCCATGGCCGGAGGCATCGCCTTCGTCCACCAGGAGCTGAACCTCTTCGACAACCTGACGGTCGCGGCCAACGTCATGATCGGCCGGGAGCCGGTCAGGGGAGGGCCCCTGCGCCTCGTCGACGACGCCGCGCTGGAGAGACGGACCGCGCCCCTGCTGGCGCAGCTCGGCGCGGACTTCGCGCCGCGGACGCCGCTGTCGCGGCTTTCCCTGGCGCAGATGCAGCTCGTCGAGATCGCCAAGGCCCTGTCGCTGCAGGCGCGCGTCGTGATCATGGACGAGCCGACCTCGAGCCTCACGGCTTCGGAGACGGATCGCCTCCTCGACGTCATCGGCCATCTGAAGGCCCGTGGCGTCGCCGTCGTCCTCATCACCCACCGCCTGGGCGAGATCGAGCGCTGCGCGGACCGCGTCGTCATCCTGCGCGACGGGCGGCGGGTGGCCGAGCTCGCCGGCGATGCCATCCGGGCCGACACGATGATCGCCCACATGATCGGGCGGGACCTGAAGACCCTCTACCGGGCGCCGGCCGCTCCGCCCGGGCCCGCGATCCTCGAACTGCGCGCCCTGCGCACCCCCTACCGGCCGGAGCGCCCCGTGCACCTCACGGTCCATCGGGGCGAGATCCTCGGGCTCGCCGGTCTCGTCGGGGCCGGCCGGACCGAACTGGCGCGCGCCATCTTCGGCATCGACCGGCCTCTCGCCGGCGAGATCGTGATCGACGGCCGCCCGGTCGCCATCGCGTCGCCGGACCAGGCGATCGCGCAGGGCCTCTACCTCATTCCCGAGGATCGCAAGCGTCTCGGCCTCATGCTGGACTTTCCGATCCGCCAGAACGTGTCGATGGCGATGCTGGCCGGGCGCTCTGCGGCCACGCTGGTCGATCTGGAGGAGGAGGAGGCCGTCGCCGCGCGCGAGCGCGACCGCCTCGGCATCCGGGCCGCCAGCCTCTCGCTTCCGGCTGGCGCGCTGTCTGGCGGAAACCAGCAGAAGGTCGTGCTGGCGAAATGGCTCGCCTTGTCGCCCCGCATCCTCGTCTTCGACGAGCCCACGCGCGGCGTCGACGTCGGCGCCAAGAGCGAGATCTACCGGATCATGCGGGAGCTCTCCGACGCCGGCGTCGGCATCCTGATGATCTCGTCCGACATGGAGGAGATCATCGGGGTCAGCGACCGCGTGGCGGTGATGCACGAAGGTGCCATCGCCGGGCTCATCGAACGCGACGGCCTCAGCGAAGAGGCCATCCTTTCCCTCGCTGTCGGGCGCAGGACGCGCTGACGACCATGGAGCAGCGCCTGACATGATCAGTCGAAAGGACCTCGGCCTCCTCATCCTGATCCTGGTGGTCGGGGCGATCGTCGCGATCATCAATCCCCGCTTCCTGTCGCCCATCAACCTCGCCAACACGGCCAACCTGATCGGCCTGTTCGGGCTCTTCGCCGTCGCCCAGGCCTTCGTCATCATCTCCGGCGGGATCGAGCTCTCGGTCGGCTCGATCATCGCGCTGGTCGGCGTGGTCTTCGTCGACCTCGTGGCCAACGAGACGCTGAGCCCCGGCCTGGCCGCGGTGGTGGCGCTCGCCATCGGCGCGCTGATCGGGCTGGTGCACGGGCTGCTCGTCACGCGCGTCGGGATCCAGCCTTTCGTGGTGACGCTGTGCGGACTGCTGATCTACCGCGGCATCGCGCGCTACTACACCGAGGATGCCACGGCGGGGTTTCCGTTCGGCGCCAGCTTTCCCACGCTCGAGTGGCTCACGGCGGGCCGGTTCTACGGCGTGCCGCACAGCCTCATCGCGTTCGTCCTGGTCACCATCGTGATGAGCGTCGTGCTGCACCGGTCGGTGTTCGGCCGGCACCTGTTCGCCGTGGGCAAGAACGAGGAGGCGGCCCGATACAGCGGAATCAGGACGACGCGCGTCATCGTGGCGGCCTATGTGATCTGCTGCACCCTGACGGCGCTGGCGGCCATCTTCATCGCCATGTACACGCGCTCCATCTCCCCATCGTCGCACGGAAACTTCTACGAGCTCTACGCCATCGCCGCCGCCGTCCTGGGCGGGTGTTCGCTGCGGGGCGGGGAGGGCTCCATGCTGGGCGTGGTGCTGGGCACGATCCTCCTCCAGGTGCTCCAGAATCTCGTCAACCTGCTCGGCATTCCCAGTTCACTGAACTTCGCGGTGATGGGCTCGGTCATCCTGCTGGGGGTGATCGCCGACCGGCAGTTCACCTCCGTCGGTAGTCGCAGGGCGGCCAAGGTGCCAGCGGCCACCACGACGCCGGCGGCTTGACGCCGTCTCCGGTCCGAGCGCGCGAGCCGGGCTGGACATCGGTCGCCCCTGGCCCATGCTAGCGGGCGGGGGAGGCGCCGATGCGGGATGACGGCGGCCGCCTCCTGCATCGAAGGGGAGCCCAGCCGGCATGAGCGTGCGACCGATCCTGTGCGTGGGAGCGCTGACCTACGACGTCATCATGCACGTCCCCGCGCTGCCGTCGGGCACCGGCAAGTTCATGGCCGACGGCATGTCGATCAGCGCGTCCGGCATGGCCGCGATCGCGGCGACGACGGTGGCGCGGCTCGGCCATCCGGTGGCCTTCTGGGCCAATGCCGGGCGTGACACGCCGGGCGATTTCCTGGTCGCGGAGATGGCGCGGGAAGGCATCGCGACGGACTTCATCCGTCGCGTCCCGGACGTCCCTTCCGGAACCGCGGTGATCGTCGTCGATGGGCGGGGAGAGCGGGTGGTCGTGCCCTACTACCATCCCGTCCTGATGGGCCCCGCGGAGGTCATGCCGCCGATCGCCGACGGGGCCTTCGGCGCGGTGATGACCGACGTGCGGTGGCCGGCCGCCGCGGGGCCGGCCCTCGACGCGGCGCGGGCGTGCGGTATCGCCGCGATCCTCGATCTCGACGTCGGGCCGCCGGCCGTGCTGGCCGACCTTCTCCCGCGCGCCTCGCACGTGGTCGCCTCCGCCTCCGGAGCGCGGATCGTGACCGGGGAGGGCGATCCCGCCGTGGCGGCGACGCGGCTCGTCGAGCGCGGCTCCGCGGACCTCGTCGTGGTGACGGACGGTGAGCGCGGCGTGTGGTGGGGCGGCCCTTCGGCGCCCGGGATCTGCCATCACCCGGCCTTTGCGGTCGAGGCGGTCGACACCAACGCGGCAGGGGACGTCTACCACGGGGCCTTCGCCGTGGCGCTCGCGCAGCGCCGGCCCATCGAGGCCGTCCTGACCTTCGCCGCGGCGGCCGCGTCCTTGAAGTGCCTCAGGGCCGGCGGTCGGACCGCGGTGCCCACGCGCAGCGAGGTGGAGCGGTTCCTCGCGGAGCGCCCGGCAGCCACGCCGGACTGACCTTCGCCTCACAGGACGGCGACGGTCCGCTTTTCGTAGATCTCGCGGATCCTGGCGCCGTCCCAGACGTAGCAGAGGTGGCGCTCCTGCCGGCAATTGCCGAGCGCGCGGGGCCGGAACACGGCGGCGCAATGGCCCGTCACGCGGCGCACGCTCGTATAGACGATCCCATGCGAGCCGGCGCTCCGCAGGCGACGCGCGAGGGACTGGCCGGCGCCATAGTTCACGTCGTCGTAGACGTCGGGATCGGCGGGCCACCCGCCACGGATGTCGTGCAGATCGGCATCGAGGTCGACGAGGTACACGCGCCTGTCGAGTTCCTGTGCGGGCTCTCTCGTGCGCCGCATGAACCGTTCCGCGTGGTAGACCGTCTCGGCCATCGCCGTTTCCAGGTCCAGCGCTGCGTAGAACACCCCGAAGCTGCCGTCGGTGAACCGGCTGCCTTCCGGATTCAGGTGCGTGAAGGCCGCCATCACGATGCTCGTCCCGGGGCCGCTGATCCGCTCCTCGGGCGGCACGAGGCGGATCTCGCCGATCTCGTCCCGCAGCCGCGGGTTGGTCATGGATTCCAGGGCAATGATCGCGTCGAGGTCCTCGGGCGCCGCCACCCGCTCGAACAGGGAGATGGGCGGAAACCGGCTCGGAATGATGCGGAAGCAGGGTTGCCACGTCACCCGGACGGTCAGCGGCACGGTCACGGCGCTCACGCCAACCCGCCGCGCTGCGCGTCGAGGTACTGGCGGACGACGAAGAGATCGGCGACCTGCCCCGACAGCATCCTGGCGAGAGCCGAGCTCCCCCCGAACAGCGGCGCGTCGTTGGGCTTGCGGATCCAGGCGTCGGCGGACGCCTCGTTCGGCAGAAGGATCTGGAGCGCCTTCCAGATGCCGAGGATGTAGGAGATCCGCTCGAGGGTGTCCTTCGGCAGGGCCACGTCCTGGTTCTTCTTCCAGGCGAAGAACGTGGAGCGGGCCGTCAGCCCGAGCAGCGCCATCTGCTCGTCCGGCGAGAGCTGCCACTGGGACGCGATCCGAAAGAAGGTCCGCAACGCCGGACCCGACAGTTCCCGTCGATCGAGCACCACGCCGGCTGGGGAGACAAGACCCATGGACAACCCTCCTGGCCGACTTTCTAGTCCGAATTCAGTCAAATTTCAATGTTCAATCCAGATTCGGACATCCCGGTTCCCGGGCTGACGCACGGGGAATGGCACGCGCCCCCTGTGTCTTTCCGCTTCGTTAAAGCCCTGACGCGGACTTTGAGCCCGGAATCAACGGTTCCTTAACGTTAACAAGGTGTGATGCGGGAGAGAGTTGGGGACGTGCGTCCGCACGTGCCTTTCCCATGTCCATTCAATTGACGCCCATACTGTCCCATGCTATCCCAAATCATCCCGTTTCGAGTTTCGGCACCCGCCGGGTCCACCAATCGGAGGCAGGGCTTCTCTGCCGCCGCGGGGCTCGTCGTGACCGGGGTCGAGGCGGGGTGTGTCGTCGCGGGACGGTCCGGTGCGGCCGTGCGTGAGGTGGGTCCGGAGTTCGATGGATCGGTTCGTATCCAGCTTCACCAGTCGCCTGGATGCGAAAGGTCGGGTGTCGATTCCGGCGTCCTTTCGTGCGGTGCTCGCGCGGGACGGGTTCGAGGGGCTCTACGTCCATCCCTCGCTGGAAGCCGAGGCCCTCGATGCGGGGGGCAACGGTCTGCTGGCGGAGATCGAGGGGCTCATCGAGCGGCTTCCGCCGTTTTCGGACGAGCGGGATCATTTCTCGACGGCGCTTTACGGCATCAGCGAGGTGCTCAAGGTGGATCCGGAGGGGCGCGTGTCATTGACCGAGACCCTCAAGAGCCATGCGGGCATCACGGATGCGGTGACCTTCGTGGGACTGGGGCACAAGTTTCAGATCTGGGAGCCCTCCGCCTTCCAACGTCATCTCGACGAGGCCAGACGGAAGGTGAGGGATCTCAAGAAGGAACTCGGCAGCCTGTTGCGGCCGGGTTCACCCGCCGGAGCACGGGAACGATGACGGGTCGCGGCGATCGGACCTCCGACGCCGCTGGCGGACCGGCTCGTCACGTTCCCGTCCTGGTGCGGGAAGTCGTCGATGCTCTGTCCCCGCAGGCGAGCGGGCTCTATTGCGACGGAACCTTCGGCGCGGGTGGCTACACCCGCGCGATCCTCGCGGCCGATCCTGGCCTGCGGGTGCTCGCGCTCGACCGGGATCCTGACGCCATCGCGGGCGGCCAGGCGCTGGTCGCGCAGTCCGCGGGACGGCTCGTCCTCGAGGAGGCGCGCTTCGGCGACCTCGCCGCCGTGGCGGAGCGCACCGGCTTCGTGCCGCTCAGCGGAATCGTCCTCGACATCGGCGTCTCGTCCATGCAGCTCGACGACCCGCACCGGGGCTTCTCGTTCCGGTTTGACGGGCCGCTCGACATGCGCATGGAGCAGGCCGGGCGCAGCGCCGCCGACATCGTCAACACGATGGAGGAGGGGCCCCTCGCCGATCTCATCTTCGCCTATGGCGAGGAGCGCCGGTCGCGCGCCGTGGCGCGGGCCATCGTCGCGGCCCGGCGAGAGGAGTCCATCACGACCACCAAGCGCCTGGCCGACATCGTCGCCTCCGTCGTGCGCGGCGCGCCGGGCGACATCCACCCGGCAACGCGCACGTTCCAGGCCCTGCGCATCGCCGTGAACGACGAACTGGGCGAGCTCGAGCGCGCGCTCGAAGGGGCGGAGCGGGTCCTGGCGCCGGGCGGACGGCTCGTCGTCGTCACCTTCCACAGCCTCGAGGACCGGATCGTGAAGCGCTTCATGCAGGAGCGCACCGGCCGCGAGGCCGCGCCCTCGCGCCATGCGCCGGCCCTGGCGCGCTCGACCGCGACCTTCGCGCAGGTCACGCGCAAGCCGGTCGTGGCCGGCGAAGACGAACTTCGGGACAATCCGCGCGCTCGCTCGGCCAAGCTCAGGGCCGTCGAACGCACGGATGCTCCCGCCGGCCCTGCCACCCGGGGAGGTCGACGCTGATGCGCCGCCTGATGCACATCCTCGCCATCCTGGCGCTCGTCGGCTCGGCGCTCTACGCCTACCGCATCAAGTACGACAGCATCTACCTGTCCGAGCGCGTCGCGAAACTGCGGACGCAGGTCGCCCGCGAGAAGGAGGCCATCGCCGTCCTCAAGGCGGAGTGGCAGTTCGTGAACCGGCCCGACCGCATCCAGACGCTCGCGGACAAGCACCTGCACGACATCGTCCCGGCGCAGATCACCCAGATCGTCCGCTGGGCCGACGTGCCGCCGCGCCCGGCGCAGGTCGACGGCATCGGCGCCAAGCTCGAGTCCCTCGGTCTCGCCGCGCCCACGAACACGCCCGCCCTGGGCAAGGGCGGGGATGCGCACACGCCGACCTCCACGACCCCCAGCCGCAAGCCGTGAGACACCGATGAGCCAGACAGACCAGGACGGCCCCGTCGCCTCATCCGAACCCACAGCGATCGCGCCCGTGGGCGAGGAGCGCGTGCCCCTGTCGCGCCGGCTCTGGTCGTCGGTCACGGACCTGTTCCGGATGCGCCTCGACAAGAGCGGGCATCGCGTCTTCCTGGTCGCCGCGGGTTTCTTCATCATCTACGGCGTCATCGCCGGCCGGCTCGTGCAACTCGGGCTGCGCCCCGATCCGCCCACCGCCTATCGCCGCGCGGCGGCGGAAGTGTCCGGTGCCCGCCCCGACATCGTCGACCGCAACGGCGCTGTCCTGGCGACGGACGTGAAGACCGTCTCGGTCTTCGCCGAGCCCAGGCGCATCATCGACAAGGACGAGGCCGTCGAGCTGCTGACGGCCGTGCTGCCGGACCTCGACGCCAAGGACCTGCGCGACAAGCTCGGGGCCAAGCGCGGCTTCGTGTGGATCAAGCGCGAGATCACGCCGAAGCAGCAGCAGGAGGTCTATCGCCTCGGGTTGCCGGGCATCGGCTTCATGCCCGAGAACAAGCGCGTCTATCCCAATGGACCCGCGGTCTCGCACGTCCTGGGCTTCACCAATCTCGACAACCAGGGCATCGCCGGGATCGAGAAGTACATCGACGGGCAGGGCCTGGCCGCCCTCAACATGGCCGGCCTCACCACCGATCCGTCCGACATGAAGCCGGTGCAACTGTCGCTCGACCTGCGCGTCCAGCACGCGGTGCGCGACGAGCTCATGCGCGGCATGGAGAAGTACAAGGCCAAGGCCGCGGCGAGCCTCGTCCTCGACGTGACCACGGGCGAGGTGATCTCGCTCGTGTCGCTGCCCGACTACGATCCCAACGTGCCGACCGATGCGCTCGATCCGAACCGCATCAACCGACTGGCCGTCGGCGTCTACGAGATGGGCTCGACCTTCAAGGCGCTGACCACTGCGATGGCGCTGGACTCCGGCAAGGTCGGCATCAACTCCTCGTTCGACACCCGCGGCGCCCTCAGTTTCGGCCGATTCAAGATCCACGACTACCACGGCACGAACCGGGTGCTGACGGTGCCGGAAATCTTCATCCACTCCTCGAACATCGGGTCGGCGCGCATGGCGCTGGCCGTGGGCGTTGAAGGGCACAAGGCGTTCCTGCGCAAGCTCGGCCAGCTCGACCGCATGCGCACGGAACTGCCCGAGAGCGCCGAGCCGATCGTCCCGTCGAAGTGGGGCGAGCTCAACACCATCACCATCGCCTTCGGCCACGGCGTCGCGGTCGCGCCGCTGCAGGCGACGGCCGCCGTCGGGGCGCTCGTCAACGGCGGCAACTGGATCACGCCGACCTTCCTCAAGCGCACGCCCGACCACCCGGTGGGCGACTCGGTCAGGGTGATCAAGCCCGAGACCAGCGAGGCGCTGCGCTACGTCATGCGCCTCAACGCGGAGAAGGGGTCCGCCAGCAAGGCGGCCATCCCCGGCTACTACGTGGGCGGCAAGACCGGCACGGCGGAGAAGGTCATCGGCGGGCGCTACTCCAAGAACCGCCTGTTCACGACGTTCATGGCCATTTCCCCGTCGGACAAGCCGAAATACCTGTTCCTGACGCTCTATGACGAGCCCCAGGGCCTGCCCGAGACCTTCGGCTTCGCCACCGCGGCCTGGAACTCCGGCGCGACGACGGGCCGGATCATCGAGCGCGTCGCGCCGCTGCTCGGCCTGCCGCCGCGCTTCGACCCGCCGGTCGCGCCCTTCCCGGTGATGGCCCGCATGGGGGCCTGGGGCACGCGATGATCCCCAAGACCCTTCCGCTCTCCGCTCTCCTGGCCGGATCCGGCGCGTCGGCGCCGGACGTCGGCGTGACGGCGGTCACCGCCGACAGCAGCAAGGTCGCCCCGGGCGCCTGCTTCTTCGCGGTGCCCGGTACGCGCGCCGATGGGCTCGTCTTCGCGCGCGCGGCCGCGCAGGCGGGTGCCGCGGCCGTGGTGGGGGAGGGCGAGCGTCCGGCCGACCTTCCGGCCGAGACGGCCTATGTCCGGGTGCCGGACGTCCGCCGCGCCCTGGCCCTGGCGGCCGCGGTGCTTTATCCCGCGCAGCCCGGCACCGTCCTGGCCGTCACGGGGACGAGCGGCAAGACCTCCGTCGCCGAGTTCACCCGGCAGATCCTGGCCGCCTGCGGGCGGCAGGCCGCGAGCCTCGGCACCATCGGCGTCGTCGCGCCCTCCGGCGCCGTCTACGGTTCGCTGACGACGCCCGATCCGGTGACGCTCCACGAGACGCTCGATCGCCTGGCGCGCGACGGCGTCACCCATCTCGCCATGGAAGCGTCCTCGCACGGCCTGGACCAGCGCCGGCTGGACGGCGTCCGGCTCACCGCCGCGGGCTTCACCAATCTCGGCCGCGACCACCTCGACTACCATCCGACCGTCGAGGACTATCTTGCGGCCAAGCTGCGCCTGTTCGACACGCTGCTGCCTGCCGGCGCGACCGCGGTGGTGAACTGCGACGGCGACCGCGGCGCCGACGTCCTCGCCTCGGCGAAGGCCCGTGGCCTGCGGCTCGTCACCGTCGGACGGGCGGGCCAGGACATCGTCATCGAGGACCAGCAGCGCGGCAACTTCGGCCAGCGCCTCACCTTGCGAACCGCCGCGGGACGCCACGAGGTTGACCTGCCGCTCGCGGGCGACTTCCAGGCCTCCAACGCGCTGGTCGCCGCCGGCCTGGCGCTGGCCGCCGGCGAAGACGAGGCGGCCGTCTTCGGTGCGCTGTCCGGCCTCGCCGGCGTCAAGGGTCGCCTCGAACGGGTGGGGACGGCAAACGGCGCCATGGTCGTCGTCGACTACGCCCACAAGCCCGACGCGCTGGCGCAGGTCCTCGACACCCTTCGCCCCTACGCGCCGGGACGGCTCGTGTGCGTCTTCGGCTGCGGCGGCGACCGCGATCGCGGCAAGCGGCCGCTGATGGGCGCGATCGCCAGCCAGAAGGCCGACGTGGTGATCGTCACCGACGACAACCCCCGCTCCGAGGACCCTGCCGCCATCCGCTCCGCCATCCTCGCCGCCGCTCCCGGTGCGCGGGAGATCGGCGACCGGGCGCAGGCCATCCGGACGGCCGTGCACGACCTGAGGGCTGGGGATGTCCTCGTCATCGCCGGCAAAGGCCACGAAACGGGCCAGATCGTCGGCGACCGGGTGCTGCCGTTCTCCGATCACGAGGCGGCACGTGCCGCCATAGCCGAGGTTGCCCCATGACGACGCCCGCCCTCTGGACACCGGAAGCCCTCGCGCGGGCGATGACGGCGCGCGCGGCCGGGCCGGCGCCCCGGGCGGCCACGGGCGTGTCCATCGACACGCGGACGCTGGAGCCCGGCGACCTGTTCTTCGCCATCAGGGGCGACAACCGCGACGGCCACGACTTCGTGGCGGCTGCCCTGGAGCGGGGCGCTGCGGCCGCCGTCGTGGCACCGGACCGGGCCGACGAGTTCGCCCGCATAGGACGGGTCTGGGTGGTGGAGGACGTCCTCGCCGCCATGGTCGCTCTGGGCCAGGCGGCCCGCGAGCGCACCGCGGCGCGCATTGCCGCGATCACCGGATCGGTCGGCAAGACGGGCTCCAAGGAGGCGCTGCGCACGATCCTGGACCGGCAGGGCGCCACCCACGCCTCGGTCGCCTCCTACAACAATCACTGGGGCGTCCCGCTGTCGCTGGCCCGCATGCCCGGCGAGAGCGCCTACGGGATCTTCGAGATCGGCATGAACAATGCCGGCGAGATCGCGCCGCTCGTCGCGATGGTCCGTCCCCATGCCGCGCTGGTGACCACCGTCGAGCCGGTGCACCTGGAGAACCTCGGCTCGATCGAGGCGATCGCCGACGAGAAGGCGTCCATCTACGGCGGCCTAGTCGCCGGCGGTGCCGCCATCGTCAACCGCGACAATCCGCAGTTCGAGCGCATGCTCGCCACCGCGAAGGCGTCGCCCGCCGGCCGCATCGTCACCTTCGGCGAGCACGAGGCCGCCGACGTGAGGCTGGTCCGCCTGATCCCCATGGCCGACATGTCGGTCGTCGAGGCGCGGGTGCATGGCGAACACGTCACCTATCGCCTGGGAAGCCCGGGGCGCCACGTTGCGCTCAACAGCCTGGGCGTGCTGGCGACCGCGCTCGAACTCGGCGCCGACCTCGCCCTGTGCGCCATCGCCTTCGCCGACGTGACGCCGCCCTCGGGTCGCGGCGCCCAGATCCGGCTGGTGGCGCCGGGTGGCGAGATCACGCTGCTCGACGAGAGCTATAACGCCAACCCGGCCTCCATGCGCGCCGCCTTCGACGTGCTGGCGCAGACCCCTGTTGGTCTGCGCGGCCGCCGCGTCGTCGTCCTGGGCGACATGCTGGAGCTCGGCCCGGACGGCCCGGCCATGCACGCGGGCCTTGCGCGCTCCATCATCGACAACGGCATCGACGTCGTGTACGCGGCGGGGCCCCTCATGAAATCGCTGTGGCAGGCGCTGCCGCTGGAAAAGCGGGGAGCCTGGGCCCCGAGCGCCGCCGACCTCGAACCGATGGTGCTCGCGGGGCTTCGCGCCGGCGACGCGGTGACCGTGAAGGGCTCCAACGGGAGCCGCACGGGCCGCATCGTGGCCGCGATGCGCTCCCATTTCGCCCCCCAGCCGGCCTGAGCCAGAAGGACCTCCGATGCTGAACTGGCTTGCCGACTACTCCTACGCGTTCAGCCCTCTGAACGTGTTCCGTTACATCACCTTCCGCACGGGCGGCGCGACGGCGACCGCGCTGTTCTTCGTGTTCTTCTTCGGTCCGCGGATCATCGCCAGCCTCCGGATCAAGCAGGGCAAGGGCCAGCCGATCCGCAGCGACGGGCCGCAGTCCCACCTCGCCAAGAAGGGTACGCCCACCATGGGCGGGCTCATGATCCTGTCCGGCCTCGTGGTGTCGACGCTGCTGTGGGCCAACCTGCGCAATCCCTATGTGTGGGTGGTGCTGCTGGTGACGCTGGGCTTCGGCCTCATCGGCTTCTACGACGACTTCCTGAAGGTGACGAAGCAGACGCACAAGGGCTTCTCGGGCAAGTCGCGCCTCGCGCTCGAGGCCCTGATCGCCGGCTCGGCGTGCATCGCCATCGCCTACGTCATCCCGCAGATGCAGGGCTTCGCCAGCGCGCGCCTGGCCACCGCGATCACGCTGCCGTTCTTCAAGGACGTGCTCGTCGACGTGGGCATCTTCTTCGTCGCCTTCGGTGCGTTCACGGTGGTCGCCGCGGGCAACGCCGTGAACCTCACGGACGGGCTCGACGGCCTGGCCATCGTGCCCGTGATGATCGCCGCCGCCACCTTCGGCTTCATCGCCTACCTGTCGGGCAACTTCGTCTTCGCCAACTACCTGCAGATCCACTTCGTCCCCGGCACCGGCGAGATGGCGGTGGTGTGCGGCGCGCTCATCGGCGCGGGTCTCGGGTTCCTGTGGTTCAACGCGCCTCCGGCCCAGATCTTCATGGGTGACACCGGCTCGCTGGCGCTCGGCGGCCTGCTCGGCACCATCGCCGTCGCCACCAAGCACGAGATCGTGCTCGCCATCGTCGGCGGTCTCTTCGTGCTCGAGGCGCTCTCGGTCATCATCCAGGTCGCCTCCTTCAAGCTCACCGGCAAGCGCGTCTTCCGCATGGCGCCGATCCACCACCATTTCGAACAGCTCGGCTGGTCGGAACCCCAGGTCGTGGTGCGCTTCTGGATCGTCTCCGTCGTGCTGGCCCTCATCGGGCTCTCCACCCTGAAGCTGCGGTGATCGCACGATGACGCCGGTCACCTCCTTCACCGGTCGCACCGTCGCCCTGTTCGGGCTGGGCGGCTCGGGCCTGGTCACGGCCCGCGCGCTGCTGGCCGGAGGGGCGGCGGTCGTCGCCTTCGACGACAAGGAAACGTCGCGCGATGCCGCCACGGCGGCGGGCATCGCCGTCGAGGACCTGCGCACCAGTGACTGGTCGCGCTTCGACGCCTTCGTCCTGGCGCCGGGCGTGCCGCTGACGCACCCGCAGCCGCACTGGTCCGTCGAACTCGCCCGGGCCGCCGGCGTCGAGATCATCGGCGACATCGAACTCTTCTGCCGCGAACGGGCCGCCGTGGCCGCGGCGGCTCCCCTGATCGCGATCACCGGAACGAACGGCAAGTCCACGACGACGGCGCTGTCGGCCCATCTGGTCGCCGCCGCCGGCCGCGACGCCCAGATGGGCGGCAACATCGGGACGGCCATCCTGGCGCTCGCGCCGCCGTCCGAGGCGCGCGTGCACGTGGTGGAGTGCTCCTCCTTCCAAATCGACCTCGCTCCGTCGCTGGCGCCCACCGCCGGCATCCTCCTCAACGTCACGCCGGATCACCTCGACCGGCACGGCACGATGGAGAACTACGCCGGGATCAAGGAGCGCCTCGTGGCCGGGGCCTCCACGGCCATCGTCGGGGTCGACGACGACTGGTGCCGCGCCATCGCGGACCGTCTCGCCGCGGCCGGCCGGCGGGTGGTGCGGATCTCGGTCGAGCGCCGCCTGGAGGAAGGCTTCTGGCTCGACGGCACCTGCCTGGTGCGCGCCGCGGCCGACGGCACGACCACGCGGTTCGAGCTCGCCTGCATCGGCTCCCTGCGCGGCGCACACAACGCCCAGAATGCGGCCGCCGCCATCGCGGCCGTCGGTGCGCTCGGCGTGTCCGACGATGCCATCCGGGCCGGATTGGCTTCGTTCCCCGGCCTGGCGCACCGCATGGAGCAGGTCGGCCGCATCGGGCGGGCGCTGTTCGTCAACGACTCCAAGGCCACCAACGCCGATGCCACGGAGAAGGCGCTGGCGTCCTTCCCCGGGGCGATCCACTGGATCGTCGGCGGGACGCAGAAGGAAGGCGGCATCGCGCCCCTCGCACCGTATTTCGACCGCATCGCCCGCGCCTATCTCGTCGGCAAGTCCAGCGACGACTTCGCGCGCACGCTCGAGGGCAAGGTCGACGTCGTGCGGTCGGGGACGCTGGACGAGGCCGTCCCGCAGGCCGCCGCGGACGCCGCCGCCAGCGACGCGCCCGAGCCGGTCGTCCTGCTCTCGCCGGCCTGCGCCTCCTACGACCAGTTCCCGAATTTCGAGGTTCGCGGCGCCCGGTTCCGCGATCTCGTCCGCGCTCTCCCGGGCCTCGCACCCATCGGAAAGGACTGAGCCATGCGCTCGCGCCTCGAACGCACGCCCTTCGCGGATTGGTGGTGGACGGTCGACCGGCTTCTGCTCGTCGCCCTGTGCATCCTGATGGTGGCCGGGATCGTGCTCGGCATGGCGGGAAGCCCGCCCGTGGCCGAGCGGCTGGGCCTGGCGACGTTCCACTTCGTCAACCGGCAGGTGATGTACCTGGTGCCGGCCGGCATCGTCATGCTGGTCGTGAGCTTCTTTACGCCGCGCCACGTCCGCCGCGCCGCCCTGCTCATCTACGTGGTGGGCATGGCGATGGTGGTCGCGACCCTGCTGTTCGGCGCCGAAGTGAAGGGCGGGCGCCGCTGGCTCAGCCTGGCCGGCATGACCATCCAGCCGTCCGAGTTCGTGAAGCCGGCCTTCGTCGTGCTCGCGGCCTGGGCCTTCTCGGAGGGCGGACGGCGCACCGACGTTCCCGGCACCATCATCGGCTTCCTGCTGCTGTTCGTGACGATCACGCCGCTCGTGATGCAGCCCGACATCGGGCAGACCACGCTGCTCGCACTCGTGTGGACGGGGCTCGTCTTCCTGTCCGGCCTCCACCTCTTCTGGGTGGTCGCGCTGGGCGGCTTTGGCGCCCTTGGCCTGTTCGCCGCCTACCACCTCCTGCCGCACGTGGCCGCGCGCATCGACCGCTTCATGAACCCGGCCTCGGGTGACACCTTCCAGATCGACAACGCCATCGACAGCTTCGTGCAGGGTGGCTGGCTCGGGAAGGGACCGGGCGAGGGCACCGTCAAGCGCATCCTGCCCGACAGCCACACCGACTTCATCTTCGCCGTGACGGCCGAGGAGTTCGGCATCGTCATGTGCCTGACCCTCATCCTGGTCTTCGCGCTCGTGGTGCTGCGCGGCCTCGTTCTGTCCCGGCGCAACGAGGAGCCCTTCTGCCGCCTCGCCGCGGCGGGGCTCGTGATGCTGTTCGGCCTCCAGTCCGTCATCAACATGGCCGTCAACGTGCACCTGATGCCGGCCAAGGGCATGACTCTGCCCTTCATCTCCTATGGCGGCTCGTCGCTGATCTCGCTGGCGCTCGCCATGGGCTTCCTGCTGGCCGTCACGCGCCGGCGTCCGCGCTCCGAGTATTTCGACCGCATCGTGGTGACCCGCAACGAACGCGGGAGCGCCTGATGGCGGGTATCGGACCCGTCCTCCTGGCCGCCGGCGGCACCGGCGGTCATCTCTTCCCGGCGGAGGCGCTGGCGGCCGTTCTGGCGCGGCAGGGCGTGGTCGTGCACCTGGCGTCCGACGAGCGCGCGGCGAAGTTCGGCGCCGGCTTTCCCGCGGCCGCCGTGCACGCGATCCCCGCGGCCACCCCCAGCGGGCGCTCGCCCGTGGGCATGGCCAAGGCGGCCATCAAGCTGGGGCAGGGCGTGCTTGCGGCCTACGGGGTGATCGGCCGGGTCCGGCCGTCCGTCGTCGTGGGTTTCGGCGGCTACCCAACGGTGCCTCCCGTCCTCGCCGCCTCCCTGCGCGGCGTGCCGACCCTCATTCACGAGCAGAACGGCGTGCTCGGCCGCGCCAACCGCCTTCTCGCCTCGCGCGCGACGGCCATCGCCACGGGCTTTCCCCAGGTTCGCGGCATCGAGGGTCCCCTGGCCGCCAAGCAGGTTCACACGGGCAACCCGGTCCGGCCGGCCGTGCTCGAGGCGGCGAAGACGCCCTTCGCGGAGCCTGCTCCCGGCGGCACGCTCGACCTCCTCGTGTTCGGCGGCAGCCAGGGCGCGCGCGTGATGAGCGACATCGTGCCGCCCGCGCTCGAACGGCTTCCCGCGCAGGCGCGGGCCCGCCTGCGGATCGTGCAGCAGGCGCGCGAGGAGGATCTCGCGCGGGTCCGTGACACCTATGCTCAGTTGGGTGTGACGGCCGAGATCGCTGCGTTCTTCAAGGACCTGCCGGCCCGCATGGCGGCAGCGCACCTGGTGGTCGGGCGCTCCGGCGCGTCGACGGTCGCCGAGCTCGCCGTCATCGGCCGTCCCTCCATTCTCGTCCCGTTGCCGCAGTCGCTCGACGGCGACCAGGCCGCGAATGCCGTGAGCCTCGAGGCGATCGGCGCGGCGACAGTGATCCGCCAATCCGACTTCACGCCCGACCGCCTCGCCGCCGAGCTGGCGGCCAGGCTGGCCGATCCCGGCAGCCTCGTGCGGGCCGCCGCTGCGGCCCGTGGAGCGGGCCTCCCCGATGCCGCCGAAAGACTGGCCGCCTGCGTGATGCGGCTGGCCGGAAAGACCCAGGAGATTGCCGCATGAAGCTTCCCGCCGAACTCGGACCCATCCACTTCGTCGGCATCGGCGGCATCGGCATGTCCGGCATCGCCGAGGTGCTGCATAATCTCGGGTATACGGTGCAGGGCTCCGACGCCTCCGACAGCGCCAACGTGAAGCGCCTGCGCGACAAGGGCATCGCCTGCTTCGTCGGGCACAAGGCGGAGAACGTCGGCGAGGCGGCCGTGGTGGTCGTGTCGACCGCGATCCGTCGCGACAATCCGGAGCTCATGGCCGCCCGCGAGAGGCGCCTGCCCGTGGTGCGCCGCGCCGAGATGCTGGCCGAGCTCATGCGGCTCAAGCAGTGCGTCGCCATCGCCGGCACGCATGGCAAGACGACCACGACCTCGCTGGTCGCCACGCTGCTCGATGCCGGGCATTTCGATCCCACCGTCATCAACGGCGGCATCATCAACGCCTACGGCACCAATGCGCGGCTCGGGGCCGGCGACTGGATGGTGGTGGAGGCCGATGAATCCGACGGCACCTTCCTGAAGCTGCCCGCCGACGTCGCCATCGTCACCAACATCGACGCCGAGCACCTCGACCACTTCAAGACCTTCGACGCCATCAAGGACGCCTTTCGCGCCTTCGTCGAGAACCTGCCGTTCTACGGATTCGCGGTGATGTGCCTCGACCATCCGACGGTGCAGGAGCTCGTCGGCAAGATCGAGGACCGGCGTGTCATCACCTACGGCGAGAACCCCCAGGCCGACGTGCGGTTGATGGACGTGGACCTCACCGGCGGGCGGTCGCGCTTCAAGGTCGTCATCCGCGACCGCAAGAGCGGCAAGCTCACCGGCATCGAGGAACTGACGCTGCCGATGCCCGGCCACCACAACGCCCTCAACGCGACCGCCGCCATCGCCGTGGCCTACAATCTCGGCATGCCGCTGGAAACCATCCGCGACGCGCTCAAGGGCTTCGGCGGCGTCAAGCGCCGGTTCACCCGGACGGGCGACTGGAACGGGGTCACCATCTTCGACGACTACGGCCACCACCCGGTCGAGATCGCCGCCGTGCTGCGCGCGGCCCGGGCCTCCACCACGGGCCAGGTCATCGCCGTGGTGCAGCCGCACCGCTACACGCGCCTGTCGTCCCTCTTCGACCAGTTCGCAACCTGCTTCAACGACGCCGACATCGTCTACGTGGCGGACACCTACGCCGCCGGCGAGCAGCCGATCGAGGGGGCCGACAAGGAGTCGCTCGTGCAGGCGATCAAGGCGCACGGCCACCGCCAGGCCGTGGCCCTGCCGTCGCCCGCCGACCTCGCGGGCCTGGTACGCAGCGTCGCCAAGTCCGGCGACTATGTCGTGTGCCTTGGTGCCGGCACGATCACCAACTGGGCCTACGCTCTGCCGGGTGAACTCGCGGCGCTGGATGGCGTGGGCCGGTGATGGTCAGGTCGATTCCGTCAGTCGGCGACCACGTCGAGGGGAGCCGCGAGGGCCTCGGCGATGCGCTTGAGGACGGAGACGTCGCCCGTCTTCCGACGGTTCTCGATTTCCGACAGGAAACCCTGAGTGATACCCGCCTTCGCCGCCAGTTGGACCTGCGTCATGCCGCGAAACCTGCGGATGGCTTCAATCGGATGCGTCCCGGCTTCGATTTTGTCCCAAATCTCTGCCGGCAGGAAGATCTCGTCGCCACGCCGCTCGGCCGCCAAGGCTTGGCGAATTATCCTGGCTCCGACCGAGTCCTCGGCGCGCTGGTCTCCGGCCCGAGCGAGCAGGAGTTCATACTCCTCGCGGGGGAGGACGACGAGTTCGTCGCCGGATGGGGTCTTGATGATCTGAGGCTTCGTCATTCTGCGCTTTCTTCAGTAGATCGGGGATCGGTGCCCGATGCGGACGATGGCGAGGCGTTCAACGTCCTCTGCAAACAGCACCCTGTAGTCGCCGATGCGAAGGCGTCTGAGATCGCTCTCGACCAAAGTCCGGACGTCTCCGGCCCCGGTCCGTGCATATCGCTCCAGCTTGGCGCAAACGCGGCGTGCGACCTCGTCAGGGAGGCCCCGAAGGGCGCGTCTCGCGCCAGGAGACCAAACGATAGTCTTCATGAGAAAATCGCCGACGGCAATATCGCTTTATGCTATGTCGGCATGCTGTCCGCGCGCAACCAACCGGGACGTGCGCGATGACGCATGGGGCTGAAATCGCCAGGCTCCTCGGGGATGGGCGCGCCCCCGTTCGCGGCACGATCACGCCCGACGCGCCCCTCGCGCCATTCTCCTGGTTCCGCACCGGGGGGCCGGCGGACCTCCTGTTCGAGCCTGCCGACGAGGCCGACCTCGCGACGTTCCTCGCGGCCTGCCCGGTCGACATCCCCGTCACGGTGATCGGGCTCGGCTCCAACCTTCTCGTCCGTGATCGCGGCGTCGACGGGGTGGTGATCCGCCTCGGGCGCGGCTTCCAGGCCATCGACGTCGAGCCGGAGCACAGGCTGAGGGCCGGGGCCGGGGCGGCAGACGTGAAGGTCGCGCGGGCGGCGGCCGAGGCGGGCATTGCCGGGCTCAGCTTCCTGCGCGGCATTCCGGGCACCATCGGCGGAGCCCTGCGCATGAACGGCGGGGCCTATGGCGGTGAGACCAAGGACGTGCTCGTCGAGGCGCGCGGCGTGGACCGGGCGGGCACCGTTCGCACCTACGCCCTCGGCGACATGGGCTTCTCCTACCGCCACTGCGCGGTGCCCGACGACGTCATCTTCACACAGGCGCTCTTTGCCGGCCGGCCGGGGGAACCCGCCGCGATCCTCGCGGACATGAACGCCATCACCGAGGCGCGGTCCGCCACGCAGCCCGTCAACACGCGGACCGGCGGCTCGACGTTCAAGAATCCGCCCGGCGCCAAGGCCTGGGAGCTCGTGGACCGGGCCGGCTGCCGCGGGCTGCGGGTCGGAGGGGCCCACGTCTCCGAACTGCACTGCAACTTCCTGATCGCCGACGCCGGCGCGACGGCGGCGGACGTCGAAGCGCTTGGTGAGGAGGTTCGCCGGCGCGTGCGCGAGGCCACCGGCGTGACCCTCGCGTGGGAGATCCGGCGAATCGGCAAGCCCTGACGGTCGCCGTTCGCGATCCGGCGCGTGAGCGTCGGCACAACCAGAGGACGAATCATGGCCAAGCACGTGGCGGTTCTCATGGGCGGGCTCTCGGCCGAGCGCGAGGTCTCCCTGCGCTCGGGTGCCGCCTGCGCGAACGCCCTGGAAACCGAGGGTTTCAGGGTCACGCGCATCGACGTGGGGCGGGATCTGGCCCAGGTGCTGGGCGAGGTCGGGCCCGACGTGGCGTTCAACGCGCTCCACGGACGCTGGGGCGAGGATGGCGTCGTGCAGGGAATTCTCGAGCTGTTGCAAATTCCCTACACTCACTCCGGCGTGCTGGCCTCCGCGCTCGCGATGCACAAGGAGAGGGCCAAGGCCGTGATGGCCGCCGCGGGCGTTTTTGTGCCCGAAGGCGTGGTGGTTCACCGGCTCGAAGCGTCAAAACGGCACATTCTGCCGCCGCCCTACGTCGTCAAACCCGTTAACGAAGGCTCGTCCGTGGGAGTCATCATCGTCCGCGAGGATCGGACCCATCCACCACAGGAACTCGGCCGCCCGGACTGGGCCTACGGCGACTGGATGCTGGTGGAAAAATACGTTGCAGGACGGGAACTTACCTGTGCCGTGATGGGCGACAGACCCCTCGGCGTGATCGACATTCGGCCCGCCACGGGGGTCTTTTACGACTATGACGCGAAGTACGCGAAGGGCGGATCCATTCACGTGCTGCCGGCAGAAATTAAACCGAAAATTTACCATCAGGTTCAACAAATGGCGTTAACGGCGCATCAAGCACTCGGCTGCCGGGGCGTCAGTCGCGCAGACTTCCGATACGACGATCGGCCGGACGGTACCGGCCAACTCGTCTGTCTCGAGGTCAACACGCAGCCCGGCATGACCGAGACGTCTCTTGTGCCTGAACTCGCGGCCCATGCGGGCCTGACATTCGGTGAGCTGGTTCGATGGATGGTGGAGGACGCCTCCTGCGATCGATGAGTGGACTGACCGGTCCGCTCCCTGCTGCCCCGGCCATGGCCGGTGGCGGATTGCTCGCACCTGTCCAGGGCCGCCTGGCCTGGCCGGCGCTCATGCGCCGGCGCAATCGCCCGCCCGTGCGCGCGGTCGAGCGCGCCGGCTCGCGCCTGCCCCGGTTCCTGGGTCTCGGGCTCACCGCCATGCTGTTCGCGACGGTGGGCGCCTACGGCGTCGTGCGTGGCGGGCAGTACGAGGAATTCCTCGCGCTCAACGGCGATCCCCGTGACATCGCCGCCCGGGCGCTGGGCTTCGCCATCGGCGACGTCCAGATTTCCGGCGTCGTCGACATGAACCCGACGGAACTGCTGCAGGTGGCGGGCGTCGATCCGCGCGGATCGCTGCCGTTCTTCGATGCGGCGAAGGCGCGCGAGCGGATCCTGGCGATGCCGCTGGTGAAGGAAGCCACGGTCCGCAAGCTCTATCCCAACGCGCTGTCCGTCACGATCGTCGAGCGCGAGCCCTATGCGCTGTGGCAGAACCACGGCGACGTCTTCGTCGTGTCCTCTGACGGGACGCCGATCGACCGCTTCGCCGACGCGCGTTTCGCCAAGCTGCCGATGGTGGTGGGCGAGGGGGCCAACAAGAAGGCCGCGGCCTTCGTGAAGCTCCTCGACGCGGCCCCGGAGCTGCGCGGCCGCGTCAGGGCCGGCATCCTCGTCGGCGAGCGGCGCTGGACCATCAAGTTCGACAACGGGATCGACGTGCGCCTGCCCGAGGAGCATCCGGGCAAGGCTTTCGCACGGCTCTCGGCTCTCGTTCGCGACCAGAAGATTCTGGACAGGGACATCCTGTCCATCGATTTGCGCTTGCCCGATCGCGTGGTGATGCGTCTCGGCGAGGAGGCCGCCACGGCCCGCGCCGAGGCGGTGAAGGCCAAGGCGAAGCTCACCAAGGGGGGAACCACGTGAGCCGCCATGCTCCCAGTCTGACGCCACGCCTGAAGCCGCTCTCGCCGCGCAAGAGCACGGTGCTGTCCGTGCTCGACGTCGGCACCAGCAAGGTCGTCTGCCTCGTGGCACGCCTCGATCCGGTGGTGGAGAGCGACCTGCTGCGCGGCCGCACGCACCGGGCGCGGATCATCGGCATCGGGCATCAGCGCGCCCGTGGCCTCAAGGGCGGCGCCATCGTCGACCTCGAAGCCGCCGAGCAGTCCATCCGGCTCGCCGTGGACGCGGCCGAGCGCATGGCGAAGGTCGAGATCCAGGCGGCGATCCTGAACATGACCGGCGGCCGCCTGGGCTCGGAAAGCTACCATGCCGAGGTCGCCCTGCGCGGCAACGGCGTGACCGACGGCGACATCCACCGGGTGCTCGAGGCGGCCAGCACGACGGGCGCCCGTCCGGGCCGCACGGTGCTGCACTCGCTGCCCACGGGCTTCGGCCTCGACGCCATGAAGGGCATCCACGATCCGCACGGCATGGTGGGCGAGCGGCTCGGCGTCGACATGCACATCGTGTCGACCGACCAGAACGCCGTGCGCAACCTGATGCTGGCGGTCGAGCGCTGCCACCTCGACGTCGAGGCCGTGGTGGCCACGCCCTATGCCGCGGGCCTCGCCGCGCTGGTGGAGGACGAGGCCGAGATGGGGGCCGTGGTCGTCGATCTCGGCGGCGGCACGACCGGGCTCGGCGTCTTTGCCGGCGGTACGATCGTCCACACCGACGCCTTCGCTGTCGGCGGCAACCACGTCACCATGGACATCGCGCGCGGCCTGCAGACCAGCGTCGCCCATGCCGAGCGCCTGAAGACGCTCTACGGATCCACGATCGCCACCGCGTCCGACGATCGCGAGACGATCGCCGTCGCCTCCGTCGACGACGAGGAGCGCGACGCGGTCAACCACGTTCCCAAGTCCCACCTGGTGCGCATCATGAAGCCCCGGATCGAAGAGATCCTGGAACTCGTGCGCGACAGGCTGAAGGCGGCGGGCTTCTCGGCCGAGGCCGGGCGGCGCGTCGTCCTGACGGGTGGCGGGGCGCAGCTCACGGGTTTGCCGGAGCTCGCCCGCACCATCCTGTCGAAGCAAGTGCGCATCGGCCGCCCACTGGGAGTCCAGGGCCTTCCGGAAGCTGCGAAGGGTCCCGCCTTCGCCGCGCCGGTCGGCCTCCTGGTCTACCCGCAGGTGGCCGGCCTGGAGCACTTCGTGCCGCGGCCGTCGGGGGCATTCCTCGGCACCGGGACCGACGGGTACCTGTCGCGTATGGGGCGGTGGATCAAGGACAGTTTCTGAAAAGGACGACCGACGGTGCGGCGGCATCCGTCGGAGGGACAAAAAGCGGCACTGCCGGGTGCCACATGGAGAGGCCAAGCACATGACCATCAATCTGCACGTTCCGGACATCCGGGAACTGAAGCCCAGGATCACCGTCTTCGGTGTCGGCGGCGCGGGCGGCAATGCCGTCAACAACATGATCGAGCTCGGCCTGCAGGGCTGCGAGTTCGTCGTGGGGAACACGGACGCCCAGGCGCTGACCTCGTCCAAGGCCGACCGCATCATCCAGATGGGCGTGCAGGTCACCGAGGGCCTCGGTGCCGGTTCGCAGCCCGAGGTGGGGCGTGCCGCGGCCGAAGAGGTGATCGACGAGATCCGTGACCAGCTGGCGGGCGCACACATGGTGTTCGTGACGGCCGGCATGGGCGGCGGCACGGGCACGGGCTCTGCCCCGGTCGTGGCGCGGGCCGCGCGCGACATGGGCATCCTGACCGTCGGCGTCGTGACCAAGCCGTTCCAGTTCGAGGGCGCACGCCGCATGAAGCTCGCCGAGGCGGGCATCTCGGAGTTGCAGAAGGCCGTCGACACACTCATCGTCATCCCGAACCAGAACCTGTTCCGGGTGGCCAACGAGCAGACCACCTTCGCCGACGCCTTCTCCATGGCAGACCGGGTGCTCTACTCGGGCGTCGCCTGCATCACCGACCTGATGGTCAAGGAAGGCCTCATCAACCTCGACTTCGCCGACGTCCGCGCCGTCATGCGCGAGATGGGCAAGGCGATGATGGGCACGGGCGAGGCCACGGGCGAGAAGCGCGCGCTGCGCGCGGCCGAGGCGGCGATCGCCAACCCGCTGCTCGACGACGTCTGCATGAAGGGCGCCCGCGGCCTGCTGATCTCGATCACCGGCGGCAGCGACCTGACGCTGTACGAAGTCGACGAGGCCGCCACCCGCATCCGCGAGGAGGTCGACCAGGAAGCCAACGTGATCTTCGGCGCCACGCGCGACGACTCGCTGGAAGGCATCGTGCGCGTGTCGGTGGTGGCCACCGGCATCGACCAGGAGATCGGCCGCGATTCGGGCCCTAAGATCGAGCCCCGCATCGCTGAGGTGGCCGAGCGCCTCCGCAACGAGGCCCGGGCTCGCCAGGAATCCATGTCGCTTCGCCCGCAGGCCCAGGCCGTGCCGCGCATCGAGACCGAGGCCCCCGCGCCGATGGCCTATGCCCAGCCCGAGCCGCAGCCGGTCCAGCATCAGCCCGTCATGCAGCAGCCCGTGATGCAGCAGGCCGCGCCCGTCATGCACCATGACGTCGCGATCCGCCCGCAGGCGCCCCGCGCTGCCTATGCCGAGGCCGTGATGCACGCCCCGCAGCAGGTCCAGCCCGAGCCGCAGCCTCAGCCGGCGGTGTTCATCCCGCCGCGCGCCGAGGAGGTGGTGCGTCCGCCGCGCATGCCGCGCGTCGACGAACTGCCGCCGCAGGCCCAGCGCCTCGTCGAGCAGCAGCGGGTGCAGCAGCCGGCCCCGGTCGCTCCCCAGCCCGAGAAGAAGCGGGTGACGCTGATGGATCGCCTCGCCAATGCCGGCCTGATCCGCCGCAACGAGGAAGCCGCCCAGGCGCCCGCGCCGCAGCAGCGCCAGCCCTCGATGGCCCCGGCCTACCAGCCCCAGCAGGCGCCGGCGGGCTACCAGCCGCAGCAGGCTGCGCCGTCCTATCCGCCGCAGCAGCAGGCTCCGACCGCCATCCACCAGGACTACGGCAAGCAGCGGCCGCAGCCCCCGATGGCCCGTCCGGTCGCTCCCGCGCCCGGCCTGGACGTCCACGGCCGCCCCGCTCCGCAGCAGCGGATGGAGGATGACCACCTCGAGATTCCGGCTTTTCTTCGCCGGCAGTCGAACTGACGGTGCCCGGCAGCACGGTCATGTTCGCGCGCCCGCCGCTTCCGGAGCGGCGGGCGTATCCTTCTGAAATATAACGTCTTTTGTCAATTTTCGAATGTGGATAATTCAAACGTAAAGAGTGTTACAAACGGTAAGAAACCGTGATTTGGCCGTTTTCGAAGGCACGGCTATTGTCCCGGCCAGCGAGACAAGGACCATCGAGTCCAACAGAACCAACGTCTCGCAGGGGCGTGTTGAACAGAGCACGGACACCGGACACACCGGGGGCCATTGGCCAGCGGGGTTCGGCTGTTGTGTGGAAGTGGGATGATGGCTGGTCACAGGCAGCTTACACTGCGCGATAGCGTGGCTTTGTCCGGTGTGGGTGTTCATTCGGGTACTCCCGTCAAGGTTGTGCTCCACCCGGCGGACGTCGATACCGGCATTACCTTCCTTCGGACCGGTCTGCACGGACGCCCCGATCGCCTCGTCGAGGCGCGTCATGACGGGGTGAGCGCGACCGAGCTCTGCACCATCATCGGCGACCCGGCGAACGGCTCGGTCGCGACCATCGAACACCTTCTCTCCGCGCTGCGCGGTCTCGGCATCGACAACGTTCTCGTCGAGATCGACGGGCCGGAAGTGCCGATCATGGACGGCAGCGCCGCTCCCTTCGTCGCGGCCATCGACAGCGTGGGCGTCGTCCGCCAGTCCGCCGACCGCCGTTACATCAAGGTGCTGAAGACCATCCGGATCGAGCAGGGCAAGGGCTTCGCCGAGCTTCGGCCTTTCGCCCGCGGCTTCCGCCTCGAGGTCGAGATCGATTTCGACACGCCTGTGATCGGCCGCCAGAAACGGACGATGGACCTCGACCCGTCCGTGTTCCGCAAGGAAGTCTCCCGCGCCCGGACCTTCGGTTTCATGCGCGATGTCGAGCGTCTCTGGAAGGCCGGCTTCGCGCTCGGTGCCTCCCTCGACAACACGGTCGCCCTCGGCGACGACGGCGTGATCAACGCCGAAGGCCTGCGCTACGCCGATGAGTTCGTCCGCCACAAGACGCTGGACGCGATCGGTGACCTGGCGCTGTCGGGTCCCCCCCTCCTTGCCCATTACCGGTCCTATTGCGGCGGCCACCGCATGAACGTGGCGGTGCTGCAGGCGCTGTTCGTCGACCGTTCGGCCTATGCGATCGTCGAGGCCCCGCGGCGCGAGCCGGTGGCCGGGGACGTCGCCGGCCTGTCGCCCGCCATGGCCTATGGGCCGGACCTGACCTGATCGACCTCGCCGCGCGGCTTCCGGCCCTTGCGGCTGGAACTGACGACGCGCATGCGTTACACAGTGCGCCGGGTCGCCCTGCGCGGTCCGGGACCGCTGCTTCGAAGGGGGCCACCCACCTCATGCGTTTCGTTCTCAGCCAGACACTGCGCGTTGCTGCCGCCCTGGCGGTCGCGGCTCCCATCGCCGCTTGCGACACGATTTCGAACCTGAATCCGTTCGACAAGCAGGAAACCTACAAGCCTGAGATCGTCCCGCAGGTTCCGGCCGAGCAGCTCTACAACGAGGGGCTCGCCTACCTGCAGCGCAACGACTTCGAATCGGCGTCCAAGCGCTTCGCCAGCCTGGACCGGCAGTACCCCTATTCGACCTGGGCCAAGAAGGCGCTGATTCTCCAGGTCTACTCGAACTACACCGGTCGCCAGTACGACGACGCCATCGCCAACGGAAAGCGCTTCCTGGCGCTGAACCCGGCCTCGCCGGACGCGGCCTATGCGGCCTACATGGTCGCGATGTCCTACTACAATCAGATCCCCGACGTGTCGCGCGACCAGGAGCGCAGCGAGAAGGCTGCCGCCGCGCTGCAGGAGGTCGTCCAGCGCTGGCCGAACTCGGAATACGCGCCCGACGCCAAGTTCAAGCTGAACGTCGTGAAGGACCAGCTGGCCGGCAAGGAGATGACCATCGGTCGCTTCTACCTGACCAAGCGCAACTACACCGCCGCGATCAACCGCTTCCGCAACGTCGTCAGCCTGTACCAGACGACGAACCAGATCGAGGAAGCCCTCGCTCGCCTCGCGGAATGCTACCTGGCGCTGGGAATCGTCAACGAGGCGCAGACCGCCGGCGCCGTCCTGGGGCACAACTTCCCGGACAGTCAGTGGTACAAGGACACCTACTCGCTGCTGCAGAGCAAGGGCCTGGAGCCGCGCGAGGATTCGGGGTCCTGGATCAGCAAGGCGTTCAAGAGCATCGGGCTGGGCTGAGCCCCGCCGCCTCGGCGCGCATCGACCTGCGGAAATCGTGGACGGCCGCACCCGGTGCGGCCGTCGGGCGTTTCGGCCGGTTGCTTTTTTCCCTCCCTGTCGCGACATAGACGCCATGCTCGTGCAGCTCGCGATCCGTGACATCGTCCTCATCGACAGGCTCGACATCGCCTTCGGTGACGGGCTCAGCGTGCTCACCGGCGAGACCGGCGCCGGCAAGTCCATCCTGCTGGACGCGGTCTCCCTGGCGCTGGGTGGCCGGGGTGACGGCGGGCTCGTGCGCCATGGCGAGGCGAGGGGGCAGGTCACGGCCGCCTTCGACCTGCCGGCGGCGCACCCGGCGCGGGCGCTCGCGCGCCAACACGACATTCCGGACGATGGCGACCTGATTCTGCGGCGCATCCAGTTCGCCGACGGGCGCACGCGGGCTTTCGTCAACGACCAGCCGGTCAGCGTCCAGGTGCTGCGCGCGATCGGCACGGCGCTGGTGGAGATCCACGGCCAGCACGACGACCGGGCCATGGTGGAGCCCGCCGTGCACCGGCAGCTGCTCGACGGTTTCGGCGGCTGCGATTCGGCCGGCGTCTCCGCCCGCCATGCGGCCCTGCGCGAGGCCCGCAAGGCGCTGGACGAGCACAAGGCGCGCATCGCTTCCGCGCGCCGGGAAGCCGAGTTCCTGACCCACGCCGTTGCCGAGCTCGGCAAGCTCGCCCCTCTGGCGGGCGAGGAGACCGACCTCGCCGCCCGGCGCCAGGACATGATGCAGGCCGAGAAGGTGGTCGGAGAGATCAACGAGGCCCATGACCTCGTGGCGGGCAGTTCTTCGCCGCTGCCGTCGATCTCGTCCGTCCTGCGCCGCCTGGAGCGTCGTGGCGCGCAGGCGCCGGCCCTTGTGGGGCCGAGCGTCGCAGCCCTCGACGCGGTCCTGAACGCCATGGACGAGGCCCGCCTCGCCCTGGAGGCCGCCCAGCGCCTCGCGGCGTTCGATCCGCGCGAGCTCGAGGCGACGGAGGAGAGACTGTTCGCGCTGCGGGCCGCGGCCCGCAAGTACGACACCACGCCGGACGGGCTGGCCGCGCTGCGGCAGCGCTTCGCCGGCGACCTCGCCGCGATCGAGCAGGGCGAGGAGCGGCTCCGCGTCCTCGAGACGGCCGTGGCCACGGCCGACGCGGCCTATGCCGAGGCGGCCAAGGCGCTGAGCACGGAGCGGCGGGCCGCGGCGGAGCGGCTCGAGGCGGCCGTGAACCGCGAGTTGCCGCCGCTGAAGCTGGATCGGGCCCGCTTCATCGTCTCCATCGAGACCGACCCCGACTCACGCACGCCGGACGGGCTCGACCGCGTCGAGTTCTGGGTCCAGACCAATCCCGGCACCCGCCCGGGGCCGCTGATGAAAGTCGCGTCCGGCGGCGAACTGTCGCGCTTCATGCTGGCGCTCAAGGTGGTACTCGCCGATCGCGGCTCGGCGCCGACGCTCGTGTTCGACGAGATCGATGCGGGCGCCGGTGGAGCCGTCGCCGATGCCATCGGCGCGCGCCTGGCGCGCCTGGCCGAGCGGGTCCAGGTGATGGCCGTCACCCACGCGCCGCAGGTGGCGGCGCGGGCCGAGCGTCACCTCCTGATCAGCAAGGATCTCGTCGAGGGCGCGGAGCACATCGCGACCCGCGTCTCCCCGATCGATGCCGGTGCCCGCCGCGAGGAGATCGCGCGCATGTTGGCCGGCGCCACCATCACGGACGAGGCGCGCGCCGCGGCGCAGCGCCTGCTCGAAGCCGCAGGCTGACCATGGCTCGCTCTCCCGCCGACCGTCGCGCGCTCGCACCCGACATGCTGACCGCCCGCGAGGCCAAGGCCGAGCATGACGCGCTCGGCGCGGAGATCGCCGAGCACGACCGGCGCTATCACGGCGAGGACGCGCCGATCATTTCGGACGCGGACTACGACGCCCTGCGGCGCCGGTTCGAGGCGATCGAAGCGCGCTTTCCGGACCTCACGGCGGAGGTGTCCGACGCCCGCGGGGTGGGGGCCAGGCCCTCCGAGAAATTCGCCAAGGTGCGCCATCGCGTGCCGATGCTCTCGCTCGGCAACGTCTTCTCGCCCGACGAGGTGGAGGAGTTCGTCGATCGCGTCCGCCGCTTCCTGGACTGGCCGGCCGACCGTGTCCTGGCGTTCACCGCCGAGCCCAAGATCGACGGACTGTCCTGCTCGCTGCGCTACGAGGCCGGGCGCCTCGTCGTGGCCGCGACGCGCGGCGATGGCGAGGAGGGCGAGGACGTCACGGTGAACGTGCGGACCATCGGCGAGGTGCCGCAGGTACTGGCCGGGGAGGGGATCCCGCCCGTCCTGGAGGTGCGCGGCGAGGTCTACATGACCAAGCCCGACTTCGCGGCGATGAACGCGCGCCAGGAGGCGGAGGGCAAGCCGCTCTTCGCCAATCCGCGCAATGCGGCCGCGGGCTCGCTGCGCCAGCTCGACTCGCGCATCACGGCAGCCAGGCCCCTGCGCTTCTTCGCCTATGCCTGGGGCGAGGTGCAGGGCTCGATGCCGGCCCCGACCCAGTCCGGCATGGTGGCGGCCTTCGCGCGCCTCGGCCTGCCGACGAACCCGCTGATGCGCCGGTGCGAGAGCACGGCCGACATGCTCGCCCACTACCGGGCCATCGAGGAGCAGCGCGCGAGCCTGCCCTATGACATCGACGGCGTGGTCTACAAGGTCGACGACCTCGACCTGCAACGTCGCCTCGGATTCGTGTCGCGCTCGCCGCGCTGGGCGGCCGCGCACAAGTTTCCGGCCGAGAAGGCGACGACGCTGCTGCTGGGCATCGACATCCAGGTCGGCCGCACCGGCTCGCTGACGCCCGTGGCCCGGCTCCAGCCGGTGACCGTCGGCGGCGTGGTGGTCACCAACGCCACGCTCCACAACGAGGACGAGATCGCCCGTAGGGACATCCGCATCGGCGACACCGTGGTCGTCCAGCGCGCCGGCGACGTGATCCCGCAGATCCTCGGGCACGTGGCGGAGAAGCGTCCCGCAGGCGCGCAGCCCTATGCCTTTCCGACGCTGTGCCCCGCCTGCGGCAGCCACGCCGTGCGCGAGATCGATCCCAAGACCGGCAAGGAAGACGTCGTCCGCCGCTGCACCGGTGGCCTGGTCTGCCCCGCCCAGGCGGTGGAGCGCCTCAAGCATTTCGCCTCGCGCAACGCGCTGGACATCGAAGGCCTCGGCGACAAGCAGATCGAGACCTTCTACAGGGACGGCCTGATCACGCGGCCCCAGGACATCTTCACGCTGGAGGCGCGGGACGCGCGCTCGCTGAAGCGGCTCAAGGATCGAGAGGGGTACGGCGAGACCTCGACGCGCAACCTCTTCGCGGCCATCGCGGCGCGGCGGAACGTGGCGCTTCACAGGCTCATCTTCGCGCTCGGCATCCGCCACGTCGGCGAGACCACCGGAAAGCTCCTTGCCCGCCACTTCCGGTCCATGGAGGCGCTGCGCGACACCGCTGTCGCGGCCTCGGAGACCGGATCCCCAGCGCTGGCCGAACTGACCGCCATCGACGGCATCGGGCCGGTCGTCGCCGAGTCGATCGTCGATTTCTTCGGGGAGCCGCACAACCGCGAGGTCGTGGCGGAGCTTCTCGAGCACGTCACGCCCGAGCCGCCGGAGGAGGTCGCCTCCGAGAGCCCGGTCGCGGGCAAGACGGTGGTGTTCACGGGCTCGCTCGAGAAGATGACCCGCGAGGAGGCCAAGGCCATGGCCGAGCGGCTGGGCGCGAAGGTCGCCTCGTCCGTGTCCAAGAAGACCGACCTCGTGGTCGCCGGTCCCGGCGCCGGCTCGAAGCTCGCCGCCGCCCAGGCCCTGGGCATCCAGACGCTCGACGAGGACGGCTGGCTGGAGCTGGTGGGCGGCGCTGCGGGGTGAGCGCCCGCACCGCAGCAGGGACCGGCGGCAAGCGATCTCGTCCCGTCACTTTTGTGCAAGACCCTCTCAGCCGGTGCGTTATCCTGCGACCATGGACGTCACGTCGCAACGCAGCACCCTGGATGACCGTCCCCTCGGCAAGGCCGAGCGGGCGCGCTTCTTCGTGTCCGAGCGTCACGGCGGGCTCGAATGCCTGGAGGCGACGTTCCGCACCCACGTCTACGCGCCCCATGCGCACGAGACCTTCGTGGTCGGGACCGTGGTGGCCGGGTGCGAGACATTCCTGTGCCGTGGCGCGCGCCACTATGTCGGTCCCGACGATCTTACCTTCGTCAACCCGCTCGAGGTGCACGACGGCGAGCCGTTCGAGGATGGCTACAGCTACCGGATGAGCTATCCGACCGTGGATTTCGTCGCCGCCGCGGCCCGGGAGGTCGCCGGCGAGGCGTCGGCGCGGATGCCTTACTTCGCGCAGCCCTGCGTTCGTGATCCGGAAGGGGCGGCGCTCTTCGTCCAGGCCCATCGCCTGCTCGACCAGGGGGAGGATGCCCTGGCCGGCGACGAAGCGCTGCTCGGCGTCATGGCACTGCTCGTCGCTCGCCACGGCGGCGTGCGGCCCCGTTCGCTGGGGCAGGAGGCGGCTCCTGTGAAGCGCGCCCAGGCCCTGATCGACGATCGGTTCGCCGACGATCTTTCGCTCGATGATCTCGCCGCGGCCGCCGGCCTGCCGCGGCATCTGCTGATCCGCGCCTTCCGGCGCGAGACCGGGGCGACGCCCCACTCCTACCTCGTCAACCGCCGGGTGCTGGAGGCGCGCAGCCTCCTGCGCTCGGGCGTTTCACCGGCCGAAGCGGCGCTCGCCGTCGGCTTCTTCGACCAGAGCCACCTGACCCGGGCCTTCAAGGCCCGCCACGGCGTGACGCCGGGCGCCTACAGGGCGGCCTTCCGGCACTGAGGTCCATCCATCATGTCGTCCACCTGGCGCGAGGCCCGCGACGGTCTCAGCGACATCTCGCCGGCCCTCGTCGCCTGCGTTCCGATCGGGCTGCTCTACGGCGCGCTCTCGGCCGGCAAGGGCCTGTCGCTGGCCGAGACCGCCCTCATGTCGATGTCGGTCTTCGCAGGGGGCGCGCAGTTCGCGGCGGTGGAGATCTGGCGCACGCCGGCCCCGGTCGCGGTGCTCGCCTTTTCGACGCTCCTCATCAACCTGCGCCACGTCCTGATGAGCGCCTCGCTGGCGCCCAAGACCGGCGGCTGGGCGTCCTGGCAGCGCTTCCTCGGGTTCTACGTGCTCGCCGACGAGAACTGGGCCATGGCGGAACGGCGCGCCGCGCGGCAGCCGCTGACGCCCGCCTATTTCTTCGGCGCCATCGTTCCCTTCTACTGTGGCTGGGTGGTCTTCTCCGGGCTTGGCGCGGTCGCCGGGTCCTTCCTGGGCGATCCCAAGCGCATCGGCGCGGACTTCGCCTTCACGGCGCTGTTCATCGGCCTTGTGGCCGGCTTCTGGAAGGGCCGGTCGACCGCCATCACGGTCGTCGCCAGCGCGGTGGCCTCCGCGGGAGCCTACTGGCTGTTCGGACCGCCCTGGCACGTCGCCGCGGGCGCCGTCGCCGGCATCGCGGCCGCGGCCGTCACGTGGCGGCCCGAGGGTGAGCGCGCATGACCGAGATGCTGTCCGTCCAGCCCGCGACGCTGGCCGCCATCGCGGCCATGGCCGCGGTCACCTATGCGACCCGCATCGCCGGCCTGTTCCTCGTCGGTCGGTTCAACCTGACCGGGCGGGCCAAGGCCGCCTTCGACGCGATCCCGGCGGCCGTGCTGGTGGCCGTCGTCGCACCCGTGATGCTGGCCACCGGGCCGGCCGAGACGATCGCCGCGCTCATCACCGGCGCCGCCGCGGCCCGCCTGCCGCTGCTGGCCGTCGTCGCCGTGGGCGTCGTGAGCGTCGTGCTGCTGCGGGCCGTGCTGGGGTTGGGCTGAACGAGCGAGCGGCGAATAGCGGGTAGGGAGTGGCGGACGGGAAGCGAAGCGCCGCCATTCGCTAGTCTCTACTCGCCAACGGCTCCTCGCACAGGATACGAGCTCCCGGGCTTCACCCGATCGGCCGTGTCGCCTTTTCCAGCCAGGCCAGCGTTTCGCCCGAGACGCTCGGCGTCACCACCTCGCGCGTCTTCGCGTGATAGGCGTTCAGCCAGTCGATCTCCTCCCGCGTCATGATCGAAGGCTCGACCAGCGCGAGGTCGATCGGCGTGAAGGACAGCGTCTCGAACCCGTACATCTCGCGCTCGGCGCCCGGGATCTCGCGCTTCTCGACGAGAATCAGGTTCTCGATGCGGATGCCGAAGCTGCCGGTCTTGTAGTAGCCGGGCTCGTTGGACAGGATCATGCCGGGCTGCAGCGCCGTGGTGCCGAGCTTGGAGATGCGCTGGGGCCCCTCGTGCACCGAGAGATAGCTGCCGATGCCGTGGCCCGTGCCATGGTCGAAGTCGAGCCCGGCCTGCCACAGCGCGGCGCGCGCGAAGCTGTCGAGCTGGGCGCCGGAGATCCCCTTGGGAAAGACCGCCGTCGCGATGGCGATGTGCCCCTTGAGGACCCGGGTGAAGCGATCCTTCATCTCGGGTGTCGGCGTGCCCACCGCCATGGTGCGGGTGATGTCCGTGGTGCCGTCCTGGTACTGGGCGCCGGAGTCGATCAGGAAGATCCCCGGCTCGATGGCGCGGTTGGAGGCGGTCGACACGCGGTAGTGCGGAAGAGCCGCGTTCGGGCCCGCGCCCGAGATCGAGGGGAACGAGACGTCCTTCAGTGCACCCGTGGCGATGCGGAACCCCTCCAGCGCCACGGCGGCGCTGATCTCGGTCTCGCCGCCCTTCGGTGCCTCACGGTCGAACCAGGCAAGGAAATTCGCCATGGCGGCGGCGTCGCGGCGATGGGCGGAGCGGGATCCGGCGATCTCGGCGGCGTTCTTCACCGCCTTCATCAGCGCGACTGGATCGGCGCCCACGTCGGCGGTGCCGCCCGCCTCCTCGACCTGCGAGACGAGCCACTGTGACGCCGTCCCCTGGTCGAAGCGCACACGCGCCTTGGCCTCGCCCAGCGCCCGCAGGCTGCGCTGCAGAGCGGTCGGTTCCTCGATGTCGGCAACGGAGGCGAGGGCGTCGCGCACGGCGTTCGACAGCTTGCGGCCGTCCATGAACAGGGTCGGCCGGCCCTCGCGCGGCACGATGGCGTGTCCGAGCGGCAGGGGCGTGTGGGACACGTCGCCGCCGCGGATGTTGAAGATCCAGGCGACGGCATGGGGATCCGAGACCACGAGCGCGCCCGCGTCGTGGCCCGCCACCGAGGCTCGGATCCGGTCGAGCTTCGTCGCCGTGTCCTCGCCCGCGAGGTCGATCGGGTGCGGAACCACGGCCGCCAGCGGCGGGGCGGGGCGGTCGTTCCACACGGCGTCGATCGGATTGTCGGCCACCGGCACGAGCGTCGCTCCGGCCTTCTGGCAGGCCTTCTCCAGCCGGCGTACGCCGTCGGGCGTGTGGAGGCGGGGGTCGAACCCGAGCTTCGCGCCCTTCGCGAGCGCCTTCTCGATCCAGGCGTCCGGGGGATTGTCGACCAGATGCTCGGGCGCAATCAGGGCGGTGTCGACCTGCTCGCGGACCTGAACGGTATAGCGGCCATCGACGAAGATGGCCGCCTTGTCGGCGAGCACGATCGCCACGCCCCAGGACCCGGTGAACCCCGTCAGCCAGGACAGGCGCTCGGAGGAGGGCGGAACATACTCGTTCTGGTACTCGTCTGTGCGGGGCACGATGAAGCCGTCCAGTCCGCGCCGCTTCAACTCGGCGCGCAGGGCCGCCACCCGCGGGGCGCCCTGCGCCGGGCTGGCTTTCTCCTCGAAGGACTGGAATTGGGCCTTGGTCATCGCTTGCCTCGTCTCGATCCTGCAGGCGGCAAGCCGTGCACAGGCGGTTCGGCGCGTCAAGGATGACGCGGTTCAGCGTCCGTTTTGTGCAATGCGGAAAATATTGCCAAACCCTTGAACAAGCTCTGCATGTGCGCGTTGAGAGCCATGCATCGTCGGCTCTATCTCGCACATGCGAGACAGGTTACGACGGCGTCATATTGGAAACGTCCGGATGGCTCTCTCAACACCGTGAGGAGCAAATCCCATGACCACCCTTCGACTTTCCCGTCTTCATGTTGTGGCGGGCCTCCGTGAAGAAGCCGGCCCCCGCGTCGGACAGCAGATGTTCCGCGGCGTCGTCGACGCGCTGATCGACTCACGGCGCAGGCATGCCGTGCGCGAGCTCCGCAAGCGACAGGCCTTCGGACCGCTCATTTCCGTGATGCACATCGACCTGAGCCAGGACGAGTTGTCGCCTTTCTGACGCTGGTTGTCGTCAGGCCTGCCGCGGGCCGGCGCCTCCGCGGCGCAGATGCAGTGATGCCCACCCTTCGAGGTCCCGCCTCGCCACCAGCGACAATCCCTGCGCGCGGTAGGCCGCCAGCACGCCAGGCACGTCACGCGCCTGCAGGCCGGACAGGATGACGTCGGCATTGCGCGTCGCCACCGACGCGATCGAGGGAGCGAGCCGCATCAGGGGCCGCGCCAGGATGTTGGCGAACACCAGATCGTAGGGTGATCCCGCCTGGAGCAGAGGATGGCCGACGCCCTTGGCCACGACCGGGCGGACATAGGCCCCGGCATGGTTGTGCACGGCATTGGAGCGCGCGGCCTCCACCGCCACGGGATCGATGTCGCCTGACGCGACGGGGCGACGCAGCGCCCGGGCGGCCGCGATGGCCAGGACGCCCGTGCCGGTTCCGACGTCCAGCACGTGCCGCGGCCGACGGCGTTTCAGGATGTCGTCGAGGAACAGCAGGCAGCCGCGGGTGGTGCCGTGGTGTCCGGTCCCGAAGGCCAGGGCCGCCTCGATCTCGATGGCGATGGCATGGCCTGCGACGCGTCCCCGGTCATGGCTGCCGTGGACCACGAACCGTCCGGCCGGCACGGGGGCGAGTCCGTCCAGCGACGCCTTGACCCAGTCCTTCTCCGCGATGGCATCGAACGTCACGGCCGCGGCGGCGTCCGGTCCGGCGGACTGCGCCACCAGGTCGCGGATCATGTCCTCGTCCGGCTCGGAGGAGAAGTAGACCTCCACTTCCCATTGCAGCGTCTTCTCGTTCTCGAAGGCCGCCGCGGCCGTCTCGGCCGGGTCGAACATCTCGACGACGACGTCGGCCACGTTGCGCGCGGTCGCCTCGTCGCAGACGAGCTTCATCAGGTGGGTGGGGCGGTGGGGAGGGAGACCTTCGAGCATGGGCGGTTCGTAGCGGAGGACGGGGCTTCTGTCGATGGCGGTTGCCTCGCTGAGCGCTGGCGGGCATGCTCACGCTTTATCGATCTTGATCGCAGATGATTTTTGAACGCGACAGCCGCCGCATCATGGCGCGCTTGGTTGAGGAAGGTTGGGTGCTCCTCAGGTCCAAGGGATCCCACCACCATTTTGGAAAAGCTGGGGAGCGATTTATCGTGACGGTGCCTCATCCCAAGAGAGACCTTCCGCTCGGCACGGTGAAGGCCATTTATCGTCAGGCAGGATGGGCGTGAGCGGGTTGCCATGAAGCCAGTGATCGGTCTTGTGTCCAAGGATCCCGACAGCGCCTATGGCGTTTTCTTCCCCGATGCGCCCGGCTGCTTCTCGGCATCTGACGATCTTTCCGACCTGTTCGAGGCTTCGGCCGAAGCCTTGAAGGGTTGGGCCGCCATGATGATCCAGAGCGGCTTGACGATCCCGGAGCCGCGCGACCTGCCGTGCCTCCGTGAGGATTCGACGTTGGCGGAAGCCTTCGCGATGGCCGAATTGGTCATCGCGCTTCCGCACCCCTGCGAGGGCGGCGTCCAGAAAGCGGCGTGACCGGCGCGAATCCGGATTTCACGCCTTCTGGACGAAGCTCTCCAGCACCATTTTCCGGCCGGCCTTGTCGAAGTCGATCGTGAGCTTGTTGCCGTCCACGGCCGCCACGGTGCCGTTGCCGAACTTGACGTGGAAGACGCGCTGGCCGGTGCCGTAGCTGCTGGTCGAACCGGTGGACTTGGCCACCAGCTCACCCTCGATCTGAAGCGGACCCCGGCGCCCGGGGCCGGAATCCCGGCTGCCGCCGCCAAATCCGCCGCCCTGGCGCTGGCGCTCCTGGGCGCGCTGCCAGCCGGGGGTGCTGTAGCTCGACCCGAAGGTCTCCATGCGATCGAAGCGGCTTCCGCCGTAGCCGCCGAAGCTTGCCGGGGCCTCGGTCACCTCGACATGGGCCTCGGGCAACTCGTCCACGAAGCGCGAGGGGATCGTCGACTGCCACAGGCCGTGGATGCGCCGGTTGGAGGCGAAGTAGATCTTGGCCCGCCGTCGTGCCCGCGTGAGGCCCACATAGGCCAGACGGCGCTCTTCCTCGAGGCCGGCCCGGCCGCTCTCGTCCAGCGCGCGCTGGTTGGGGAACAGTCCTTCTTCCCAACCGGGCAGGAAGACCGTGTCGAACTCGAGCCCCTTGGCCCCGTGCATGGTCATGATCGACACCTTCTCGGTGGTGTCGCTGTCGGAGGCTTCCATCACCAGCGAGACATGCTCGAGGAAGCCGGCGAGGTCCGGGAACTCCTCCATCGAGCGCACGAGTTCCTTGAGGTTCTCCAGGCGTCCGGTGCTCTCGGCCGTGCGCTCCTTCTGCCACATCTCCGTGTAGCCGCTCTCCTCGAGGATGAGCTCGGCCAGCTCGTTGTGCTTCATCGTCTCGATGCGTGACGACCAGCGCGCGAAGGCCGACGTGAGGTCGCGCAGCGCCGTGCGCGGCTTGGGCTTCAGCTCGTCCGTCTCCGAGAGTTGCCGCGCCGCCTGCATCAGCGGGATCCGCTGCTTTCGGGCGTAGCTGTGCATCTGCTCGAGCGTGGCGTCGCCAAGCCCGCGCTTGGGCGTGTTGACGATCCGCTCGAAGGCGAGGTCGTCGGTGGGATTGGCGACGCAGCGCAGATAGGCGAGCGCGTCGCGGATCTCGAGGCGCTCGTAGAAGCGCGGGCCACCGATGACGCGATAGGGCAGGCCGAGCGTCACGAAGCGGTCTTCGATCTCGCGCATCTGGGCCGAGATGCGCACCAGGATCGCCATGTCGGCGAGCGAGTGCCCCTTGTGCTGGAGCGCCTCGATCTCCTCGCCGATCAGACGGGCCTCCTCCTCGCTGTCCCAGGCGCCGGTGAGGGTGGGCTTCTCGCCCTCCTCGCCGTCGGTGAAGAGCGTCTTGCCCAGCCGGCCCTCGTTGTGGGCGATCAGGTGGCCGGCGGCGGCGAGGATGTGGCCGGTCGAGCGGTAGTTGCGCTCCAGCCTCACCACGGTCGCGCCCGGGAAGTCGTGCTCGAACCGCAGGATGTTGTCGACCTCCGCCCCGCGCCAGCCGTAGATCGACTGGTCGTCGTCGCCCACGCAGGCGACGTTGCGGCGGCCCTGCGCCAGCAGGCGCAGCCACAGGTACTGCGCGACGTTGGTGTCCTGGTACTCGTCGACCAGGATGTACTTGAACCGGTCCTGGTAGGACTGCAGCACGTCCGGGTGCTCGCGGAAGAGCCGCAGGTTCTCGATCAGCAGGTCGCCGAAGTCGGCCGCGTTGAGCTGCTTCAGCCGCTCCTGGTAGGCGGCGTAGAGCTTGCCGCCGCGCCCGTTGGCGAAAGCGGCGGCCTCGCCCGCCGGCACCTTGTCGGGCGTTAGGCCGCGGTTCTTCCAGCCGTCGATGAAGGCGGCCAGCGCGCGGGCCGGCCAGCGCTTTTCGTCGATGTCGGCGGCCTGGATCACCTGCCGCATCAGCCGGATCTGGTCGTCCGTGTCGAGGATCGTGAAGTCCGAGCGCAGGCCCACGAGTTCGGCATGCTTGCGCAGGATGCGCGTGCCGATGGCGTGGAAGGTGCCCAGCCACGGCATGCCCTCGGCCACGGGGCCCACCAGGTGGGCGACCCGCTCCTTCATCTCCCGGGCGGCCTTGTTGGTGAAGGTCACGGCGAGGATCTGCGACGGATAGGCGAGGCCGGACGCGATGATGTGGGCGATGCGGGTGGTCAGCACGCGCGTCTTGCCCGTGCCGGCGCCAGCGAGGACCAGCACCGGTCCGTCGGTGACCTCCACCGCACGGCGCTGCTCGGGATTGAGGCCGACCAGATAGGGCGACGGCGCGGCCACGCCGGCACGGGCGCGGGCGGCGAGGCCGCCGGGGCGGGGCTGATGCTCGCCGTCGTGGCGATCGTGGTCCGTCACTGTCCTGTTGCCTGCCTGGGTCTCGCGGTGCGCTCGCGTTGAAGGACCGGTTTGCGCGTGGCGCATTCGGCATGTCCGGCGCGGCCGGTTCACCGGTCCCGCGCCGCGCGGCCGGTCCACCGACTCGGGCCTCTTAAACCATGCCCGGAAAAGGCGAAAGTGTCGACCATCGGGGGGCAGGCCCGGTTGCACCGCCGCAGCACGCCCTTGCAAGCGAGGCCTCCGCGGGTGCATGACCGTCGGCAACCGTCCCCGGAAAGCTCCCCGTGTCCGCCTCCCTCTTCATCTCGACCATCCTGGCCGGCTTCATCTACGTCGTGACGCCCGGGCCCGCCTTCCTCGCCGTCTTCGCGCTCGCCGCCCGGCACGGAAGAGCCGCCGGGTCGCGGTTCCTGTTCGGCCACCTCGCCGGCGACATCCTCTGGGGAGCGCTGGCGCTGGCGGCCATCGTGGGCGTCAACCAGCTCGGCCCGCTGCTGTTCGAGGCGCTGGGCGTGGGCTGCGGCCTCTACCTGATCTGGCTCGGCGTGAAGGCGGTGCTGGCCCGCGACGACGGCACCGCGGCGGTCGTCGGCAGCCTGAGGCCCGTTCGCGCGGGGCTCGTCTTCGGGCTCACCAATCCCAAGGCCTACCCGGTCTCGCTCGCCGTCTTCACGGCGCTCACGGTCCGCCACGCCTCCGAGATCAGCCTGGAGACCGCCCCGGCGCTGATGGGGGCCGCCACCATCGGTTTCGTTCTCGGCGCCGCGACGATCGTCTTCTGGGCCGGCCTCGACGTCGTGCGCCGGTTCTTCCTCAAGCACGGCCTGATCGTGAACCGTATCGTCGGCGTCACCTTCGTGCTCTTCGGAGCCAAGTCGCTCTTCGATGCGGGCCGTAGCTTCGCGGCGCGAACCTAGGCTCCTCCTCGGCCTGTTCCGGCTCGCTCGGGTCGGACCGCAGCACGATCGCGTTCGTGGCGAAGCGGACGCCGCCCTCCAGCAGCGCGTCGAAAAGCCGCCGCACCACCTCGCGCTGGAGCGAGGTGATCTTGAGCGGGCGGGCCGTGAACTTGAAGCGCAGCATGACCGCGGTCTCGACGATGTCCGCGATGCCCTGCAGCTTCAGCGGCACGATGAACTCGGGCCCCCATTCGGGATCCTCGAGCAAGGCAAGGCCGATCCTCTTGGCGGTCTTGCGCACCTTTTCCAGGTCCGTGTCGGGCGCAAAGCGCAGGTTGAACTTCATCGTCGACCAGTCCCGGCTGAAATTGGTCACCGCGACGATCTGACCGTAGGGGATCGTGTGCACCTGGCCGTTCTGGTGTCGGAGCCTGAGCGACCGCAGGGCGATGCTTTCCACCGACCCCTTGTGCCTGCCGGTGTCGATGTACTCCCCGACCCGGAACGCGTCGTCGGCAATGAAGAAGAAGCCCGACACGATGTCGCGGACCAGGGCCTGGGAGCCGAAGCTGATCGCCAGGCCGAAGATCCCGGCGCCGGCGAGGAGGGGGCCGACATTGATGCCCAGGTTGGCGAGCCCGAGCAGCACGCCGACACCGATACTGACCGCCATGACGACGCGGGCGAGGATCGGCAGGGCCGTGGCCATGCGCGATCCGGCCACGAGCTCGTCGTCGTCGCTGCCGGGCACGGCGGGCAGGCGCGGCGTGCCGAACCGCAGCGCCGACCACGTCCTGAGCGCTTCATGGGCCAGGATGCCGGCGAGCGAAACACAGGCTCCCAGAAGGAGGGCTCGCCCAACGGCGGGCCAGTCGTCGGCCGGCACCAGTTCGAGCACATCGACCAGCCAGTCGCGGGCCACCCAGATGCAGCCGATGACGATGAGGCCGACCACGAGGCCTCGCTTGATCGCCGCGCCGGCCACGGCCACCCCACCGCCGACGGCGGCCGCCGGCATGCCGTCGGCCGTTCCTTGACCGAACAGCCGGTTTCCGGCGCGCGATATCCCAAAGGCCGCGAGGCCGATGCCGACGGTCGCCGTGAAGGCATCCCAGAGCGCGAAGTCCAGTCGCACGACGGAGCGCACCCAGATGAACCAGCCGGCGCCCAGCACGACGTAGCCCAGGGCCCGCTGGAGACCGGGACGATCGCGCAGCAGGATACGCCACGCGGCCGCGGCGAGGACCGCGACCGTCGTGGCGCTCACGAGCGCCAGCGCCCGCGCGGGCAGCAGGGCGAGCCCCTGCACGAGGAAGACCGGGACGATCGACACGAAGGCCAGCGCGACGGCGAAGGCGAGCGCGGCGAGCCTTTGCGCGGGGCCGACGCCGCGCGATGCGACGGCCAGAAGCCGCTGGTCCGGGTGGTCCGGCCTGAGGAAGACGCCGACGGCGAGAATGGCGATGCGCCAGCGCAGCGTGCCCCACAGGAGAGCGGCGACGAGGAGGTCGGGCGGCGCCTGTCCGGGCGCGAGGATGGCGACGGCGGCGCTGGCCCAGACGAGGAGGACGGCCGCTGCCACGACGTCGTCCACGAGCAGGCCGGCAAGGGTGGGCCAGCCGGACCGCCCGAGGATGCGTCGCCCGGGCCCGGGAATGAGAGTGCTCGGCCAAAGAGCGAGCACGGCCCACGCGAACAGCAGCAAGAGGATGGGCCGACCGCCGCCGGGGATCGCCCCGATGGCGGTCGCTGTCGCGTGGAAGGCGGAGGGCGCATCCGGCAGAGCCGTCAGGATCGCCGCAACCGTCGCGAAAAAGTCCGCGGCATGCTGGCCGAGAACGGCGATCCAGCTCGACGTGCTGAAATCCTGCATGACGCCCCCTCGTGTCCGGCCTCGACCGGTTCAGCTCGAGGCTATCACATGCTCGCCTTGGGCAGGTCGAGGTCGATCGTCTCCTGGTCGACGACGTCGGAGGAGGTCACCACGGCCGGCTTGTTCGTGGGGTTCTCCCACCAGTGGGCATGGCCTGGGCCGAACTCCGGCGTCCATTCGCCTGCCTTGTGGCGGATCGGGACGGAGCAGTAGCTGCTGTGCTCGATGAGTTCGCCGGACACGATGTAGACGATCGAGGGCCGGTCGTCGTGCTCGTGCGTGGGGACGATGCCGCGCGGGCCGATGGTGAGCCGGCGGGTGCGCAGGAACAACTCGCCGACATTGCGCCATCCGGCGAGCTTGACCGTCGCGAGCGTCTCGCGGGTCACGGCCACGCTATCCTTGGACTCGATCTTGCGCGGCGTCTTGAGGACCTTGTCGGTGGGACAGGTTCCGGCCTGGGCCGCGCCGGCCGTGGCGAGCACGGCGCTCAGGACGCAGGTGGTGACGAGGGCACGCGTCATGGATTCCTCCTGTGAGGGGTGGGACGTGGGCGGCGGGGAAGGGAGTGGGGAAGGGGGCGCGTCACGCGCGGTTCAGCCGCTCGAACACGAGAGCCGCGACGAAACCGTAGATGACGTGGCCGACATAGCTCATGAACGACAGGCCGCCGCCCCATTCCATCAGCAGGAAGGGGAGCCCGGCGAGCGGGGCCATGATGCCCAGCGCATTGAACCAGGTGAACGAACCCCAGCTGATGCAGTCGGCGAGAAGGCTGCTTGGATTGAGGGCTCGCGTCGCGGTCACGGCGGTGACGATCAGCCAGAAGATCGACACGGACGCGGTGAGGCCGCCCGTCGCGACCAGGACCAGGGCGAAGGCCGTGAAGATCGCCCAGACGGCGAGGTCGAGCACGAGCCCCCAGCGGGGCAGCCACCGGGAGACCGCGAAATAGGCGATCGGATAGCCGATGATGCCGATGGCGTAGTGGATGACCTCGGCGGGAAGGCGCGGCAGGTCGTAGCCCGTGAACCGCCGGGCCAGCGATATGACGAGGCCGGCCGGTTCCAGCGGCCCGCCGAGCACCAGCGGCGTGAGGCCCCTGGCCCACAGTTCCCAGACGGCGAGGCCGGCGGCGCCGCCGACGAAAAGGCGGACCAGGGTGGCGGCGTCGGGCAGGCGCAGCCGGTCCGGGCGGGAGAGGTCGATCGAGGTCATGGCGGAGTGCCTCCGGTGAAACGGGCCGACCTCCTCGGGGGATGGCGTCGGCGACACCGGCATCAGAGCGGGGGACGGGCCGCATTCCCAATGCCGGTTGGCGATGGTCATCCAAGCCGCCGGCTATGGGACGCCCGGGCCGGATAGCGCCCCGCTATGGATCCCAGAGCCAACCGGCATTTCGCTTTCGGGTTCGGCGACGGGACTGTGTCAGGGCGGCCGAAGGGGTCGTGAACGGTCGCCGGCTCGTCGTCCGGATGCGACCGCAAGGGAGAAGGCTGGTCCCATGACCGCTCTGCGTCCCGCCGGCCCTCGATCGGGCCCGTCCGCGGCCGACCGGGTCGCCGCCCGGATCGCCATGACGCCCACGGCCCGCTTCGCGGTGATCGCCTGCATCGCGTTCCTGACGCTCGTGGATCTCTTCGCGGCCCAGGCCATCCTTCCCGCTCTGGCGGTCGCCTACGGGGCGACGCCGGCCGCCATGGGCGTCGCCGTGAACGCCAGCACGCTCGGCATGGCGATCGCCGGATTGGCCGTCGCCCTGTTCAGCCGGCGTATCGATCGCCGCACGGGGATCGTCGCGAGCCTCGCCCTGCTGGCCGTCCCGACCACCTTGCTCGCGGTGGCGCCGGATCTCACCACGTTCACGCTCCTTCGCGTGGCCCAGGGGCTTTGCATGGCGACGGCGTTCTCGTTGACGCTCGCCCATCTGGGCGAGACCTCCAGCGCGCCGGCAACGGCCTTCGCCGCCTACATCACCGGCAACGTGGCCAGCAACCTCGTCGGCCGGCTGGCTGCGGCCTCCGTGGCAGGCAGCCTGGGGCTGCCGTCGACCTTCCTCGCCTTCGCCGGCCTGAACCTCATGGGCGCGGTCCTGGCGCTCGCGGTCATACCGGCAGCCATGCGCGACACCGCGGCGGCGGCGCCGGGCTCACCCTGGGCGGCCGTGGCGGGCCATGTGCGCACCCCGCGCCTGCGGGCGGCCTTCGCCATCGGCTTCAGCATCCTGTTCGGCTTCATCGGCACGTTCACCTACGTGAACTTCGTCCTCGTCGAGCCGCCGCTCGGGCTCGACATGATGTCGGTCGGGCTCGTCTATGTCGTCTTCCTGCCGGCCATCCTGACGACGCCGCTGGCGGGTCCGGTCATCCAGCGGTGGGGCATCAGGCCTTCCTTCGCGACGGGGATGATCGTGGCCTTGGCCGGGCTGCCGCTCACCCTTGCGCCGACGCTGCCGCCCGTCCTCGCCGGCCTGTCGCTCGTCGGCGTGGGGACCTTCTTCGCCCAGGCGGTGGTGACCGGCTTCGTCGGCCGCGCGGCATCCGTCGACCGGGGAGCCGCGAGCGGGCTCTATCTCGCCAGCTACTTCGCCGGCGGACTGGCCGGCAGTGCCGTTCTCGGGCGGGTCTTCGACGCCGCCGGCTGGCCGGCCTGCGTGGCCGGGATCGCGGTCGCGCTCGTCGCCGGGCTGGCCGGCGGAATGCGGCTCACCCTTCCCCCCGCATCATCGACGCCCGCAGGGAGCGCGCCATGACCAAAACGACGTCCGCCATCGACACCACCGTGTCCCATCCCGCTCGCCGCCGCGACGTCCTGGCCCTCGGCCTGGCGGTCGCATCCCAGCCGCTCCTCTCCCGAACCGCTGCGCTGGCGGACGACGCGTCCTCGGTGCTCGCCACGTACAAGGCCTTCGTGAGCGCCCAGAACGCAGGGGACCTGGAGGCCGTCCGAACCCTGTTCACGCAGACGCCGCCGTTCCTGTGGGTCAGCGACGGCATGTCCATCTGGGGCCGGGACGTCGCCATCGCGCGGATGTCGCTGTTCCGCGCCTCGGAGGTCTGGCGGGTGACGCCCGATCTGGACCGGGCCGTCCCGGTCATGCTGGACCACCGCACGGCCTATCTCCATCTGCCCCTCGACCTGGCCATCGGTGCCCGCGCCAAGCCGGACGTGCTCCCGTTCCTGGTGAGCATGCTGTGCCATCGGGCCGAACCCACGGATCCATGGGGCATCGCGGCGCCTTTCACCACCACCCGAAAGCAGGCTTGAGGAGGGCGCCATGGCCCAGGCCGCGGGACTTCGCCACGCGAGCGTCCATCCACGATCCGGCGGGGCGAACCGGCCCCCTCGAAACACCGCTGGCGCCCGTTCCGCAAAGGCGGCGGCCGCACTAGACTATGGGTGGCATTCCGCCCCCCGTGACGAACCGGCATGACCACGATGGCTGCACACTACACGTCGCTGGGCGAAGCTTTCCGGGCCGCGGTCGAGGGCGAGGGGCCGGTCAACGAGCGCCTTGCGATTTTCGCCGACACGCTGCGACGGCTCGATCCCGCGTTTACGGCCATGGTCGACCGGTACATCGCGCGGCTCGAGGCGGTCGGCGCGGGCCAGTCGGCCCCGGGCGTCGGTGAGCCGATGCCGGAGTTCGTCCTTCCGGACGAGGAGGGGCACCTGACGCCGCTTGGAGCCTTTCTCGACAAGGGCCCGGCCGTCATCGCCCTCCATCGCGGACACTGGTGCCCCTATTGCCGCATCAACGCGCGGGCCCTGGCCCAGGCTCATCGGGCCCTGGCGGACCTCGGCGGGTCGGTGGTCGCGATCACGCCCGAGCGCGCGGCGTTCGCCGCCCGCTTCCGCCAATCGGCCGACGCCCACTACCCGGTGCTGGTCGACATCGACAACGGCTACGCGCTGGCGCTCAACCTGGCGATCTGGCTGGACGCGGACATGCGGCGGGGCATGGAGTCCTTCAACGTCGATCTCGCCGGCTACCAGGGCAACGACCATTGGATGCTGCCGATCCCCGCGACCTTCGTGGTCGGCACCGACGGGATCGTGAAGGCCCGCTTCATCGACCCGGACTATCGGCGGCGGATGGACATCGACGACCTTCTGGCCGCCGTCGCCGCCATCGGCCCCGCGTGATCGCGCCGGTTCGGCGTCAGTGGATGTAGCGGCTCCAGTCGGCGCCGCGCAGCAGCTTCATCAGCGCCGTGGCGGCGGCGTCGCGCTGGCGGCCCGCCACGGCGTGGAGGCTCACCGTGCGGGAGGCCGGGAGGCCACGCAGCGCGATCCGGTGGATCCCCTTCGGCAACGCCGTCGTCCTCGGTGCGATCGCCACGCCGATCCCGGCTTCCAGCAGGGCGATCATGTCGCGCTCCGAACCGACGGCATGGGTCTTCTCGAGGTTGATCCCGCGCTGCCGCATGGCCCCGCCGATCTGCTCGAACTGCTCGCAATAGGGGCGGACGAGGAGGCGCTGCTCGACCAGCATGTCGACGTCAACGGCATTGGCTCCGGCCAGGGCGTGCTCGTCGCTCGCCAGCAGGGCGAAATCCTCCGTGAAGAGCGCCCACGTGTCGAGCCTGTCCCAGGTCACGCCGAGGCCCCCCGCGATGGCAAGGTCGGCCTCTCCCTTTTTCAGGAGTTCCGCGACCTCGTCGCCCGTCCCGCGCAGGAACTTGAGCTCGAGCCCCGGAAAGGCTCGGGTCAGCTCGGCCAGGAACGCGACGATCGTCGTGATGTCGATCGTGTGCGACAGCGCGATGCGCAGCGAAGCCACCTCGCCCCGCCTGATCTGGTGGGCGAGCTGCTTCACGCCCTGCGCCGCTTCGTAGCATTGCTGGAGGAGCGGCAGCATCCGCTCACCGAGATCGGTAAGGTGGGACAGCTTGTGCTCGCGCCGGAAGAGGTCGCCCCCGAGCTCCTCCTCCAGGAGCTTGATCGCACGCGTCAGCGACGGCTGGGCAACGTTGCACTCCTCGGCGGCACGCGTGAAATTCAGCGTGCGCGCGGCAGCCAGGAAATACCGGACCTGGTGCATTTCCATGGATGTCTACTGCCAATCCATCCGTGACGATTTCACGGGTCAGAATAGTGGATGCGCGTCGCGAAGGTAACCCGCCTCGCCATCACGCCTGCGCTCGCGTGATCGCCGGGGGTAGCGGGTGCCTCGAGCCCGCCTGAGGGAGCTTCAGGGCCGTGGGGCGCCGTGGGGCTGGCGTTGCCAGGGTTCCGGGTCGATCCGGGCCAGGAGCTCCGCCGCCGGCAGGTCGCTCCGGTTGCGCGCGGCCGCCGCCTGGGCGTCGGAGGTCACGCGGCCGAGGTCGCCCGGCTGGCGGACCATGTAGGTCTCCTGCAGGATCATCATGCCGGCATGGCGGATCTGCACCTTGACCAGGGTGCCTTGGCCGAGGGTGTCGCGGTCGTTCATCGTGCGTCTCCTTGCTTGGCCTTCCACAGGGGGCGGGGGGCGGCGTTGCCCGACAGGAGCGTCGGCCCGGCCTTTTCGACGGGATCGCGTTCGGGCTCGTGCTGCCGTGCTTCGCGCAGGACCGACAGCACGGCGATGAGTGCGCGATTGCCGATGCCGCTCGGCGAGGATGGGTCTTGGGAAAGGCGGATCCGGGTCATCGTCGTTCTCCCCGTCAGCCACGCGTCGCGATGGCGCCCATGCGGGCCTCGTGCAGGATGAAGCCCTCGACGGGATCGAAATCGCCCTCCCAGGGGGCTGCGTCGAGGAGATCGGCCGTGTCGCGATAGCCCGCCTCCCAGCGCGAGCGGATGCCGGCGCTGCTGAAGTCGATGTCCTTGGTGTGGTCCTCGCCGTCGAGGGCGGGTGCGAGCAGGCGGACGACGTGCATCTGCGTGCGGCAGCCATAGCTCGTCAGCGCGCGGACCTCGGGATCCTGGCGCAGGTCGTCCGGCAACAGTTTGTCGAGCTCGGCGATGATGTGCCTGAGCCGGTGCATCTGTTTCTGGCGGGTGATGTGGGAGGCGGCCCGGCTCGAATACTGGATGTCCTTGTGGCGGTTCATCACCTGCCAGATCGTCTCGGGCTCGTTGCCGTTGGGGTTCCAGATGTGGACCGCGAAGACGAGCGAGTTCCGCCGCGGATTGTCGTCGAAGACGGCCTCGACCGGCGTGTTGGAGAGGATGCCGCCGTCCCAGTACAATTGCCCGTCGATGCGAACGGCCGGAAAGGCCGGGGGCAGCGCCCCCGAGGCCATGACGTGCCGGATGTCGAGCGGCATGTCGCGGCTGTCGAAATAGCGCATCTCCGCGGTGCGGACGTTGGCGGCGCCGACGGTCAGCCGGGTCGGTCCGCCGTTGATGCGGCCGAAGTCGATCAGTTCCTCGAGCGTCCGGGCCAACGGCTCGGTGGTGTAGTAGCCGGCGGCTTCCGCACCCAGCGGAACGCTCACGCCGGTGAAGCTGCGGACGTTCGGCTGGAAGAATGCCGGTATGCCCTGCATGATCGTCAGCATGTTCGACATGGCCGCACCGATGAACGGCACCGAGCCGAACAGGCGGGCCACGGGGCCGTGCTCGACGCGGGCCCAGAACTCGCGGAGCCTGTCGAACCTCTCGCCGGGCTCGTTGCCCGCGATCAGGGCCGCATTGATGGCGCCGATGGACGTGCCGATCACCCAGTCGGGTTCGATGCCGGCCTCCGACAGGGCCTGGCAGACCCCGACCTGGTAGGCGCCCAGCGCTCCTCCGCCCTGGAGCACCAGGACGATCTGCCCCTTGTCCTTCGGGTTGCCCCTCACGCGCGCTGCAGACTTGCCGGCTTCTGCAGACTTGCCGGCGTTGGCGACGTCGTTCATCGCTCGTTCTCCCGATCCCTGATGGCCGTCAGTGCGCGGTCCAGCCGCCGTCGACCGGCAGCGCGGCCCCGGTGATGGAGCCCGCCGCGTCGGAGGCGAGGAACAGGGCGAGGGCCCCGATCTCCTCCACCGTGGCGAAGCGCTTGTTAGGCTGCTGAGCCAGCAGAACGTTACGCACGACGTCGTCGCGCGGGATCCCGTGGGTGCGGGCCTGGTCGTTGATCTGGGCTTCGACCAGCGGCGTCCACACATAGCCCGGGCAGATGGCGTTGCAGGTGATCGGGCTCTCGGCGGTCTCCAGGGCCGTCACCTTGGTGAGGCCGACGAGGCCGTGCTTGGCGGCCACATAGGCCGACTTGAAGGGAGAGGCGACCAGCCCGTGGGCCGAGGCGACGTTGATGATGCGGCCATAGCCGCGGCGGCGCATGGCGCCGAGAACCAGCCGCGTCGTGTGGAATGCCGCCGTGAGATTGAGAGCGAGGATCACGTCCCAGCGCGACGGCGGGAAGCTCTCGAGGGCGCTGACGTGCTGGACGCCGGCATTGTTGACGAGGATGTCGACGCCGCCGAAGCCCTGCAGGGCGTCGGCCATCATGCCTTCGATCGCCGTGGCGTCGGTCAGGTCGGCGGCGGCGTGGAGCACCTCGACGGCGAAGTCGCTCCTGATCTCGTCGCAGGTCCGCGCGATGGCGTCCCTGTCGCCGAGCCCGTTCACCACGATGTTGGCACCTGCGGCGGCCAAGGCCCGCGCGATCCCGAGGCCGATGCCGGATGTCGATCCGGTCACCAGCGCGGTGCGGCCGGCGAGGGCTCGCGTGGCGCTGGTCGTACTGGTCGGCTGAGCGTTCATCCTCGTCTCCTCCGTCGCGGCGAGATCCGCCGGGCCTGGAGAGAGACTGCGAATTCGGCCCCGCGAACGGAAATGCCGACTTGCTGCGAGATCGATAGGCGGGGGCTATGGTGCCGGGCCGGACCGGCTCAGCGGACGACCTGACCGGCTTCGGCGTGCGGCCGCGGCACCGCCATGACCCGGCCGAGGAGGACCGGGCGGGGCAGGGCGGCGTGTGCCGCCTTCATGATGGCCATCGTCGCGAGCACGTCGGGCGGGAAGGGGCGGACCTTCCGCTCGCCCATGTCGACGTGGAGGTTCATGCTCTCGGCGGCAGCCGCGAGCCACGATTCCGTGGCGTGCCGCATCTCCATATAGACGTGGAGTCTCTTGTCGTCGAAGTCGATGAGCTGCAGCGTGACGCGCAACTGGTCCTCGAGCTTGACCTCGCGGCGATACACCACGTGCCATTCCGCGGTCATCGTCGTGCCGCCGCGCTGGTGCACGTAATCCTCACCCAGGCCCATTGCCGCCAGGGCCTGGTCGAACGCCGTGTCGAACAGAACGCCGTAATAGGCCATGTTCAGATGGCCGTTGTAGTCGATCCACTCCGGCTTGACGCGCAGCGTGGACGACACGAAAGGAGCGAAAAAGAAAGGCGTACCCTCTGAGTGCGGCATGAAATCCGTCCGGGAGTCGCGTCCTGGCGTTGCCTTTCCAGTCTGAACGCGGGATGAGAGGCGTCTCTCGTCAGGTGAACAAATTCCGCCCGGCGGGGGATGCCGATTCCAATGATTGGCAAATCGAGACGACAACGCAAGATGTCAGGCTGTCCTAACATGCATATTTCGGCGAGCGATCCCCTATGACCAGCCGGCCCTCGCCCGAAACGATCGCGCTGATCGTTGGCGAACTGCAAAAACACATGGGCAACCGGGTCGTCACCAGCCAAGCCGTGCGTGGACAGCATGCCAACACCCTCACCTGGGTGACGGCCGAAGCGCCGGACGCGGTGGTGTTTGCCGAGAGCACCGAAGAGGTCGCGAGCGTCGTTCGCCTGTGCGCCGACCACCAGGTCCCGGTGATCGCCTTCGGGGCCGGGTCGTCGCTGGAGGGGCACACCAACGCCCCGTTCGGCGGCATCTGCATCGACCTGACGGGGATGGCGGCCGTGCTCGCCGTCCACGCCGAGGACCTCGACTGCGTGGTCCAGCCGGGCATCACGCGCAAGCGGCTCAACGAGCATCTGCGCGACAGTGGGCTTTTCTTCCCGATCGATCCGGGCGCCGACGCGACGCTGGGCGGCATGGCGTCGACCAGGGCCTCGGGCACGAACGCCGTCCGCTACGGGACCATGAAGGACAACGTCCTGGCGCTCACCGTCGTGCTGCCCAGCGGCGAGATCATCCGGACCGGATCGCGGGCCCGCAAGTCCTCCGCCGGCTACGACCTGACCCGCCTGTTCGTGGGCTCCGAGGGAACGCTGGGGATCATCACCGAGATGACGTTGCGCCTGCACGGCATCCCCGAGGCGGTGTCGGGCGGCGTCTGCGTGTTCCCCACCGTCGAGGCCGCCTGTTCGGCCTCCATCGCCGCCATCCAGGCCGGCATCCCTGTCGCCCGGATGGAGCTGGCCGACGCGACCCAGGTGCGCGCCATCAACCTCTATTCCAAGCTCGCGCTGCAGGAGACCCCGGCGCTGTTCCTCGAATTCCACGGGTCTGCCGCCGGCGTCGAGGAACAGTCCCAGCGATTCGGCGAGATCGCCGAGGAATTCGGCGGCGGTCCCTTCGAGTGGGCCACCCGGGCGGAAGAGCGGACGCGGCTCTGGCAGGCCCGCCATGATGCCTTCTGGTCGGCGCTGGCGCTGCGTCCGGGCGGCGCCGCGCTGTCGACCGACGTGTGCGTGCCCATCTCCCGCCTGGCGGAGTGCGTCGTGGCCACGCAGCAGGACATCGCCGCCACCGGCCTCGTCGCTCCCATCGTCGGCCATGTGGGCGACGGCAATTTCCACGTGATCATCGTGCTCGACCCCTCCGACAAGGCCGAGAAGGCCGCGGTCGAGGGCTTCCTGGACCGCCTCGTCGAGCGGGCGCTCGCCATGGGCGGCACCTCGACGGGCGAGCACGGGATCGGGCAGAAGAAGTCGCGCTACATGGTGAAGGAGCACGGCGAGGGTGCCGTCGCGGCCATGCGGGCAGTGAAGCTGGCGCTGGATCCGCTGGGGATCATGAACCCCGGAAAGGTTCTGCCCTCTTGAGTGCCGAGTATTCTGCCGTACCGTTCATGCCGCGTCACCCTGCGGCCATGAAGTCCTGTATGGTGGGGCGGAGCCGATTGAGTACGGGAAACGAACCACTTGCGTGACATCCTGACGGGTCTGGCCATTCTGCTGATCGTGGCGATCACGTCGGCCATGGTCGGCCCGTATTTTGTTGACTGGTCCACGTATCGGCCGGTCTTCGAGCAGAAGATGGCCGAGAGCCTGGGCGTTCCCGTCGCCCTAGAAGGCCCGATCGACGTCAAGCTCCTGCCGACCCCGCGCCTGACCCTGTCGGCGGCCACGGCGGGCAATGCCGGATCCAGCCCCTCGCTCAGCGCCGAGCGCGTGGTGCTGGAGATCTCCGTCATGCCGCTGCTGCGGGGCGAGGTCGTCGTCACCGAGGCCCGCCTGGAATCGCCGCGCCTGGAAGTCGCGCTGGGCAAGGACGGAACGGTGGAGGGCGTCGCCCAGGCCCTGGCCGGAGCGTCCCGCGCCTCCGCGGTGATCGTCGACCGGCTCGTCGTCACCGACGGCGTGGTGGCCATCGCCGACCGCGACAACGGACTGGCGACGGTCGTCACCGACATCGCCGCGGACGCCGACGCGGCGGCGCTGGCCGGGCCCTGGCGCGCCGGCGCCACGGCCACCATCGGTGGCCGCCCGGTGGAGTTTCGGCTGTCGACCGGCTCGCCCGAGCCCGAGGGCACCCGGATCAAGGTCACCATGCAGTCGGACGGCGGGCGGCAGCGCGCCGAGGTGGACGCGCGATGGATCGCCGCCGCCGCCGGTCCGCGGCTGGACGGGCGGTTCTCCGCCAGCGGTCGCCTGCGCTGGCCGGAGCGGGACGCGTTCGCCACGCGTCCGTGGTCCTTCTCCACGCAGTTCAGGATGGCCGGCCGATCGGCCGCGCTGGACGGCATCGAGCTCGATGCCGGCGGCGAAGAGGCGGCCGTCAAGGCCACCGGCACGGGAACCGCGGACCTGGGCGCGAAGCCGCGCCTGTCGCTCGCGCTCGAGGCCAAGCAGTTCGACCTGGACCGGCCCTTCGCTGGCACGGCGACCGTCCCGGGCCAGGCGCAGGCCTTCGTCGGCCTGCCCTCCGCGCTCGGCGGCTGGATCGCCGCGCTCGGCGGCGACGACCGTGGCCCCTCCCTGCCGCTGCCCGTCGCGCTCACGTTCAAGGTGCCCAACGTCATCCTGGGCGGCGACACCGTGTCGGGCGTGGTGCTCGAGGGCGAACTCGCCAACGGCCGGTTCGCGATGTCGCGCCTGGCGGCGACCCTGCCCGGCGGCGGCCTCGTGGAAGGCGCGGGCGATGCCGCCCTCTCCGGCGGGGGACAGTTCACCGGCCGCCTGTCGCTGCGCACGCGCGACGCGTCGCGGACGCTGGGCTGGCTCGAGGGCGAGCGTGCGGGCCGCTCCACGCGCCTGGCCGACGTTCGCGAACTCACGGCCCAGGCCGACGTCACGTTGGCTCCGCCGGTGCTCGCCGCCCGGAGCATGCGGGTCGGCATCGACCGGTCGGTCATCCAGGGCGCGCTGCGCTACACTTTCCCCGACTCCACGCAGCGCGGCCGTTTCGAAGCGCAATTGACGGCGGAAGGCCTGGGCATCGAGCAGGTTCCGGACCTGTCGACGCTGACCGGCGCCGCACGGGGGCTCGACGTGAGCCTCGCGCTCGACGCCCGCAACGTCCGGGTCGGACAGCTCTCCGGTCCCAACGTCGGCGCCGGCAGGGTCGGCCTGCGGGTGGCCGTCACGGGAGATGCCGTGCAGGTCGACAGCCTGGAGATCGTCGACGTGGGCGGCGCCAACGTGCGCGCCACCGGCCGCGTCTCGGCGTCGGGCGGACGCCTGGATGCCACCGTCGACGCACGGCGGGTCGAGCCGTTGGCGGAGCTGCTGCGCAAGGTCATGCCGGGGCGCACGCCGGCGATGATCGCCGCCCGGGCGCCCGCGCTCGGTCCCCTTCGCTTGCGCCTCGTCGCCGAACGCGGCGCCGGTGCGGCGGGCGCGACGCGCTTCACGCTCGACGGCACGGCCGCGGCCTCGCGGCTCGCGGCTCAAGCCACCGTGGGCGGGACGCAGGGAGAAGACCGCGTGGTTGCCGGGGCCACGCTCGAGTCTCCGGACAGTGCCGCCTTCCTCGCGCAGCTCGGCCTGGAAACACTGCCGCTACCCGGCTTCGGCAAGGGGCGTCTCGCCGTCGACATCGACGGACGCTTCGGGCGCGGCGCGACGGTGAAGGTGAGCGGCGAGGCGGCTGGCGTCCAGCTGAGCGGCGATGGCCGGCTCGGCGGTCAACCCGGCGAACCGGACCTTGCCGGAACGGTGAAGGTCGAGACCCAGGACGTCGGTCCGCTGACCCAGATCCTGGCCCTTCCTGGACCCGACGTGCTCGGCCGCATTCCGATGCAGGCTTCGGCGCGCCTGCAGGTGAACGACGATCGCGTCGCGCTGCAGGATCTCGATGCGCGTGTGTCCGGCCAGCCCGTGGCCGGGCAGCTCGCGCTCGATCTCGGCAAGTCGAAGCTCGAGGGCAGCCTGGCGTTCGATCGCTTGTCCGTGGCGGGCCTGTCTTCCCTCGCCGTGGGAGCGCTGCAGGCGCCCCTGCCGGGCAATCTCTGGCCCGCCGGTCGGTTCTCGTCGGTCCTGCCGCCGCCCTTCGACACGGCCGTGTCGCTCAAGGCCCGGAGTTTCGACGTCGGTTATGGTCAGCCTGCGTCCGACAGCTCGGGCATGCTCACCTGGACGGCCGATCAGCTGAGCTACGCGATGCAGTCGGCCTCCTATGCGGGCGGACGCCTCGGCGGCACGCTGAGCTTGCGCCGGCAGGGCACGCTCGCGGCCCTGTCCTTCAAGATGGCGCTGCAGAACGCCGACCTTGCCGTCCTCCTGCCGCAGGCCGGCATCGCGGGCCGCGCCGATGCCGACCTCGACGGGTCCGCCTCGGGGGAAACCGCCACCGCGCTCGTCACCAGCCTGTCGGGTGGTGGCCAGCTGAAGGTGCGCGAGGCCGTCGTGCCGAGGCTCGCACCCGGCGCGCTCGGCGCGATGACGGCCGCGCTCGATGCCGAACGGGATCCTCCGGAGCTGTCTCGGGTGCGCGACCAGCTGAGCGCCGCGCTGAACCGGGGTGCCATGCGGGTGCCGGCCGCGGAAGCGCCGGTCACCCTGTCCGCCGGGCTGATGCGGGTCGGGCCGCTCTCCCTGCGGCTGGACGGCCTCGACGCGGCGGGGTCCCTGTCCTTCGACCTGCGGAACGCGCGGGTCGATGCCCGCCTCCAGATCGCGGCCCCGCCGCCGCCCGGCTGGGTCGGACCCGACCCGCAGGCGGCACTCTCCTGGCGCACCGGCCGGACGGGCACCTTCGACCGCGAGGTGGACGTCGCGACGCTGACGAACGTCCTCACCACCCGTGCCGTCGCCCGGGAGCTGGAGCGCATGGAAGCCGCAGAGGCCGACTTGCGGGAGCGCAACTTCTTCGTCCGGCGCATGAAGGCCGACCGCGACGCGCTCGAGCGTGAGCTGCGGGAGGCCGAGGAGGCACGCCTCGCCGAGGAAGCGCGCAAGGCCGAGGAGGCCCGCAAGGTCGAAGAGGCACGTCGCGCCGAAGAGGCCCGCAAGGCCGAGGAGGCCCGAAAGGCCGAAGACGCGCGCCGGGCCGAGGAGGCACGGAAGGCCGAAGAGATCCGCAAGGCCGAGGAGGCTCGGCTGGCCGAAGAGGCGCGCAAGGCCGAGGACGCTCGCCGGGCCGAAGAGGCGCGAAAGGCCGAGGAGATCCGCAAGGCGGAGGAGGCACGCCGCGCCCAGGAAGAGGCACAGCGGGCCGAACAGGCCCGCAGGGCGGAAGAGGCGCGTCGCGCGCAGGAGGAAGCCCAGCGGGTCGAACAGGCCCGCAAGGCCGAGGAAGCCCGCCGCCTCCAGGAGGAGGCTCAGCGTGCGGAAGAGGCCCGTCGCGCGGAGGAGGCCCGGAAGTCTGACGAGATGCGCCGGGCAGAAGAAGCCCGCAAGGCTGACGAGGCGCGCCGGGCAGAAGAAGCCCGCAAAGCCGATGAGGCCCGCCGTGCTGAGGAAGCTCGGAAGGCCGATGAGGCTCGCCGTGCGGAGGAGGCCCGCAAGGCCGACGAGGCTCGCCGCGCGGAGGAAGCTCGCAAGGCCGACGAGGCTCGCCGGGC
>NZ_CAMFHB010000027.1 GCF_945952055.1 uncultured Alsobacter sp.
CCTTCCGCCCGGCGCGCGCGTCGTCTCCTCGGCCCTGGGCGAGGGCCGCTTCGCCCTGACGCTGGAGCAGGACGGCCAGCTCACCATCATCCTCTTCGATGTCGCCACGCTGAAGGAAGTGGGTCGCACCACCCTGTCGCCGCCCCCGCCCGGGCCGCCGAGGCCCTGACGGCCATGGCCCCCGCCGCCCTGCCCGCGCTGGCCGAAATCCTGGCCCTCGAGCTTCGCCTGCAGGACCCGGCCGTGCGCGCGGACGCCGCCGCGGTCGGCGCGCTGCTGATGCCCGATTTCTTCGAGATCGGCAGTTCGGGCACGCTCGAGGACCGCGCCGCGATCGTCGGCCGCCTCCAGGACGAGGCCCGCGCCGGCGGCTTCGTCCCGCCCACGGTCACCGACGCGACGCTGCGCCCCCTGCCCGGCGGCCTCGTCGCCCTGACCTACACCACCTCCCGCCCCACGCCCGACGGCCCCCCGCGCCGCGTGCTGCGCACCTCGGTTTGGGCCAACGACGGCGGCAAATGGCGCATGGCCTTCCACCAGGGCACCGTCGCCGCCACCGGCTGACGCCCTCCCGCACCGCGACCGTAAATTGTCGCCGGCAAGGGCTGGACGAGCCCGCCCGACGCCGCTATACGAACGCCAGCGCCCGCCCAGCGGGCCTCCGCTCCCATCGTCTAGCGGTCCAGGACGTCGCCCTCTCACGGCGAAAACTGGGGTTCGATTCCCCATGGGAGCGCCAACGATTTCAAGGACTTAGTCCGGCGGTCGTTGCGCCTTTCAAATATCAGTCAAATATACACCGCTGTACAAGGCCGGGCGGGATTGCTCATCCCGCCTCTGTGCGGCGACTTCCGAGCTTGCGCTTCTGGTTGGTGTCCCCGCCGGTCGTGCCGGCGGGGCGAGGTTCTCAGCGCGGGCGGCGAAAGCCCACCTGGAAGAGCGCGTGCTGCGCCTTTACGTGCCGCTCGGCAATGACGGCCTTCTTCCCGGAGTAGCCCGGGAACACCGGGTACTCGTTGACCGTCAGGATCTCATCGATCTTGCGGTTGAGCTGCGCCATCGTCATCGGACGGTTCCGGTGCTGCATCGCCTCGACGTAGAGCACGAACTGCTCACACAGGATGTTGAGCAACCTGAGCTCGTCGGCGCTCAGGTAGTTCTTGGCGACGCTCGCTTCCGCGAGCGTGGGCACCCTCCCCTCGAACGTGACCACGCCCATGTTGGGCTTCTTGTAGTCGGCCCGGACCAGCTTGATTTCCGCCGCCGGCATCATGGTGATCGCGTACTCGAACTTGTCCTGCAGGAGGGTGAAGAACCGCCTGGCTTCGGAGCTCTTCGGGTCGTAGTCGATCGCCGTCGCGAAGGCGTCCCGGATCACCCGGAACTTGTTCTTCTCGGTGTGCCGCAGCTCTCGCAGCCGCTCGGCGACGGCGGCGGCCGCGGCCGCGTCGTTGCCGAGCCTGTCGGTATTGAGGGCGGCGCCCTTGACGAGGTATTCGGTCAGGACGCGTGTGGCCCATTTCCGGAACTGTGTCGCGCGAGGTGACTTCACCCGGTAACCCACGGCGAGGATCGCATCGAGGTTGAAATGCGCGACCTCGTAGCTCTTGCCGTCGGAACCAGTATGCCGGAATTTCCGGCATACTGCGTCGTGGTCCAGTTCTCCCTCGTCGACGGCGTTCTTGAAGTGCTCGGCAATTGTGCGCCGGTCCTTGCCGTAGAGGTCGGCCATCTGCTGCTGGGTCGCCCAGACTGTCTCGGCCGTGACGTCGATGTTGAAGTCCAGGGACGTGTCGCCTGACGTGAACTGGACGACGGCCGTCTCAAGATGATTGGCGGCGGCGTGGGTGGCAGCGGCGCTGCCCTTCTTCGTATTGCGCTTCACGGACTCTACCTCGTCGGTATGAGGATGAGAGGGCCGGCGAAGCGGTAGACACGTTCGCCCATTTGTGTTTTTTGGGCGTTGCACAACGGGTGTCCGCTTCGACGGATGCTCCGACTTCCGGGGGCGGCGCAGGTCATGCGCTCGCCCTCGTTTCGTATGCACCCTTCGAGACATGACCGAAATGGGACACTTCCGCAAGCGCGGCGCGGCATCTGTTCACCTTTCGTTAACGGCGCTTCGCGGGAAACGACGGGATTCAAGCCCCTTCGGAGGGATTATCCCCGATATTCACAGGAATAGACGGGGCTGGACACGGGCTTAGGACGGCAGCGATCCCGCCGGCAGCGATGGAATCAGCCCAACACTGGACGACGAGATTTGTGTGCGATCTCGTGGCCAGCGGAAACCCGCACAACCGCGCCATAGCCACCGTCCTTTCTGACTACTGGTTCTGGTAGGCCGGGAAGGCGGCCGCGGCGCGCCGGGTGCGCCGCATGACCGTGTCCATCTGGTTGCGGAGGTCGGCCACCTGCTTCTCGCGGTCGGCGATCGTCACGGTCCGGTTGCGCCGGATCTCGTTGATCCGCTCGCGGATCGCCTTCACTTCCTTGTCCGCCGCGTCATAGGCCCCGAGGAGGCTATGCTTGCGGTCGAACCTGCCGTTGGAGAACCGCAGGCCGAGGTCGCGGGCACCTTCCTGGAAGTCGCGCTTCACGATCTCGTCCGTGGAGCCCGCCTGCAGGGCGTTCTTGGCCGCGTTCACGCGGTTGAAGCGCTCGGCCGCCTCCGTGCGGTTCTTGTAGTAGAGGTCCTGCTCGGCGGCCGTGTCCACCGCGCCGGTGAACTGCCGGAGGATCGGCATGCGCTCCATGGGCGTCGGGACGCCTGCCAGCGCGTTCTGGGCAGCATCCCACGTGCCCTTGTAGAAGCGCCCCGCGCCGCCGGTGAGCCACCCGACCATGTACTGGATGTGGCCCGGGTAGAGGTCCACGTTGCCGCCGCTCTTGTCGCGCAGCCACTTCGCGGTGTCGATCGCCGCGGCGCTGTTGGTCGAGAACGACTGCTCGGCGTGCGGCATGCCCCGGTTCCACGGCTCCGTCGGCGGCACGATGGGCCGGCCCGTCCAGTCGCGGTTGAGGGTCATGTCGATGCCCGGCGTCATGAGCGTGGGCGCGATCTGGTTGAGCCAGAAGCCCGCCTCGAGCGGGTTCTGGGAGCCCAGCGGGTTCATGACGCCCAAGATCGAGCGCATCGTGGCGCCGGCAGCGCCGCCGATCGTCTGCTGGCCCTGCGACAGCAGCACCATCTGCTCGCCCAGCGTGATCGGGACGCCGAGGCCGAAGGCCTTCGGGATCTTCACGTAGAGCGGCAGCCGCTTCCCGTTCACGACGTGGGTGCCGTAGATCAGGACGATGTTCTGGTCGCGGACATAGTCCGGAATCGACATGTAGAGGCTGCGCCTCTTGCCGGGCCGCTTCTCATCCTCGTCGTCGCCGCCGGCAGCGAGGTTCCACATCGCGATCATCGAGCCCAGCGGGACCAGGGAGCCGTAGAGGATCCGGGCCCGGCGGGTGCGCGCCTTCTGCTCGTCCGTGGCATTGCGCTCGCCGGCCAGCATCTGCAGCGTCTTCACGTTCCCCTGCACGTTGGGGTTGAAGAACATCTTGAAGGCCGAGATCGTGGTGGTCCACTGCCCGCGGCGGGTGAAGTTGACCGTGGCCTCGCGCGACAGGCGCGCGGCCCGCGCCGGCGAGTAGCCGTTCTTGCGCGCCGCCATGTAGACGGCCAGGCGCGTCGAGTTCTCGAAGCCCTCGTTGATGGCCGCGACCCAGCGCAAGAACAGGTTGTAGAGGGTGCGCCCCACGGCGCGCGCCGCGAGCCCGGGCAGGCGCGCGAGCGTCACGCTGTCGGTGTCGCCGAGCTCGCGCCGCATCTCCTCGGAGATCGTATTCACGTCGCGATAGGCCGTGAAGGTGATCTGGCCGCCGTTGCGGCGCCACTCGTCGAAGATTGCCCGGTCGCCGGCAGGCATCCGGCTCCCGAGCCACTTCGATTCCTGCCCCAGCGCGACCCGGATGGCCTTGGGGAAGGAGGTCACGAAGGACGGCACCAGCCGCGGGTTCTCATGGAAGAGGGTGTAGACGGCTTCCTGCAGGTCGCGCGGGACGTTGCGGACGAAGAAGTCGAGGTTCTTGCCCGTCTGCAGCTGTGCGTACCCGCGGGTCAGCTGGCCGATCCCGCGGACCACCGCGTTGCGGGAGGCGTCGTTGGGCAGCTGGCGGAAGGCCTCGGCCAGCTGCATGTCCTTCAAGGTGATGTAGGTCACCTTGCCGCCCACCTTCACGCCGAGCACGTTGGGCTCGGAGCGCAGCGAATGGTCCTGGACGACGACGGTCTTGCCCTGGTCGTTGAGCGCCTTCTTGTAGCGGCGCTCGTTCACCCGCCACAGGTCTGGGTTCGGGTTCGCCTGCACCAGCTTGAGGAGCGCGCGATCGACGCGGTTCTTCTCCGCCCGGATGATGCCGGCCTGCGCCTGCGCGATGACGTTGTCGAGCGGGTTGTTCGGGATCGTGTAGCGGCCGAAGGCGATCTGCGACTCCCGGCCGCGCACGTCGAAGCCCCAGCCCGTCTTGAAGCCGTCGGCCTCCGCCTCGTCCTCGGCGTTGGTGCCCTGCAGGGGGACGTAGCTCTGGAAGCGGTTCTTCCAGTCCTGGTAGGTGTTCTGGTCGATCAGGCCGGCCGCCAGGCGGACGCGACGGTCCGCCTCGATCATGGCGTCCACCTGCGCGAACAGGGGCTGCAGCCGCGCCCAGAGCCCTGACGCCTGCATGTCGGCGATGATGGCGCGCGCCGCGTCATCGGCCAGGCCGGAGCCCGCGGTGATCGACGGGTCGCGGGCCTTGATGAAGGCGTTGCGCTCGACGGCGTGGCGGGCCAGCAGCCCGGTACCAAGCTCCTCGCGGCCGACGTCGGCGGCCACCATGGCCTTGATGAGCGGCTCGACGTGGTCGGTCTTGAAGTCCTCGAGTCGGGCCGGGACGCGGCCAGCGAACAGCGTGGCCGCGTTGTAGGCGTCCTGCCCCTCGGGGATCGGGCCGATCTGGGACGTGATGTCCTGCTGGTACCGGCGCAGGTCGACGAAGTCGTCCTGCACCTTGCGCAGCCCCTTCTCGATCGCGGAGGCCTTCGATTCCTGGAAGGACTTCGGGCGGGCCGCTGCCGGCGCCGGCGGCGTGTAGCCGGCGTTCCGGTTGTAGGCTTCGAGGTCGCGCTGCGTGGCTTCCTTGAAGGTGGAGTAGGCCACGCCGCGCATCGGGCTGGCTGCGCGGCGCTCCACCTGCGCGTCCGTGCCGATCCGCGCGCCGGTCTCGCCGGTGAAGGCCGCGGCGAAGACGTCGTCGGCGCTCCGGTAGCCCAGCCCCCGGAGCTTGTTGCCGATGCGGGCGATGATGTCGAGGAGCTTCTCGAAGATCCGCCGGACACCGATGTGCAGGCCGGGAGGCGTCGGGAGGTTCGCGCGGCGCGCGCTGGCGTAGAGCTCGAAGGCGTAGGCCTCCACCTCGGAGCCGGTCATGGTGGTCGTGCTGCGCCCGGTCCGCTGGATGGCAATCAGCATGCGGTCATGCTCGCGCCGGAGGATCTCGCGCTCCTCGTTCGTGATCGCCTGGTAGCCCTGCAGGACGTGGAACGCCTCATGGAAGGCGGTATCGACGGCGGCGTCGCGGCCCTGCGCCAGCGCGACGGTGAGAACCGGCTTGGCCGAGATGAAGTGCTGGACGCTGCCGGAGATCTCCATGCCGACGCCGCCCGAGCCGCCGGAGCGGGCCGTGGCCTCGGCGTCCTCCGAGAACGCGCGCTCGGGCGTCTGCAGGCGCACGTTCTGGGTGCCGACCACCTGCGCGACGATGTCCCGCACGATCTGCTGCACCTGCTCGCCGGCGGCCGTCAGCGGCGCCGGCGCGGGCTCGATGACGCGCTGGGACGTGCCGGCCGGCTTCGGCTTCTTCGCTGGCGGCGCCTCGAAGCGGGCGCCAGCCTTGATGAGGGCGTCGATGACGGCGGGGGCGCGCACCGCGGCGACCTCCACCTTCATGTAGGGCCCGGCCTTCACGAAGTCGCGGCCGGTGGCCTGCAGGACGTCGGGGTTCAGGTAGAACTTACCGCCCTTGCCCTTCGCGCCCTGTGCCTTGAACGAGAAGCCCCACTGGTCGCCGCTGATCTCGAGGTTGCGGCCGGCGTCGAAGATCGGGCCGCCGCCCTTGCTGGCGAGGAACTCCAAGACCTCCGGCGCCGTCGTCAGCGGGCGGCCGATCGTGTCGGTGATGTCGGTCAGCTTCTTGAGCTTCGCCGGCATCATGATGCCCGGCTGCTTGCGGCCCTGGTTGTCCGTGAAGCTGATGATCTGGCCCTTGCCCTTCAACGCGGAGAAGGCGGCCAGGATGTTGCCGGTGGCGATGATGCGCTTCTCGCGCGCGCCGCCGGCGGCCAGCTGGTCGAACAGGTCGAGGGTCGTCTCGAGCGGCTCGAAGGTGGCGTCCTCGAGCTTGATCTTCCCGTCCTCGTCGCCGCTCTGCAGGCTGGCGAGGCTGATCGGCACCATGGGGTTATTCAGCGGGACCGCGACGGTCGCGCGCCAGGTGCCGAGCGCCAGCGGGTTCTTGGCCTTCCCGCCGTGATCCACCTTCATGACGATGCCGGTGTAGACCTCGCCGTCGGGCAGCGTCAGGCGCACCTTGTGGCCGGGGTCCAGCTGGCGCATCAGCAGGTCGAAGCGGTTCAGGTTCTCGGTGAGCTTCTGGCGCACCGCCTCCTTCTTCTCGTCCGTCTCCTCGGCGTTCACCATCTCGGTGATGTAGGCCCGGCCAGCCTTGAGGGCGTCTTCCATCTGGGCGATGGAGGCCTTGCGGATCCGATTGTTGATGGCGTCGATCGCCTGCGCCACCTTGCGCCGGTCGGTGCCGGCGCTGAGCACCAGCGAACCGTAGTAGTCAGCGTTGGCCTTGTCGGCCGACGAGGCGGCGCGCGCCAGCGCGGCCAGCACCTCGGCGCCGGTGACGGGCTTGCCCTGCCTCTTGATGTCGTAGATCCCGAGGGTGGCCGGGCCGTCGAACGGGCTGTCGCCATGCCCCTCGCGGAGCGTGACCGCCTCCTGCTGCTTCGCGTCCAGGTCGAGTGCCTTGGCCTCGAGCGCGTTCAGGCCGGTGGCCTCGAGCTGCTCGATGAGGTCGGCGTAGCGCTGCTCGAGATCCTCGTAGACGGCCTCCTGCAACGCGAGATCCAGGAGGGGGATGCGGCCGGTGAGCTTGCGCATCGCCCCGTCTTCGGTCGGGTCGGCCTCCTTCTTCTGCTCGCCCAGATCGAGGTCGCCCAGCAGGCGCGAGATGTCCGAATTCTCGTCGAGCCACTGCTTGGCGATGATATCGCCGTACTGGTTGATGAAGTCGGGGACGTCCTTGCCGGTGAGCGCGCCCTCGCGCGACGCCGTCGTGGAGGCGTTCAGCGAGGCCATCTTCTTCTGCAGGACCGCCGCCGGTCGCTTCTCGGCCGGCACGTTGGCGATCAGCTGCTCATAGCGGGGCAAGACCACCTGCCCGGTGCGATGCACGCGGCCGAGCATCTGCATGTGCGTGTCGATGTTCGCCTCGGCCTGGACGATAATCATCACGCGCTTCTGGCGGTTCTGATAGTCGCTCTTGGCGTGCAGCGAGAGGCCGGTGGAGCCAGCCTGGTTCAGGATGATCGAGGAGACGCCGCGGCGCGCTTCGCGTTCCACGCCGTCGGCGACGATCTCGACGTCCACCTTCTCGTTGTTGAAGCGCTCGATGTTGACCTTGCGCCCGCTGGCCTTCACTTCGCTCGCGGGCCGCGCCTTGAGCACGCCGCGGCCAGTGGCGTTGTACTGGATGGTCATGCCGCGGCCGGTGATCTCGGCCGTGGTGTATCCGGCCTTGCGAAGCCGGTGGTGGATCCAGTCGATCGGAGACACGGGCAGGTCGCCGAAATCCAGATCGGCGATGAACTGCTTGGCGTTGTGGTAGGCGTCGAGGCCCGCCGGGCCGAGCTCCTCGTCGGTGAGGTAGTGCTTGGTCTTGTTCCCGTAGGCGTCCTTGATCGTGATCTGGCGGGTGCGCTCAAGGTAACGCTGCAGCAATTGCGCAAAGTCGATCGCGATGGGGGATCCGGCCTTGAGGTCGTTGTCGGCAGCGAACTCGGACAGGAAGGACTCGAGGGTGCTCGCCACCGTCAGCACCGGCTTCTCGCCGTTCTTGAGAGCGGCTATCGCCCGGTCGGCCGCAATGTCGGCCTTGGCCGCCAGCAGGTACTGGCCGATCAGGTTGTGCATGACCGAGGTGAAGTTCAGAGACTCGGCGCCAGCCTCGCCCGTCGAGTCGTCGCCCACGACGCTTTCAGCCTCGGCCTTGATCGTCTCCGCGATCTCCGCGGTTGCGCCGCGGACGTAGTTCGAGAAGCCCAGGATCTCCTGCAGCGCGCCGGCGAACTCGTCGTACTTCTCCCGGTCGACGTCCACGACGGGCGTGTCGTAGACCACGCCGTCGAAGGACCGCTCGCGGCGGATGTACTGGCCGGCCTCGGCGAGCATGGTGGAGACCACCTGCTGCATCGGCACGCCGCCGTCCTTGATAGCCTGCGCCAGCTTCTCGATGTCGTCCACCGCCAGACGCATGTCCGTCTTGGAGTAGAGGTCCATGACCGACGGGCGCTTGGCGAAGGTGGCCGAGGAGTAGAAGACGGCACGGGCCGCGTTGACGAGGTCGCGCGCCGTCTGCGCGCGCGGGATCGGCGGGGGCTGGCCCTTTTTCACGCGCGGCTTGCCCTCCTGGCCGCCGGCGTTGTGGCTCTCGTCGAAGATGAGGACCGCGTTCGGCGCGATCGCCTTGAGGAACTTCGTGCGCTCCGTCTCGGCGCCCTTCACCGTCTGCATCTGGTTGTAGGTGGTGAACACGACGTCGTGGTCGCCCGGCTTGCCGGCGGCCGTGAACTGCTCGAGGAGCTTCTCCTTGGCCTTGCTGGTGCCGCCCTCGAGGAAGTTGCCGGTCTTCGGCAGCAGGGGCTGGCCCAACTGGCGGGCCGTGTCGCGGTCGGCGAGGTTGTCGAGCGCCTCCTTGTCCAGGGGCACGCTCTCGTTCACGTTGGTCATGAACAGGCGCGGCTCGCGGCCAAGGAAGTTCTGGATCTTGATGTCCGAGAGGTCCCGGTACATGTCGCCGTAGAGGTTCGGCTTCTCGGTGACGAAGATCGGGGTGAGGCCGTTCTTGATCGCCCAGCGGATGACGCCGGCGTTGACGCGGCCCTTCCCGATGCCGGTCTGGTCGCCGATAATGAAGCCCGCGCCCTTCTTGAAGTTCGCCAGCGCCAACGCCAGCGCGTCGATCTGCTCGGCGGCGAACGAGTCGAGGAATTCCTTGCTGCCGGGCTGGTAGCCGAGCTCGTCGGCCACAAACTTGTCGATGTCGCCGTGCTCCGCCTCGACCTTGTCGAGGGCGGTCTGCATGGCGGTCTGCATGTTGATCGGCATGAGCGTGCCGAGCGCCGGGTGCTTCGACCGGGCGGTGTAGGTGACCTGCTTGTCGGTCTCCTTCTCCGCTGGGGCAGACTTGCGCTCCTTGGGGGCCTCCTCCTGCTCCTGCGGCGCCTGGGGCTTTTCCTGCTGCTGCGGCCGGGCGGTGAGGTCGATCTTGCCGTCCTTCACGTCCCCGACGAAGCGGACGATGTAGGGGCGCATCCGCTGGACGGTGTCGCGCGCCGCGTCGCCGAACTTGTCCACCATGGCCTGCATGATGGCCTTGGCCAGCGCGACGAGATCCTTGGCCGCGTTCTTGAGATGCTGGGCCGCGGCGACGAAGAACGGCTTCGCCTTCGCGTAGGTCTCCTCGTCGAAGACCGGGCCGGAGCCGACCGTCTTGCCGCCGCCGAACAGCTGGTAGAGGCCGGACAGGGCGTCATCGAGGCCCATGGCCGTCTCGGTGGCCGCCGACTTGACGATCTGGCCGGGGGTGCGCGTGTCAGCGCGCGGGCCTGCCGGCGCCGCCGGCGCGGCGGCCTGAGGGGCCGCGGCCGGCTTCTCGCCGAACAGCTGGTCGAACGCTGCGTCGAACGCCTCGTCGGCGTTCTCTACGCGAGATGGCCGTCGCTTGGCAGGAGCCCGAGCATCAGGTCCATTGGATCCGCCGGGCCTATCCTGTCCGGGTCCATTCTGTTCGCCAGCCGCGCCACCTTCGGGTTGCGATCCCTGCTGAACAGCTGGCTCGCGAACTCCCTCGGCGTTCGCCGGCTCGGATAGCTGTCCAGAAGCTCCTCCCGATCCAGCAGGTCCAGAATCGACTGGTACTGGTACTGCTGTTCCTGCGGGTCCAGCGGCTGCAACGTCTGCCGGAGCCTTTCCGCTGCCTTCTCGTACTGATCCATCCAGCTTCTCCTTCACCTGATCCCACGACGTGAGGACCGGGGGCGGGGTCACCGCGGGCAGCGGGCGCTCGGTTTTGCCGCGCCCGTCGATCACGATGACGTCCACCGGCCACGACGTGCCCTGGCGGCTGTAGAGGTTGCCGCCCACGGTGAAGTGGTCGGCGACATTGTAATAGTCCCAGAGGAATTTGAAAAACGCTCGCTTGCGCTCGCCGTGATAGGAGTCGGCGGCATTGGCCGTCTTGGCCGGGGCGCCGATGATGAACACGGCGCGGCCGTTGGTTTTCAGCAGGCCCAGCGTGCGCACGACGATGGCGTGGTCGATCTGGGTGGTCTGGTAGCCGGCGCGCGAGGCGTTGAGATCGAACACCTTCGGGTGCCCATTTTCCTGGACAGTTCCGAACGGCGGATTGCCGATCACGACGTCGAAGGGGCCGCCGTTCAGCGCGTCGATCTTCGTGCGGGTCGTCTCCGCGGACGCGTCATAGTCGGTGACGGCGTAGCCCTGCGCCTCGAGGTTGTCCCCGCGGCTCTTGTTGAGCTCGTTCGCCACCACGCGGTCGGGATCGGCCGTGAACAGCAGCGCGCCGTTGCCGGCGGTCGGCTCGTAGACGAAGTCCGCCTTGCCGATGCGGGCTAGCTTCTGGGCCACGTAGGCCAGCGGGATCGGGGTGGAGTAGGCCTGGTCGCGGACGCTGGTCGAGGTCCGGGTGTTCAGGTTCGGCTGGCGGCCGTAGAGGTCCACCAGCGCGTCGAAGGCCTGCGCCTCGCTCTTGCCGTAGGTGACGACCTTGGCGGCCGAGACGACGGCGAGCTCCATCGCCTCCTCGACCTTCTTCACGTCCTCCTCGGCCTGCTCCTTGGCCATCTTGCGGGCCTGCAGGATGTTGGGGAACGATCCGCCGTCGACGAGGTGGTCGAAGAACGCGCCTGAGACCTTGTCCTTGGGGCGGAACTGGTCGTGCAGCTTGCGCACGTTCTCGTCGCGCTGAGTTTCCCGGGCATCGACGACCGGCAGTTTGCCTTCGCGGATGGCGGCCTGCCCCTTGGGCGGCTCGGCGGCTGGGGTAGGAGCGCGCGCCGCGGGATTGTTTTTCCCCGCCGCCTTGGCCCGGCCCTCCGGCGTGAACGGCTTGCCGGTGCGGCCTGGCGCATCCAACCAGCTGCGCAGGTAACCGGTGGAGACCTCACGGATGCCGCCATTGCGCGCTGGGCCGCTACCGTCGGAGAAGCCACCCTCGTAGATCGCGCGAGCGCCAGCCTCGTTGGCCACGCCCATGACGACCTTAACTTCGTCGAACTTGCCCGTGTTCGGGTCGAACTGGTCGATCACCCATGCGCGGCCGTTCGGAGGATGGTCGCCGATGTAGACGTCCACCTGGTCGCCGTCGGCGCCCTTGGTGCCCTTGATCCGCCCGTAGTGGGCCGGCATCTGGGTTTCCCATGCGGCGCCGTCCGCGTCCGTGCCGCGGCGCGTCGAGCCCTTGGCGTTCTCGATCGCGATGTCGAAGCCGTCGAACTTGAGGTGGCCGTGGGCATAGTTCCCAGCCTCGGCCTGCGCGGGCGTCGGCTCGGGATTCGCGACGGCCGCTGCGGCGGCCACATCCTCAGGCTTCTCGGCGACGACCGGCGCGGAGCGGGTGCCGGGCACAGGCAGGACGTCGCGCTTGCCGGAATGGCTGGCCGGGCCGACGACGCCCTCCTTCTCCATGCGGTCCATGAGCGCCGCAGCATCCTCGTACCGCAGCTGCAGCTTGCGCTGGATGTAGGAGGTGGAGGCCTTGCCATCGCCCCGGACGATGTCGACGGCCTGCTGGTAGGTGTCGGCCGTGACCGGCTTGGCGAGCGCCGCGTCCGGGTCCGCAGCCTTTGGGGGCGGTGCGCTGGGGGCCTCGGGAACCGCGACCGGGGACGGACTGGGAGAAAGTGCAGCGTCAGGCTGCAACTCGGGCGGCAGCGTCTCGGCCGGCTTGGTACCGGCCTCGCGCTCATCGGCCGTGGCCTGCTCGATCTCCTCGCGGTTCATCTCCGCGATCTGCTCCGGCGTGTAGCCGGCGCCGAGCAGCAGCTTCGCCTCGTCGGGGGCGGCCTGCGACTTCGGCGCGGGCTGAGCCAGGGGCTCCTCGGCGGGAGACGATGGGGCGGCCGGAGAGGGGACGGCTCCCTCCCTTGCCACGGGCGCCGCTTCTGCCGGGAGACGGACGGCAGGCGCGGCGTTGTCCGCCGGAGCAGCGGGGACGCTGTCGGCGGGCAGGGGGGCAGCAGTCGCCGCCGGCTGCTGGCCGGCGGGCGCAAGCTCAGGGGGAAGCTCTGGCGGGGGCTCGGGGGCCGGAGCGAGGTTCGGCACGGGGCGGTTGTCCGCGCCCCGCTGCAGGCTCTTGGCGATCGCCGCGCCGCCGCCGCCCATGAGCGCGCCAGACGCGGCGGCCGTGAGGAACGAGTTCGCCACGTCCTCGGTGATCGGCGTCCGAGGGTCGAGAAGGCCACGCGACGTGGCGTTCTGGATAACCTGCTGCAGCGCCTCCTGCAGGCCTTCCTCGCCGCCCTGGGCGGCGGCAACGCCGAGGATCCGCGTGAGGCCGCCGTTGCCAAGCCTCTCGAGCCTCTGGAAGAGGTGCCCGATTGGAAGTGCTTCGGTTGTGCCGGACACAAATCCTGTTGCGAAGGCCGCCCAGCGCTTCCAGTCCTGGGCCTGCTCGGGGTGGATCTTGTAGTAGTCGTCCACCATGCGCCAGTGCTGCTCGGCCTGCGGCAAGGCGCCGGCCAGCGCCGTAGCGAGCGTGGGGCTGACCTTGAAGACCTTCCCCGCCACGCCGCCGGTGAGCATGAAGCCCGCGGTCGAGGCGATGCCATCCACGACCTGCTGGCCGAAGTTGCTGGCGAGCGCGGGGTCCGTGTTGAAGGCGCCATCGACGGCGCGCCGGCGGCGCTCCCAGTAGGCCTCGCGCTTCTTGTCGTTCGCCGCGGTGTCCACGCCGAGGAGCCGGTCCACCGGCTCGAACACCTTGTCGACGACTCGAGTCGCCGCGGAGCCGGTGTCCGCCAGCTGGTTCCCGATCGTGCGCGGCACCGACTCGACGGCGTTGCGCAGCGGGTTGACGATGGCCGGCGAGCGCTGGTCCTCCTTCAACTTCGCGTCGCGGGCCTTGTCCAGCGCGTACTGGGCATCCTCGGTGACGGTAGGCTGCGCGCCCTTGTGGCTGCGCAGCACGGCCAGCTGGTCCTGGGCGAAGGTGTTGCCCTCGGCGGCGGCGCGCTCGAGCCGCCGGATCTTCTCATCTTCCAGCCTGGATTCGCGCTCGAGATCCGACTGCGCGCCCTCATAGGCCTGCGCCGCTTCCTCGCGCTTCTGCACCTGCTTGTCGTAGGCCGCGTCCGTGTTCATCGTCGAACGCGGGTCCACGCCGAGGCGGCGGTAGATGTCGTTCAGGACGTTGTTCTTGCCGCCGGGCGCCTGCGGGATCGCCTGCGGGTCGAGGGAGGTCGCGATCGGGATGCCGTTCGCGTCCACGTCCTCCGGGCGCAGGTTGCCCTCGATGTCGCGCGGCGTGACGGCCGGAGCCTCGCCGGCGAGAGGCTGCACAGGCGGGAACTCCTGGGCGCCGATGCCGAGATCCTTGGGCCGCGCCGGCGGCAGCGGGACGTCGGCCGGCCGCGGCGGCATCGGCGGACCTTGCTCCTCGTCGAACTGGGCGAAGAAGTTCGCGCGAGGCGGCGGCAGCGGCACGTTCGCGGGCTGAGGAGCCTCGTCTGAGGCCTCGTCGAATTGTGCGAAGAAATTCGAGCGCGACGGGGGAGCTACTGCGACTCGATCCGGCATCAGCGAACCTCCAGGGGCAGATGTTGCCCTCCGAATGTTCTATTCTCTTGCCCACCTCTATTCGATCCAAAATCTGTTCTATACGCAAAAATACGCAGTTTTACTATGGTTGTTTACTCAGTTAAACTGTGTCTTGCGGTCGCTTTTGGTGTCCTGTACATTCTACCGGACTTCTTTTTCGTCTGGCGTTGATCTGGTTTGTCTTTTTGCTATGTACGGCGCCCCGCCGCGATGGAGCTCAGAGATGGGTCGACCCGCAGAACTGCTAGCACCCGGCCCTATGCGCGGTGACGGTTTCGGCCCGATCGAAACCGGGAGCGGTGCTGAGATCTTCCCTGAAGAACACCTTACGACTTGGCTGGAGTGCCGTCGGCGTCGATGGTCTGAACTCAAGACGGTTCTACGCTCAATTGACTGGGACGCTATCGGCAAGGCTGCTGGCGTGCCCATCAGGGGTCGTTTCAAGATTGCTGTCAGCAGGGCAATCGCCCGCTTTGCAGATCAACGGTTGTATGAGGCCCATCAAATTGAAGTGGCAAAAGTCCGCGATTTTGAAACGGAAATAACAGCTGCTGCACGTAGGATCGTCGAAGCCCTGAAAAAAATCGCACCTGTCGAATTTGATCCCAAACGAGGGGCCCTACTACACCATACAGCTGAGCGGATACTCAAGTCGAGTAGCGGATACAACTTTCCATCGCCTGCGTTGAAGCTCGGGACTTTCGTCAGAACTGCGACAGAGATAACGCAATCTACAGCAGAACCGGTTGTGCACATCGACCGGCAGAGGGCTTGGTCGAACTTTATCGCGGACTTGGCAAAAGCCTGGAGAACACGGCTCGGACTGGTTCCGACGGCACGGAAAGATACGGCGCTCTGCCAGTCCAGCCCTTTCGTCGAGGCCGTGAAAATCATCAACCGCGGCTTGCCTGCCCAATGGCGCGAACGCCTGCCAAGCGATGGAGGGCTGGCAACACAAATTGCTGCGGTCCTGCGATCAACGACAGGCCCAGCCAAAGGAGCGTCAGGTGGTGCGCCACCACGGAGTGCCCTTAACACGCTGGGCCAGACGCAGAGCAACGAGCCGCTACCTTGGTATCGCACCGGGCGAGTTTCGGGAAAATCGTAGGCCTAATTTGTCCGAGATCCGAGTGTCTCGGCTCGCTTATTTCGTCGAGCCAACACCAACAAGCCTTTGCGCTTAGCTGATTCGTTCTTCAGCGAAGTGCAGGCTCGATCTCGGAGCTACCGCAATGGATAACGTCTTCAACAAGCAGTTTTTTTCGATTGCAGAAACGTTCGGTCAGCCGGGCAAGCCGGGCCTGATTCCAGTCAGCCGAGCGACCGGGCACGCGGGCATCAAGTCCGGCGTATTCCCCAGCCCCGTCAAGATTGGCGGCCGCCGGTTCTTCACCGCCACGCAGCTGCGAGAGATCGTTGCCAAGATCGAACGCGGCGAGCTCGCCCAGCCGCTGCAGCCCCGCCGCAAGCACGCCGCCTGAGCAAAAACCCCGCGCGGTGGCGCGGGGTTCGTTGTGTGACTGTGTGCTGTGGCAAGCATCTAGCTAGCACAACCGAATTCACGTCGCCACCGCGGCCCCACTTGGGAGCCGCAAATGCCAATCACGAAGTCTTCAGGCCACCGGCCATTGCGCGCGCAGGACGCCGGCCTGGCGCCCCACCCTGCCCCTGACGATCCCACCGACAAGTTGACTGCGCACTTGATGCGACGCGGCTTCGCCGCTCCCCTGGCTCGCGCCCTCGCCGAGCTCGCGCGACCGCTGGAGTCGTGGCGTTGAACGCGCGCCAGGTCCTAGGGGCTGCTCACGATGAGGATTTGGGTTCTCTATCCCGGGACCAGTTGCGCGACTGGCTCGAAGGCCTCGGTCGCACCTTCTCGACCATCTATCGCGATGTACCGACCCTACTGTCGGCAGCCGAAATCGAGCAGCGGGCAGCCTTTGACGAATTGGTCGCGGAAGTTGCCCGGCGGCCCCGGCAGTATCGTGTGGTGCAGCCCGGTGTTGTGCCTGAAGGCGTGCTCGATCTGCGCGACCCGGCTACCCGAACGGAACGCCTGGTCGCCTGGCGGACTGCCGTCTTCACAAAGCTGGGTGGGGGCTCACGCGTCGTCCGTATCGCCTGGATCGTCCACGACCTGAACCGCTATGGGCGACCGGCCTACATCAGCGATCGCGCCCTGCAGCTGCAAAGCGGAATGAGCCGCGATGCTGTTGAGCGTGCGCTGCAGTTATTGGCTCTGGCTGGCGCCATCATCCGAGCACACGTCCCAACCAACCGAGGCGGCTTCCGGAGAAACATCTGGCTAGCGGCTCGCATCGCCGAAAGTGACCAACCCGTGGATTTCACGGGTGATGTCGACGCACCGGTACCCGCGAAATCGACGGGTACCCCAACCCGTGGATTCCACCGCGGAGAACCCGCGAAATCGACGGGAGCGGAATACTACAAGAAGGGGCGTGTCTTTGGGGCCGGCACCTCCAAGGTCGCAAATGCTGCTGCTCTCGACGCCAAGCGGCGAGAGCAGTCAAAGCCCGGTCATGCGTTTGATCGAACGTGGCTGGGCATTGCGGGGGACGACGAATGATCCCGGCGACTTCCGTCGCCCCCGCGCGTGTCGGGGCGGGGCCCCCCGAAGGGCCCCGCCCTACCCGATACATCGCCGTTTGGGACAGGCCGATCAGAGCGTACCTCGATGAGGCTGCAGCGCGCGTCGTCGCGAAGTCGACGGCGGGCCGGGACGCAGACCCCAAGCAAGTGACGGTGCGCGATGCGCTGCTCGGTCGCCCGAAGGACTTTCGAGTGGTTCAGTCCGCACTCGAGCACAGCGCGGAGGTCGCGCTCCGCGTCGAGAATGTGCGGGTCAGCCAGGTGCCCGGGCTCTTTGGACCCGGTTCTGTCGACGCCTTGATGGAGGCAATCGGGCCCGCAGGCAGGCCTGTGATAGCAAGGTTTCTGAAGACGCCGGTGTCCGCCATCCGGCCTTCCGGTTCAGGCAATGGCATCTGGCTGTCCGGAGCGCTGGATTGCAGTGGCGACGTTCTGCGTATCCGTCGGCCGGTGATCTGGCCTTTCCCGCCGCCGGCCGTGGTTCCTCTCTACAACCGCGTGAAGGCATCGGACACGCCGCTGATGCATGCAGCGATGGTCACTTTGTTGGCCGCGGTCACGAACGAGGCGGACGACCTCCCCCCCGAGCTCCGGCACGGTTTCCTGCCCCGGATCGAGGCGCTGCGCCGCCTGCACCGGCCACGGTCCCTCGCGGAGGTGGCGGACCCAGCCGCGGTTGAGCGACTGGCGCTGGACGAGCTCGCGGCCCGAATCGTGGCGGCGGGCCCGCGGGTCGTAGCCCGCGGGCGCTCCACCGTCGGCGACGAGCGGGCCGTCATCGCCATCGTACGGACGCTAGGCTTTGAGTTAACAGACCATCAGGTGAATGCGTTCGCTGAAATCCGCGCTGACCTCGCCTCCCCCAACCGCATGAAGCGCCTACTGATCGGCGACGTCGGATCCGGCAAGACGGTGGTCGCCTTGCTCGCCATGGCGACGGTGGCGGAGGCCGGGCGCCAGGCGGCACTGATGGCGCCGACCGAGATTCTGGCCCGCCAGCACTACGAACGCCTCAAGCCGTTCGCGGCGGCTGCGGGCCTTCGTGTCGCCCTGCTCACAGGGCGCGAGAAGGGCGAGGCGCGCGAGAGGTTGCTTTCGGCCCTGGCCGACGGCGCCGTCGACATCGCCATCGGCACGCACACGCTCCTACAAGCCGACGTGACCTTCACCAACCTCGCGCTCGCCGTCGTAGATGAGCAGCACCGCTTCGGCGTGCAAGAGCGCCAAGCTTTGTCGCAGAAGGGCGATGCTGTCGACCTGCTCGGGATGACAGCGACGCCGATTCCGCGCACGCTCGTCATGGCCACGTTCGGAGATGTGGACGTTTCGGCTCTGCGTGGGAAACCGCCCAGCCGGCAACCCGTCGACACGTGCGCCATACCTCTCGACCGCATCGACGAGGTCGTCACCGCCTTGGGCCGGGCCGTTGCCGGCGGCGCCAGGGTGTTCTGGGTGTGCCCGCTGGTGAACGCATCCGGGACGCAGGACGTGGCAGCTGTATCGGACCGGTACGAGGCACTCCGGAAGGTCTTCGGTGAGAAGGTCGGCCTGCTGCACGGCAAGATGTCGGGCCGCGACAAGGACACCGCCATGGCCGCCTTCGCCCGCGGCGACACCGACATACTGGTCACCACCACCGTGATCGAGGTGGGTGTGGACGTGCCCCAGGCGACCGTCATGGTCATCGAGCACGCCGAGCGCTTCGGGCTCGCCCAGCTGCACCAGCTGCGCGGCCGGGTCGGCCGCGGCAGCGGCAAGTCGACGTGCCTGCTGCTGTTCAAGGCAGGGCTCGGCGAGGTGGCCCGCGCCCGCATCGACACCATGCGGCGCACCGAGGACGGTTTCGAGATCGCCGAGGAGGACTTGCGGCTGCGCGGAGAGGGTGACGTGCTGGGCAGCAGCCAGTCTGGCGTCGCTCCCTACGCGTTCTTCGACATCCGGGCGCACGCTTACCTGCTTGAGCCGGCGCGGCTGCTCTCACGCGTCCGCAAACCGTAGGTAACGGACCGCCCGGTTGTAACCCTCGTCAGCGGCTTAGCCCAACAACATGAGCGGTACGCTTGCCGAACCATGAGTGGGTTGAGCGACCGTTGGTTCTGCCTGGTAGGCCATCTCGGTTTCTGCGAGATGCTCGACCTCGTGTCGGTCCTTCGAGCGCACTGACGGCGATCAGAGATCGAGTTCCCGCTCGAGTCCGGGCGGGCGGGCGCCTTCCAGCATCATGTTGATGGCGATCACCGCGGCCGGTGGTGGCGACCTCTTTCCATGCTCCCATCGAGAGGTGGCCGCCTGCGCCCTGGTTGGCGCGTAGCCGAGCACCCGTGAGAACTCCGTGTGCTTCAATGCGCGACCCATACCCCACAGCTTACCCAGGGCGAAGCGGGCCGCCCTCACGTCCTCAGGCGTCATGGTGACCTGGATGTGGGCGGGCTCGGGAGGCGGTGGCTTCACCATCCTGACCATAGCCTACCACCGCTTGCAGAAATGGGACCCAGCGCGCCAGCTGGGGCCCCTGCCAGGCCCGCGCGACTTCGTGTGCACAGCCTGAAAGTGGGCCCCGACTTGCAGATGGGACCCAACGCACGGCCGGATGGGACCCGAGGGAGGGGGTATGTTGATTTATTTCCCGAGGAACGGGACTCCGGCCCGACTTGGATCGGGACCCAAGGGACACAGTACCGCTCGCTGGAGGGTGGTCGGCGCGAGGGGGCCCCGCGCCGCCGCTGCCGCGAGGGTGTGCTCACGGCTTGCGCGTCCGTCGGCTGAGAGCAGCTTCGACGAGTGCTCGGATCGCTTCGGGGCGTGACGGGCGGGGTTCGGGATGTTCGGCGATCCACGCGTCGAGGTCGGCGAGTTGGGGCGGATGGAGGCGGACGAGGACGCCCTCACCTCGGCCCGTTGTTGGGGGACGACCGCGCCCGCGCTTTTTTGGGATATCCTGAATTGACGTGTCCATGAATTCGGGATATCACATAATTGTCGGGCCGCAAAGGCGCTGTCACGCCCTGCGGCCCTGGACGCAACCGAACGGAAGGAGTTCGATCATGTCGTACGCAGAGATTACCACCGCCTCCGCTCCCGCGCAGCTCTCCGACGCCGCCCGGACCGTGCTCACCCAGCTGAGCCCGTTGCCTAGTGAAGTCGAGGCGGAGCTGTCGATGACAGTCCTGCGCGTCTCGCACTCGTCCGGCATAGCCGAGGAGAGCATCGCGCGGCTGATGATCGCCATGGCCCGCAACATCGCGCCCGCCAAGAACTGACCCATCGTCCTCACGCCAACCAAGGATTTCCACCGCGATCGCCGGCAGGGCCGCCCGAGGGTGGCCCTGTTCGTTTGGCCCGCGGTCGCTGCAACAGTTCGGCAACCGTCTCGCGCTACGGTCTCGGATGGATTGAGGCGCTGCGATCATTCCTCGAGCACTTTTCGCTCGAGCCGCAGCGTGATTGGCCTAGCGCCCGCCTGATGTGTTCAGGCGGGCGCTTGTCGTTCCAATCAGCAATTTGCCGTCGCACATCCGATCGAGGCTAGAGGCATGTCGCTTGGGTGCTCTCAACTGCCCCCGCCCAGTCTGGCCCCAACTCGGCGCGCGCAGATAGTGCGTTCGCCCCTGACGGATCGCCGTCCTTGAACATTCGCACCATCAACCCCTGGTTGTGCGAGCCCATGACAATTGGGTCGCCTCCCTGAAAGACCGTCCGCGACTGACCTGTCGCGTAAACCTGGTTGCCAAACGAGGTGGCTGTCGCCGACCCCGTGGACGACGCAACCACAGGGGTCGTTCCCACCACTGACCGGCTCGTTGAGGAGGCTGCGTCGATGATCAGGAACCTGTCGTAGCCCCGCCTGATGGTCTCGACTGCTGCCTGCCGGAAAGCGACCTTCTGTGCGCCTTCGGGACCGCAGGCCAGCGCGGCTCGAGAACGGATTTGGACCGTGTCGGCTGCGATGGGCATGACCGACGTTCGAGCGCATGCGCCAATACCGATTGCGGAGACAAGCGCCGCCGTGAGCTTCAAGTGCAGCATTTTCAGATCCTGTGGGTTTGCCGTCGGGTCCTTGCACGGTGAGCCGGGTGTGCACATCCCGTCGGATTCAGGGTTGGCGGCCAAGGGGCAACCGCGACCTACCTCAAGTCTTCTTGCGCGGCCTGCTGATCGCGGTGACGGAAGCTGGCGACGTTGTGAGGGGGACAACGGCCATCGCGGCGAGCTCGCCGAGAGCGTCTACGATGTACGCCGCGTAGTGCGCCTCGATCATCGCGGATGACGTGTCGTGGAGCGCGGCGACCAGGCGGACCGGAAGGCCGGCGCGCAAGCCGCGTACAATTGACGAGTGGCGTAGCGCATAGGGAACGGTGTCAGTTGGCAGGCCCGCTTTCTTGATGATCTCGGCCCACGGTCTTGTCAGCTCACTCGCGTTGACCCAAGGGCCACGTCGATCGCGCTCCCACGTTGCCCCTTTGACCTGGATGCTCCGCCAACGCTCCAGCAGCGGCGCCGGCCCCTTTCGGCCGGCCGTGGCAGGCCGCAAAGCCTCAATGACATCCTCGCCTACGCGCACCGCGATTGTGCCCGTGCGCTTGGTGCCACGCCCCTTCTTCGATGTGGGCACCATCAACCTTTTCTCGGCCGCCTGCACATCGCTCACGAACATTCCAGCGACCTGCGAGAACCGGGCACCAGTGGCGGCGAGCACGAGCACCAGACGGGCGAGGTCGCCTTCGAAGCCGCGCGCCTCATCGATCTCCCACGCGGCCGTGATGATCCGTCGAACATCGGCGTCCGGCAGGATCTGCTTCCGAGCCTCTGAGCGCGCCGGCGCGTCGGTGGAGAGACCATGTCGGATGACGCCGGCAAGCTCAGGCGGCATCCGTGACCGGTGCGTCCTGGCCGCGGTGTTCAGGGCTGCCTTGAAGTCATTCACCAGACGGCGAACCGACGAGGCCGCCAGCGAGGCAGGGAGCGCATTGCGCCACGCCTGCAGCGCTTCTTCGTCCAGCCTATGCAGGGGAACGTCTGCCAGCACCGTCGAGAGCACGTAGAGGGCAAGCCGCGACCGGGCGTCACGCTTCAATCCCTTCTCGCCTCGCTGCGCCCGTTCTCTGGCCTCCCTGACATCGCAGTAAGCCTCGATGGCCGAACGCACGCTTACGGGCGGTCCTGCCGTTTCCGCACGCACATCTGCACGGACCTGAGATACGTGAGTTCGAGCGGCCGCAGATGCTTGGGCGAAGTCCAATGTCTCGACACCATCGGCGTCGAAGACGTCATCCGCCTTGGCCAGGGTAGCCTGGCGATAGGCTTGGGCACCGACATACCAGCGGACCAACCAGCGCCCGCCACGCGGGGCTTTGCGATAGCCGAGATGGGTGTCAGGGTCGATGGATCGCCAGTGCGTCCCTTCGGACAGCTTGGCGCGAGCGGACCTGGTGGTCAGAGGCGCTTCCTTGAGGACGTTGGCCATGAGCGCCATCCAGCTCGTCAAATATCTATCAAATATACCTCGCTGTACGCCGATGGACAAGGCTAGCTGTGAAACGCTGTAAACCATTGATATTTCGACACTCCGCAGGATGGAATAAGACCGCCTATACCCATATTTTCCGCCCTCTCACGGCGAAAACTGGGGTTCGATTCCCCATGGGAGCGCCATTCCTTGCCCCCGCCTCTCGGCAAGGATCGGTAAACCGCTAGAGTCTTTGATTCTTTCACGAATTCCGGCCCAGAATCCTTACTCCGGTGTGAGACCGGTGTGAGACATCGCGTGAGACCGGGACTCTAAAACTCATGTCTGTCGCCAACCATCTCATCCTTCGCGGTGGGGTATATCATTACCACCGGCGCGTGCCTCTGGATCTCGTAAAGGCGTTCGGGAAGAAACTCGTCCGCCAATCCTTGCAGACCTCCGACAAGCGGACGGCGCGCGAGCTCGCGGTCGCGCTGGACAGGCAGGTCGATTCCGAATTCGAGCGGCTGCGATTGCGGGGAGGTCGGGCGAGCGAGAACGGCAGCGTCGCCTCGGTGCTCACCATCCATTGGACCTGGTCCGATTGGAAAGCGGTCGTCGAGTGGTTCGAACGAACCTTGGCCGAGGAAGATTGGCAGGAGCGCCTCAAGAACCTTCCTGGCTCCGCACTCGGCCCCGAAAGGGATCCTGCACACATTCCTTGGCGCGAAGATGCGGCTGTTCGGAGACACCTCGATCGGGCACGCTTGCTGAACTCCATCACGGTCGAGGGCTACATAGCCACCGAGAGGAACTACGTGCAGGCCTATGTTGGTCGGCTCGGAGTTCAACTGACGAGCGCCACCCCGTCTTTCACACGTTTCATGGCTGAATGCCTCGCCGCAGAGCTCCGGTACCTCAAGCTGTTCAAGGATCGCGAAGGACGGAAGGGCGGTTTCGGAAATCACCACCCGGATGACGTGGACGGTCCTTGGCGGATCGACAGGCCTGCCGCGGCCAGTTCGCCGAGCCTGCCGGCGCCGGTGGGCAGTCCGCTGAACCTCACCTGGGACGATGCAATGCAGGCCTGGACCCAGGAGCGCACGAAGACGAAGCGCGCAATCCATAAGAACTACCTGACGGAGATGCGGGCCGCGATCGCACAGTTCAAGGACCACTCCGGAATTTTAGATCTGGGGCATGTGACGCGCGAGGCGGTCATCGCCTTTCGTGCGCACCTCGATGCGGGTCATCTGCAGCGACCTTCCATCAATAAGAAAATTTTGATCCTCAGCAGTCTGCTCGGGGCGGCGAGCCTCATCAACGCGCGCGTGCCCAACATCGGAGACGGACTTCTCCTGACCGTAGCCACGGCAGAGAGCACGCGACACCCCTACACGCACGAGCACCTCGATCGCATCTTCGCCCACCCGATCTTCACCGAGCGAAAGTTCATCACCTCCGCGAAGGCAGGACAGGAAATCCAGTTCTGGTTTCCTCTCATTGCGTGCTGCCACGGCATGATCCCGACGGAGATCGCGCAGCTTGGACCCGACACGGTGATCCCGCATCCGGAGGACGCCGACATCCTCTGCTTCGAGGTCACGAACGCCAACGGGCGAACGATGAAGACGCTGGCACGCAAGCGTTGGATGCCAATCAGGAAGGACTTGATTGGCCTGGGGCTTCTCGATCTCGTCAGTAAAGCCAAGGCAAAAAGCCGACGGTTCCTTTGGTCCGCCATGGAAAGTGACGCCGATCTGGACCGCGTTTGCGGGAACTTCTCCTCGTTCTGGTCGAGCTTCCAATCGGACGAAATCGGCCTTGAGGACGAAGTGACGTTCTACTCCTTCCGGCACTTCTTCCAGGATCAGATCGGCAGGCTCACGGCATCGCAGGATCTCAAGAAGATGCTCATGGGACACGCTGAGTCCGGAATGACGGGTGTCTACGGAGAGAAGCGCCGTGCACGTGTCGTTCCGATCCGTGAGCTCGACGACATGATCCAGAGGATGGAGTGGCCGTTCCTGTCGCGCTTGGTTTCACGTCCGTGAGGTTCTCAAATGCGCCATGAGCGGACTCCAACCCCTCACCGGAAAGCTGACGTTCGACGGGGTCTCGTCTGCTCCGAGGGTAGGTGGACTGAGGCCCGGCTTAATCTTCGCCACTCTGGTTTCGCCACCTCACAGGGGTCTGCCTTCCGTCTCATGGCAGCGTACCGATGAGCGACTTCGGCTCCAGGTACGCCTCAAGCCCGAACGTGCCGTATTCCCGGCCGAGACCGGATTGCTTGAAGCCGCCGAACGGCGCCTTCGGATCATGGGCAAGCGTGTTGACGAGGACGCGGCCTGCCTCCAGCCGCTCGGCGACACGTTCCCCCCGCGCTTGGTCGCCCGACAAGACATAGGCTTGGAGGCCATAGACCGTGTCGTTGGCGATACGGACGGCGTCGTCCTCGTTCTCGTAAGCGATGAGCGAGAGAACCGGGCCGAAGATCTCCTCCCGCGCGATCGTCATGTCGTTGGTCACTCCGCCGAAGAGCGTGGGACGCACGAACCATCCCGTCAGTCCTTCAGGACGACCCAACCCGCCGGCGAGGAGGCGGGCGCCCTCCTCGATCCCGAGACGGATATAGCGCTGCACGCGCTCCCACTGGCGCTCGCTGACCATCGGGCCGACCGTCGTCTTCGGGTGGCGGGGATCCCCGACCTGCACGGCCGACACGGCTTTGCTAGCCCGCTGCTCGATCTCGGCCAGGCGGCTGCGAGGCGTCAGGAGGCGCGTACCGGCGACGCAGGCCTGGCCGCTGTTCATGAAAGCGGCCTGGACGGCGAGCGGGATCGCCGTCTCCAGGTCGGCATCGTCGAGGATGATTGTCGGCGACTTGCCGCCGAGTTCCAGGGTGACGCGCTTCAGCGTCGCCGCACCGGCCTGCAGGATCGCCTTGCCGACGGCCGTCGATCCCGTGAAGGAGATCTTGGCGACGTCGGGATGCCGGCTAATCTCGGCTCCGACGGTCTCGCCGCGCCCCGTGACGATGTTGACGACGCCCGGGGGAAGTGCGGCGGCGTGGAACGCCTCCATGATCACCTGCGTCTGCGTGGCGCTCATCTCGCTCGGCTTGACCACGACGGTGCAGCTCGCCGCGAGCGCCGTCGCGACCTTGCCGCAGATGAAGCCGGCATTGCTGTTCCATGGCGTGATCAGCCCTGCGACTCCGGACGGGGTCATGACCACCTCGGACGCGCCGACGCGGCGGCGGAACGGGTAGGTCTCCAGGAGATCGATCGCCTCATCGAAGGCGGCGACGGAATGGTCGACCATGAACGCCGCGCGCGAAGCCGGCGCCCCGTATTCCTCGATCACGGCTTCCAGCAAGGCGTCCCGGCGGGCAGCGACCTTGTCCCGCAGGCGGCGGAGCCATGCGATACGCTCGGCCGGGGTAGTGGAGGCGAAGGCGGGTAAGGCGCGGCGAGCCGCGGCGATGGCCTGCCGGGCGTCCTCCTCGTCGGCAAGACGCACATGTCCGATGACCGCTCCCGTCGCGGGATTGTGGAGCGGGAACAGTTCGGTTCCGTGCGGAAGAACGAACTGGCCGTCGATGAAGATCCTTTCGATCGTGTTCACGGGTCGCTCCCTGATGAGTGGCATTGCTCCTCAGATAACCCGCCCCTATAAGTTCGATTAGTCGGACAATCTGGCATGCTCTGGTGAGTGAAACGGGACAATGCAGACCACAGGGCTGACGGAACTCGAAGCCGTGCAGGCGGTGGCGCGACACCGCAACTTCCGCTCCGCGGCGACGCAGATCGGAATCTCCCGGTCCGCTCTCAGCCACATGGTCGCGGTGCTGGAGAGCCGCCTGGGCGCTCGTCTGTTCCACCGCACCACGCGCAGCGTGGCGCTGACTGAGGCCGGCGAGCGGTTCGTCGCCGAGACGGGGCCCGCGCTGCGCGACATCCGCGAAGCCATGGAGCGCCTGGGCGACCACCAGGCCGAGCCGTCGGGGACGCTGAGGATCAATGCCTCGTCGGGCGCGGCGCGGCAGATCATGGCGCCGGTCGTCCTCGAGTATGTCCGGCGCTTTCCCCGGGTGACCATCGACATCGTTACCGAGGGCAAGCTGGTCGATATCGTGCTCGAAGGCTTTGACCTTGGGGTTCGGCTGGCCGAGGCCGTGCCTCGGGACATGATCGCCGTCCCGCTCGGGCCGCAGCAACGCTTCGCTGTCGTCGGCTCGCCAGCCTATTTCGAGCGGCACCCCAGGCCGCTCGCCCCGGGTGACCTCGCCGCCCACGCCTGCATCCGCAGCCGCATGCCTGGGGGCGGGATCTATCGATGGGAGTTCGAGCACCACGGCGAGCAAGTAGAGATCGACGGCACGGGGCCGCTCATCCTCGACGACCCCCTGCTGATGATCGAGGCGGCCCGAGCTGGGATCGGACTCGCCTACCTGACGGAGTGGAACGTCGCGGACGACTTCGCGTCGGGACGGCTCGTGCGTGTGCTCGAAGACTGGACGCCGCCCTTCCCTGGCCTGTGCCTCTACTACCCGGGACGCCGGCACCTCGCCGCCCATCACCGCGCGTTCGTCGACCTCGCCCGTGATGTTGCGCGGAACGCAAATCCGTCGTCGCCCGAAGGCAAGACCTGGCGCGCGCCAGACGCCTAGCCAGCGTCTGCCCGCAGGGCAGCAAGGCTCGATGCCGCTCGACGTTCCCAGCTGCCCGCCCCCTGCCGGCGGGCAAGAGCCAGCGACCGTTGCAACAGGGCCAGCGCCCTGTCCGGAGAAGCCTCGTCGTCTTGCAGCGCGAGCAGGGCACCGACCCGCAAGAGCTCCGGCATTGAGCAGAGATCACCACTCGTCTCGGCGTCCTCCACCGTTCGGTCGAGGAGGTCGCGTGCCTCAGGGCTTCGCTCCGAATGCATCAGCCCCTCAATCAGCGCGAGTGTCAGCGGCGTCGAGAGCAGCTCATAGGGCATCGCGTGCAGCTTCGCGAGGCTCTCCTCGAGGATGGCGACGCCTACGATCGGATTGCCCCGGCGGATGGCCAGGACGCCCCGCCAGCCCCGCCCCACTTCCAGGTAGGGTGCGAAGGCATTTGGGGCCGAGCGCGAGATGAACCGGTCGAGATGCTCTTCGAGCGCGTGGAGGTCACCGACCCAGTCGAAGACGGAAATGCCCCAGCTCAGCGCGATGCAAAGGCTGAGGGCATGGTCCATCGTCGCGGCTTCCGCGATGGTGCGGCGGGCGCGATCGACGGCCTGGTCGGGATGGCCTTGCAGCCATAGCGTCCTCGCCAGGATGGCTCCGGCCAGAACGTGGCCGTCGAGACCGAGGTAGAGCGTTGTCGTCCTCTCCGAGCGCGGGCCGGCGGCCAGCGCCGCCTCCAGCTCCGTCCGGGCGCGGCCGTGTTCGCCGGCGAAGTGGAACGACATTCCCAGGATAGAGCGGGCCATGGCGGCTGCCACGGAATCGGATTGAGAATCAGCCAAGGCGACGCAGCGTTCGGCGTAGCTGAACGCAGACCGGAACTCGCCCGTCCGCAAGTGGAACAACTGCAGCGAGCCGAGGACCTGGACTTGGTCCAGGGGTTCTCCCACCTCGTCGGCGAGGTCGAGACTTCTGACGAGAGCCTCGAGCGCGGCTTGCGTCCCGCCGCGCGTGAACATCAGGGAGACGCCGAGGGCCGATTGCAGGTGCATTTCCTCGTGCGTTCCACGCGACGCCGGCTCGAGGGTGGCGAGCGCCCGCTCCGTCCAGCGGTGACACTCCGACAAGAGCGACATGGCGAGGAAGACGGGGCCGGCCTTGGCCGCGAGCCGTCGGCCGAGGGCGGGGTCGCCATGCTCGCCGAAGCACCAATCGAGCGCCGCGCGCAAGTTGGCGAGCCCCGCAAGGTGACGCGCTCTCTCCGCCACGTTCGACAGGCGCGACCACTCGGCGCCGGTTTCCTCCAGCCAGGCCAGGGAATGCCGGGCGTGCCTTGTCGCCAGAGCGGACCTGTCGGCGTCGGGCGCAGGCGTCTCGTCCATGTAGGCGCGCGTCGTGTCGAGGAGCCGGTAGCGCACCATGGCGCCGACGGGCCGGGCCGCCACCATCGACTTCGCCACGAGGCTGTCGAGCGACTGAAAGAGAGCCTCCGCGTCCAGCTCTTCGTCTGTACACACGGCCAGCGCGGCGTCGATGGTGAAGCTGCCGACAAAGACGGCGAGGCGGCGCAGCACGGTCCTGTCCTGCTCCGAGAGCAGCCCGAAGCTCCAGTCGAGCGTGGCATGCAGGGTGCGCTGGCGTGCCGGCGCATCGCGGGCGCCAGTCCAGGTGAGAGCCAGTCGTTCCCGAAGCAGGGCCGCCGTCGTCTCCAGGCCGAAGGCCTCAACCCGTCTCGCCGCGAGCTCGATCGCGAGCGGCATTCCGTCGAGCCTGCGGCAGATGTCGGCGATCAGGGCCGCCCCAGCGTCGTCTGCTTCGAGCCTGACACCCGATGAGACCGCTCGCTCCGCGAAGAGCCGTGTCGCCGGGGAGCGACAGATGTCATCGCCCGTGAGGGGCGTGTCATCGTCCGGACAGGCGAGCGGCGCCAGCCGATATACCTGCTCACCCTCGACCTGCAGGGCTTCCCGGCTCGTCGCCAGAATGAGCACCTCCGGAACCTCGGTGAACAGCCGCCCGGCCAGCGCGGCGACGGTGTCGATGACGTGCTCGCAGGTATCCAGGATCAGGAGAGACGGCCCGCTCCGGAGCGCCTCGATGACAGCGCCGGCTCTGTCCTCCGCATCGCCTTGCACGCCGAGCATGGACGCCACCGTCACCGTGACCAGATCGGGCGTCCCAAGCATGCTGAGGTCCACGAAGAGGATGGCTCCGTCGAAGGTCGACGCGAGATCGTGGGCCACGTCCAGCGCGAGCGTCGACTTGCCGACACCCCCCGGTCCGACCACGGTCACGAAGCGTCGCGTCGTCAGCATGTGCCGGACGACCCGGCTGTCGTCCTCACGCCCGAGGACCAGCATGGGCCGGTTGGGCATGTTGGTCTGCTGGCGCACAGGTGTGATCGCGTGCCGTGGGGCCTCGGTCTCGCGGACGACACTCGCGACGAAGCAGTAGCCGCGGCCCGGCAACGTCGTGATGTAGCGCGCCCCGTCTCTCCCGTCGCCGAGCGCCTTGCGCAGGTTGGCCATGTGAAAGCGCAGGCTGCCTTCGCCCACCGTCATGTCCGGCCAGACGCGCGCCAGGAGCTCGTTCTTCCCGACGGCTTCGTTCGGGCTGGCCGCCAGAGTGGCGAGGATATCGAAGGCGCGCGCTCCCACGTCGACCGTCTCGGCGCCGCGCAGCAGCAGCCGTTCCCTCGGCTTGAGGGTGAACGGCCCAAAGGAGAGCACATCGGCCTCGGGGGAAGGCAGCTCCGGCATGACCTCGTTCGCTTGTCAGATCCAAGACTATCCATTTGGCGCCGTGCTCGCCACGCGCCACGTGCGGGTTCGCATCGGCTGGTGAGCGCTGACAGCGGCTCACGAACGCTAACGGGCTTGCAGGCATCGCCGCCGGTACGACGACGGGACGTCAGCTTTCGCCCTTCGCTGACCATCGACCAGGAGACACACCCATGACTTCGGACGCCAAGGTGCTCTACACCGGCCAGGTCCACACGACGGGCGGCCGCGACAAGGGATCAGCCCGCAGCTCGGATGGCAGGCTTGACATCGCGCTGTCCGTGCCGGGCGGACCCGGGTTGGGCACTAATCCCGAACAGCTCTTCGCAGCAGGGTGGTCCGCCTGCTTCGAGGGCGCTATCGCCATCGCGGCCCGCCGCATGAAGATCACATCCCCGGCCGATCTCGCCATCGACGCCGAGGTCAGCCTGAACCAGGGCGGCGAGGGGTACTTCCTGTCGGCCCGCCTGACCGTTTCGCTGCCCGGCCTCGATCCCGCAACGGCCCAGGCGCTCGTCGACGCCGCGCACGAGACCTGCCCGTACTCCAAGGCGACCCGCGGCAACATTGATGTCGCAATCGTTCTCGCCGACCGCCGCGCGGTCGGGCGTTGAGACCGTGCAGAGGCCCCTGCCATGAACCGATCCAATGTCCTCTATGCCCTCCTCGCCCTCGCGGCGTCGGCGACGCCTTCCGCGGCCTGGGCCGACCCCGTCCGCAACGTCGTGATTGTCCACGGCGCGTTCGCCGACGGATCGGGCTGGCGCAAGGTCTCCGACCTCCTGACGGCCAAAGGCCTGCATGTCAGTATCGTGCAGCAGCCGCTGACCTCGCTCGACGACGACGTCGCCGCGACACGCAGGATCCTCGCCCTGCAGGACGGCCCCACCATCCTCGTCGGGCACAGCTACGGCGGCATGGTGGTCACCGCCGCGGGCGACGATCCGAAGGTGACGGGCCTCGTCTACGTCGCGGCGTTCCAGCCCGACCGGGGCGAGAGCCTTGCGAATCTTGCCAACAGCAAGCCCGTGACTGGAGCGAAGCCCGATGCGATCGAGGCGACGAACGATGGTTTCCTTTCCCTCGCCCTGGCCGAGTTCCCCGCCGCCTTCGCCGCCGACCTGCCCAAGGCCGAGGCGGCCTTCATGGCGCGCTCGCAGGTGTTCGCCGCGAAGGTCGCCTTCACGCAGGAGGCCGGCGAGCCGGCATGGAAGTCGAAGCCGAGCTGGGCCCTCGTGGCGACCCAGGACCGGTCGATCAATCCGGATTTGGAGCGCGAGATGGCCAAACGCGCCGGCAGCACCGTCCGCGAGGTGAAGGCCAGCCACGCCGTCTACCTGTCCCGCCCGGCCGCCGTGGCGGCTCTGATCATTGAAGCGGCGGCCAAGGTGCCTTCGCGATGACCGCCGGATCCTTTCTCGCCGTCTGCTTCCTTGCCGGCGTGCTCACCATCGCGAGCCCCTGCATCTTGCCGATCGTACCGTTCGTCTTCGCCCGTCCGGGCCAGAGTGTCCTGCGTGGGACGTTGCCGCTCCTCGCCGGACTTGTGGCCGCCTTCGCGTCGGTCGTGGCGCTCGCGGCTGCGGGCGCCGCCTGGGCGGCGCAGGCGCACGACATCGGCCGCGCCGTCGGGCTCGCCGTGCTGGCCATCGTCGCCGCCACGCTCCTGTCGGACCGCCTCGCGGGCCTCGCCGCGCGCCCCTTCACGGACCTGGGCGGCCGGCTCTCGGGACGAGCGGGAACCGGGATCGCGGCGTCCCTGGTGACGGGCGTGGCGGTCGGCCTGCTCTGGGCGCCCTGTGCCGGCCCGGTGCTGGCGCTCGTCCTCACCGGCGGCGCCGCATCGGGTTCGCCTCTGGCGACGGGTCTGGCGGCCGGAGCCTATGCCGCGGGCGCGGCCACGTCGCTGGCCGTTGTCGTGTCGGTCGGCCGACGACTGGCCGCCGCGCTCCGCGCGTCTTCCGCCGTGGCGCACCGACTGAGGCAGGTGGCCGGCGTGGCCGCCTTGGCAGCAGTCCTCGCCATCGCATCCGGCTTCGATGCCACCGTCCTCGCGCAGCTCCCGGCGCCGGCTTCCTCAGGGATCGAGAACGCTCTGCTGCAGAGGCTCCCAGCCAAAGCCAGGGAGGTCGCCATGCCTGCGTCAAGCCAGGTCTTTCGCAGCTCGCTGCCCGTCCTCGGCGACCTGCCCTCGTTCGCCGGCGCCGCCGACTGGCTGAACGGCCCTCCCCTGACGGCCGAGGCGCTGCGCGGCAAGGTGGTTCTCGTCCAGTTCTGGACCTACTCCTGCATCAATTGCATCCGCACGCTGCCCTTCGTCAGGGCCTGGGCGCAGTCCTACGCCGCCGAGGGCCTGGTCGTGATCGGGGTGCACACGCCCGAGTTCGCCTTCGAGCACGATGAGAACAACGTCCGGCGTGCACTCGCCCGCTTCGGGCTGACCTATCCCGTCGCCATCGACAATGGCTTCAAAGTCTGGCGCGCCTTCGGCAACGAGTCCTGGCCGGGCTTTGCCCTGGTCGACGCGCAGGGACGGATCCGCTACCGCACGGCCGGAGAGGGACAGGAGTCCCGCACGGAGCAGGCGATCCGGGACTTGCTGACCGAGGCGGGCGCGGCCCGCGAACCGGTCGCCACGCCGGCTGCGCCGCCGGCGCCGGGCGAACAGGCCGCCGCGGATTGGGATCACCTGCGCTCGGACGAAACCTATCTCGGCTACGCCCAGGCGACCCGCTTCGCCTCGCGGGAGACGGTCGCCGCCGACCGCCCGCAGGTCTATTCGTTCGCAGACCTGCCCGCCAACCGGTGGGGCCTGTCCGGCACCTGGACCATTGCCTCGGACCGGGCCATCGCGGCAGCAGCAGACGGCCGCGTCGCCTATCGCTTCAACGCTCGCGATCTCCATCTCGTCCTCGGCGCCGGACAGTCCGGACATCCGATCCGCTTCCAGGTGACAGTGGACGGCCATGCGCCGGGACCGGACCACGGCTCCGATATCGACGCCGAGGGCTTCGGAACCGTGACGGAGACACGGCTCTACCAGCTCGTGCGGCAGGCCGACGGACCCCGGGCCCGTACGGTCGAGATCCGCTTCCTCAATCCCGGCGTGGAGGCCTACGCCTTCACCTTCGGCTGAGGAGATCGCGCCATGCCGTTCCTCCCTGTCCTGCGCCTGCTTGTGCTTCTGGCGGCCGGCTTCGCGGTCGGCGCTGCTCCCTGTGCCTGGGACACGCCTGCCGCACCTGCGCAAACGTCCGGTCCGACGCTTACTTCCGACCCACCCGTGCCGCTCTCACCCCCGGAGACCCGCCATGACATTCGACCCCATTGATCCCTCACGCCGCACCCTCATCGCCGGCGCCGCCTTGGCGCTCGCCACGGCTCCATTCGTTACGCGCAAGGCTCACGCCCAGGCCGCCGACCCAAAAACGTTCGGCCCGATCCGGCAAGTGCAGGCCGGCGTGCTCGACGTCGGCTATGTCGAGCTCGGACCGGTCGACGGCCCGCCCGTGCTGCTACTGCACGGCTGGCCCTACGACATTCACAGCTACGCCGAGGTGGCCCCCATCCTTGCCGCCGCAGGTCACCGCGTGCTCGTGCCGCACCTGCGCGGCTACGGCACGACGCGCTTCCTGTCGCCCGAGACGATGCGCAATGGCCAGCAGGCAGCGCTCGCCCTCGACATCCTGGCCTTCATGGACGCGCTGAGGATCCCAACGGCCGTCGTCGCCGGCTACGACTGGGGTGCCCGCACCGCCGATATCCTCGCCGCCCTCTGGCCCGAGCGCTGCAAGGGGCTCGTGTCGGTGAGCGGCTACCTCATCGGGAGCCAAGAGGCGAACCGTGCGCCCCTGCCGCCCAAGGCCGAGTTGCAGTGGTGGTACCAGTACTACTTCGCGACGGACCGTGGCGAAGCCGGCTACGCCAAGTACACCAAGGACTTCGCCCGCCTGATCTGGGAGCTCGCCTCGCCACAGTGGCGGTTTGACGACGCAACCTTCGCCCGCTCGGCGGCATCGCTGGAGAATCCGGACCACGTCGCGGTCTCCATCCACAATTACCGCTGGCGGCTCGGTCTGGCGCAGGGAGAGACGCGCTACGACGATGTCGAGCGCAGGCTCGCGAGCTTCCCCGGCATTGGCGTGCCGACGATCACCATGGAAGGCGACGCGAACGGGGCACCGCACCCCGACCCGTCAGCCTACGCCCGGTGCTTCACCGGACGCTACGAGCACCGTCTCGTGAGTGGCGGCATCGGCCACAACCTGCCGCAGGAGGCGCCCCACGAATTCACCCGCGCCGTCCTCGACGTGGCCAAGGCCTGACTCGCCAGCCCGCCCCCTCCCGTTCATTCCCAATCCACGCCGGACGCTCCGGCGAACGGAGACCTGCGACCATGACCTACACCTCAAGCGACGAGCGTCCCGTGGCCCTCATCTTCGGCGGCTCCCGCGGCATTGGCGCCGCCATCGCCATGCGCCTGGCCAAGGATGGCTACCGGGTCGCTCTCACCTTCGTCTCCAGCCCCAGACAAGCCGAGAAGGTCGCGGCAGCCATCCGCGAGCAAGGCGGGACCGCGATGACACTCCAGGCCGATAGTTCCGATCCCATGGCGATCCAGGCCGCCGTGACGGCGGTCACCGAAGCCTTCGGCCCGCTCGACGTCGCGGTCGTCAACGCGGGCGTCCTGCGCCTCGCCGCCTTGAAGGATCTCGCGCTGGCGGACCTCGATATCATGCTGTCCGTCAACATCCGCGGCGTGGTCCTCGCCCTGCAGGCCTCTGCCGCCGCGATGCGCGATGGCGGCCGGCTGATCACCATCGGAAGCAACTCGGCCATCCGGACGGGAACGGCCACCGGGGCCATCTACGCCATGACGAAAGCCGCGGTCGCCGCGCTCGTTCGGGGCGTCGCGCTCGACCTGGCCCCGCGACGCATCACCGTCAACAACGTCCAGCCCGGTCCGACGGAGACCGACATGACGTCCGACATGATCTCCCAACTGCGGGACATGGTTCCGCTGCGCCGCCTCAATCAGCCGTCGGAGGTCGCCGGACTGGTGTCATACCTGGCCGGGCCCGAGGCCGGCACGATCACTGGAGCCAGTCTGACGATGGATGGCGGCTTCGTGCTCTGACGATCGCTGCCGCGACATGACCGCGAACGCCAGAAGACGGTGGGCGGGTCAAATGCCGCGCGTCCACCCCGTCGACCCGACGATACGGCCGGAGACGCCGCCTCGCCGATACGGTGCGCGGTCGAGCCAAACGAGCATCCTTTCGTCTCATTGCGTGCCTAGGTCTCGGAGATGAGTTCCATTGCCTTGGCCGATCTCGGCTGGTCGACGCCGGACGGCAGAGTTCTGTTCTCCGGCCTTACGCTGGCCTTCGGTCCCGAACGTGCGGGCCTGGTCGGGCGCAATGGCGTGGGCAAGTCCACGCTCCTGAAGATCATCCGGGGCGAGATCAAGCCGACATCCGGTTGGGTCTCTATCCAGGGCAAGGTGAGCTCACTGGAACAGGCCGTCCAGATCAGGCCGGAGGACACGATCGCCGACCTGTTCGGCGTCGGGTCGAGCCTCGCCCTGCTGCGCAGGGCCGAGTCCGGGGAGGCGAGCGCCGATGAACTCGCAGACGCTGACTGGACGCTCGAGGCTCGGCTCGCGGCCAGCCTGGAGCGGATTGGCCTGTATGCCGGACCCGAGACACGCCTGTCCGCCCTGTCCGGCGGACAGCGGACCCGCGTGGCGCTGGCAGCGGCGACATTCGATGATCCAGACATCCTGCTCCTCGACGAGCCAACCAACAATCTCGACAGGGCCGGTCGGAACGCGGTGCTCGCGCTTCTACAGGACTGGCGAGGAGGGGCGGTCGTGGTGAGCCATGACCGCGAATTGCTGGAGGGCATGGATGCCATCGTCGAGCTGACATCGCTCGGGGCGTCGCGCTATAGCGGAGGCTGGTCGGATTACCGCGCCCGGAAGGACATCGAACTGGCTGCGGCCGCGCACGAGCTGGAGAGTGCGCAGAGAGCCGCAGCGACCGCCCGGCGACGGGACCAGGAGAAAACGGAGAGGCGGGACCGGCGGGACTCGGCCGGGGCGAGACAGGCGAAAGGCGGCGGCATGCCCCGCATCCTGCTCGGCGCCCGCAAGAATCAGGCCGAGGTGTCGGGCGGAGCACAGGCTAAGAGTGCCGAAAGGCGGCAGGCGGAACTAGACGCTACCGCCGCCCGGGCGCGGAAGCAGGTCGAAATCCTCCAGCCTTTCGTGGTGAGCCTTCCACCGACCGGACTGGCGTCCGGCCGGACGGTGTTGCGGCTCGACGACGTGGCTGTAGGCTACGATCCCGAGCGGCCCCTGATCGACGGCCTGTCGTTTGCGATGACAGGGCCGGAACGGATGGCCATCCTCGGCCCCAACGGTTCCGGCAAGTCGACGCTGCTCAAAGTCATCGTCGGGGATCTCGCTCCTCTCCGCGGCAAGGTGATGCTGTCGGTTCCGGCTGCCACTCTGGACCAGCGCGTGGACCTTTTGGATCCGGCGACAACCATTCGGGAGAACTTCCTGCGCTTGAACCCGGGTGCGACGGAGAATGCCTGCCGTGCCGCGCTCGCGACGTTCCAGTTCCGCGCAGATGCAGCCCTGATGAACGTCGGCACGCTGAGCGGAGGGCAAATGCTTCGCGCAGGCCTCGCCTGTGTTCTCGGCGGACCCGAACCGCCTCAACTCCTCGTGCTGGACGAGCCGACCAACCATCTAGACCTCGAAGCGATCCAGGCCGTCGAGGCGGGCCTGGCCGCGTACGACGGCGCGCTCCTGGTCGTCAGCCATGACCAGACTTTTCTTGCAGCGCTGGGCATACAGCAGACCATCTCTTTGGGTCCTATCTGTCGATAGGACCTTCCGACGGGCGCTGCTGGCTGTCGTACTTCTCGCCGGAGAGCGGACTCTGCGAACGTCCGCTCCGGGTCAAGACGAGCCTTCGAGCGCCAACGGCGCCCGCAATCAATGCAATCAGTTTTCCCTTCGGTGCCGAGAAGTACTCCCTCTCAGCAAGGGCGTTCGCTAGTATTTCCAATCATCACTGCAAGACTACACACAATCTTCTGTCAGGGCTAAACTTTTTGCACCGATTCCCCCGCGACCAAGTGGCAGTTCGGTAAGCGGGCATCACAGTGCTGGAACGCGCAGCCGGCGAAAGCCGCTTGTGCCGGGGTCCGGCTCCTGTCACCGGGTCAGCGCTGGTCTTTCGAAGGGGAAGGACGCACGACGGTAAAGACCTGCCAGGCACCCGTCCGGTAATCGGCCATGCGGCGCCCCACAGCGGTCACTCGCCAGGCGAAGGTCGTGCCTGTCGGCGGGAGCACTACTAAGACAGCCGTAGTATCGGCCGTCCACGCGAACACCTCCTCGCTTCCAAGCTCGGTGACGGAGCGCAGCTCGATGTTGTACCTGCAGGGTTCGGGCTGCAGCGGGATCGTCCACACGAGTTCCGCATCGACGCGACCATCGGGCAGCACCTCGCCTGAGAGTGGGGCGATGGCTTGCGGCGACATCAGGTCATCGGGGCGCGGCGCCCCCGGCGCAAGGTCCTGAATGCGCTCGCGCGCAGCAGGAAGGCCAGAAACTTCGTACCACGTGCGGGCGACGTCGGAGTTGGCCGGAACTCCCTCTCCTTTTTCGTACAGTTGGCCAAGGTTGTACGCGGCCCTTCGATCACCACGGGCCGCGGCACGGCCGTACCATGCCGCGGCGTCTACGATGTCACGGCGAACGCCGCGTCCGCTGTCGAGCATCACCGCGACATTGAACGCTGCCTGACCATGCCCCGCCTTGGCCGCGCGCAGAAAATGGTCGAACGCCGCGCTGGCGTCGGGCGCGCTGTTCGTCCCAAGGTCTGCTTCGAGTCCCAACTCGAACCAGACATCGGCGGGGCCGGCAATTGCCGGTCCCGCTGTAGCCAAGAACGCCAGGAGAAGCTGAGCCGTTCTCACGACTGGGTCAACGCCATGTGATCTCGACTCGGCGGTTCTGCAGTTCCGCCACGCCCTCTTCGGTCGAGACCACGGGCTCCGTCTCGCCCTTGGCCAGAACCTGGAAGCGGTCGGCCGGAATGCCCCGCGCGATAAGCCCGTTAAGAACGGCCGTCGCCCTGCGCTGGGACAGCGTCAGATTGCCGGCGGGCGCGCCGACGCGATCCGCTGTGCCAGTGACGATCATGACGATCGGCTTGCCCTGGCTATAGGCACGCGAGGCCTGGTCCAGGACAGCCTTGTCCTGGTCACGGATCTGGGCGCTCCCCGTGTCGAAATACAGGACGAGGGGCGCTGGCGCGGCGGGGGGCGGTGCCTGCGCCGGCTCCTGCGCGAACGCGCTGCCGGCCAACGTTGCGAGCGGCAGGGCCAGTGAGATTGAGGCGATACGGATCATCGTGTGTCTCCTGTCGGGGGTTTCGATGAGGATGGTGCCGGCCTGCTAGCGGTTGCCGACCGACACCTCGATGCTGCCGGGCCGCGGCAGCAGGCCGCTGTCCACGACGGCCCGGCGGACGGGCGCAGCGGATGAGACGAGAGCGGCCATCCGCACCGCTTCATCCTTATCGGCGGCATAGAAATAGACGACGCGCGGGACCGGTTCGCCGCTGCTCTCGCGTGCATCGACGACCACGGCCCCGGTCCTGCGGAGAACCTCGACGAGGCGAGTGGCCCGCTGTCGGGCCACGTCGCTGTTGCGCGCGAACCGAACCTGCACGCGGGGCTGGGCTCCGTCGGGCAGCACGCGCAATCCGCCGGCGACGCGATCGGCCGCCGACGGCGCGGCCTCGCGGGTCGCGACAGTGGAAGGGTCGGCCTGCCGAACGGGAGCCGCACCCTGGACAGGCGCTGCATCGTGGACAGGCGCCGCCTCTTGGACAGGAGGCGAGTCTGGGGCAGGAACGGCCTGTTGGGGAGCCGCAGGCTGGGCAGACGCGGCGACCGGGGGAGCAGCCGCCACCTGAGGCGGTGCCGCCACCGGGGGCGCAACCGGGACCTGAAGAGGCGCTGTGTCGACCGGGGGCGACGCGACGACAGAGGGAGCCTCGGGCGGCGGCGCCGGCGTTGAATTTTGCGCTTCGGCCCGCCGTCTGGCCGCCTCTCCGCGCAACTGCTCGATGTCGGCGCGCAGGGACTGCAGCTGGGCGAGAATGGCGCCGTCCTCCTGTGGCTGAGGAGCCGCCCAGGCGAGAGGAACGACGGGCTGCGCCGCCGTCGAGTCGCGGGAGCCGGTCCGGTTCTCCGACATCGGTCCGACCGGGGCCGCCGGCGGTTGTCCAGGCGCCACCATGACGATGCTCTTGTCGTCCCGCTGCGGCATCAGCGAGGCCAGCATCGTGCTGTCGAGGCGCGGGGCCAGCAGCCACGCCGCCGCAAGTGCCGGGACGCAGGCCACCAGGGCCAGGCCCAGAATCACCCGTACGCTCCTGCCTTCCGGAGCAACGGGATCGGGCTGGCGCTCGACGACGGCGGGGGGCTGCACCGCGCGGGGGGATAGAGGCGGCACCTGGACCGGAGGGCCCGGCCGCACCGGCGATCGCCGGCGGGCGGAGGCCCCGAAGCTGAGCGCTGCGTCGTCGGTGTCCAGCGCGCTGCGGTTGCCGTGAGTGGCCATCGTCACTCCTCCCTCATGGCCCTGCGGATCTGGTCGGTCAGAGGACCCACCAGATACTGCAGCGCGCTCCTGCTGCCCGTTCCGATAATGACTTGCGCCGGCATGCCCGGCCCGAGCACCACCGCGGTCTGGACCGCCGCGCCCGGACCCGGCCGAACATCGTCGACGGCCACGCGCGCCTCGTAGTAAGCGGCGCCCGAGCGGGGATCCGTGAGGCGATCGGCTGAGATCCGCATCAGGTGCCCGGTCACGATGGGGCGCCGAGCTGCCGGGATGCCCGTGAGCTGGACGTCGACGGTCTGGCCCGCGCGCAGGCGCTCGGCCTCGGCCGGGTCTACCCTCACGGCGATGGTCGGTTGGCCATCCGCAGGCACGATCTCGAGCACTTTCTGCCCCGCGGCGATGACGCCGCCGACGGTAAAAACATTCAGGCCCAACACGGTTCCCGCGGCCGGCGCGCGCATGACGGTGCGGGTCAATGTTTCGCGCGCGGACATCAGCCGAGGCTCCAGTTCCGCCGCCTGCTGCTCGATCTGACGGAGCTGATCGGCGACCTCGGTCTGCCGGTCGCGACGAAGCTGCGACCGCCGCAGCCCCGTCGCGGCGAGGGCGCCGCCCAAGGCCGCCGCCTGCGCGGCCAGCCGTCCCTGTTCGGCGACGACGGAGGCCTCGTTGCGTTCGAGGCCGGACAGGCGAACCTTCGTCGCGTAGCCGGCGGCGAAGAGCTTTCGGACGCCGTCGGCCTCCTGGCGCAGGAGGGCCGCCTGCGCGTCGATCCCGACGATCTGGGCCTGCAGCCCGCGCAGCTGGTCGCCCTGCTGGCTGGCGACCCCCGCCAGGATGGCAAGCTCTCCCTCGAGCTGGCGGCGCCGCTCGTCGAACTGGTGCCGCTGCGCGGCCAGGATGCGGGCCACCGCCGGTTCGCCGCTGCGCGCGAGCAGGTCGGGCTCGAAGACGGGCTCCGGTGCCTCGTCCCGTTCCGCCACCAGGCGGCTGCGCAGCACGGAGAGGGACGTGGCTTGGGCCGACAGGGACGCCACAAGGGCCTTCGGGGCGCTGTCGTCGAGGACCATCAGCACCTGGCCGGCCTCGACGGTGTCGCCGTCGCGCGCGAGCACGCTGGCGACGATACCCCCGTCGCGGTGCTGCAGCGCCTTTCGATTGCCCGCCGCCTCGAAGGCGCCGTCAGCCACCACGGCACTGTCGAGCGGCGCCAGCGCCGCCCAGCTGCCGATCGCGCCGAAGAACAGCACCAGCACCCCGAGGCCCAGTCCCACCAGGCGACCGACACTGCCGTTCGCCCGGTCGCGCGTGAGGCGCCCGGCGCGGGCCTCGTCGTAGCGGCCGCGCGGGGGACGGGTGAGGTTTTCGGCCCAATCGCTCATTTCGTGGTCCTCATGGTCGTGCCGAGGCGTTGGGGCGGGCCGTGTCGACCGCCCGCACGAATTGCTTGCGCACCGCTTCCAGCACCTCGACACGCGGTCCGAACATCAGGACGGCGCCGTCCTGCAGCACCAGGATTCGGTCGCAGACCTCCACGATGCCCGGTCGATGGGCGACGATGACGATCGTGGTGTCCTCGCCTTTGAGGTCGAGAAGCGCCTTCTTCAGGGCGGCTTCGCCGTCCCCGTCGAGATTTGCGTTGGGTTCGTCGAGGACGAGCAGCCGGGGCGACCCCAGCAGCGCCCGCGCCAGGCCGAGCCTCTGGCGCTGCCCGCCCGACAGCTGGACGCCGCCGTCGCCAATCAGCGTGTCGTAGCCCTGGGGCAGGTCCAGGATCATGTCGTGCACGTCACCCCGCCGGGCGGCGCGGATGATCTCCGCGTCCGGCACGTCGCCGAAACGGGCGATGTTGTCCCGCACGGTGCCGGCGAACAGCCCCACTTCCTGCGGCAGGTAGCCGATGCTGCGGCCTAGTTGTTCGCGGTCCCAGTGGCGGATGTCGGCGCCGTTAATCCGGACCCGGCCCGAGGCGGGAGCCAGGGCCCCCGTCATGAGCCGGACCAGGGTCGACTTTCCGGCCGCGCTCGGTCCCACGATCCCGATGGCTTCGCCACGCGAGAGCTCGAGCGACACCCCGCGGATGATGGTCTCCCCTCCCGTCGCGCGGAACGTCACCTTGTCGATCGACACGGAGCCGTCCGCCTCGGGCAGTCGCGTGTGCGTGCGAGGCTCGGGCGCCGCGGCCAGCAGGTCGGCGATGCGGCGCCACGCGGCGCGGGCGGCCGCGATGCTGCGCCCGGCCCCCACCATCTGCTCGACCGGCGCGACGGCGCGGCCCATCAGCACCATGGCGACGAAGATGGACGCCGGATTGATGGCCTGCTCGATCACCAGCCAGGCGCCGGCGCCCAGCATCCCCGACTGAAGCAGCAGCCTCAGGAAGCGGATGACCGCCGCGTAGGACGCGTTGGTCTCCGCCGCACGCTCGCTGTTGGCCAGCATGCGCGCGCGATTGTCGAACCAGCGGTCGCCGAGGCCCGCCTGCATGCCCATGGCGATAACGGGCTCCGCGTTACGGAGCATCTCGTCGGCGAACCGGTAGCTCCGCGACTGTGCCTCGCCGGCGGCGATGATCCGGCTGCGCGACGCCCAGTCCGACAGCAGGGCGAGCGACAGGAGCAGCAGCGCCGCGGCCAGCGCCATCGCACCGAGCGTCGGATGAAGCGCGAACAACAGGGCGAGGTAGACCGGGGTCCACGGCGCGTCGAAAACGGTCTGAGCCGGGGAGCCACTGAGCGCCTGCCGGAGCTGGTCGAGGTCCCGCAGGGCTTCCGAGTGGCGCTGGCCGCCGTCCTCGCGGCGCTGGATCAGGAGGGCGAGGATCCGCGCTGACAGGGCCGTGTCGAAACGCGTGCCCGCCCTGACCAGGATCTTCGCCCGAATGGCGTCGAGGCCGGCCATCGCCGCGAGCGCGATCACCAGCCCGAGGCTCAGCAGGATCAACGTGGCGCCGCTGCGGCTCGGCAGGACGCGGTTGTAGACCTGGAGCAGGTAGAGCGGCGTGGCGAGATAGAGAAGATTGATGCCGCCGCTGAACACCGCCGCCGCGATCACATGCGGCAGGCAGCTGCGCAGTGCCATCGCTGGTAGGGATGGTCGGGCCATGGGATGTCCTGCGCATGGGCTGGGGTGCCCCCGCGGGCAGGGACCGCGGGGGCGAGCGACGTCAGCCGATCAGGCTGTGGGCGGACCCGTGGCCGATGCCGCTGTCCATCTGCCCGAAGATCCCGTCATCGAACATCGACGACGTGGAGCTCTCCTGCGAGGCCCAGTGCGTCGCCTTCGAGGTCTCGAAGCCGAGGCTCGTCGAGCCTGCCGCACCTTCGTGGTTGAAGTCGAAGGCCTTCATCATCTCGCTGTCGAAGCTGACGGCCTTGTCGTGGGTGGTGAACATGTTGTTCCCGCCGGACTGGTCGCCGGAGCCGGATCCCGAGCCCCAGGCGCCCTCGGATCCGCTGCCCTCGCTCTGGCTGCCGCCCCAGGCGCCCAGGTCGTCGAACATGGCGGACGTGGAGCTCTCCTGCATCTCGTGATGGGTCTGCTTCTCGACACCGTAGGACAGGTCCGTCGAACCGGCTGCGCCCTCGTGCGTGAAGTGGATCATCTTCTGGAAATGCTCGCTCGCCTCCGAGGCCTTGTCGTGCGTGGTGAAGGCGTTGTCGGAGCCGCTGCCCGACGAGGAGGTCGTGTCGTCATGGCCGGATCCGGCCGAGGATCCCTCGCCCCAGGCCCCGTCGCCGACCATGGCGGACGTGGAGCTCTTCTGCTCCTCGGACGCCGTCTGCTTCGCGACACCGAAGTGCAGGCCCGTCGAGCCCGCCGCCCCTTTGTGCTGGAACGCGACCATCTTCGAGGCCTGCTGCATGGCTTCCACGGCTTTGTCGTGCGTGGTGACAGTGTTGTCCGTCATGTTTTGTCGCTCCTGTCGATGACGATCATCGGTCTTGCCGGCCGTCAGTAGAGCTACGGACCCAGGGCGCCGCGAGATGCAGTACAAACTCGATTATTTTCGAAAAATACGATCATCTACTCTGCTTTCAGGCGCATACAGAGCCGTAATAAATCTTGAGTGAGAGGGATTTAACTGCCGACCCTCTGCCTTTTTTGAACCGCGATGATTTTTCGATTTATCCAATCAAGCTCAAGGGTAGGAGGATGCCGCTCGCACCGAGATCGCCGACGAGATGGGCCTGTGCAAACCCGACCTCGCCCGACGCCTCGCCGAGCAGCGACGCGATGGACGGGACGCCGGAGCCCGGGTGGCGATCCTCCGTCCACGGCAGGCCCGGCACTGCACTGTCCGGCAGGATGTCGACCCAGGCCGCGAGCGGCACCGACTGGGCCAGGACCATGGCCGCGCCGACATCCTCGCCATCGTGCCAGTGCGTCTCGGCTTGGAACGAGACCTCCGCCGCGAAACGGGCCGACCAGGCCTGCGAGTCCAGCACGGTGGCGCCGCCATCCCCATGCACAGTCTGCAGGACCCAGCTGCTGTCGAACACCGTGCTGACGCTTGCGAATCCGGAGACGGACATCGTCCAGAGCCCCGCCTCGGCGTCGTGGGTCAGCTGGCCGGAGAGCGACATGTGGCTGTCCAACGTCGTCGTGGACGTTCGGGCAATCTGCAGGAAGGCGCCCCCCGTCCCGCCGGCGTTGTCCGGGCCGTGGGTGCCGTCCGCCTGATGGTCCGTGGCCGCGGGTGGGGGCCGGAGCGACCCTGGCGGGTGCGCGGGCGCCTTGGCCGCCGCGGGCAATGGTGACACGAGACCACCCTGGCCGCCACCTGGGCCCGGTGCCACCGGGCCGTCATGACCGGTCGCCGGCCCCGCGGGCTGGCCGACCGGCCGCGCCTCGGCGATCACGTGCCAGGCCGGGGAGCCCGTCTCCCCGTCCGTCGGGTCGGGCCGGAGGACTGCAGACGGTTCGCCGAACGAAATGGCCTGTCCGGAAGGATTATGCCCGGTGTGAGCCCCCCCGTCACCCTGGAGAGCGAGCGTGGGACGATGTTCGCCGGGCGGCCCGGATGCGCCGGCCTGGTGGTCGGCCCCGTCGTCTTGGGCGCCTGGCAAGGGCGGCGCCGGTTGTCCGGCCGCCAGGAGCGCGCCGCCCGTCACGTCGCGGGCGACAAGGAGCCAGTCCGTCCGGTCGACGAACAGGTCCTGGAGATCCGGCTGCATCGACATGGATCGTCCCTTCCCCGCGTCCGGGGGCGGTCCTGCGCCCCGCCTGGAAGAGGAAGCTACGAACCTCGTCGCGGCGCGGATGAAGACACGCCAAAAAAGTTTTCTGGACCACCCACGTGCGGAAATCCGCCGCTGGACGCCGCACTTGGCAGACCGCCATCGGAGCTTTTTGGCCGCCCCGGACGTTAGCAGCCCCGAACATGGGCGGCCGGTCATCGGCAACAATGAGGCGGGGATGCCGCAGGCAGGGGGATCTCACGAGGCCGCGCGGCTCGCGCTGGCCCAGGCCATCGGCGACATCGCGCGGGGCGACGAGCGGGCGCTGGAGGCCGTGTATGCCCGGACGTCCAACAAGCTGTTCGGCATCATCCTCACCGTGCTGCCGGCCAGGCATGAGGCGGAGGACGTGCTGCAAGAGGTGTATCTCACTGTGTGGGAGAAGGCCGCGCAGTTCGACCAGCGGCGCGGCAGTCCGATCACCTGGCTCGCGACCATCGCCAGGAACAGGGCCATCGACCGGCGGCGATCGCTTCAGGCCGTCGGTGAACCGCTGCGCGACGACCTCGCCTTCGCCATCGAGGACACTACCCCCATCGCGTCCGACCAGATCGAATGGCGGCAGGAGCGCGAGCGGCTCGCCGGCTGCCTCGAAACGCTCGACGGGCGGATGCGGACCGCGGTCAGGGACGCATTCCTGAAGGGCCGTACCTACAGCGAACTCGCCGAGCGCCTGGACGTGCCTTTGGGCACGCTGAAAAGCCAGATCCGTCGCGCGCTCCAGAATCTGAGAAAGTGCCTCGAAGCATGAGCGGCATCGGAACCAGTTCGGATCCGGACGATCCCGACCTGGAGGCGGCGGAGCGTGCCCTGGGCCTTCGCGCCCGGAGCGCCGATGCCTTGCCCGACGCCGGGGAGCAGGCCTGGGCCGACCGATTTTCACCCCTCTGGCTCGACGTGCAGCCGCGCCGGCCCGGGGCTCATGTGTGGACCGGCATCGCCCGCCGCCTGGCGCACCTGCGCGATCCCTCGGGTGCGTCCCGTCGCCATCGGCGACTGCCGGCCTTTCTCACGGGACTCCTCTCCGGCCTGGCCACTGCGGCGGCCTTGGCGGCCGTAGCCGTCCTCGGGCCGATCGATTTGCGGTCGCTAGTGCTGGGCGACAAGTTCGTCGCCATTCTTGGACCGGACACGGCCTCCCCTCTGTTCACGGCCATCGTTGATACGCGCCGCGGCACGCTGACTTTTGCCTCGGTGACCGGTGCTCTTCAGGGACCGCGCGTCCCCCAGCTCTGGTATGTCCGACGCAACGGCCCCCCTTTGTCGCTCGGGCTTATCGATCCGCGCACCCGGACCGAGGTCACCGTCCCCGCCCCCGTCCTTCGAGCCTGGCAGCCGGGAGAGACGCTGGCCGTCTCGCTCGAGCCAGCGGGCGGGTCGCCGACGGGAGCCCCGACCGGCCCCGTCATCGCCACTGGCGCCGTGCGCAGCCTCGATTAGAGAAGCAAGGCCGCAGCGGGAGCGCTCGCAAAGCGCCAGGAGCGGAACGTCGGCATTGCGCCAAGAGGAGACATTGGGTTCGCCACCGCTAGCAGACCTTCGCCTCACTAAGGAGATCGTAGTCAGACGCGACTTCCGCGCTGCCCCAACAGATAGAGAAGCGATGTGGCTGCGAGCATGTTTCAAGACGGAAGACGCGGATATGATACAACCACAATCCGCCGCTGCCGCAGTCTTGCCGACCAAGCCGCTGGTCGAGCCTCGCGAAAGCGGGACTTTGTCGTGCGAAATGTCCGCCGCCGCCAGCCCGTGCGCCAGGGATCAATGCCCGGAGGTGAAGACCCACACCGGGGGGCTTCAGCGTAAGCCGCGAGCCCAGCCCGAAGGGCGACGCCGATCCGCGACGTCGTGGCCGAAATGGGGCTCGATCCACGCAGCCTTTCGCCCGCGATCCGTGTCGACGTCTCGACCGATCACTCGTCGGGTGTCGACGTGTTCGGGACACCTGATGCCTTCGTACGCAACCTGCAACGGGAATTCGCGCGCAATGCGGAGCGATATCGGCTGATGAAGTGGGCCGGGCAGGCAATGCCCGGCATCACCGTCCATCCGCCGGGCTCCGGCATCATGCACACCATCAACATGGAACGTCTCTCCCAGGTCGTGGTGAGGGAGTCGCGTGACGGGATCGCCTGGATTCATCCCGACCTGATGATCGGGACCGACAGCCACACGCCCATGATCAACGCCCTTGGCATCCTGGCGTGGGGGGTCGGCGGTCTGGAGGCGGAAGGCGCGCTTTTCGGCGTGCCGGTCACCTTGCGTATTCCTGAGGTGGTCGGCGTGCGGCTCACCGGGCGTCCAAGGCCCGGTGTGCTGGCGACGGATGTCGCACTGACAGTGACCGCGCTGCTGAGGGCTCAAGACGTCACCGGAGCCTTCGTCGAGTTCTTCGGCCCCGGAGTGTCCGCGCTCAGCGTCGGCGAGCGCGGCGCAATCGCCAACATGGCTCCCGAGTACGGGGCCTCCACGGGCTACTTCCCCATCGACGAGGCCACCCTCTCCTATCTGCGATTGGTCGGACGGTCGGCCGACCACGTTGCCGCCGTCGAGACCTACGCGAAGGAGAACGGCTTGTGGTTCGACCCACAGGCCGAGCCCGTCTACACGGCTGTCATCGATCTCGCGCTCGATACCATCGAGCCGAGCGCCGCGGGTCCACGCCGGCCACAGGATCGCTTTGCACTGGGGACGACGCGCGACTGTTTCGAGCCACCGCTCGACGGGGCCGTGGGTGCCGGACTGACCGACGGTGCCGTGGCGATCGCGGCCATCACGAGTTGCACCAATACGTCCGACCAGCGAATGCTGCTCGCTGCAGGACTGCTCGCGCGCAGGGCCCGGAAGTCCGGGCTGCGGCCACCTCCTTGGGTGAAGACATCGCTCGCGCCCGGTTCGCCCACCGCCGAGAACCTCCTGCGACGAGCCGGGCTGCTGGAGGATCTGGAGGCCGTCGGGTTCGCGATCGTGGGCTATGGCTGCACAACCTGCATCGGCAATTCCGGCCCGCTCACACCCGCCGTCGCCGAGATGATCGGCAAGCCCGGATTTCGACCCGTCGCGGTTCTCTCCGGCAACCGGAACTTTCCCGGCCGCGTGCATCCCGATCTCGAGTACGGTTTCCTCTGCTCGCCGCCCGCCGTGATCGCATTCGCGCTGGCCGGCACCGTGGCGATCGACATCACCGCGGATCCTCTCGGGACCGACGGCGACGGGGCCCCCATTCGGCTTGCCGACCTGTGGCCGAGCGAACAGGACATCGATGCCGCTCTCGCGGCGATGGCGACCGCCGACTTCGCGCAAGCCTATGGCAAGGCTGCCCTCAACCCACTCTGGGCTAGCCTCGAGGCCCCCGCTGGCGATCTGTTTCCTTGGGATCCAGCGTCCACCTACCTGCGCCGGCCTCCATTCGTGCAGGCGTCCATCGCCGCCCCGACGACGGCTCCATCCGAGCCGCTTCTGGTGCTCGGCGACGACATGACGACGGACCATATCTCGCCGGCGGGCCACATCCGCGCGGACAGCGAAGCCGGACACTGGCTGGTGGCGCGTGGAGCCAATCCGCGGGACCTCAACGTCTACGCCTCGCGGCGAGGCAATTTCGAAGTCATGGTCCGCGGTGCGTTCCAGAACCGGCTGGTGCGCAATCTGCTGGCGCCGGAAGCCCCGCCGGGCTGGACGATCCACGCGCCGACGGGAGAGATGGTGACACTGACCGAAGCCGCCGAGCGCCATGCCCGGAGCGGGACGCCCCTCGCCATCGTTGCCGGCGAGCGCTACGGCATGGGTTCCTCGCGCGACTGGGCCGCCAAGGCCGTCGCGCTCCTCGGCGTGCGTTCGATCCTCGCCGTGAGCTTCGAGCGGATCCACCGGACCAATCTTATCGGCATGGGCATTCTTCCCTTGCTGCTACCCCCGGGGACGACGCCGGAAACCCTGGCGCTTATCCCCGGCGACCGGATCGACGTGCCCCTGGGCCTCTCGGGATTGGCGCCACGAGTGGCGTGGCCGGTGCGGTTGTTGCGAGCAGACGGACGGGTCGAGGCTCTTGCCACCGTGGCGGCCGTCGAGACATCGCTGGAAGTGACCCTGCTGCGTCACGGCGGCCTGATCCCGCACGTCCTGGGGTCGTTCCGCTCGCATGAGGAAGCCGCATGAAGGCATGCATCCCGGCCGGAGCCTGCGACAGCCACGTCCACCTCTTCGGGCCGGCCGCGCACTATCCCTTCGCGCCAGACCGCGTCTACACACCCGGTGACGCTGACGAGGCCGCGCTGAATCAACTACATGCTGACCTCGGCATCGACCGCGTCGTCCTGGTGCAGCCCAGCGTCTACGGGACGGACAACACGCGCCTCTTGGCGGGGCTGGAAGCGCTTGGCTCGCGTGCCCGCGCCGTGGCGGTGATCGACCCTTGGAATGCCTCCGATGCCGAACTCGACCGCTTGCACGCGACCGGGGTTCGCGGCGTCCGCGTGAACATCGCGACCGTGGGCATGGACGATCCGCAGAACGCATGGCGCCTGATCGACGAGCAGGCCAGGCGCATCGCCGGGCGGGACTGGCATGTCCAGGTGCTGACGCGCCTGTCGGTGATCAAGGCCATGCGGAAGGAGATCGCCAGCCTTCCCGTCCCGCTCATCGTCGATCACTTCGGGCTTCTCGATCCCGCGAAGGGACCGGACCAACCGGGCTTCTCGACCCTGCTGCAGTTGCTGGCGGACGGGCACCTGCATGTGAAGCTCTCCGCCATGCGCCGCCTCACGGGTTCCGACGACCTGGCTCCCCTCGCGCCCTTCATTGACCGTCTCGCCGCGCATCCGTCGCGGCTGGTCTGGGGAACGGACTGGCCCCACACGGGTGGCGGCCGGACATGGGGCACGCGCAGCGACGCTATCGAGCCCTTCGTTCCAACGGACGACGGAGCCGCGCTCTCCTTCCTCGTCGAGCGTGTCGGCACCGGGGAAGAGCTTCGCCAGATCCTGGTTGACACGCCCACCCGCCTTTACGGTTTCGGGGAGAACGCGCCGCGATGATTGCCATGGAGGACCAAGACCCGGCGCTCGGCGACGTGGACATCATGATCTGCGGCTTTCCCGGCAAGTCCGTATGTCACGGCGGGCTGGGCTGGAGCACGGTGGCGATGATCCGGGCCGAGGGCCGGACGGCGCTGGTCGACGCCGGCAACTTCGGCATGCGCAAGCTGATCCTCGAACAGCTGAGCGGCCGCGGCCTCGCCCCCGCCGACGTGACCGACCTCCTGCTGACGCACTCGCACTACGACCACTCCGTGAACTGGACGCTATTCAGGCACGCCCGGATCGTCGTCGGCGCCGCGGAGATGGAGTGGGCGCTTCAGGTCCCCTGGGGCGAGACGCCGGTGCCTGAACTCTATGTCCGGGCCCTCGACGACTGGTCGACCTGCGAGAAGGTCGCCGACGGCGCCACCGTCTTTCCCGGCATGACGGCTCACGTTGCCCCCGGCCACACCCCGGGCTGCCTCGTCTTCCACTGGCGCACGCCGCAACGCGACTACATCTTCACAGGCGACGCAGCCAAGAACCGCGCCGAGCTGGTCTCGCGCGACACGGACATGACCTATGACGCGGCCGTCAGCCGGCGCTCCATCGAGATGATCTGGTCGCTCTGGCGCCAGCGCGCGGGCACGGTCGTGGTCCCGGGACACGACCTTCCGATGGTTCTCGACAATGGTCGGCCACGCTACCTCGGTAAAAGGCGTGCCGGCATCCGAGCGTGGTACGGCCGGGACATGCAAACGCTGATCGAGATCGACCTAGCGAGTTGATGACACATCGAGTGAACTTTGGACGTCACAGGACCGTCTCAACATGTTCAAATCATGGACGCGCAACCAGCGTTGTTTGCTCCCGCTCCGTTGCCGTGTTCCGCGGGTGCATCTCGCCTGACGAGTTCAATTCAAGGACGTGCAGCCAGCGCTGTCTGCACACCCAGTCTTGCAAAGTGCTCAGGACGGGCGGCGCCAACGGAAGGGCTTCAGCAGGAAAACAACCAGCGCGACGCTCGTGCACGTGTGGCGATTCAAATTTTGTCAGCAATCTCACCGGAAGCGCCCAGCAGGCCGCGCCGTCCGAGTTCCTCCTTCACCAGCTTCTTCGGCACCTTTCCGTAGCCGGATTTCGGCAAAGCCTCCCAGAAGAAGACTCGCTTGGGCAGCTTGTAACGCGCCACATGGGAGGCCAGCCATGACAGCAGGTCAGCCTCGTCGAGCTTGCTTTTGTCCCGCAGCACGCACACGGCAACGCCGACCTCGCCCCACTTCGGATCGGGCACGCCAACGATCGCAACCTCGCTGACAGCGTCGTGCGTGAGGATCTTCTCTTCAATTTCTCGCGGGTAGATGTTGGATCCGCCGGAAATGTACATGTCCGAGGAGCGCCCGGTCAGGTAGATGTATCCTGCGTCGTCGCGGTAGCCCAGGTCACCGGTGCGGAACCAGCCATTGCGGAAAGATTTCGCGTTGGCTTCGGGGTTCTCGAAGTAGCCGGCGAAGACCGCCGGTCCCTTCGCGCAGATCTCGCCCGTTTCGCCCTGGCCAAGTTCGTTCCCGTTCTCGTCCTGCACGGAGACCTGCATGCCCGTTCGCTCGAAGCCGCACGTTCCGGGGCGACGCTCCTCGGCGTCGGCATCGTGTTCTCTCGCGGGCAGGACCGTGATGTTGCCCGTCACTTCGGCCAGGCCGTAGTACTGCACCAGGACCTGCCCGAGCTTTTCGAGAGCGAGCTTCTGGTCCTTGCGATACATCGGCGCGCCCGCATAGACGACGTGGCGCAAGCTGGAATGATCGTAGCGATCGACACTGGCGTCCTCGACCAGCATCTTCAGGATCGTCGGCACGGTGAAGAGGTTCGTCAAGCGATGGCGTTCGATCAGGGCAAAGGCCGTGGCGGGGTCGAACTTGTCGGACGGCATCAGGACCGTCATCGCGCCGCGGGCCATGATGTCGAGGAGGTGGACGCCGGCGCCGTGCGACAGCGGCGCAAGAACGAGCGATCCGTCCTCCTCGGTGCTGCCGGGGAGCAGATCGCAAAGATGGTTCGTGATCACGAAGCCCATCTGGCCGTGGGTCAGGACAGCGGCTTTCGGGCGACCCGTCGTGCCTGACGTGAAGAACAGCCAGCAGGCACTATCCCACTCGACCGGCGCATTCGGGACAATATGTCCGAGGTGGGCATCGACGAGGGCGCCGACCGAGCTTTTCGTGGGCTCCGCACCTCCTCCCGTCAGCCAGACGCAGCGGTTGCCCGCAACGGCCTGGCGCACCCGGTCTGCGTGCTCCGGGAAGTCGGCCTGGCACAGCATCACGCGGGGCTGCGTGACCTCGGCCATGTACACCACTTCCTCGGGCGTCAACCGGAAATTGGTCGGAACCAGGACCGCTCCGATCCGGAACGTCGCCAGCATCGCCTCGAGCATCTCGTTGCTGTTCTTGCTGTGGACCAGAACGGCCTCGCCCGGCTGGACACCCAGTTCCAAGAGCCCGGCCGCCAGGGCCGAGACGCGGGCGTCCAGGTCCCGCCAGGTCCACGATGCGTCACGCCACACAAGCGCGGTCCGCTCTGGAAACCGCCGGGCATTCTGGGTGAGCATGTAGGCGAGGTTCACGGCGGAGCGTGAAACGGGCGCCTGATGGATCTGCTTCATCGCGCGCGCTCCAGGATCGACACATAGTTCGTGACGGCGGCCCCGCCCATGTTGAAGACGCCGGCCAGTTTGACATCCGGCAACTGCATCTCCCCGGCTTCGCCGACGAGCTGCATGGCCGCCATCACATGCTGCGAAACACCGGTCGCACCGAGCGGGTGCCCCTTGGCCTTCAGGCCGCCCGAGACGTTGACCGGCAACCTGCCGCCGCGCTCGGTCATTCCTTCGCGAATGGCGCGCCAGCCCTGGCCGCTCGGAACGAGGCCCATGGCCTCGTACTCGATCATCTCGGCGACCGTGAAGCAGTCGTGCGTCTCGACCAGGCTTAGGTCATCGATCGAAATGCCGGCTTCCGACTTGGCTTTTTCCCACGCGTAACGAGCTCCCTCGAACGCGATCGGGTCGCGCTTGGACAGGGGCAGATAGTCGTTGACGTGGGTCCGCGCACGAAACCGGATCGCCCGCCTGCCCAGGGCAGCCGCCGTGGCCTCATCGGCAATCACCACGGCAGCGGCGCCGTCCGACACCATCGAGCAGTCGGTGCGGCGCAGCGGACCGGCGACCAGGGGGTTGCGATCCGATATCTCGTTGCAGAACGCGAAACCGAGCGCTCGCTGGACGTGGGCGAGCGGGTTGTGCTGGGCATTAGCGTGGTTCTTGGCCGCGATCATGGCCATCTCTTCGCGCCGGTCGCCATGACGCTCGAAATAGGCCTCGGCGATGCGGCCGAAGATGCCCGCGAACCCCAACGGGTTTTCCTCTTCCTTTCGGTAGCATCCGCTGAGGAGGACGTTGGGAATGAGCTTCGACGGCAGGGCCGTCATCTTCTCGGCGCCGACGGCCAGAGCGATCCGGCCACGGCCGCTTTCGATGTAGTCGAGCGCGGCATGCAAGGCGGCGCTGCCGGTAGCGCAGGCATTCTCGACGTGCACCACCGGCGTGAAGCGCATGGCGGGCTCTCCGAGGGACAGCAATCCTCCTTCGAAGCCCTGCGGCGTCAGTCCATTGTTGAAGACGCCGACAGACGCGAACCCGACATCCTGAGGCGCGATGCCGGCATGGTCGAGCGCAGGTCCTGCGACGCTGGCAATCAGGCTTTCGACGTCAGGACGATCATCAAGTCTGCCAAAGGGAGAGTGAGACCACCCGACAATGCAGGCACGGTTTGACATTGAGGACCTCCGGTAATCGGACTGGGGGGCGTCGCGGGCGTGCCTGGCTGCGGGTCAGAGAAACCCGATCGAAAGCCAGGGAACTGCTGCAACAATGATGGTCCCGATCAGCAGGGCGAGCATGTAGCCGACCAGGGGGCGAATGCCTTTATCCGGATGCACGCGTCCGATGACACAGGCCGAGTAATAGCCGACGCCCAGTGGCGGTGCGAAAAGGCCGAGGCCCATCGCGAGGACGACAACCATGGCGTAGTGGACCTCGTGGACGCCAAGCTGTCGGGCGATCGGAAACAGAAGCGGACCAAACAGCACCACGGCCGGAATGCCTTCGAGCACCGAGCCCAGGATCACGAAGGCCACCAGCGACACGGCGAGGAACATCGGCTTGCCGCCCGGCAGCGTTGCCATCATCGCTGCCAGGGATCGCGAGAAGCCCGACTGCGTGAGCCCCCAGGCCATGGCCGTGGCCGTGCCAATTATCAGGAGGATGGCGCCGGAGAGTGATGCGGTCGCCACCAGCATCGGTCCGATCCGTCTCCAGTCGAACTGACGGTATACCAGCATGCCAACGATCACCGCGTAGGCAATGCCGAGCGTCGACACCTCGGTCGCCGTCGCCACGCCTTCGACAACGGCAGCGCGGATCACGAACGGCAGGGCGAGGGCCGGCAGGGCGACGACGGCCAGCCTGGACAGTTCGCGCCGGGACGTACGCCTCACATGGCTGAGGTCTTCGCCGCGATACCTCCACCACACCACGGCGCAGAGGCCGGCGCCGAGCAGCAGGGCAGGCAGCAGGCCGGCCGTGAAGAGAGCCGCGATGGAGACCCCGGTCACCGAACCGATCGTAATGAGCACGAGACTCGGCGGAACGGTCTCGGTTTGCGCGCCGGTGGCCGCCAGGAGGGCAACGAGTTCGCCCTCGTCCGCTCCGCGTTTCTTCATCTCCGGAAACAGCGCCGGCGCAATGGCGGCCATGTCGGCGGCCTTCGACCCCGAGATCCCCGAGACGAGATACATGGCGCCGATCAGGACATAGGACAGGCCACCCCTGACATGCCCCAGGAGCCCGGCCAGGAAGCCGATCAGCGCTCGAGCCATGCCGGTCATCTCGATCAGCAGCCCAAGGAATACGAACAGCGGCACGGAGAGCAGGATGAGGTGGGACATTCCCTCGTCCATCCGACCGACCATCACGGGCAGAGGCGTCGAGGTGGAGAGCGCGAGATAGCCGACGGCACCGAGGCCAAAGGCCACCGCGATGGGAATTCCGGCGAACACGCAGCCCGATACGACACCGACGAAGAAGATCAGGAGATTGAGCCTGCCCAGCCCCGGATAATATGACCGGCTGAGCCAGAAGAAGAGAACGACGAGCGAGACGGCTGCGACCGCCATGAGCCGCTGCCGGGCCGTCGCGTCCCGCAAGAGCCGCAGGCCGCAGAAGGCCGCCATCAGGGCAACCCCGACCGGAAGTGCGAAGGCTCGCCACGCGTTGGAGATGCCGAGCGCCGGCGTGGTGATCGCCGCTTCGTCGACCGCATACTCCCATGCAGGCCACGCGATCATGGCCAGAAACGCGAGGCAGGCTGCGATGGCGCCCGCCTCGAACACGCCGCTTGTGGCAGGAGAAAGCTTTCCGACGACAGCCGTCATTCGCATGTGCTCGCCTCGCCGAAACGCGACCACTGCCCCCAGCATGGCAAGCCAGAGGAACAGGATCGCAGCCAGTTCGTCCGACCACAGCAGTGGCGCGTGCAGGACGAAGCGGGCGATGACCCCGGCCAGCAGCACACCGATCTCCACGATGACGAGCAATCCAGCCGTGACCTCCACCATCGCGCCGAGGGTGGCCTCGGCCCGATCCAGCCAGGCGTCGCGATGGATGCGTCGGCCGGCAGGTTCCGCCCTGGACGCCTCGGCTGGATCGGACGTGATCATGATCGACGCTCAGCCAAGCTTGCCCGTATAGCGTTCGAGGGCAGCCCACGCCTCGTCGCCGAACTTGCCTTTCCACTCGCTGTAATAGCCGGCCTTCTGGAGCTTCTCCTTGAACGGTTCCGTCTTCGGAGAATTGAAGACCATGCCCTTGCCAACCAGCTCCTGCTGGAAGCCCGAGTTCAGGGCCGCCATGTCGGCACGTTCCTGGGCTGCCGCGGCGTCCAGATGCTTTGTCGCGATGTCGCGAACGGATGCAGGCAGCCGCTCCCAGGCGCGGCGGTTCGCCAGGAACCAGAAACCGTCCCAGCTATGGTTCGTCAGAGAGCAGTACTTCTGTACTTCGTAGAGCTTGAAGAGCGACACGACCGAGAGCGGGTTTTCATGCGCGTCGACGACCTTCGTCTGGAGCGCCGTGTACATCTCGGACGCGTTGATGGAGGCTGGCGCCGCGTCGAAGGCCTTGAACATCGACGTCAGCATCGGCGAGACCGGCACGCGGATCTTCAATCCCTTGAAGTCGTCGGGGGAGTTGATCGGCTTCACCGAGGTCGTGGTCTGGCGGAAACCGTTGTCCCAGATCTTGTCCATGGCGACGAGGTTGGCCTTGCCGATCTGGCCGCGGATGTAGGCGCCAAGATCGCCGTCCATGGCACGCCACACCGCGTCATAGTCGGGAAACGCGAAGCCGACGCCATAGAGGGACGCGTTGGGGACGAGCGTCGACAGGATGAGGCCGGACAGGGTGAAGAACTCGATCCCGCCCGACCGGAGCTGGCTGAGCATGTCGGTGTCCGAGCCGAGCTGTCCGCTCGGGAAGAGCTGGATGTCGAGCCGACCTCCCGTCTCCTCGCGGATCTTGTCAGCGGCTTGCTTGCCCCGGATGTTGACCGGGTGCGTCATGGGAAGGTTGGTTGCAAACTTGTACGTGAACTCGGCGGTCTGGGCACGGGCACCGAGGAAGGGCATCGCGGTCGCCGATGCGGAGAGTGCAGCAGTTTGGATCAGCCTGCGTCGCGTGATGGTCATGGGTGTTTCCTCTGCTTCATGATGAGTTGCGCCGGGTGTTCCGGCTGCACCGTTCGCGGGTGTCATGGGCAGCGGGACACCGCTGCCGGTTCGGCTACCTGTCAGACGAGGCGAGGTGCTGCTTCGCCGGCAGCGTCGCCTGGAGACGGGCGACGTAGTCCCGCACCGTCATGCCGAGCCTCGCTCCATGCGCGGCTGCCGTCGCATTGACGAAGGACAGGATCCCGCTCTCGAAGACCGATGTTCCATTGCCGATTCGCGCGCTCGTCACCGATGCGGCGGCTCCCGGCTTGTTGGCCTCGTCGAGCTTCTGAATACGCGTCACGGCGATGCCGTCTTTTCCGAACCCTGCGTCGCAGAAGACGATACCCAGGGCATCTCCGTTCAGCAGGAGGCGGCCGTCGAGCGGCAGAATGGCGCCGTGCGACCCGGCCACGGCGATGGAGCCGGCATCTTCCGGGGCCAGCAGCGCCAGCGAGTCGATGATGACGACCGGCAGCGGCCCGAGATCGGACCGGACGAGGCGGCTCTCCGCCTTCGGAGGGACCTCGTAGCCGAAGGCCGACGCCGTCAGCATCACGGTGGCGCAGTCTTGCGTTCTTTGCCCCGCCTTGCACCCGAGCTTCGCCGCTGCCCGGTTCACATGGGAGATGATCCCGCTCTCGAAATTGTCGCGCCCGTCTCCGATGCGGGCAGACAAGTGGGACGTCGCTGCCGCGGGCACCCCCAGTTCGTCGAAGTACCGGAGCGCGTGGATTCCTTCGTTGTCCATGCCGACACCGGCATCATTGAAGATGGCCGCACGGACCTGCGCGCGCGCGGCGCAAAATGCCGCGAATTCTCCGCCGTGCGAACCGGCGACGACGACCTTCCCGGCATATCCGAGATCGAGCTTCGTCACGGTATCCATCCAGACGATGTCGTGCTGCATCACGCGGCCTCCCCACCCAGCCGAGGTTCGAACGCGCCCGCGGCGAACATCCCGCCGTCGACGCAGAGCGTGTGCCCGGTGACGTAGCCGGACCTCCGCGCGTCGAGGAGGAATGCGACGCCTTCGGCGATCTCCTCCGGAGCCCCGTAGCGGCCCTGCGGGACGGCACGCAGAAGACGATTGCGTTCCGGCCCGACGTGCAGTGCGGCGGCCATCGCGGTCAGCGTCGGACCCGGTGCCACCGTGTTGACGCGGACCTTCAAGGGCGCGAGCTCCAGCGCCATGATCTTGCTGAGCATTTCGAGCGCCGCCTTCGACGACCCGTAGGTTGATCGCCCTGCGTTTGCGCGCAGGCCGGAGACGGACGAGATGTTGACGATGGCGCCGCCGCCGTCGGCTGCCATCCTTCGCGCTGCAGCCTGGCAAAGGGCGAAGGCTGAGACGAAGTTGATCTCCAGGACGGAGCGCAGCTTGTCGAGGTCGACATCCAGGAAGGGTGTGTTGTCTCCGACCGCGGCCGAGCACACCAAGCCGCGTAAACGGCACTCCGCCGGGAGAGCCGCCACGATCCGAACGATCTCCTGGACATTGGCGAGGTCGACCACCCGGGCCGTCAGTTCACCAGGACTGCCGGCCTCCGCGGAAAGCTGGTCGAGCCCGGCCGCGTTGCGATCCACGGCAAGCACTCGCCACCGATCCCGAAGCAGAGCCATCGTCACTGCGCGACCGATCCCGGACGCCGCCCCCGTGACGACCGCGGTTGGCCACACCTCGACCGTTTCCGTCTCGTCGGAGATCTGCGTCATGCCGGGTCATTCCATTGCGTGATCGTCACTGGCCCGGGCTTCACGCCGACAGGCCTAGTCCGAATATCGGTTCGCGCTGGAACGCTAATATGAGCCAATGACTGGACACAATGACTGCCGTATGAAAAATTGGTCCGATATACGGACCACGGTGCGGAGCCATCCACGTGAAGAGCAGAGAGCCAGCCGAAGGAACCGGCGACGCCTCGCAGACATTGCGACGCGGCCTGAACGTCCTGAAGTTGCTGACGCGGTTCCAGGCAGATGGACTTGGGGTCAGCGAGATCGCCCGCAGGCTCCAGCTCAGCAAAACCACGGCCGTCAGGCTCACACGCACACTTCTCGACGAGAGGTTCGTCGCCCAGGACTCGACGTCCCGACGCTATCGGCTGGGGCCCGAGGCCTACGCGGTGGGCTTGGCGGCGGAGCCGAGCTACGCCCTTCAGCGGGTCGCCGCGCCCATCCTCCGGTCACTGGCGATGGAAACGGGTGACTGGATCTTCTTCACCGTCCGGCACGGCCTCGAGGCCATCTGCATCTCCCGCGCCAGCGCAAACAAGCATTACCCGCAGAAGGCGTTGCGCGTGGGGGACCGACATCCGCTCGGCCTGGGAACGGGCGGGCTGGCCATACTCGCCGCCATGCCTGACACCCAGGTCGAAGAGACGATCAATGCCAATGCACGAGTATACGGCGTCGTGTACCCGAAGATGTCGGCAGAGATCGTCCGAAAAGAAGTCATCGAGACACGGCGCCGAGGATATGCGTTCGTTCCCGGCACACTGTCTCCCGGTTATTGGGGCGTCGGGGTGCCTATCCTGCAGGGGACCGACAATCCGGTTGCGGCGATCGTGCTTGTTTCAACCGCGGACCGCATGGGCGATCAAAGGCGGGCAGCCTTGGGCGACCGCCTGCAGAGACTTGCAGGCGAGGTGATGGATCGCGCGTGGGCACCGTCGCAAACGGCGGGCGACGCGGCTTCGTACGAGGAGGCATGACGTTCGGCGCGACTGTGCTGTGCGAGGGCTCCCTGCACTTGAAGCTTCCGTCATGCCCGACACGAAGACAAGTCTTGACCAGCGGAGGCACCTATGGACGTCGACGGCACGTCGAATCTGGCGTCCGAGAAAGACTTCCAATGTAGCCGTTCTACGTGCGGCACCCGGGTGTCTCGATGGAGTCCAGTCATTCGTGTTCTGAACCGGTTCGAGCTTGGGCAGCCAACGCAGGACAGAGTGCAATGGGAATGCATCGCCTCGTGGCCGCCCGACTTCCCGTCGCGTCCATGCACGAGAACTCGTCCCGTCGCTAGGCGAAGGGTCCCGCAGCGCTTGAGCCGGGTGATGGAACCCAGGTGCGCTAAGGCCTACGGGCTGACGGTCCACCCAAGCTTCTTGAGCGCATGGAGCCCAGTCCTGATCTCACCCAGGGGATCCTTCTCCCGGATGATCTCGAGAACGACATCCTTGCCCTTGCCCGTCGCCTGCACGGCCTTTCCCAGCGACTCAAAGTCGACGACGCCGGTGCCGATCGGGTCATGCCCCCATTCGGCGATCGTCGTGTCGGAAACGTGGACCAGGCCGATTGCAGCGTGGTGGGCCAACAGACCGGTGACGGGATCCTCCCCGATAAAGGCGGCGTTGGCGACGTCGTAGACGATGCCCAGGGTCTCGTCGCCGACGTCGTTCACGACACCGGCCATTTCCGCAAGGGTGGGCCTGAAGCAGTAGGGCGTGTTCTCGAGGAGGAGCCTGACGCCGGCCTGCCTGGCGCGCGGCAGGAGGCGCTCGAGGCTCTCCGAGAGCCAGCCGAGTGTCAGGGGCAGCGGGGGCGAGATCATCGGCCGCCGCGTGCCGGGTGAGATCACGACATCGGTGGCGCCCCATTCGAAAGCGAGGTCCATGACGTCCTTGATGTGATCCGTGCTCTTTCGCCTCATGTTGGCGGCGGGGCTCGCCAGGTTGATGTCGTAGCCGCCCGCATTGAGCGACCTCACCACCGCACCGCAGTCCTGCAGACGCTTCCGGGCTTCCTTGCGCATCGCAGGCGTCATCTCGTCGGGCCAGCAGTGCGGTGAACTGATCGGGACCTCGAACACCCTGTACCTATGGCTGGTGAGGTCGCACATCACGTCGACGGCGTGTGCCGACCAGAGATACGAGAACGTGTTGATGATCATGGGTCGAGAACTCCCGAGCCTGTCGTCGGCACTGCGATGAGATTGGCCGGACACCCGCACCGCGCGTGGCCGAGAGAACTCGCTCAGGTTCGCGAACTCGGTCGTCCCGGGATGTGGCTCAGGATCGTCTTCGTGAACCCGCCGTCGACGCAGAGGTCCTGGCCCGTCACGAAGCCTGACAAGGGGCTGATCATGAACTCGATGACGTTGGCGACGTCTCTGGGATCGCCGATGCGATGGAGAGGAATCAGGGCTTCGCGGGCCTGCTTGATTGCCGGGTCGACATACATCTTCTCGGTCATCGGCGTGCGGGTCATGCCGGGAGAGACGACGTTGACGCGGATGCCGTCGTCGGCCCACTCGAGCGCCAGTGTCTGGGCCAGCATCGTCAGCGCGGCCTTGGTCGGACTGTAGGCGCCCGAGCCGGCATGCGGAAGCTGCCCGGACATCGACGAGGTAAAGCACGCGGCTCCACGGCTTGCCTTCAAATGGGGGTAGCAGCTCTTCGCGAGCAGGAAGGCGCTGCGCAGGTTGATGGCGAACAACCGGTCCCAGTCGGCGACTGACAGATCGCAGATCTTGGCCGGGCTCGCCGCGCCCGCATTGGAGACCAACGCGTCCAGCCCCCCGAATGCCCCGACGGCTTCGTCGACGAGTCGCGCGGCCACGTCCGGGTCGCCGAGGTCCCCGGACAACGCAATCGCCTCGCCCCCCAAGTCGCGTACGGAGCGCGCCACCTGGTCCTGCGGCTCGGACGGTTCCCGGCCGCAGACCGCGATCCTCGGCTTCTCGCCTCGCGCAAGCGCTGCTTCCGCCACACGCAGGCAGACAGCAGCTCCGATCCCGCGGCTTCCACCGCTCACGAGCACTCTCATCGTTCGCTCCCGCTAGTGAGGTTGGGCGCCAGCATCCGGCCCCAGGATCAACTGCCGCTGTGTGCCGAGCCCCGCCACGCCGAGGGTCACCACGTCGCCCGGCTTCAGGAACTGCGGCGGCTTCATGCCCAGCCCGACGCCCGGAGGGGTGCCGGTGGTCACGACGTCGCCCGGCATCAGCTTCATAAACTGGGTGATGTACGAGACGAGATAGGCGATCGGGAAAATCATCTTCCGCGTCGTGCCGGTCTGCCGACGCTCGCCGTTCACGTCCAGCCAGAGGTCGAGGTCCTGGACGTCGGCGATCTCGTCGGTCGTCACGAGCCAGGGTCCGAGCGGCCCGAACCCCGGAGCGCTCTTGCCCTTGATCCACTGGCCGCCCCGCTCGATCTGCAGCGCTCGCTCCGACACGTCGTGACACACGGCGTAGCCCGCGACATGGGAGAGCGCGTCGTCGGGGCTGACCAGGAACGCTTCGCGCCCTATCACGAAGGCGATCTCGACCTCCCAGTCGGTCTTCTCCGAGCCCGGAAGAAGCCGGATGGGATCGTCCGGCCCGGACAACGACGTGGTGGCCTTGCTGAAGAGGACCGGTTCCGAGGGAACAGGCGTGTTCGTCTCAAGGGCGTGATCGACGTAGTTCAGACCGACGGCAATGAAGTTGCGGACCTCGCCGACGCAGGGGCCGAGACGGACACCCGCAGGAACGACCGGCAGGGTGCCAGGGTCGAGAGCGGAAAGCTTCGCGATCGACGCGGGGGACAAGGTGTCGCCCGCGATGTCGGACACGATGCTGGAGAGGTCGCGGATCGATCCGTCGGACGCCAGCAAGGCCGGCTTTTCGCGGCCGGGGTCACCATAGCGCAGGAGCTTCATCGTTCTTCGCTTCCGGATTGTCAGGCGGACGGCGTGTTGCCGAGGAGGTCAAACTGGAGCCGGTACAGACCGCGCTCGGGATTGTCGGGCTGCACGCCGTCCAGCAGTGCCGATCCGAGCGGCCCGCCGAGGCAGGCACGCGCGGCCGCCTCCGTCGACGTCTCGACCATGACGACCCAGCGCGGCACCGCGTTCTCCGGCCGCCCCTTCTGTTCAGCCGTCTTCGCGCGGCTGGCCGCCAGGTCGGCGCGACAAATGTGCGCCGCGACAATGGCGGCTTGGCCGAGAAGTCCCTCAAGGGCCTCGACCAGACGCCGCATCAGCGCCTCGTCGTGGGTTGGGTCGCAGTCGAACCGCAGGGTCGCGATGAAACCTCCCGACCCCGGACCGCGAGACCATTCGGTGGCGCACAAGGAGCGGGCCGTGTTGCGGAAGTGACGGACGGAATCGGTCGTCCAGGGCGTCGGCGCGTTCAGTCGCGTGAGGTAGTCGGGGCCACTCAGGACCTCGGTGCCGGCGACTTCATAAAGCGTGAAGTAGGCCGGTTGCCCATCACCCGCTTCGGCCTTGTAGCGCCGCCCGCGGAGGAAGCCGCGGATGCCGACACGCTCGGGAATGTGCTCCCGGTTGTGCCACTCGTAGAAGTTGTCCCGCCCCTCATCGGTGATGTCGTTCCAGATGGCGACCACGCCAGATCCCGCAAGGGCCATGTCTTCTCTCCACGCTTTCGGCCAGAGGCCGCCTGTTCAGGATTGCCGGAACCGGATCGCCACGGCGGTGGCGGGGTCGCCGAACGTCGCCACGTAGCGCTTCCCGGCGTCCACGAGTGGAGCGCCGGTGAATGAACCGGTGATCACCCGCTGCCCGGCCTTCAGCCCGCCGCATCGGTCCTGCTGGTCGTTGGCCCAGGCCAGAAGCCCTGCGAGCGGATCGCCGTGGGGGTGCTCTCCCGACGCGATCTCCACGCCGCCAGCCGACAGCACGGCGCGGGGTGGAAGCGCCGAGCGATCGGCGACCGGGGCGCCGACAACGACGCCTGCATTGCCAAGCGCGTCGGCGAGGAAGGCCGTGAAGGGCACCGCCGGCGGTTCGCCGAGGCGGCCGCAGACGATCTCGAAAGCCACGTGCACGGAGGCGATCGCGTCGAGAATGTCGGCACGATCGTAGGTCGCCGAGCGAGGCGGCAGGTCACGACCCAGCACGAAGCCGATTTCGCTTTCGATCCGCGTCCCGGCTGCATGGCCGAGCACGTCATCCGATGAAAACACGTCGATGTTGGCGATCGGCGCGGCAGCGGCTCGGCCCCCGACAATGGCGACCTTCCATCCCGCGACGGTCGCGCCGCGTTTGGCCAGGACCGCGGCCTGAACACGGTAGGCGTCCTCGACACCAAGATCGGGCAACGGTCCTGCAAGGCCGGATCGTGCCGCCAGCAGGATGTCGCCTGCCTTCTCGACCAGCCCGGTCATGGCGCCACGTCCTTGACGGCCACCGTCTCGCCGCCCCGTGCTGCCGACCGGTAGCCGGCCTCCACGACGGCGAGGGCTCGAGCCGCTTCGCGCAGCCCCGCGGATGGCGGCCGGCCACTGGCGACGCGCTGCAGCGTGTCCGACAGGAAGATCGGGTAGTAGCGATCCGTCTCGTAGTCGAACTTCTCCGACCGCGACTCGGCGGCGCCCCGACGCTTCATGGTCAGTTGGTCGGCAAATCCCTGGAAGTACGCCTCGTCATGCGCGACGGAGAAGCTGAACTCGCGTTGGTCCCCGGCGGAACTCGGATAGAGATAGCCGGTGGACACAGTCGCGAGGTGGCCGGACGCAGTTGTCAGCGTGAACACGGCCAGTTCCTCGACGTCCGTGTCCTGACGGAAGCGTTGCGTGCGACCGCTGACACTGGCGATCGGCTCGCCTGCGAGGACCTGGACGAGGTCGTAGAAGTGCACGCCGACATTGATCGCCGACCCGCCGCCCGAGATCGCCCCGTTCAGCATCCAGGGTGCGCTCGCCTCGTAGCGCGACAGGGGCCCGGGAATGAACCGGAAGGCCAGGTGGCGGTAGCCGGAGGAAGCGAGACGTCCTTCATCGGTCAGCCGCTTCAGGAGATCGCTCGCTCGCAGGATGAACGGCACGGCCACATGGACGCCGGCAGCAGAGGCATCCCGCTCGAGTTTCCGCACGGCGGCACTCGTCACGCCGCACGGCTTCTCGATGAGGAACGAGCGGCCCTTCGCGATCAGTTGCGCTGCCACGGCCGGCATGTCGGCGTGGCGGCTGAACACGAGCCCGAAGTCGAAGTCGAGGCCGAGCAGCGCGTCCCGGGACAGGAGCGGGCAGCCATAGCGCCTCGCGACCGCCTCCCCGGCAATGCCCTCGGCATCGCAGCAGCCCACGATCTGGATGCCCGGCTGGCGCAGGGCGGCGTCATAGAGGGGAAAGTGCCAGTGACTGACATCGAATAGCGCCAGGCGCATCGCGGGTGCTCCGTGAGGGTCGGATTGCGTCGGCTCAGTCCATGTAGGATCCGCCGTTCACGCTCACCGTTTCGCCCACGATGTAGCTCGCGGCGTCGGAGACCAGGAACAGCGCGACGGAGGCGATTTCCTCGGGAGAGCCGAGACGACCGGCCGGAATGCGGGCCAGGGTCGTCGCGCGCATGGCTTCGCTCATGCCTTCCGTGAGCTCCGTGGCGACGAGGCCCGGAGCCAGTGCATTCACCCGCACGCCGTGAGGTGCTGCGTGCATCGCCAGGGACTTGGTGAGGCCGACGATCCCGGCCTTGGCCGCGGTGTAGTGCGCGTTGCCGATGAAGTCGCCGCGCTTGCCTGCCACGGACGAGATGTTCAGGATGCTTCCAGAACGCCGTTCCTTCATGTGCGGGAACACGGCGTGAGAGCAGTTGAAAGCGCCGGTGAGGTGGACGTCCAGCATGCGCCGCCATTTCTCGGGCGTGATCAGGTCGAATTCGACAAAGTCACCGATTCCGGCGTTGTTGACGACGATGTCGAGACGGCCGTGGCGTTCGATGATGCCGGCGACGGCAGCATGGACGGCCTCCGAATCGGAAACGTCGAAGATCGATGCCTCGGCATCGCCGCCGACGCTGCGCAGGCCCGCGACGCAGGCCTCTGCCGGACCAATCGCGACGTCGTTGACGATCGTCTTGGCACCGGCCGCGGCGAGCGCGGCCGCTATAGCCTTCCCCAGCCCCTGTCCCGCTCCCGTGACGAGAGCCACGCGGTCGCGCAGGAGATTGGGGGCGAACGATGATGACACGAGAGCTCTCCTCCCCCGGCCGATCCCTTCATTGCGGAGGAGCGACCGGCCTGCTAATGAAATGCTGTTCCACTTAGGAGGCTAGAGCGCACCGATGCGGCTTGTCAAATCTCTTGTCGAGCGCTGCTTCGACCTGATCGTTCTCCTCAGCGAGCGCGCTGAGAACCTCCCGCTCGGCGAAATTGCACGTCAATTGGACATGCCGAAGAGTGCGGCGCACCGCCTGCTGGCGACGTTCTGCGAACTCGGCTGGGCCGAGCAGGACCCGGCGACCGGCTTCTACCGGCTGTCCCTGCGCCTGGCGATTGTTGGGCAGAGGCTGCTGGCCGGGACCCGGATCCCGGACATTTGCCAACCCATCCTGGACGAACTCGCCGCCACGACGGAAAGCCTGGGTCGCCTGGCCATCGTCGGACCAGACGGCCTCACCTGGATCGGACAGGCCCAGGGCGCCCGTAACGGTTTGATTTATCAGCCGGAACTGGTTGCGCGCGTGCCCTTGCACGTGACGGCCAATGGGAAGGCATGGCTTGCGACCCTCCCGCGCGACCAGGCTCTCCAGCTGGCGCTAGCGAGCGGATTGGGGCAACCCGGGATCGGGACGTCCCGGGCGATCAGAACGCGCGAGACGTTTTCGATGGCGCTCGACGAGAGCGCAGAACGCGGCTGGGCCATTTCCCAGGAAGAGGCCGAACCCGGCGTGGGCGCGATCGCGGCGCCGATCGTCCAGAACGGCATCTGCGTCGGAACTGTCAGCGTTGCCGGACCGATCCACCGTTTCGAAGCGCCCGCCTTGGCCGAACTCGCGGACAGGCTCTGCGAGGCGGGTCGAAAGCTGTCCGAGTTGTGGCCCTATCGCGTGGCGAGCCTGAACCACACGGTCGCCAAAGCCAAAGGCAGTTGACCCAACCCTCGCTAATGGAATAACGTTCCACTAACGGGCCGGTTCGACCTGAACGGTCCGGCGTGTGGGATGGCGAGGGAACGCGGGGTGGGCATGGCTGCGACAGCTCCATCGACGGCAGCAGCGACGGCGCCGGCGGTTCGCTCACGCCGGCCGATGCCCGTCATCTGGTTCATTCCCGTCCTCGCGCTGCTCGCGCTCGTCACCCTCTACCCGACCGGCTTCGTCATCTGGATGAGCTTCCAGAAGACCAGCTACTTCCAGCTCCAGGGTTTCGTAGGGCTACGCAACTACGCCACGATCCTCGGCTCCGGCTCGTTCTGGGAGATGGCGCGTGTATCGCTCGCCTACCTTGCGGGCTCGCTCGTCCTCTCGCTGATCTTCGGTCTGGCAGCCGCGTTGGTGTTCAACGCAAGCGGGCGAACAGGAGCGGCGCTGCGTGTGCTGACCTTGTTCCCATGGACGCTCTCCATGGCGGTCGTGGGCAGCATCTGGCTGTGGATGCTCAACCCCTCCTTCGGACCCATCGCCTACTTCATGGGACAGGCCGGCCTCTCGCCGGGCCTCATGCTGGGCGATCCCGACGTCGCGTTGCCGCTCACGATCCTCGTCACCGCGTGGTGGTCGTTCCCCTACGTCATGGTAATGGTCAGCGCCGCTATCCAGTCGATCCCCGCCGAGCTCTACGAGGCCATCGACATCGACGGCGGAGGCGCGCGGCAGAAGTTCCGCTACGTCACGCTGCCGCACCTCATCCCGACGCTCGGAAGCACAGGCCTGAACCTTTCGATCATCTACCTGACGCTGGTCACCCTGCTAATCGTCCTGACCGGTGGCGGCCCGCTCGGGGCAACGACCACCCTGAGCCTCGAAGTCTTTCGCGGCACCCTGCAGAGCGTCGACATCGGACCCGCCGCCGTGCTGTCGATCACGGTGCTCGTGATCAACATCGCGCTGGGCGCCTTCTATACGCGGCTGACGGGCCGCGTGACCGGATAGGCCAAGGTCATGAGCGACACCGCCATTTCCAAGCCCGCGACCTTTGTCGGCATGCGTCTGATCGCGCTCGTGATCGCCGTGGTCGTTCTCGGCCCGATCGCGTGGGGCGTCGCCACGTCGCTGAAGACCGAGGTGATGGCCGTCAGGCTCCCGCCGACATTCATCCCCTCGCCGCTGACGTTCGAGAACTACGATCACGTTTTCAGGTACCAGGGCTTTCTGGGTGAGCTCTGGAACTCGACCTTCTATGCCGTCGGCGCGGTGATCCTTGCCCTGATCGTCGCCATTCCGGCCGGGTACGCCGCATCCCGCTTCGACTTCCCGGCCAAGAAGCCGATCATGCTGGTGATCCTGGCGACCTCCATGGTGCCTGGCGTGGCGGTGCTGGTGCCGACCTACTACGTCCTCGATGCCCTCGGCCTCCTCAACAATCGCTTGGTGATCGTGGTCCTGTTGGCCGCCCGGATCGCACCGCAGACCGTCTGGTTTCTCCAGAACTTCATCGACGCCGTCCCGGTCGAGATCGAGGAGTCCGCTTCGATCGACGGAGCGACGCGCTTCCAGATCCTTCGGCTGCTCGTCCTGCCGCTGATCAAGCCGGGCATCGCCGCCATTGCGGTGATCGGGGTGGTCACGATCTGGAACGACTACATCACCGTCGCCGTGTTCGCCCCGGACGTCACGAAGCGCACGCTCCAGGTGGCGCTCGTGAACCAGGTCTTCGACACCGTCGGCATCTCCTGGTCCTACATGATGGCCTTCGCGATGACGGCGTCCCTGCCCGTCATGATCCTGTTCGCGATCGTCCAGAAGTGGTTCGTCGCCGGCCTCACCGCCGGCGCGGTCAAGGGCTGACGTCAGGCCCAGCACCCAATCATCAACGGAGGAAGCACCATGAAATCCCAATCCATGCGCGTCAGTCTTGCCATGACCATGGCCGGGCTCATTGGGACGTTCGTCGCCACGGGCGCAACCCTCGCCCAGGCCCAGACCGAGGTGGTCTACGCGACCTTCCTTGATCCGGCGAACAAGAACGATCCTCGTTCCGAGGCCCAGACGCGGATCATCGAGGCCTTCGAGAAGGCCAACCCCGGCATCAAGGTCCGGGTGCTGATCGACACCAACCAGCAGACGACCCTGCGTGCCCTGCGGACGAAGTCGAACTCCCCCGACGCCTTCCGCGTCAACAACTTCAACGCGCCAGAATTCGTCGCGACAGGCTCGGTCCTGGCGCTCGACGACCTGATTGCGCGCGACAAGTTCGACATGAAGGATTGGCTGCTGCCGCTCGACGCCGCCAAGATCGGCGGCAAGCTCTACGGCATGCAGCAGGATTTCCGGATCCCGGTGCTGCTCTATCGCAAGGGCATGCTGGAGAAGGCCGGCATCAAGCCGCCGCGGACCTACGACGAGGTCTGCGAGAGCGGGACCAAGCTGTCGACGCTCGGCAACGTCGTCGGCTATGCGGTGCCGCTCGGGACGTCCGGCGGCCCGGGCGGCGCGCAGGCCTTCGCCGAGCTGATGTTCTCGTCGATGGCGACCGAGACGACCGGCAAATACTTTGCCCCGGATGGTCGCGAGATGATCATTGACCGGGACCAGCTCCTGAAGACCTTGCAGATGGTCAAGGATCTGTACGGCAAGTGCGGAACCACGTCGAAGGCCAGCATCCAGTTCGGCTACAACGAGGTCCATGACGGCCTGCGGGCCGGCAACGTTGCGATGTCGAACTTCGGCCTCTACCGCTTCCGGGCCGTCCAGTCGGGCGGCGCCGGCGACGATCTCGGCTGGGCCCCTGCGCCTGCCTTCAAGGCGGATGGAAAGCTCGTGACCTACGGCTACACGGCCGCGGTGAATGCGAATGCGTCCCAGAAGGAGGCGGCCTGGCAGTTCATCCGTTTCCTCGGCAGCCCCGAAGCCCAGGCGATCGCGGCGGAAGCGGGCGAAGTGGTGGCCCGCGCATCGGTCTACGAGACCTCGCCCCACTTCAAGACGCCCGATGGTGAGCGTCAGAAGCAGTGGTCGCAGTTCATCCGCGAGCGTGGACAGTTCGTGTCGTACTCCGTGGCCCTCACGACGTTCCACCAGGTGTTGGGCGAGGCGGCCCAGCGCATGATCCTGCGGAACGGCTCGGCCGAGGACGCCCGCAGCGAGATCGAGAAGGGCTACAAGGAAGCGCTGGCCAAGATCGCGAACTAGATCCTTCTGCCCGCCAACTCCGCTGCTCTGTCGACTTTCGGCGGCCGACTTTGGCGGCCAGTCGTCACAGCTGAAGAAGTCCAATTGAACCGATGCAACGAGGGGCTGCCGGGCTGAACCGGCGGCCCCCGTCTGTTGTTGTCGGTTTCGGACGAACCAGACGGTACCGCCATAGCTCCAATGCCCCTTCAACGCCAGAGCGTCGGCGCGGAACTCGACCTGTTGCGACTGTGATACCGACCGTGATACCTTCCATTCGAAGGCTCGGAATTCCGCAACGAATTCAACGATCTAGCTTTTCGCCGCCGCCTCCCCATGGGAGCGCCATTCCTTGCCCCAGCGCGTCGGCAAGGATCGGTCAACCGCCAGAGCCTTCGATCATCTGATGAATTCCGGCCCGCGATGAAGCGTCGGTGCGTCACCGACCGTGGAACCTCGGGTGTGGTGCGCGGGCCTTCGCGGTCGAACTCGATCAGACGTGGGATCAGGAGCTCGCCAGCCAGACGGTTTGCTCATGGACGCGCCTGGCACGGATCACGCGCAGTCCGGAAGCGTCCCCAGCCGATGCCTTGCTCGGGCGCTCACGATGACTGCGCGCATCGGAGGGCGATCATCATGGCCGGCGCCATCGTGTTTCCGCTCGTCAGTGACGGCATGACGGACGCGTCGGCGACCGTGAGCCCTTCCACGCCGATGACGGCGAGATCCTGATCGACCACCGCGTCAGGGTCACGGGCCAATCCCATCTTGCACGTGCCGACCGGATGAAACGCAGAGCCTGCCGTCTGCGCGATCCAGCGGTCGATGTCCGGAGCCGTCGTGACATCGCCCCCCGGTTGGAGCTCTTCCCCCCGGAACGGTGCAAAAGACGGCTGCGCCATGATCTTGCGGACGAGATGGAGCGCCCGATGCATCCTTTCTCGGTCCCGCGCATCGGCCAGGTAGCCAGCCCGAATGACAGGTGGCGACGCAGGGTCGGAATCGCGCAAGGTGAGGCGGCCACGGCTATGGGGGCGCATCGCGTAGAAGCTGAGGGAGTAGGCGTGCTGCAGCGCCCCGGCGGGCGGGGCCGGCATGAACGGCAGCCGCACCGTGGACTGGGAATGGGAGGGCGTGAAGAAGGCCTGGATGTCGGGTTCGGGCTCCGAACCGTTCGAGCGGAAATGAAGGCCCGAGCCAATCGGCATGGTCGTGCCGACGCCCCGGCGCAGCACGGCTGCCGCAAGGAAGGCGAGTGCGGCCCGGTCCACGCGGGTCAGGGCATGCAGCGTGATCGGCCGCAGGCAGGCATGCTGAACCCGGAGCGAAAGGTGGTCCTGCAGGTTTGCGCCGACCCCGGGCCGGTCGTCCACGACCGGAATGCCCAGCGCGCGCAAGTCACTCGCTGGGCCAAGCCCCGAGCGCAGCAAGATCGCGGGCGAACCGATCGTCCCGGCGGCCAGGATGACGCGCCCCGCCGTCATCGCGACTTCCCGACCTGCCGACGCAACCCCGATGCCACAGGCCCGGCGGCCTTCGAACAGCACGCGCGTCACGGTGGCGTGGCGCAGGACACGCAGGTTGGGCCGTGCCAGGGCCGGCTGCAGGACGCTTCGCGCGGCCGACCAGCGTTCGCCGCCGGAAATGGTGAAGTGATAGCGACCGGCCCCCTCGTAAGGTGGAGCGTTGTAGTCGGCCGTCGCGGCATGGCCGGCCTCCTCGGCCGACCGCAGGAAGGCCTCGTGGAGAGGGTTGTCGCTTGTCCCGAGGGTGACGGGAACGGGGCCATCCGCCCCGTGATCGGGGCATGAGCCGCCCTCGAAACGCTCCAGCGCCCGAAACAGCGGCAGCACCGCGTCCCAGTTCCAGGCGGGCAGCCCTCCCGCGGCCCAGCGTTCGTAGTCGGAAGGACGGCCCCGGTGCCAGATCATTCCGTTGATGGTGGTTGATCCGCCCATCACCTTGCCGCGGGGCCACAGGATTCGTCGCCTGTTCAGGGCGGGCTCAGGCTCGGTTTCGGATAGCCAGTTCCCCCGTGGGCTGCCGTAGAGCAGCCCCGCCATGATCGGGACACGGTAGGCGGGATGCCAATCCCGCCCACCAGCCTCGACCAGCAGAACCCGCCGGCGCGGATCCTCGCTGAGCTTCGCCGCGAGGACGCAGCCGGCGGCGCCCGCGCCGACGATCACGACGTCGGCAGCCATCCTCGCGACCTTTGCCATCTCGCCTCAGGCGACCGTGTCGGTCATTGGGCTTCGGCGAACTTCTTCTCCGCCTCGGCGAGAGCCTCCTTCGGGGAGATCTTGTCCTGCATGACGCGCGCGAGCGCCTCGTTGAGGCCCGCCTGCAAGGTGCGCGTGTTGCATTCCACGGGCTCCATCCAGCTCGAGGCGCTCCAGGCATCGATCATCGTCTTCACCCAGGCGTTCTCGGGCTGATTGAAGAAGGCATCGCCGAGCAGCGACTTTCGCGAGGGGACCTGGCCGCCAACGGTGGCCCAGAGCTTGACGCCATCGGGGCTGACCATGGCGTCGATGAACTTCGCGGCCTCCGCCTGGCGCGGTGACTTCGCCCATTCTGCGACCCACCACCCGGAGACGGGCATGGGGCCCGGCTTGGCGCCGTCCCATGAAGGCCAGGCCATGATGCCGACATTGTCACCGCCGAACTTGGCGTTCTTCGCGATCACGCTGAAGCGCAGGTTGGAGCTGATGGCGATGGCGTAGCGTCCCGCCACGAACTGGTCGGTGACGTCGTCAACACTGTTGACCAGTGCTTCCTTGGGCGTGACCTTGGCGTCATCGATGAGGGACTGGGTGTATGTCAGCGCCTTCACGCCCAGGTCAGTGGCGTAGTTGGCCTTGCAGGCGTTGAACAGCGGCTGCTTCTCGTCGAGCATGCCGATCAGCATCGGGGTGCTCTCGGTCTTGATCGGTGCCAGCGGAATGCCGAGCCCCCAGGTTTCGGTGCGCCCGTCCTTGACCACCGTCAGCTTCTTCGCGGCGTCGCGCAGCGCATCCCAGGTCTTGATCGTCGCCGGATCGATCCCCGCCTGCTTGAACAGGTCCTTGCGGTAGTAGATCACGCTCGCCCCATGGAACAGCGGCAGAGCCACGAGCTTCCCGTCGACGACCCCGGCATCCCAGCCCGCCTTGACGAAGAAGTCGTCCTTTCCGCCTGCCGGCCACTTCGACACGACGGCGCCGCCGAGATCGGCACCGGCACCGGACTTGGCGAGGCCCCCGAGGTTCTTGGCGTCGATCCAGACGATGTCCGGATTGCCACCGGTTCGGTGTCCGAGAAAGAACTTCGACGGCATCTGGGCGAAGTCCTGCGGCTCCACCTTGATGCGGATGCCGGGGTTCTTGGCCTCGAAATCCTTGATCATCTGGGCCAGCGCCACCTCGCGTGGCGAGGTCTTGTTGGGATCGAGAAACGTCCACATGGTGACTGTCGTCTGGGCCGAGGCCGCCGCCGTCAGCGTGACGAGCGTCGGCAGGGCCCAAGCGAACGCAGGGATGAACCTAGGCATCTCAGCTTCCTCCAATCCGCCTCAATAGGTCGTCTCCAGGACTGCGCCCTGTTCGCGGAGGCGTTCGCGAAGGGCTTGAACGGAAAGCTGGGCAATGGGCGTTTCGGACGTGGCGCACAGCGCAGCCGCGGTGCCGGCGGCCTGCCCCATGGACATGCAGGTTCCCATGACCCGGGCGGAACCGTGCGCCTCGCGGGTTGCCGAGAGACAGCGGCCCGCGACCAGGAGGTTGCGCAGGCCTCGCGGGACCAGGCATCCGAAGGGAATGTCGTAGGATCCGCCGTCGCGGATCATCTCCCGGCGATGCTGGCGCCCGGCGCCATGAACGTCGAGCTCATGCGCACCCTTGGCGATGCCGTCGCCACGCTTGCGGCCGGTGAGCACATCGTCGCCGGTCAGGACCTCGAGCCCCATGATCCTGCGGGTCTCACGGATCCCGATACGCGGGGCGAGGCCCGAAAAGACCGCCTTCTCGAAACCGGGGACGCGATTCTGAAGGAAGCGCACGCAGGTCCAGACCTGGTCGACGAGCCGGGGGAGAGCGCGACTCAGGGCATCCGGGTCGGTGGCATCGAGGTCCGCAATGCGGGTCGTGTTGAGGCTGACCTCGCGCCGGGCGGTCGAGACCGGGCAGACGGCCAGGATGCCGCACGGCGCGAGCTCTCCCGCTGCGATGGCCTGCGCGATGAAAGGCTTCTGGCCGTCGAAGAAGACGGAGGGGACATTCTGCTGTCGCAGCCTTTCCGCGCATTCCGCCTTGCTGAGGTGGGCAATGGCCGGGCTTTCGCCCAGCCCCACGAATTCGGGGTGAGCGACGACGAAGTCGAGCAGCGGGCCGGGGTCGACGCCCTGCATCCGGAACATCATGGTGACCGGCTGGAAGGCACCGCCCTCGCCGCCCTTCTGCGACTGCGCTCCGGCGCGCACGGCGACATCGCCGTCGCCCGAGCAGTCGATGAACACCTCCGCGGTGACGAGGGTCTTGCCGCTCTTGTTGGCGATCACGACGCCGGTGACGCGCCCGTCATCCACCACGACGTCTTCCGCGAAGCTGTTGAGCAGGAGCTCCACGCCGGCCTCGGACACCATCATGGCGCAGGCGAGCTTCATCACCTCGGGATCGACGCAGACGAGCCACAGGGACCGCCAGTCGAAATAGGGTGCCACCAGTCCGCCCATCGTCTCGCACCGGTCGAGGAGCTCCCGGACGATGCCGCCGACCACCCACTCGCCACAGGCGCTGAGGCACGCGTTGAGCGGAAGCCCGCTCAGGAGCTCGCCCCCGATCGAAGGCCCCGCATCGACAAGGAGCGTACGAGCTCCGTTTCGCGCGGCGGCGATGGAGGCGGCCAGCCCCGCGCTGCCGGAGCCGATGACCACGACGTCGTAGGAGAGGGCGCGCAGCGCTGCGGGCATCAGCGCGTTCCTTCCAGAACCGCGCCTTGCGCGCGCAACGTTTCGCGCAGCCGGCCGACATGGACCTGCCGCAGATCGGAAATGGCGTCGTTTGCGGACGCCACGATGGCTGCGGCCGTGCCGGCGGCCTGTCCCATCGCGAGGCACGTGCCCATGACCCTGGCCGAGCTGTGGGCGACGCGGCTCGCAGACATGCAGCGCCCCACCACCAGGAGGTTGGGAACTCCCCGGGCCAGAAGCATGCCGTAGGGAATGTCGTAGGAGCCGCCGTCTCTGATCGGGCGGCGCATGTGGCCGGTCCCGGCGAGGTGAACGTCGATCTCGTGGGCGCCCTTGGCGATCCCGTCCTCACGCTTGCGAGCTTCGGCCACGTCGTCGTCCCCGAGCACGACGTCGCACAGGATGCGACGGGTCTCGCGTATGCCGATGCGCGGTGCCAGACCGGAGAAGACGGCGTCCTCGAAGCCGGGAACGGAGGACTTGAGGAAGCCGGCGCACTCCCACACCTGTTTCACCAGGTCCGGCAAGGCCTGGCTGAGCCGTTCGGTGTCGGTGGCGTCGAGATGGCCGACGCGGGTGGTGTTGACGCTGACCTCCCGACGCTGCATCGAGGTGGGCGTGATGCCCATCATCGAGGACCTGTGCAGCGCCCCGCGCGCCATGGCGTCGCGCATCACCGGACCGTCCGAGACCAGGAAGACCTTCGGCAGGCCCTGTCGGTAGAGGGCCGCGGCGCACTCCGCCCTGGAGAGGCCAATGCCTTCGTATTCCCCGAGGCCAGCATTCTCCGGGTTGTCGCGCACGAAGCGAAGCAGGCGCTCGCCATCCACGCCAACCATGCGGAACATCAGCGTGACCGGTTGCAGTTCGCCCTGCGCCGCGTCGCCCTTCTCGAAGGGGACGCCGGCGGCCACGGCGACGTCACCGTCCCCTGAAGCGTCGATGACCGTGCCGGCCTCGACCAGGGTGCGTCTTCCCTTGTTGACCACCACGACGCCGCGGACGCGCGGGCCGTCCATGACGACCTGGTCGGCATAGCTGTAGAGCCGCAAGACGACGCCCGCCTGCTGCAGCACGTTGAGCACCGCGATCTTCATGATCTCCGGGTCGACGGCGACGACGTGCAGCGAGCGGTAGTCGTTGATCGGGCCGATGTAGCCGCCGAGCCGGTCGCACTCGTCGAAGAGATCGCGGCAGACGCCGCCCACCACCCATTCGCCGCGGCTCGACAGGCAGCCGTCGACCGGAATTCCGGAGACGAGTTCTCCGCCCACCATCGGCCCGGCGTCGACCAGCAGGACGCGTGCCCCATTGCGGGCCGCCGCTACGGCCGCGCCAATGCCGGCGGCCCCACCGCCCACCACCAGCACGTCCCAGCGTTCGAAATGCAGCATCTCCGGCATGTTCACTCCCATCTGCAAAGCGCGGTGCCCGACTGCGGATCGAAGGCCGCGATCCGGTCAGGAAGCGCTCGCAACCAGACCCCGTCGCCGCGGGCGAAGCCTGCATTGGGCTCGGCCCGCACGCAGATCTCGGCACCGCCGGGAAGGGCGCAGGTCAGAAGCGCGTCGGGCCCGGAGAGTTCGACCAGCTTCACGGTCGCGGGGTCGCCCTCTCCCGCCTCGCGGCCGGCCCGGAAGGCTTCCGCGCGAAGGCACAAAACGACCCGTCGGCCCGCGAGAGCGTCCAGGTGTCGGACCGCCCCATCGAGGGTGAGCATCCCTCCCGCGGTCTCGAAGATCATGCGGCCGGAACCGCCCGTGAGCACACCCTCGAGCAGCACCGGCTCTCGTTCGCCGACGAACTCGGCGACGAAGAGATTGGCCGGGCGTGAGTAGATTTCGGCGGGTGTCGCGAACTGCTGGAGGCGGCCGTTGCTGAACACCGCGATGCGGGTCGCCAGCGTCATCGCCTCCGCCTGGTCGTGAGTGACGTAGACGATGGTGGAGCCGATGGCCTCGTGCAGGGCCTTGATGTCGCGGCGCATGCGGATGCGGAGGCGTGCGTCGAGGTTGGAGAGCGGTTCGTCGAGAAGGAAGACCTTCGGGTCGCGGATCATCGCCCGGCCCAGCGCCACCCGTTGCTGCTGGCCGCCCGAGAGCTCCTTGGGATAGCGGTGGAGGAGTTCGGCGAGGCCCAGCGTGGCCGCGACCTTTTCGACCTTTTGCTCCACCTCGGCGGCGGACACGCGGCGGTCACGTGCCTTCAGCGGGAACTCGAGGTTCTCGAACACGGTCAGGTGGGGGTAGAGGGCGTAGTTCTGAAAGACCATGGCGATGTCGCGCCGGTCCGGGGTGACGTCGTTGACGACCCGTTCGCCGATCCGGATTTCGCCTTCGTCGGCATCGATCAGGCCGGCGAGCAAGTTCAACGTCGTCGTCTTGCCCGATCCGGAAGGGCCCAGGAGGGCCACGAACTCGCCGGGTGCGATCGACAGATCGAGCGCCTCGAGCGCGACGGCGTCGCCGTAGGTCTTGCGCACGCCGGTGAAGGAAACGCTGGTCATGCTCAGCCCTTGATGCTGCCGCCGGTCATGCCGGACAGGAAGTAGCGCTGGAAGGCGATGAAGACGGCGATGACCGGCACGATCGACAGCATGGCCGAGGCCGTGAGAGGACCCCAGTCCCGGCCGTAGAACCCGAGATAGCCGTAGATCGCGACAGGGAGGGTCTTCACGTCCTCCGACGACGTCATCACCACGGCCACGACGAAGTCGTTCCAGGCGAAGGTCAGCACGAACAGCGCCGACGCGACCAGCCCCGGCCCGGACAGCGGGAGGACGACCTTTCGCAAGGTCTGCAGGCGCGTGCAGCCGTCGATGCGCGCCGCATGCTCCAGCTCGACCGGAAGCGTTCCGAAATACCCATAGAGGAGCCAGACGACGATCGGGAGCTGGTAGGCGGTGTAGAGCAGCGCCAGGCCCGTGAGGCTGTTGGTGAGCCCGATGCTGGCGAGAAGCGTGAAGGTGGGCACCAGCACGGACGGCAACGGAATGCTCATCAGCGCCATCACGGCGAACATCACGGCCGCCTTGCCGGTGAAGGCCATGCGGGCGAGGGCATAGGCGGCGAGGCTGCCAAGGGCCAGCGAGAGCACGACCGCGGCGGTGGAAACGATCGCACTGTTCAGGACGAAGTGGTGGATGCCCGTGCGAAAGAGGAGGGCGTAGTGCTCCAGTGTCGGCCGGGAGGGAATGAACTCGGGCGGATAGGCGAGGATGTCAGGCGCGGGCTTCAGGGAGGTCGAGAGGCCCCAGAGGATCGGCCCGAGTGCGACGGCCGCGATCGCGATGTCGATCACCCAGCCCGCCCACCGGCGGGTTCGCCTGCGCGAGCGCCATCGCCGTGCGGGTCGTTGTTGCAAGGGCGCGCTCATGGCGTCACTCCCCGGCGTTGACGGAACAGCAGCAGGTTCACGCCGATCAGGATGATGTTGAAGACGAAGACGAGGATCGCCAGGGCATTCGCCTCGCCGATCCGGAAGTCGATGAAGCCCAGGCGGTACATGGCGAGGCCCATGGTCTGGGTCGCATTGTTGGGCCCGCCGCCCGTCAGGATCAGAGCGAAGGTGAGCACGTTGACGAAGTGGATCAGCAGGCGCACCACCGCGATCAGCAGCGGGACGCGCATGAGCGGCAGGGTGATCCGGGTGAAGCGCATCCAGGCGCCAGCGCCGTCGACGCGAGCCGCCGCGTAGAGTTGCGCGGGAATGGCCTTCAGGCCCGCGAGCAGAACGATCATGGCGAAGGCGCTGTCACGCCAGATGGCGTTCGAGACGAGTGCTGCCATGGCCAGGGTCGGATCGGCCAGGATCGAGGTGTCTCCCAGGCCGAAAGGTCCGAGCAGCATGCCGGGAAGTCCGGAGTCGGTCGCGTAGATCCACCGCAAGAGCAGGGATCCGACCAGCATCGAGATGATGTAGGGAATGAGGACAATGGCCCTCAGCCAGACGTTGACCCGCGTGTCCGCTTCCAGCCGCATGGCCAGCGCCATCCCGAACACGATGGTGAAGCCGAGGGAGGCGAGCGAGAAGACCACGGTGGCGCCGAGCGCCTGCCGTACCATGGGCGAGGTGAGCACCGTCCAGTAGTTGCCCAGCCCGCGGAACTGCGTCAGCTCGAAGTAATCGACGCGGTAGAGGCTGTAGAACGCGCCGATCGCCATGGGAGCCGCGACGAGGGCGAGTTCCACCATCACGAGCGGCAGGACGAAAGCCCAGGCGGTGCGCCCCTCCGTGCCGCGAGGCCGGCGGCTGCGCCTGACGCGCCCGCCGTGCATGGTGCCTGCCGCTGCTGTCGCTTGCTGCGCCGCCATTGTTTCCCCCGTGACGATGATCGTGAGCCTCGGCGCGGCGCAGAACAATGACCGTTTTGCGCAAAACCCTGTCCTGTTCCATCGCAAACGTCTGGAAATGTTTGATTTTTCGACGTGCGCATGAGCAGAATACGCTCATGAAAAAGACTTCGACGCTCCCCCAGGACGATCACGCGCTGGAGATCGAGGACATCACGCCTGCCGAGGTCACGCGGCGGTTGAGCCTGCAGCTGCGCAAGATGATCGGGACGGGGCGGCGATGGTCCTATAGCGGGGTCGCGCAGGTGACCGGGATCGACGAACGCTCCCTGAAAGCCTATTGCGCTGGGACGGCCTGCCCGAACCTGGCAAAGTTCAAGCGCTTGCTGGTCGTGCTCGGCCCTGAAATGAGTCGAGACATCGATCGCATGTACGGCTGGATTCCGCGCAACGAGGCCAGTCAGCCTGGATCCGTCGATCTTGCTGGACTGAGAGCCGAACTGCTCGAGCGACTGAGCCTCATCGACTCCTTGCTGCTGAAGCCGTCGGCTCCCGTGCCTGTGCCGTCTCGGCGTCGTCATCGCCGGCGCTGACTTCGTTTTGGAGCACCATGTCGAGTGCGCGGATCGTCTGGGCGATCCCGTCGCGCACCGCGCGGATGTCCTCTGTATGGGGCAGGATCGGATTGGAGGCGCGAGGCTCCCATCCGATCATGATGGCCAGCTCGATGCCCACCTCTGGACCGAGGACGCGGAGCAGCCGCCCGTAACGCGCCAAGTTTGGACAGGCACGGCCCTCGACATAGGCCTTGAGCGTGCGCGGAGCGATGCCGGTCGCTGCCGATGCTTGCTGGAGGGTCATCCGCTTTCCGGGCCCAATCAATTGCTGGAGCCGATACGAGAGACGCTCCTGAACCGCTTTCGGCGTGATGTCCCGGATGGGCAACGCACGCCGCAGCGCTCCCGGCCCCTTGCTTCTCGATGTCATCGTGCGACCCGCAATGGAGACCTTCCCTCGACGAGGCCCTCGGAAGCGGAGCTTCTGGATCAGTCGCCCTTGCCCACGATACCTGCTCCCGCTCGTCGCATGTAGGCTTGCGGGCTGCAGCCCATCTCCACGCGGAAAGCGTAGATGAACGCCGAGATTGAACCGTAGCCGAGCTCCAGGGCGGTGCCCGTCACGTCCAGTCCGCCACCGAGCAGCTCGATGGCCTTGAACAGGCGCAGCCGGCGGCGCCAGGAGTTCAGGCTCGTGCCCAGCTCGGCATCGAAACGGCGGGCCAGGGTCCGCTCCGACATCGCGAGCGAGCGGCCCCATTCGGCCGGACCGGCATGGTCGGCTGGGCGCGCGTAGAGGGCCTCGCACAGGGGCAGCAGGGCGGAGCCGGCCCTCGGCCACGGCAGCGCCCCCGGCAGGGCGCGTGCGCGCCGCAGCTGGTCGAGGATCAGCGCGGTGACGCGCCCGGCATAGCCGTCGCCGTCCGGGACCTTCTCGAGGGCGGCGGCCTCGACGATCAGCTCCCTCAGCAGCGGCGAGACGGCGAAGACGGTCGAAAGGCCCGGCAGTCCGGCACCGGCCTCGGTCGCGATCCAAAGGCTGCGGAACTCCGCCCCCATGAGCGAGCCGACCCGATGGCTGACGCCGGCCGGCAGCCAGAGCGCCTGCTCCGGCGAAATGACGAACGACCTCCCCTCCACCGTCGCCGTCAGCACCCCCGAGATCGCATAGGCGAGCTGATGCCAGGCGTGCGCATGCTCCGGGAAGGTATGCCGGGGCGGGACGGACTGGACCCTGACCGTGATCGGCTGCGGCTCGGTCGCGTCGGCCGGTGCGTGGATGGTCTGCCAGGACATGGCGTCTCCGCTTTGGCAGGAATTCTACGTCATTTGGCGAGCCGTCGAAAGCGCGCGACGCGTCTCCCGTGTAGTGCTCCATGTCATCGCCTCCTCTCCCAGGACAGCTTCCATGGCGCACCAAGACAGCCGCGGCCTGCCGCTCTCCACCACCTCCGACATTGCCGCAGCGCGCTATCGCGAAGGGGTGGACCTGCTCCTGTCGGCTTGGCCGGGGGCCGCCGAGGTGCTGGATGCGGCCATCGCGGCCGACCCGGATTTCGCGCTGGCCCATGCGGCGCGGGCCCGGCTTCATGCCATGCGCGCCGAGGCCGCCCAGGCCAAGGCACTGGCCGCGACGGCGCAGGAGAAGGTCCTCGCACGGGGCACGGAGCGCGAGCGCAGCCATGTCGCAGCGGTGGCCCTCGCCGTCAACGGCCGTTCCGCCGAGGCGTTGGACGCGGCGCTCGCCCATGCAGACACCTGGCCGCGCGACGCCCTGATCCTGTCCCTGCCGCTCGGTGCCTTCGGTCTTTTCGCCTTTTCGGGCATGGCGGACCACGACCAGGCCCGCGTCGACCTCTGCGAGCGTCATGCCGGGCACTACGAGGCGGACGACTGGTGGTTCCAGACCTACCTCGGCTGGTCCCACGCCGAGAACGGCAACGTGGTCCATGGCCGGGCCCTGGCCGAGCGCGGCTTCGGCCTGCGCCGGCAGAACGCCAACGCGGCCCATGCCGTGTCGCACGCGATGTACGAAGGCGGAGCGGCAGGCGAGGCCGAGGCCCTGATCGAAGACTGGCTGCCGGGCTACGACCGCTCGGGGATCCTGCACGGTCACATCGCCTGGCACTCGGCGCTCGGCGCCCTGGAGCGCGGCGACGCGGAGCGGGCTCTGGCGATCTACGCGGCGAAAATCCAACCCTCCGCGACGCTGGGCATGCCGGTCAACGTGGTCAGCGACACCGCCTCGTTCCTGTGGCGCCTCGGCGCCTACGGCCACACCGTTCCAGCCCGCCTCTGGGAGGAGGCACGCGCCTATTCCGGCAGGTACTTCCAATCGGCCGGCTTCGCCTTCGCGGACGTGCACATGGCGATCCTGGCCGCCGCCGGGGATGACGGTGCTGCCGTCGAGCAGCGAGCCGAGGCGCTCATGGCGCTGGTCGAGCGCGGGGCGCTGCCCGCAGGGCCCGTCGTCCCCGCCGTCTGCCGCGCCGCGCTGGCGTTCGCCCGGGAGGACTACGCGGGCTGCGTGAGGCTGCTGGAGCCGGCAGCGCACGAGGTCGTGCGCATCGGCGGCAGCGGCGCTCAGCGCGAGATGGTCGAGGACATGCTCCTGCTCTCGCTGATGCGCAGCGGCGAGGTGGCCAAGGCGCATGCGCTGCTCGACCGCCGCCTGCACCGCCGGCCGTCCGGTCGCGACGCGCGTTGGCGCGCCCAGCTCGCCGCCTGAGGCCGTCCGATGTCCGACACGAGCCTCTCCGCCACGAGCGGGATCGCGCCTTCCACCCGCTCGGGCCAAGCCGACGTGCTGCGGCTCTCCGTGGCCCAGGCGCTCGCGGGAGCGAACTCCGCCGTGGTCTACGCCACGGGTGCGATCGTCGGGGCCATGCTCGCGCCCAGCAAGGCTTTGGCCACGCTGCCCATCTCGATCTTCGTGGTGGGCATGGCGACCTGCACCCTGCCGGCCGGCGCCCTGGCCCGGCGGCATGGGCGCCGGGTCGTCTTCCTCGCCGGCACGGGATGTGGCGTGCTGACCGGCCTGCTGGCGTCCCTCGCCATCCTGCTCGGATCCTTTGCGCTCTTCTGCCTGGCGACGTTTTTCGGCGGCGCCTACGCCGCCGTGGTGCTGTCGTTCCGCTTCGCGGCGGCCGACTGCGTGGCGCAGGCCCGCAAGCCCCGCGCCCTCTCCGCCGTGATGGCCGGCGGGGTCTTCGCGGGGGTGCTCGGCCCGCAGCTCGTCACGCACACGATGAACCTGTGGCAGCCCTATCTCTTCGCCGCGACCTTCCTGGCGCAGGCTGCCGTCGCGGCGATCTCCGCGCTCGTGCTGGCCGGCGTGCACGTGCCGATGCCGACCGCGGCGGAACTGGCCGGTGGCCGGGCGCTCTCGCAGATCGTCCGGCAGCCGCGCTTCGTCACCGCCGTGATCTGCGGGGTCGTCTCCTACACGCTGATGAACTTCATCATGACGGCGGCGCCACTGGCCATGCGGCTCTGCGGCCTGTCGCAGGAATCGGCCAATACCGGCCTGCAGTGGCACATCGTGGCCATGTACGGACCAGGCTTCTTCACGGGCCGGCTGATCACCCGCTTCGGAGCCAACTGCGTCGTGGCCGCAGGCCTCGGCCTGACGGCGCTCGCCGCGGCGATCGGGCTCACGGGGATCGACGTCACCCACTTCTGGCTGACGCTGATCCTCCTGGGGCTTGGCTGGAACTTCGGCTTCACCGGAGCCTCCGCCATGGTGCTGGAGTGCCATCGGCCCGAGGAGCGCACCCGCGTCCAGTCGCTCAATGACTTCCTTGTTTTCGGGACGATGGCCGTGGGATCGTTCTCGTCCGGCGGACTGCTGACGGCGTATGGCTGGGACGTCGTGCTTCGCCTGTCGTTCCTGCCGCTCGTGGTCGCCGTGATCGCCCTTGCAACCTCCGCCTTGCGCACCCCGGTGGCAAACGGTCCGAGAGACTAGAGGCCCAAAGGAGAGGTCGTGCGCACCGGAGCCACCGCCAACCCTGTCCTGATCATCGGCGGCGGCCTCGCCGGTTTGGTGGCGGCGCGTCTCCTCCACACGGCTGGGCTTGCCTTCGAGCTCCTGGAAGCGCGCGGCCGATTGGGCGGACGCATCCTGTCCGCGGATGCGTCCGGCGAGGTCTCGACCGACGGCTTCGACCTCGGCCCCTCCTGGTTCTGGCCCGGCATGCAGCCCGGGATGGCGGCCCTCGTCGAGGAGCTCGGGCTGCCCTGCTTCGCCCAGAACAGCGCAGGCGGCGTGGTCATCCAGCGCCATCCGCGCGAGGCACCGCAGCGCTACGACGGCCTGAGCCAGGAACCTGCTTCCATGAGGATCGCGGGCGGCACCGGAGCCCTGGTCGCGGCGCTTGCATCCGGCCTGCCCGCCTCCTGTGTCCACCTCCACGCGAAGGTGACGGGGATCGAGCTCGTCGACAACGCGATCGAGGTCAGCCTTGCAGGCCCGACCGGGCCGGAGCGCCGCCTGCGGGGCTCTCACGGACTGCTCGCCCTGCCGCCGCGGCTGATCGAGGCGACCATCCCTTTCGCCCCGGCCCTGGACCCGGCCATGGCGCGCCGCTGGCGCGCGACGCCGACCTGGATGGCGCCGCACGCGAAGATCTTCGCCATCTATGACCGCCCCTTCTGGCGCGAGGCCGGGCTGTCGGGCTCGGCGCAGAGCACGGTGGGCCCGCTGGTGGAAGTCCACGACGCGACCACGGCGTCCGGAAAAGCCGCCCTGTTCGGGTTCGTCGGCGTTCCGGCGGACGCGCGACTCTCAGCCGGACAGGACGCCCTCGTGGCGGCCTGCGTGAGGCAGCTCGCGAGCCTGTTCGGGCCCGACGCCGCCAGGCCGGTCGCGACGCTGTTCAAGGACTGGGCTGCCGACCCGTTCACGGCCACCGTCGACGACCGGGCTGCCGGTGGTCATCCCAGCCCCGACCGGCGTCCCTGGGTGACGGGGGCATGGGAAGGGCGAATCTCCTTGATGGGCAGCGAGACCAGCATCACGGACCCCGGCTACCTCGCAGGGGCCGTCGAGGCGGCGCAACGCGCCGTATCCGACCTCATGAGCGGTGCGGGCGCTCGAACCCAGGGCGCTCCCAAGCATCCACTCTCGACCGGGGCAAGGTAGGACAATCACGGCGGTGAGATCGACGCACCGTGCCGTGCAGGCGACGAAGCATGGTACGCTCCATTCGGTCGAGCTGCTGCGCCATACCTCCTGCGCAACAGACTCTACGGTCTAAGCCCGTCACCGCCGCCTCCGCATAGGAGCGCGAGCAATGCCGGCAACACTCATCGGGGGACGTCATGCGCGAAGCGAGCTGCAGTTGCGGGCATCTGAAGGCTGTCTGTGAAGGCGATCCCGTGATGGTGTCGCTGTGCCATTGCCTGTCGTGCCAGCGCAGGACGGGCAGCGCCTTCAGCGTGCAGGCCTGGTTTCCGCAGGACCGCGTCACGGCGGCGGGCGACGCCACCGTCCATTCGCGCCAGGGCGAAAGCGGGGGATCGGTGCATTTCTGGTTCTGCCCGTCCTGCGGCGGCACCGTGTTCTGGCAGGCCGACACGGCGCCGGGCATGACCGCCGTCGCGGTGGGCTGCTTCGCCGATCCGTCTTTCCCCGGTCCCCTGCGCTCGATCTGGGAGCGCCGGCAGCACCGCTGGACCGACGCCCTGCGGTCGAGCATCGCGACACATCAGGACTGAGCCCTGTCGCCCATCGGAGAGATCGGTGAGCATCAATTCCAGTAGTGTTGACTCATCAATTAGCTTCCACTAATTATTTTTTATGCTCAGCACGGCACCGCTCGATACCTTGATCCAGGCCCTCGCCGTTCCCACTCGGCGCGTGATCCTCGAGCGGATCATCACGTCGGGCGAGATCACGGTGGTGGATCTCACGCGTGGGAGCGGTGTCACGCAGGGGGCGGTGTCCCAGCACCTGAAATCGCTGAAGCAGGCAGGCCTGGTGACCGAGCGGCCCGAGGGCCGAAACGTCTACTACCGGGCGCGGCCGGAAGGTCTCGCCCCCCTCGCCGACTGGATGAGCCACTACGACGCGTTCTGGCGTGACCGCTTCAGCGACCTGCGCTCCGTCCTCAAGGAGATTGACCCATGACAGCAACAGCCACCGGCGCTCCCGCGACCGCCATCCGGGACATCGTCGTCGAGGAGGTGTTTCCGCATTCGCCTGAGACGATCTGGCGCGCGCTGACCTCGGGCGAACTGATCGGCCGCTGGCTGATGGCGCCGACCGGCTTCGCGCCCCTGCCCGGCACGCGCTTCACCTTCCAGACCAAGGCGGGTGGATCCTGGGACGGCGTCATCCACTGCCAGGTGCTGGAGGTCGTCGCCAACGAGCGCTTCGTCTACAGCTGGAAGGGAGGTCACGCCGACAACGTCGGCTACGGCTCGCCGCTGGACACCACGGTGACGTGGACGCTGACACGAACCGGCGAGGGCACCCGGGTGCGCCTCGTCCATGCCGGCTTCGCCGTGCCGCGCAACCAGTCTGCGCTCGATGTCATGGGCAACGGCTGGAAAACGGTGGTGCCACGCCTTGGCTCGGTCGCGTCCGAGCAGAAATGACAGGGGCACGCGCCATGGCCAATCCCTTTACCGGCGGCTGCGCCTGCGGGGCCATCCGCTACAGCATAGCCGCCGAACCCGTGTTCATGAACCATTGCCAGTGCCGGGACTGCCAGCGCGCGAGCGGCTCGGGGCACGGCTCATACCTGACCTTCAGCCGGCGCCAAGCCGTCACCCTCTCGGGTGGCGCGACGCTGCGGGAGGTGGTCTGCGACAGCGGAAGCACCAAGTCGAACGCCTTCTGCTCCACCTGCGGCTCGCCGGTCTATCTGACGTTCTCGGCGATGCCCGATCTGTTCACGATTCACGCCGCAAGTCTGGACGAGCCTAGCCGCTTCAGGCCGCAGGTCATCACCTACACGGGGCGCGGCCAGCCCTGGGATCGGATCGATCCGTCCCTCCCCTCATTCGAGAGGATGCCACCGTCTTGATCGCACTTGGCGGAGGCCCGGCCTTCGCGGCGTCGAAGGCCCGGCCTCAAAGTCCGAGGTCGGACAGCGTGGGATGATCGTCCGGGCGTCGGCCGAGGGGCCAGTGGAACAGGCGGTCTGTTTCGGCGATCGCCACGTCGTTGATGCTGGCGTGACGCACCGCCATGAGGCCGCCCTCGTCGAACTCCCAGTTCTCGTTGCCGTAGGACCGGAACCACGCGCCCTGGGCGTCGCGCCACTCGTAGGCGAAGCGCACGGCGATGCGCGTGTCGGAGAACGCCCATAACTCCTTGATGAGGCGGTAGTCGCGCTCCGCCTCCCACTTCCGGGTCAGGAACGTTACGATGTCAGCGCGGCCCCGGGGGAAGACCGAGCGATTGCGCCACCGGCTGTCGGGCGTGTAGGCGAGGGACACGCGCTGCGGGTCGCGCGAGTTCCAGGCATCCTCCGCCATGCGGACCTTGCGGATGGCGGTCTCGCGGGTGAAGGGCGGGCAAGGGGGTCTGGTCTCCATCGGGGAGGCTCCACTGTGTGGGCTGGAGGGCGGAAGACAGGCCGGCGGCTGGGCGCCGCCGGCTTTGTCCTGGATCCGGGCTATTGCCCCTTGGCGACGGCGCGGTCGTAGAAGGCCTTCATCCGATCGGCGATGTACTCGGCATTGTCCTCGACCGCGAAGTGCCCCGCCTTCAGCCGGTGCATCTCTGCCTTGGGGAGGTCGCGCAGGTAGGCTTCGCCACCGGCGGGGGTGAAGAAGACATCGTCCTGCCCCCAGAAGATCAGCGTCTTCGGCTGCTTGTCGCGCAGGAACGTCTGCCAGACGGGGTAGAGCTCGACGTTCTTCCGGTAGTCGTAGAAGAGGTCGAGGTTGAGGCGCACGGCGCCCGGCCGCTGCATCAGGCCGTAGTCGGCCTCCCAGTTGTCCGGGCTGATCAGTTCGGGATGGGCGGCCCCGTGCAGGTAGATGCCCTTGATGGCATCGCGGGTCAGGAAGGCCTCGAGGGGCTTTTCCGTCTCCGGCGAGCGGTTCTTCCACAGCGCACCGCGCAGTCCGTCCCAGACCTGGGTGAAGCCCTCCTCGTAGGCGTTGGTGTTCTGGATGATCAGCCAGTCCAGAGCCTTGGGATTGCGCCCCACGATGCGGAAGCCGACCGGGCCGCCGTAATCCTGCGCGTACAGGCCGTAGTGATCGAAGCCCTTGGCGGCCAGGAACTTCTCCATGGTCACCGAGAGTGCGTCGAAGGTGTAGGCGTAACGTGCCGGGTCCGGCATGTCGCTCGACCCGAAGCCCTGGTAGTCCGGCGCCAGCACGTGGAAGCGGTCGGCCAGCAGCCGCACGAGGTCGCGGTACTGGTGCGAGGAGGCCGGAAATCCGGAAAGCAGCACGAGCTTGGGGGCTTCGACCCTGCCGGCCTCGCGGTAGGCGATGGAGAGACCGTCGACGGGCAGGCTGCCGTAGCGCACATGCGTGGGCGCGACGGGCGTGGTGATCGGCTTCGACGGGGTGTCGGCCCGTGCCGGGCCGACGGATGCGAAGGCAGCAGTTGTCAGGGCGGCGCCGATCACGGCTGCGGCCCTCCATGTCGGAAGCGTCATGGGGATGATCCTTCTGTCAGGACGGTGGGAGTGGCCGCAGGAGCATCAGGCCGCACGGGCCGCGACGACCGGGAAGTCGATGTCGGTCTTGAAGACCTCGTTGACGTAGTTGGTCCACGTGTTGAGGGCGACGTGCAGGACCACTTCGATGGCCTGCGCGTCCGAGTAACCGGCAAGCTTCAGGGCCGCGAGATCGCTCTCCGAGACATGACCGCGCTCCAGCGCGACCTTCACCGCGAAGCGCACGGCGGCGTCGGCCTTCGGGTCCGTCGAGCCCCCGGCCCGGTTGGCCGCGATCTCGGCGTCGTCGAGGTGGGCGAAGGTCTTGCCGATATGGGTATGGGCGGACAGGCAGTAGCTGCAGCCGTTCACCTGGGCGACCGCCAGTGCGATCCGCTCGCGGGTCGCGGCCGGCAGCGTGCCCTTTTCGAGGGCCGTGTTGAGGCCGAGGTACCCTTCGAGCGACGCCGGGCTCTGGGCCACGAGCCGGAACAGGTTCGGCACCGAGCCGATCTGCTTCTTCACGGCTTCGAGCAGCGGACGCGAAGCCTCGGGAGCGTCCGTGATGGTGGCGGGGGTGGGAATGCGAGACATGGCCAATCCTCCTGGAAGGGCGAGCCCATCGCTCGCCTGACGCTCAAGGTGGTCCATTCCCGGGATGACGATAATCAGGCCATTTCGAAGTTCATTATTTCAGATGCTACAATAATTTTCGGTGCGGATCGGGGGCCGTGCCGCTCTCGGGGACAAAGCCGGCTCGCTCTGCAAGGCGCGCGTGGCCGTTCGCTGCGTCTCTGTCCGGCAGCGTCGA
>NZ_CAMFHB010000028.1 GCF_945952055.1 uncultured Alsobacter sp.
GGGATTGCCTCTTGTCTCGTGGGCTCGGAGATGTGTATAAGAGACAGGCCTGGGGAGGCTCAGAACTCGTCCCACTGGGCTGCGGCACCGCCACCGGCGGCAACCTTGCGGGCCGGCGCCTTCACGGGCCGCTCGGGCCGGGCCGCGGCGCGCGGGGCCTTCGGGGCCGCGAAGGCCGCTGCCGCCTGCTCGCGCAGGCGATGCGGCACGGTGGGAGCCGCGGCGTGCCCGCCCCGCACCCGGAACTGCGCCACGAGCTCGTTGAGGCGGCCGATCTGGTCGGTCAGCGAGTTGGCGGAGGCCGCGCTTTCCTCGGCGAGCGCCGCGTTCTGCTGGGTCATCTCGTCCATGTGGGCGACGGCCTGGCTCATCTCGTCGATGCCGTTGGCCTGCTCGCCGGAGGCGGCCGAGATCTCCGTGACGGTCGCCGTGACGCGCTGCGAGGAGTCGACGATCTTGCCCAGCGCATCGCCGGCGGAGCGGACGAGTTCCACGCCCTGGCCCACCTCGGTCACCGAGGCGTTGATGAGCCCGGTGATCTCCTTGGCGGCCTCGCTGGAGCGCTGCGCCAGCGTGCGCACCTCGGAGGCGACCACGGCGAAGCCCTTGCCGGCGTCGCCGGCGCGGGCCGCCTCGACCGCGGCGTTGAGGGCCAGCAGGTTCGTCTGGAAGGCGATCTCGTCGATCACGCCCGTGATGTCGGAGATCTTCTGGCTCGCCGTCTCGATGCGGGCCATGGCCTCGACGGCGCGGCTGACGATCGAGCCGCCGTCACGGGCGACGCCCATGGCCTGCTCGGCGAGGTCCACCGCCTGGCGCGAGGAATGGGCCGACGCCTTCACCGACGCCGCCAGCTGCTCGGTGGTCGCGGCGGTCTCCTCCAGCGAGGAGGCCTGCTGTTCCGTGCGGCTCGACAGGTCGTTGGCGCCGGTGGTGATCTCCTGCGCGGCGGCGTTCACGTCGCGCGCCGTCGCCTGGATCGTCGTGACCGTCTCGGCGAGGCGGCTCACGGTGTCGTTGAGCGCTCCGGTGAGCTCGCCGAAGCGGCCCTGGTGCGACGCCGTGATCTGGCTCGTCAGGTCGCCCGCCGCGAGCTTGTTGGCGAGCTGCAGGATGTCCGACGTGGCCCCATCGACCATGGCGTTGATGTTGTTGATGCCCTCCAGCAGCGGCCGGATCTCCTGGTCCGCGTCGGACACGGCGACGCGGGCCGAGTAGTCCCCGCGGCTCGCGGCGGCGACGACCGTGCCGACCTTGTCGACCACGGCCTGCATGGCCTCCCGGCGGCTGCGCTCCTGCAGGGCGGCCGCCTGGGTGCGATGCTCCTCCGCCAGTTCGGCCTGGCGGCGCAGCTCCTCGAGCGACTTGGCCATCAGGCCGATCTCGTCGTCGCGCTTCTGGAAGGGAACCTTGGCGGCGAGGTTGCCCCGCGTGATGTCGCCCATCGTCTCGGCGAGCGCGGCTGCCGGCGTCGCGATGCTGCGCGCCAGCGCCAGGCCGCTCACCACCGCCGCCGCGATGGCGCCGGCGATGCCGAGAATGGTGGCGATCGTCGAGCTCGTGATGGCGCTGGCCTGCGCCTCGCTGCGGGCGCCGAGCAAGGAGCGCTCGGTGTCCTCGATCTCCTTCAGCTTGGCGCGGAAGGCGTCGAAGCGGCTCTTGCCCGCGCCGGAGCTCTCGAGCTTCTGGCCCTGCTCCCGCGTGGCCGGCACGGCGGTGAGCGCGATCGCCTTGTCGGCGTGCTCGACCTTCCACCCCATGGCGATCCGTTCGAGATCGCCGAGGCGCGTCTGCTGCGCGGCGTTGTCGGAGGTGAGCTCGCGCGCCCGCTTGAGCGCCTCCTGGAACTTCAAGGCACCGCTCTTGTACGGCTCAAGGAACTTCTCCTGCCCGTCGATCAGATAGCCCCGCAGGCCCGTCTCCTGGTCGACCATGCCCGCCAGCATGCCGGCGGTGGTGTCCAGCACCCTGTAGGTGTGCTCGGTCCACTGGCTGGTCTGCTGCACCACGGCCAGCCGCGTGTAGCTGTACACGCCGGCGCCGGCGGCAATCAGGATCACCAGGCCGAACGCGGCAATCAATTTCTGCAAAACGTTCAAACGATCGAGCATCGGGAAAAGCCTCTCTCCACCATGAGTCCGTAGGACTGCTTAGACGAAGGTTGCAAAAAATCCGTTACACAGCCGAGGGCTGTATATTGGCGCTTGAAATAACATTTGTCATTTCCGAGATTGGCGTATGCGCAACGACCGTACTTCGGATTCAATGCCGCGGGGTCTGCGAGACGAATGATTGATCAGTTGCCGCTCTTGCCGGTACTCGTCGCTCTCTTCTCTTCCCTGCGACGTTCATGAGCGAGTGATTGGGGCGACTAGTCGTGGAATCATTTCAGCGGGATTGTATAGAGCGTGCTGAAGCTGTGCGAGGAACTCGTGGTGGTCAGCTGGGGCAGGCGATCACGCTGACACCATGGCCCTCGCGCCCGATCGCACCGCCCGACGGGCCACTCACCCGTCGCACAGCTTGCGCGACCCACTTGACGGCGAAGACATAGACGAGGGCGAACAGCCGTTCGAAGCCGGTGACGAGGGCCCAAGACCCCTGGTGCGCCTCACGGCAACGGTGGTCGCCATGGTCTCCCGGTGTGTGCCGGCGTGAGCTTACAGGCGCAGGGTTGGCGGGGAAGGGGAACGGGGCGCGACTGTCACGCGCGCCGGAAACCGTCCAATTTGGCGATGCGGGAGCCGGGCGACGGCATGACGCAGGTTCGGCCCCACGACACTAAAGGATCGCGGAGCCGAACCTGCACTGATCATTTCAGCTTGGCATCGTTGATGTAGATGCGCTCGTCGCGGCGAGGCGACCATGCGATGCGGTTGCTGACGCCGTAGAAGTCAGGCTGGAAGTACATCAGCAGCCACGGCCCCTTGTCATAGAAGACCTTGAGCATGCGGTTGATCGTCTTGCGCTGCTCCTCGACCGGCTTCTTGGTCGCGAAGTCGGCCCAGCCGTCGAAGAATTCCGGGTCGTCCCAGTTGGTGTAGTTCGTGCCGGCGTTCGGCGTCGACAGGTCGGCCATGTCGTAGAGGGCGTTCCAGGTCCCGCCGCCGCTGCCGAGGAAGAACAGCGGTCCGGCTTCCTTCTTGCGGGTCAGCGGGACATAGACCGACGCCCACTCCATCAGGTCCACCTTGGTCTTCACGCCCACGTCCGTGAGATACTGGCCGACGGCCAGGGCCACGTTCGCGTCGTTCAGGTAACGGCCGCGCGGCGCCTGCATGGTGATCTCGAACCGGACGCCGTTCTTGCGGGGGTAGCCCGCTTCGTCGAGCAGCTTCTCGGCCATCTTCGGATCGTAGGGATAGGGCTGCAGGTCGGGATTGTCGTTCGGCGCATTGACGAGGCCGGTCGCACGCTTGCAGGGCGTGTTGAGCAGCTGCTCGCAGATGGCGGGAACGTCGACGGCATACTGCAGGGCACGCCGGACCTTCGGATCCCGGATTTCCTTGCCGCCGGGAACGTTGGCGAACACGTCCTTCTGATTGAAGCCGATATACATGCGGCGCGTGCCGCTGACGGCCGCGACCTTCGCCTTGGCGCTCTTGTTGACCGTGGGGATCTGGTCGGGGGCGACGTTGGTGATGATGTCGACATTGCCGGCCAGGAGCTCGGCCGTACGGGTCGTCGCCTCCGGAATGACGCGCCAGATCACCTTGTCGAAGTTGACCGGGTGGAGCTTGAAGTTCGGGTTCTTCTCCAGGACGATCCGGTCGGACTTCACCCATTCGACGAACTTGTACGGGCCCGAGCCGATCGGCTTCTGCGCGGCCTGTTCCTTGGTCATCTTCGAGTAGGAGTCCTTGCACATCAGCAGGACTTCCGAGATCATTCCGAAGGCGATGGGGTTGTACTTGTCGATGATGATTTCGGCGGTCAACTCGTCGACGACGCGGGCGTCCTTGTAGCCCAGGGATTCGAACACGAAACCCGGCGTGCTCCCCGTGAACTTGAGGTCCGGGTCCTTGGCGCGCTTGAAGGTGTAGACCACGTCCTCGGCGGTCAGCGGTTCGCCGTCGTGGCAGGTCAGTCCAGGATGCAGCTTGAACGTCAGCGTCTTGCCGTCCGCCGATTCCGAATAGGACTGCGCGAAGTAGGGCTCGATCTTTCCCGAGTCCGAGATCTGCAGCAGCGAACCCCAGATGTGCTGGGCGATATTGGCCGTGTCGCGCGACGTGATGTCGTCAGGATCGAGCGTGCTCGCATCCGTGCCGCCGGCCAACACCAGCGTGTCGGGCCCAGGCACCTGCGCTAGCGCCACCGCCGGGATTGCGGCGAGCCCTGCCGCGGTCAGCAGCAGAATGCCTCGCTTCAAGCCACTCAAGACCATCATGGAACGTCTCCGTCCAGCCGGGGGGTCAGGATACGCGGAGCGACCGGCACCCCCTTCGTTCCGGTTCTCCAGGCAGCGCTCCGACAAGGGGCAAACACCGGCATGACGCCGTTTCCCTCTTGTCGCTGTTCGTGTCGGGCATTTCCCATGCGCACGGCTGGTTGGCCCCTTGCCGCGCCGATTGATGAAGAAGGCGATACGGTATCACCGTCGCACCGATCTTTCTCCGGTCCGGTGATGTGCAACGAGCATGCCACGCGCCATGGCAGGCGAGCTGGCACAGGCTGCTGGACACGCCCGGCACGTGCCCGAGCGCGTCGAGGTCCATCGGTCGCAGCCGGGCCTAGCGCACCGCTGCGAAAAGGCGGCAGGTGCGCGGCTCCGGCGACAGGTTGGGATGGATCGCGAAGCGCCGCAGCGTGCCCTCCTCCTGCATCCCGGCGGCCAGCATGACGGCGGCCGATGCTGCGTTCGCGGTGTGACGCTAGGCGGCTCCGTGACCGTGGTCGTGGCGACGCGAGCGCCGCTCCCACACCGCGACGAGAATGAGGGCCGCGTTGGCGAGCCCCAGCACCATCAGGTGATCTGTCAGGAAGGCGAGCGGCCAGAGCACCGAAAAGAGCGCAGGCCGACGACGTGCGACAGCGGGAAGCGGCCGAAGGCGATGCGCTTCAGGAGCCCGTTGCCGAGCACGTAGGCCGCCGCCCCGCCGATGAGCACGGCGGCGGCGGGCGCCTGGACCCGTTGGTCGGGGTGGGCGATGGTCAGATCGTTGCCCACGGCGGCCACGATGATGCCGCCCACGAGCAGGGCGTGCAGGTAGTGGTAGAGGGACCCGATCCGCCCCGGATCGGCCGCGGACTCGATGGCGTGGCTGACGCGCGCGCTCCCCGTGTCGAAATAGACCCACCACAGCGTGATGCTGCCGACGAAGGCGACCGTGAAGGCAATGAACTCCGGCACGTGCCCGAGGCCGTCTGCGGCCAGCGGCGCGCCGGTCATCATGATGGCTTCGCCCAGCGCGACGATGACGACGAGCTGGCAGCGCTCGGCGAGATGCCCGCCGTCGATCGTCCAGTCCGACGTCCTCGACCGGCCAAGCCCCGGCAGCCAGAAGCCGAAGGCCGGCGCCCCCTGCTCGCAGGCGATGGCGAGGATCCACAGCACGAGCCGCAGCGGGCCGACCGCGAAGGCCCCGGCAATCCAGAGGACCGCGGCGATGCCGCTCCAGCCCAGGATCCGCCGGTAGTTATCGCGTAGCGGATCGTCGGGCTGCATGAGCCAGACCGCGACCGCCGCCCGCGACACCTGCATGCCCGCATAGGCGACAGCGAAGACGAGCCCCTGATCCGCGAAGGCCTTGGGCAACGCGACCGCCATGACCAGCGCCGCCAACATGGTCACCGCCAGTGTCAGCCGCACCTTCGGATTGTCCGGGTTGAACCAGTTCGTGAACCAGCACGTGTACTGCCAGCCCAGCCACACCGCGAGCCACAGCACCAGCGACTGCAGCGCCCCCTCCGGCGTCAGCGAGGCCAGCAGCGTGTGCGACACCTGCGTAATGGCGAAGACATAGACGAGATCGAACAGCAGTTCGAAGCTGGTGACAGGGGCCCGAGACCCCTTGGTGCGCCGCGCGGCTAAGGTGGTCGCCATGCTCTCCCCGATGTGTGCCGGCGTGAGCTTACAGGAGTGGGAGTGGCGGGGAAGAGGGGGAGTGGCAGGGCACTAGTGCGGTGGTGCTGCGCATAGTCTCGCGCCGGCAGTGAACTAGTGGAGGATTTTCACGCGCCAACAAGGGAGCTTACAATGTCCGCCTTGCGCCGGAAGCGGAAGTTCGACCGGCGCCCCAGTGAACTGCAACTCTGCTTGTATCAGCTATCCATCTTGCGCATCTTGAATGTTACTCCCGCCTTTAAACGTTGGAAGCTGAAGATGGAACCCGACGGTCGAAAATTAGGAGATAGGCTTCCTTTCGGGGCGGCGATCGCTGCTGACGTTCTCTCAGCACTACCCTACGCTGTACCAGGGGGTGCAAGCCTAGCTAAGATAGTAGATAATTATGTTGAACGGCGTCGGAGAGAAGCCGCTCAGTTACTTATTGAAGAATTGTCTAGCGGTCAGCGCACCGGAATTCAGTTCGATGAACACGATGTAGATCCCCTTATAGAGATTATTTTATGCTTCAGCAAAGCAGTCGACGACGGCTGCGCATGGGACAATCTACGACTAATTGCGAAGGTGATATTAGGGCTCAAGCGCAACAGAGCACTCGATGGCGACAATTTTCGTAGGTGGGCTAGAGTACTTGAATCTTTGTCACGCGACGAGATTATCGCGCTCGGCACAGCATATCGACTCTCGGACTCGCTTCCTGTAAATACAGACGAGGACAAAAAGGCTGAATACGTGGATTTATTTTGGAAGTCATTTGTCTCCAGCCTAAATGAAGGCGGGTATGATGGCGACCAAGTTGCGCCTCTTTGCGCATCTCTCAGTAGAGCAGGAATTTTAATCCCAGTCAGTGCTTGGGGAGCGCTGATTTATAAGCCTTCGCCTTGGTTATTTGAAATAGGCGAATTGGCCCTTTCCGACCCGAAACACCGTGAGTAGATTCCCGAATTTTTTGCTTAATATGATATTATTCAGAAGCTTATTCGAATAACGCGATCCTGACCACGGCTTCTAATGTCCGCTTTGGGCCAAAAGCAGCCCTTCTGTTCCCGCCCGCGCCTATCCCCCCACCCCCCGATAAATCACCTCCAGCATCGCATCCCCATACCGTCGCAGCTTCGCCTCGCCCACCCCGGGCACGCGCCCCAGCGTGTCGAGGTCCATTGGCCGCAGTCGGGCCATCTCGCGCAGGGTCGTGTCGTGGAACACGACGTAGGGCGGCACGCCCTGCTCGCGGGCGAGCTTGAGGCGCTCGGCGCGCAGCGCCTCGAAGAGGGCCTGCTCGTCGGCCGAGAGATCGGCGACGGGGGCCGATGAGCCGCCCCTGCCCCGGCCTTCGGTGGCCTTGAACACGCGGTCGCGGCGGAAGCGGATGGGGTGGTCGCCCTTCAGCACCGCGCGGGCTTCCTCGGTGGCGACGAGGGCGCCGTGTTCGTCGTGGTCGACGCGGACGATGCCGGCGGCGACGAGCTGGCGGATGGCGGATTGCCAGACGCGGGGCTCGATGTCCTTGCCGACGCCGAAGGTGGGCAGGCGGTCGTGGCCGGCGCGGGTGACCTTCTCGGTCGTCTCGCCGCGCAGCACGTCGATGACGTGGCCGGCGCCGTAGCGCTGGCCGGTGCGCACCATGGCGGAGAGGATCTTCTGGGCGGCGACGGTGCCGTCCCAGGTGTCGACCGGGGCCTCGCAGGTGTCGCAGTTGCCGCACTGGCCGGGGTGGCGCTCGCCGAAATAGGCGAGCAGGGCCTGGCGGCGGCAGCCGGCCGTCTCGCACACGCCGAGCAGGGCGCCGAGCTTGGCGCGCTCGATGCGCTTGACGTCGTCGGGGGCCTCGCGCTCGTCGATCATGCGGCCGCGCAGCGCCATGTCGGAGAGGCCGTAGGCCATCCAGGCCTCGGAGGGCAGGCCGTCGCGCCCGGCCCGGCCCGTCTCCTGGTAGTAGGCCTCGACGCTGGAGGGCAGATCGAGATGGGCGACGAAGCGCACGTCCGGCTTGTCGATCCCCATGCCGAAGGCGATCGTCGCCACCAGCACCAGCCCCTCCTCCTTCAGGAAGGCGTCCTGGTTGGCATCGCGCACCGCGCGGTCGAGGCCGGCATGGTAGGGCAGCGCGCGGATGCCGTTGTCCTCGAGGAAGGTCGCGGTCTCCTCCACCTTGCGGCGGCTCAGGCAATAGACGATGCCGCTGGAGCCCTGGTGGCGGCGCAGGAAGGCCAGCAGCTGGCGGCGCGGATTGTCCTTCTGGACGATGGCGTAGCGGATGTTCGGCCGGTCGGCGCTGGTGGTGTAGACCGCCGCGTCCTCCATCTCCAGGCGAACCAGGAGGTCGGCGCGGGTCTGCAGGTCGGCCGTGGCGGTGAGCGCGATGCGCGGCACGCCGGGGAAGCGCTCGCGCAGCACCGACAGCGCCATGTATTCGGGGCGGAAGTCGTGGCCCCACTGGCTCACGCAATGCGCCTCGTCGATGGCGAAGAGCGCGATCTTCACCTGGGAGAGCAGGTCGAGGAAGCCCTCCGAGAGCAGGCGCTCGGGCGTGACGTAGAGGAGGTCGAGCAGGCCTTCGCGCAGGTCGAGGCGCACGCGGAAGGCCTCGTCGCCCGAGAGCGTCGAGTTGAGCGCGGTAGCGCGCACGCCGGCCTGGCGCAGCGCCTCCACCTGGTCGCGCATGAGCGCGATGAGCGGCGAGACGACGATGGCCGTGCCGGGGCGGCACAGCGCCGGCACCTGGTAGCAGATCGACTTGCCGGCGCCGGTCGGAAACAGCACCACCGCGTCGCCGCCGGCGACCACGTGGCGCACCACCTCCTCCTGCTTGCCGCGGAAGGCGCGGTGGCCGAAGACGGAGGCGAGCACCTCCAGCGGGTCGCGCGGACCCGACAGCAGTTCCGCGTCCCGCTCCCGGATGGCGGCGCTCACCGGGCGATCCCGGCCACGGCGGCGTCGTATTCTTCCTTCAGCCGCTCGCAGAGCTCGGCCGTGGAGGGAATGTCCTCGATGCTGCCGACGCCGTGGCCCGCCGACCACACGGTCTTCCAGGCCTTGGCCTCGTTGTTGAGGTCCATCTTGCCGTGGCCGACGAGGTTGTCCGGGTCGAGGCCCGCGGCCACGATCGAGGGGCGCAGGAAGTTGGCGTTCACGCCGCTGATGGCGGGCGTGTAGAGGATGTCGGAGGCGTGCGCGCCGACGATCATCTCCTTGTAGCCCTGCGGCGCCATGCTCTCGCGCGTGGCGATGAAGCGCGTGCCGAGATAGGCGAGATCGGCGCCGATGGCGCGCGCCGCCGCGATGTGGCCGCCGGTGGAGATGGCGCCGGAGAGCACGATGGTGCCGCCAAACACGCGGCGGATCTCCGGCACGATGGCGAAGGGCGACAGCGTGCCGCCGTGCCCGCCGGCGCCGGCCGCCACCGCGATGATGCCGTCGGCCCCCGCGGCCGCCGCCTTCTGCGCGTGGCGCACGCTGATCACGTCGTGGAACACGAGCCCGCCATAGGAGTGCACCGCGTCGACCACCTCCTGCACCGCGCCGAGCGAGGTGATGACGAGCGGCACCTGCTTGTCGACGGTCGCCTTCAGGTCCTCCTGCAGGCGGACATTGCTCTTGTGGGCGATGAGGTTGATGCCGAAGGGCGCCGGCAGGTGCCCGCCCGCGTCGGAGGGCACCGCGAGCCGCTCCTCGATCTCGGCAAGCCAGTCGCGGTAGCCCTGGTTGGAGCGCTGGTTCAGCGAGGGAAAGGTGCCGACGATCCCCGCCCGGCAGGTCTCGACCACGAGGTCCGGCCCCGACACCAGGAACATGGGCGCGGCGATGGCGGGCAGGGACAGGCGGCCCTTGAAGGCAGCGGGAAGGGTCACGGCGCGACTCCGGATTCGGCTCTGCCGGACGGTATCGTTCTGGGACGATGGATGAAAGGGCGGGTTCGCCCGGGTGGGGGTGCAACACACGCCCGGCGGCTCGCGAAGTCCGCAGCATCGATCGCTGTCCAGCCCTGCTCCATCTCTCCGCGTCATGGCCGGGCTCCGGCCCGGCCATCCACGACTTTGCGGGGGAAGAGCGCCCTGCCCCAGCACGAAGTCGTGGGTCCCCGGGCCAAGCCCGGGGATGACGCCGAGAGGTGGAGAGAGGGAGAGAGAGAGTGAGAAAGAGAGTGCGAGTGAGTGAGAAGGAAGGCTGGAGGCTGAGCTGGACAGGTCCCCTACCCCCTCACCGCACTCTCCTCCTGCAGCCGGTCCAGGTGCATGCGGATGTGGGCGGCCTCGGCCGGGGTGTTGGCGAGCGCGATGGCGCGGTCGAAGGCTTCGCGGGCTTCGCCGTGGCGCTCGAGTTGCAGCAGCAGGGCGCCGCGCAGGCCGTGGAAGGAGAAGTAGCCGGCGAGCGGTCTTGCCAGCGGCTCCACCAGCTCCAGCGCGGCCGCCGCGCCCCGTGTCTTCGACACGGCGACGGCGCGATTCAGGGTCACCACGGGCGAGGGCTGGAGGCGTTCGAGGGTGGCGTAGAGGAGGTCGATCTGGGCCCAGTCGGTGTCGGCGGGGGTGGCGGCGCCGGAGTGCAGCGCGGCGATGGCGGCCTGGACCTGGTAGGCGCCGGGCGCGGCGTGGCGCATGGCCTTTTCGAGGAGCGCGGTGCCCTCGGCGATGAGGCGGCGGTTCCAGCGGCCGCGGTCCTGCTGGTCGAGGAGCACGGCGGTGCCGTCGGGGGCGAAGCGGGCCGGGGCGCGGGCGTGCTGCAGCAGCATGAGGGCGAGCAGGCCCATGATCTCGGGCTCGGCCGGAAAGAGGCGCAGCAGCAGGCGGCCGAGGCGGATCGCCTCCTCGCACAGCGCGAAGCGGTCGCCATCGGTTGCGCCGGCCGAATAGCCCTCGTTGAAGACGAGGTAGAGCATGGCCGCGACCGTGCCGAGGCGCTCGGCGCGCTCCACGGGACCGGGCGCCTCGAAGGGCACCGTGTCGGCGGCGATGCGCGCCTTGGCGCGGGTGATGCGCTGCTCCATCGCCGCCTCGCCGACGAGGAAGGCGCGGGCGATCTGGCGCACGCTCAAGCCGGAGACGATGCGCAGCGCCAGCGCGATCTGCTGGGTGGCCGGCAGGCCCGGGTGGCAGCAGATGAAAAGCAGGCGCAGCACGTCGTCGCGGTAGTGCGAGCCGTCGAGGCGGTCGGCCATGGAGGCCTCGGCGTCGTCGAGATCGGAGAGCACCTCCTCCGACGGCAGCTCGGTGGTGCGGATGCGCTTGCGCACCGCGTCGACGCCGGCGTTGCGGCCGACGAAAACGAGCCAGGCGGCGGGATCGCGCGGCGGGCCGTTGACCGGCCAGGTCTTCAGCGCGCGCAGGCAGGCTTCCTGGAAGGCCTCCTCGGCCGTGTCGAGGTCGCGGAAGTAGCGCAGCAGCGCGCCGACCGCCTGCGGGCGGGCGGAGGTGAGCGCGGCCTCGATCCAGGCGAGCTCGCTCATGCCTTCAGCGCTCCCGGGAAGAAGAGCGAGAGCGGCCGCAGCTCGTAGGAGCCGCCCGGGTTCACCTTGCCGAGCTCCTTGGCGAAATCGAGCGCGTGGTCGAGGTTCTCGACGTCGACCACGTAGAAGCCGAGCAGCTGCTCCTTGGTTTCGGCGAAGGGCCCGTCGAGCACCAGCGGCGGCTCGCGGTCCTTGCGCAGCGTGGTCGCGGCCGTGGTGGGCAGGAGGCGCGCCACGGGGCCGAGCCGGCCATCGCGGGCGAAGCGCTCCTGCACGGCGTGGAGCTTCTCCATCACCGCGTCCTCGTGCTCCTTCGACCAGCAGCCGACGACGTCTTCCTGGTGGTAGCAGAGGATCGCATACAGCATGGGGAGGCTCCGGGGCTCGGGCAAAGGACGGCCCATGCTGCCCCGATCCGACAGCGGAGTGGTGGAATTTTTTCTCGGGGGCCGCGGAGGTCGAGGTGGGGGCACGGGCCCTGCCCCGCCGCCCCCTGCTCTCCGGTTCACGCCACTCCCTCAGCCGTCCTGGCCGGGCCTGGCCCGGCCATCCACGACTTGGCCGGGGAAGGACGCGCCTTCCCCAGCGAAGTCGTGGGTGCCCGGGCCAAGCCCGGGCATGACGCGGAGAGATCGAGGCTTCTGGCGCGAAGACCCTGGCTACCCCAGCGTCCGCACGGCGAAGGCGCTGACCATCATGCCCGAGACGAACAGCGGCACGCCGAAGCCGCTGTACCAGAGCGCCCGCTCGACCGGGGCGGCGATGAAGCGGCGCATCATGACGAGCTGGGCGACCAGGAGCACGGCGATGGCGAGGGCGTGCCAGGGGCGGCCTTCGCCGAGCAGGATGGCGATCACCACCACCTGCGGGGCGGCCATGACGGCGCTGGCGACGACGGCGGCGCGGTCGGGGCCGAGGCTCACGGGAAGCGAGCGGATGCCCATGGCGCTGTCGCCCTTGATGGCCTTGAAGTCGTTCAGCGTCATGATGCCGTGGGCGCCCACGCTGTAGAGGAGCGCCAGCGCGAGCGGCAGCGGGCCGGGCAGCGCGCCGCCCAGCATGACCGCGGCGCCGGTGATCCAGGCGAGGCCCTCGTAGGAGAGGCCGCAGGCGGCGCAGCCCAGCCAGCCGTTCTGCTTGAGGCGCAGCGGCGGGGCGCTGTAGGCCCAGGCGAGCGCGAGGCCGAGCGCGGCGGCGCCCAGCACCCAGCGGCCGAGCGAGGCGGCGACGAGCAGCGACAGCACGGTCCAGGCGATGGCGATGTACAGGCCCCAGCGTCCGGGAATCCGGCCCGAGGGGATCGGGCGGTTCGGCTCGTTGATGGCGTCGACCTCGCGGTCGTACCAGTCGTTGACGGCCTGGCTGGTGGCGCAGACGAGCGGGCCGGCGAGCACGATGCCCACCAGCGCCGTGCCCCATCTGTCTGCGATCGGCACGCCCGAGGAGATGACCCCGCACAGGAACGCCCACATGGGCGGAAACCAGGTGATCGGCTTCAGCAGCTCCAGGACGGCGGACGGCTGCAGCGCTTGGGTCGTCGTCGTTTGCATGGGCCTGCCCGGGCAGGCGCGGCGGGCCATCCGCCGCGCTCCGGCTGGACACTACCACCCGGATGGACAGTCGCCAATGTCAGGCGAACCTGTCAGTTCATGCGATCGCAGGCCTCTGCGCAGGCCCGGCAGGCGGCCACGCAGTCGTCCATGTCGCCCACCCGCTCGCACTCGGCGGCGCAGGCGCGGCAGATCTCGGCGCATTCCCGGCAGATGTGCTTGCCGTGCTCGGTACGGCCCAGCATGAGGTGGGCGGCGCTGCGGCACACCTCCGAGCAGCTCACCATGAGCCGCAGGTGAGCGGGTTCGGCGTGCTTGCCGCCCATCTCCAGGCAGTGGCCCATGGCCATGCCGAAGCAGGTTCGATAGCAGTCGAGGCAGGAGCGGATGCAGGCTTCGACGGTGGGGTTGAGCTGGTGCATGCTGACCTCCGCAAGGGTGTCGTCGGATGCGACAGAACGGCGGCGGCGGGCGAGCGTTCCGGCGGCTGAGCCTTCGCCGGGCGGCTGGATCTTGCAGAATTGCAAATTACAGATCGCATCCGCGGTCTGGCATTGGCCGCGATGCATAACTACCTAGGGGTCACCGGGCCGATTGGTCCGGGCTGAAGGAGCATTCCCCGATGACCAAGGAAGACTGTGCAACCCTGCGCCGTGAGCGCCTGCAGGAGCGTGGAGCCGTTGTGGCCATTGCCGCGCTGCTGTCTGCCAACGTGGCGATTGCGCTCGCCTCGCTGATCCATCTTTGATCCCGACCACCAGCGGCGCGTGCGAGCGCGCCGCCTGACGCGAAAAGACAGCGGCGCGCTTGTGCGCGCCGCACGCTGCGTATAGAAGCCCGCGCTCCCCTCCCCGGAGCGCGACCATGCGGCGCAACGCCCCCTCCATCGGCATCGACTTCGGCACGAGCAACACGGTCGTCGCCGTCGCGGAGCCCGGCGAAGCCGCCCGCGTCCTGCGCTTCACGCACGGGGCGGACGAGCTCACCACCTACATCTCGGCGCTCTGCTACTGGCAGGAAGGCGTGCGCGGCGTGAACACCATCCGCCACGACGGCGGGCCGTGGGCGGTCGATGCCTTCCTCACCGGCACGTCGGGCCTGCGCTTCATCCAGTCGTTCAAGAGCTTCGCCGCCAGCTCCGCGTTCCGCGACACGCGGATCTTCGGCACCAAGATGACCTTCGAGGACCTGCTGGCGGCCTTCCTCGCCACCGTGCGCAAGCACTTCGACGTTGATCCGGCTTCGGGTCGCCTCATCATGGGCCGCCCGGTGCGCTTTGCCGGCGGCAACCCCGATCCCGCGCTGGCCATGGCCCGCTACGGCGCCGCCCTGGAGCGGCTCGGCGTGCAGCAGGCCGACTATGTCTACGAGCCCGTGGGCGCGGCGTTCTTCTACGCCCGCGCCCTCGAGAAGGACGCGACGGTGCTGGTGGCCGACTTCGGCGGCGGCACCAGCGACTTCTCGGTGCTGCGCTTCGAGCACGGCGCGAAAGGCCGCACCGCGCGCCCGCTCGGGCACGCCGGCATCGGCATCGCCGGCGACACCTTCGACTACCGCTTCCTCGACCACGTGGTCTCGCCCGTGCTCGGCAAGCACTCGCACTATTCGAGCTTCGGCAAGGTGCTGCCGATCCCGGCGCATTTCTTCGCCAACTTCGCGCGCTGGAACCATCTCTCGATGATGAAGGCCAACGGTGACCTGAAGGAGCTGCGTGACCTCCTGCGCTTCTCGGACCGCCGCGAGGCGCTGGAGAAGTTCATCGAGATCGTCGAGTACGACCTCGGCTTCGCCCTTTACCGCGCCGTATCCGACGCCAAGCGCGCCCTCTCGGCGCAGGCCGAGACCACCTTCGCCTTCAAGGAGGGCGGCGTGGACATCTCGGCCAGGGTCACGAGGGCCGAGTTCGAGAGCTGGATCGCCGACGACATCCGGCGCATCGCCGAGACGGTGGACCAGGCGCTGGCCACCGCGCGCACCGACGCCAAGGCCATCGACAAGGTCTTCCTCACCGGCGGCACCTCCTTCATCCCCGCCATCCGCAAGCTCTTCGCCGACCGCTTCGGCGAGGACCGCCTGGTCTCCGGCGACCAGTTCGAGTCGATCGCCGCGGGCCTCGCCCTCATCGGCGGCGAAGCGGACCTCGCGCCGTGGCGGGCGGAGTAGCGAGCGAGGGTTTTTTCCAGCGAGGCGCCACCTCTCCGCCGTCCTGGCCGGGCTCGGCCCGGCCATCCACGACTTTGCTGGGGCCACCGCGAATTCGTGGGTGCCCGGGCCAAGCCCGGGCATGACGCGCTGAGGGATTGAGGCGATCTGGACAGAGGTCCCTGGAGCCCCCTCAAACGATCCGTTTCAGATCCTTCAGCAGCAGGTACAGGCTCAGCGGACGGCTTGGCCAGGGGGCGAAGCCGTAGGCCTTGTAGAAGCGGACGGCGTCGTCGTCCTTGGCGTGGACGACGACGGCGCGGATGCCGGCGATGTCGGCGGCGTTCGACGTGCGCTGCAGCGCGTTCTTGAGGAGCCCCGCGCCGAGCCCGCGGCCCTGCCAGTCCCGGGCGACCGCGAGGCGCGCGAGGACCATCACCGGAACGGGGTGGCGGGCGAGCCCCTTGGCCAGACGGTCGGGCGCATCCTCGTGGAGGACCGATCCGACGACGAGGCTGAAGTAGCCGACCACCGTGGTCCCGTCCGCCAGCGCCACATAGGTCTGGGCCGCACCCATCGCCTGGTTGGCCTGGGCATGGCGAGCGAGGTACGCGTCGAGGGCCGGGTTGCCGCAGGTGAACGCGGCGGTGTCGTGCCGGGCCGACAGCTTCTCGATCGAGAGGGTCATGACGGGCTCGAGCCGCCGTCAGCGCTTGCGGGCCACCGCCTTCGGCCTGCGACCGTCCTCGAACACCGATCGCGTGGTCATCAGCCGCTCCAGCTTCGGCGCAAGGGCCTTCGGCTCGGCATCCAGCGCCTGGACGAAAGCCTCCCAGTCCTGCGTGTCGAGCCGCACCGTCGTCTGCGCCGCCAGCACCTGCTCGGCCCGCTCCAAAGCGCTCTCCAGCACGAACTCGCTGACGGTCTTGTGGCGCAGGGCTGCGGCCTCGCGCAGGGCGAGCTTGGCGGTGGGCGAGATCCGGAGGTCGACTTTTTCCGATCGGGCGGGCTTGGACATCGGGGTTCTCTCCGTCACCCCGATCAGATCGGAAATGTCATGACAATGTCAAGACACGCTTGGCGCGCGTTGATGGCCGGCGAGGCCCAGCGATGACTGCTTCAGGTTGAGCGCGGCATGATCCTGCGTCCTTCGACACGCCGCCTGCGGCGGCTGCTCAGGATGAGGGGAATTGTTGTTTTTGAAGCACTTACAAAGGTCCTCATCCTGAGCAGGCCGCGCAGCGGCCTTGTCGAAGGACGCAGGATCGCTCAGCCGGCCTCGGGCGGCTGGTGCCAGAGCCGCGCCAGCCAGTCGTAGCGCGCGGCGGAGGGGACGAACCCCACCTCGTCGCGCAGGCGCGACACGTCGGCGACCATGCGCGGCGCCTCCCCTGCCGGGTCGGGCCGCGCGCCCAGGCGCAGCAGCTCGGGACGTCCGGCGAGGGCGGCGATGGCGCGGGCGAGGTCGGCGATGGCGATGCCGTCGCCGCTGGCGACGTTCACGGGGCCGGACACGCCGGAGAGGCACAGGGCCGCGAGCGCGCGGCCGGCCTCGACGGTGCAGAGGAAGTCGCGCACCGGGCGGCCGGAGGCGAGTTCCGCAGGGCGGCCGTCGCGCAGCGCGGCGAAGAGGGAGGCGACGAGCCGGCGGGGGGTCTCGCCGGGGCCGAAGAGGTGGAACAGACGGCCCCAGGCCACCGCCATGCCGGTCTCGCGGCCGAGGCCTTCCAGCACCTTGCGGGTGGCGTCCTTGGCGACGCCGTAGAAGTGGGTGGGCGCCACCGGGTCGGTCTCGGCGCGCAGGTCCGGCCCGCCATCCGTCCAGTCGTATTCGACGCAGGTGCCGACGCCGACGAAGCGGCCGCAACCGGCCTCCCCGGCGGCGCGCGCGAGGGCGAGCGTCGCCGCCACCCAGTCGGCATTGGCGGGCGAGGACCAGAAGGCGCCGTGCTCGACGAACCAAGCGCCGTGCAGCACGTGTGTCGGGCGCACCGCCGTGACGAGCACCTTCGTCGCCGCGCCGTCGAGCAGGTCGGCCTCGTGCCAGGTGACGCCCGCGGCGCCGGTGCCGGCGCGGCGCGCCACCGCGTGGACCTCGACGTCCGCCCCGGCGAGCGCCGGCAAGGCGTGGCGCGTGACGAAGCCGGTGGCGCCGGTGACGAGGACGCGCGCGGTCACGGCCGCCAGTCCGCCCAGGCCTCGTCCTTGGCGGCGATCACCGCCGGACGCGCGGGCCAGTGGATGGCGAAGGCCGGATCGTTCCAGCGCGCGCCCCGGGCCGCGCCCGCCACGAAGGGCACGTCCATGGCGTAGAGCACCTCCGTGTCGGGGGCAAGCGTCAGGAGCCCGTGGGCGAAGCCCGGCGGGATGAGGAAGGCGTCACCGTTGTCCTCGTCGAGCTGCAGGCCGTGCCAGCGGCCCTGCGTCGGCGAGCCGGGGCGCAGGTCGATGGCGACGTCGAAGACCGCGCCGCGGGTGACGCGCACGAGCTTCGTCTCGCCGTGCGGGTCGGCCTGCCAGTGCATGCCGCGCAGCGTGTGCAGCGCGGTGGAGAAGGAGACGCTGGTCTGAACCGGGACGAAGGGGCGGCCCGCCTTTGCGAAGTCGTCGCCGCACCAGGTGCGCGCGAAGAAACCGCGCTCGTCGACGAAGCGCTCCTGGCGCACGACGAAGAGGCCCGCGAAAGGGGTCGGTTCGAGGATCATGCCAGCACCTCCGCCACCTGGGCGCGGGCGAGCGCGGCGACGTCGGCGCCGGTTGCCCAGGCGTCGTACCAGCCGGCCGTGGCGGCGAGGCCCGTGCGACCGCCGAGGCGGGGCGACCAGCCGAGCGCCTGGCGTGCGAGCGTGCTGTCGAGGGCCAGGCGCGGCGCCTCGGCCATCACCGGGCCCTCGGCCGCGTTCCAGCGCACCGGCCGGCCTCGGGCCGCGCCGTAGGCCGCCAGCAGGTCGCGCACCGCGAGCTCGGGCTCGATCGGCCCGAAGTTCACGGCCCGCGGCGCGTCGGTCTTCGCCGCGAGATCCTCGGCGAGCAGCAGGTAGCCGGCCAGCACGTCGAGCACGTGCTGGAAAGGCCGCGCCGCATCGGGACGGCGCACCACCAGCGCCTCGCCGGCAGCCTCGGCGCGGACGAGGTCGGGGATGAGCCGGGCGGGACCGAAATCGCCGCCACCGATGACGTTGCCGGCGCGCCCCGTGCCCACCGGCGGCAGCTCACGGCCGAAGGAGGCCGCCCAGGACCCGACCGCGATCTCGCAGGCCGCCTTGGAGGCGCTGTAGGGGTCGTGCCCGCCCAGCGGATCGCTCTCGCGGAAGGGCCGGCCGGTGCCGTCGTTGCGGTAGACCTTGTCGCTCGTCACCACCACCGCGGCCTCGCAGCCTGTGAGCCCGCGCAGCGGCTCCAGCACGTTGATGGTGCCCTGCACGTTGGTGGCGAAGGTGCCCGCCGGATCGGCATAGGAGGCGCCGACCAGGGCCTGGGCGGCGAGGTGCAGGACGATGCCGGGCCGGGCTGCACGGACCGCCTCGGCCGTGGCTCGCGCGTCGCGGATGTCGATGCGGCTGTCGGAGGCCAGCAGCGGCGCCACGGCGAGACGGACGAAGGCGCCGTCGCCGGGTGCGGGATCCAGCGCCAGCCCGTGCACGGCCGCGCCGAGGCGATCCAGCATCACGGCCAGCCACGCCCCCTTGAAGCCGGTGTGGCCGGTGAGGAGGACGCGTCGCCCGCGCCAGAAACCGGGGTCCGGGTGTCGGCCGGTGGCTGGGCTCATGGCTGCTCGTCCATCCATTGCAGCAGCGTGTCCTGGAAGTCGGACACGAAGAGTTCGGGGTTGCCGAGCGGGTGGGCGCGCAGCCGCTCGCGCATGCCGCGCCGCAGCTCCGTGCGCCACTCCGTGCGCCCGGCGATCTCGGCGGCCTTGGCGGCGTAGCTCGCCTTGTCGAAGGTGCAGAGCTCGCCCAGGCCCGCATTGCTGAGGTTCGAATAGGAGAGCCGCTCGTAGAACGCCTCGCCCACCAGCGTGATGGCCGGCACGCCCATCCACAGCGTCTCGCAGGTGGTGGTGCCGCCCGTCTGCGGGAAGGTGTCGAGCGCCACGTCAATCTCGTTGTAGTAGGGCATGTGGGCGCCGCGCACGGGCACGTAGGCGATGCGGTCGCGCGCCACGCCGAGGCTCTCGAAGCGGTCCTCCATGTTCTTGCGGAAGGAGGGCACGGCGCCCTCCGGCCGCACGAACAGGAAGCGCGATCCGGGCACCGCCTTCAGCGCCTCGGCCCACAGCGTCACCACGTCGATCGAATACTTGTACGGGTTGTTCATGGTGCCGAAGGTGACGCGCCCGGTGCGCTCCTGCGGCGTCACCGGGTCGATCGCCGGCAGCGTGCTGAAGGTCGGCTGGTCGAGCGCCACCCAGGTGCGCGGCATGAGGAACGGCTTCTCGAGGAGAAGCGCCGGGTCCTCGGGGTTGATGAAGGGATCGACCAGGATGCGGTCGATCGCGGCGAGCCCGGCCGAGTGGGGATAGCCGAGCCAGCTCGCCTGGCGGGGCGCGGGTTTCCACGCCATCACGTCGAGCTTGTTCATGTCGGTCGAGCCGCCGAGTTCGAACAGGATGTCGAGGTCGTCGTCGGCGATGAGCTGCGCGGCGGCGCGGTCGCCGATGAGCGGCTTCAGCCGGAAGCCGTCCAGGGCGGCGGCGATGCGCTCCTGGATCACGTCGGTCGGCTTCGTCGACCACGAGTAGCCATAGAACTCGAACCGCGACCGGTCGTAGCGCGTCAGGAGGTCGATGGCGAAATAGGCGACCGGGTGGTCGCGCAGGTCCGACGACATGAAGCCGACACGCACCTTGGCGCGGCGCGTGCGCACGGCGGGGCGCTTGATCGGCGTCTTGTCGGCGATGGCCTCGATGCGCCTGCCCCAGGTGCGGTGATGCTTCACGAGGCTGCGGCGCTGCTCCGGCGTGCGCACCTGCGGCATCATGTGGTGAAGGCCGGCGATCTCGCCGGTCGAGGCCCAGTAGTGGCTGAGCTCGTCGAAGTCGCCGAGTTCGGCGGCGCGGTCGTAGTCGGCCGAGCGGATCAGGATGCTGCGCAACGCCTTGGCATCGGGCTTGAAGTTGCCGCCGAGCGGCAGGCGGCGCAGCGCCAGCTCGTAGCCGGCGGCGATGTTCTGCGGCTCGCGGGGGCCGCGGGTGCGGTCGAGGCTGTCGGCGAACTCGGCGAGCACGCGTGGGTTCTGCGGCTCGAGCTGCAGGGCCGCGGCGAAGGCCTGGTTGGCGCGCTCCCGGTCGACGGGCGCCAGCGTGCGGGCGAGCTGCAGGTGCATCCACACCTGCTTGGGGTCCTGCGCGATGAGCTTGTGCAGCAGCGCCTCGGCGTCGTCGCGCCGGGACATGCGCCGCAGCAGGATGACCTGCGTCTCCATGATCTCGGCCACGGGGCCGCATACCGCCGCACCCTTCTCGAGGGTGGCCATGGCGTCGTCGCTGCGGCCCCACTCGTCGAAGCTCGCCGCGAGCTCGCGGTAGACCGAAGTCTGGTTCGGGTTGAGCTTCAGCGCGGTCTCGAAGCGCGGGATCGCCTTGTCGAACTCGCCGGACAGCCGGTAGGCGGTGCCGAGCAGGCGATGGTACTCGGCCGACTTCGGCTCCTGGCGCACCACCTTGGCGAAGCATTCGACGGCCTTTCGGCCCTCGCGCAACTGGATGTAGATATTGCCCCGGTTGACCACCGGCGAGAGGTTCTTGGGTTCCAGCTTCTCGGCGACGGCCAGGGCTGCGAGGGCATCGTCGAAGCGGCCGAGGCTCTTGAGCAGGACGCCGTGGAGGTTGGCCAGCGCGAAATCCTTGGGTCGCTGCTCGCGTGCGGTGCGCACCACCGCTTCGCCCTCCGACACCCGGCCCTGCTGGTAGAGGAGAACGCCGAGATCGTAGTGGATCATCCGCGGCACGGCCTCGCCGGTCCGCCTGTGCTCGATCAGCGCCTGCGCGGTCAGCTCCGAGGCGCGCTTGAGATCGCCCTTGCGCTTGGCCTCCGCGGCTGCGTTCAGCAGCGCCTGGACCCCAGTTCCGTTCTGTTCCGTCACGCGTCTCGTCCGTCCTCGCCAGGACGGCACGCTAGCGCGAAATCGTCGGAAAAGGGTTGACGGATTGAGAGTGGTGGTGGCGAGGCTGCACCACCACTCCAGAGCGCAGGACTCTCTCCGCGGTCATGGCCGGGCCAGGCCCGGGCAGGACGCGGAGAGGCGGCCGGGATCAAAGCCCTATGCAGCCGTACTTGATGTTCAGGTAGTCATCGAGCCCGTACTTGGAGCCCTCGCGGCCCATGCCGGATTCCTTGACGCCGCCGAAGGGGGCGACCTCGGTGGTGATGAGGCCGGCGTTGATGCCGACCTGGCCGTATTGCAGGCCCTCCATCACGCGGAAGGCGCGGCCGAGGTCGCGGGTGAAGGCGTAGGCCGCCAGCCCGAACTCGGTGTCGTTGGCCATGGCGATGGCCTGTTCCTCGGTGTCGAAGCGGAACAGCGGGGCGAGCGGGCCGAAGGTCTCCTCGCGGGCCACCGCCATCTCGCTCGTCACGCCGGAAACGATGGTCGGCTCGAAGAAGGAGCGGCCGAGAGGATGGCGCTTGCCGCCGGCCACCACCTTGGCGCCCTTGGCGAGCGCGTCGGCGATGTGCTCCTCGACCTTCTTCACGGCGTTCTCGTCGATCAGCGGGCCCTGCACGGTGCCGGCCTCCAGGCCGTTGCCGACCTTGAGCCCACGCACCGCGGCGGCGAACTTCTCGGCGAAGGCGTCGTAGATGCCGGCCTGAACCAGGAAGCGGTTGGCGCAGACGCAGGTCTGGCCGGAGTTGCGGTACTTGGACTGCATCGCGCCCTCGACCGCGGCGTCGAGATCGGCGTCGTCGAAGACGATGAAGGGCGCGTTGCCGCCCAGTTCCATCGAGCAGCGCTTCATGGTGCCGGCGGCCTGGGCCATCAGCATCTTGCCGACCTCGGTGGAGCCGGTGAACGTGATCTTCTTCACGGTCGGGTTGGCGGTGAGCTCGCCGCCGATGGCGGAGGCCGACCCGGTGAGGATGTTGATGACGCCCGGCGGGATTCCGGCTTCCTCGGCGAGGAGGCCCCAGGCGATCGCCGAATAGGGCGTCTGCGTGGCGGGCTTCGTCACCACGGTGCAGCCGGCCGCGAGCGCGGCGCCGAGTTTGCGCGACAGCATCGAGGACGGGAAGTTCCACGGCGTGATCGCCGCGATGACGCCGACCGGCTCCTTGGTGACGATGATGCGCCGGCCCGGCCACGGCGAGGGGATCGTGTCGCCGTAGACGCGGCGGGCTTCCTCGGCGAACCACTGGACGTAGGCGGCCGAGATGCCGACCTCGCCGCGCGCCTCGGCCAACGGCTTGCCCTGCTCGCTGGTGAGGAGGATCGCGAGCTCCTCCTTGTTCTTCTCGATGGCAGCGGCGAGCTTGCGCAGCTTCTCGGCGCGCTCGGCGGCGGTGGTGCGGCTCCAGCCCTCGAAGGCCTTCTGCGCGGCCGCGATGGCGCGGCGCGTCTCGGCGGCGCCGGACTTCGGCACGGATCCGATGACCTCGCCGGTGGCCGGGTTCGTCACGTCGATCGTGCCGCCGTCGTCGGCCCCGACCCACTCGCCCCCGATCAGGTTCGCGTCGCGCTGGAACGCAAGCTTCGCCATTGGTCGCTCTCCTCACCTTGATGCCGGCCGGCTCTGGCCCTTCCGGCTTCGCTTAGCGCCGATGGCGCCGGGCGTCCACCGGTGGCGCGGCGATGGCGAACTGGAGGCGATGCCGAGCGATCAGATCTGGGGCGACGCGTAGTGGACGAACAGCATGGGGTGGAAGGCCTCCAGAACGTCTTCCTCACCGTCGTCATCCCGGGGGGATCCGGTGTCGACCCCCGCCGCAGGCTCGTCCGTGGTCGGCATGCCCCGATTTCCGATGAAGGCCAGGAGGTCCCTGATCATGGCGACCCAACCCAAGGTGATCGCACCCCTCTCCGCCGGTTTGTGTTGAAAACTGACAGTCGACATCACGCTCCTCCGACATCCGGTGGCCCATCCGAGGGTCCGCGTCGAGACTGACATTCTGACCACCAGCGTCAACCGGAATGATTTTTTCCAATCTTTCATGGGAATGCAGACTTTCTTCTTCATTTTGCCTGCGCAAAAGACCGTTATTCTCTGCGCGATCCAGTGGTTCCGACGCCCACCGCACACGGTCGACGCAGGGCGGTGAAAATTCTTCTCGCCGCGACCGGGCGAGAGGCTCGTTCTCCAGGCGGCCGAAAAATAAAAAGACCAGTCCCGTTTCCGATCGAAGGCCGGCCGGCCACACTTCGCGTTGTCGAAACAGGGCTGCCCAAGCGCAGCCAGAACAAGGATCACGCGCATGTCGACTCCGGCCCCGCGCATGTCTCTGGTCAGGAAAGGCGGTGACGACGTGCAACGACCCATCGTTCGGGAAGACACCGTGTGGAGCGTGCTGCGCACCGAAGCCGGCAGCGTCCTGGCGCGGGAGCCCGCCCTGGCCACGTTGATGCTGACGGCGGTCCTCGGGCGCGAGGACTTCGAGAGCGCCACGGCCTTCCGGGTGGCATCGCGTATCGCGGGCCGGGACCTGCGCGAGCCGGTCCTGGCCGACGCGTTCATGGGCGCGCTGGCCGCCGATCCCGGGATCGGCGCGGCGATGCGGGCGGACATCCTGGCGGTCATCGAGCGTGACCCCGCCGCCGACCGCCTCATCGAGCCCTTCCTCTACTTCAAGGGGTTCCACGCCATCCAGGCCCACCGCTTCGCCCACTGGTTCTGGACGCAGGGGCGGACCGACCTGGCGCTCTACGCGCAAAGCCAGTCCTCGCGCATGTTCCAGACCGACATCCACCCGGCCGCCCGCATTGGGCGCGGCATCTTCCTGGACCACGCCACCGGCCTCGTCGTGGGCGCCACCAGCGTCATCGAGGACGACGTCTCCATCCTGCAGAACGTGACGCTGGGCGGAACCGGCAAGGACACCGGCGACCGGCATCCGAAGATCCGCCGTGGAGTCCTGATCGGGGCCGGCGCGAAGATCCTCGGCAACATCGAGGTCGGAGCCGGCTCGCTCGTGGCCGCCGGCTCGGTCGTCCTGCGCGAGGTGCCCCCCGACACGACGGTGGCCGGCGTCCCGGCAAAACCGGTCGGCCCGGCCGGCACGTCCGGCGAACCCTCGCGGGACATGAACCAGATCCTGAGCGACTTCGCCTACGGCGCGTTCGACTACGTCATCTAGACGGCAAGGCTCAGAACGCCCTGTGGGGCCCGGCGGCCTCCACCGCCGGGCCTCTTCGCGTTCGGTGGGACTGACGTCAGTCCTGAACCCAGGGAAGGCCGTGGAAGCGCCAGCCGTTGCGCCGCCCGCGGCGCCCCTCGCCGTCCAGATCGCCTTCGAAGCCTTCCAGGACGTTGGCAACGTCGGTGAAGCCCGCCTTCAGGGCCGCCTCCGCGGCGCTCTGGGAGCGCTTGCCGCTGCGACACAGGAACAGGAGCTTCGCCCCGGGCGAGACGGCCGCCGCGAGATCGGCCGTGAACGCCTCGTTGCGCACGAGCGTGCGGCCGGTGGCCCATGGCACGCTGATGCTGCCCGGCACGCGCCCGACGAAGGTGAGTTCCTCCGGTGAGCGCACGTCCACGAGAACCGCCTGCCCCCGCGCCAGGAGCGACCATGCCGCCGGCGGATCCAGTTCCCCGACCGTCGGCGATTCACGCGCGGGCAGGCCGAGCCAGGCACCCGGGGCGCCGACGAGTTCCAGCAGGGTGCCGCCCGTGTCCACGGGCTGCAGCACCAGCCGGTCGCCGGCCACGAGGATGTGGGGGATTCCCGCCGCGGCGAGGCGTGCCGCCGCCGCCGGCACGGAGGCGACCCGGACCGTGAGGCCCACGAAGCCGGCCGTCGGCGCCACGCCGGGAAACTCCGCTCCGAAGGCCTCCGGCGTGAGGACCTCGATCGCTTCCGATCCGACCCGCACCGTGAGCCCGCGCGCGTCATGGGTCACCGCGCCGGCCCCGAAGACCCGCGCATGGGCCTCGCCAGCCGCCTGCGGGTCGGGATCGACCAGAATGACCCGCTCCACGCCCTGGGCGCCGTTGGCGTGGTCGAGCCAGCCCTCGCGCCACACCAGGTCCCGCGTCAGGTGCTGGCAGGCGAAGAGGCGCAGTCCCGCGGGGCCGAGATCGGGCAGCGATACGTTGATGAAGCGAGCCTCGCGAGCGCCCTGCGGCGTGTCGACCGCACGGGCGAGGTCGCGCGGTTCGGGCACGTCGAAGCCCCGCTCAACGAGTTCGCGATGCACGGCGTGACTGTCCAGCGGGCGCAGGGCCACGGCCACCGGGCCCTCCTCGCGCGCGCCGAATGGCGACTGATCGTCGCCCGGCGGGAGCTGAATCAGCTCGATGTATGTTCCCGACCGGAACGGCGTCGTGTGGTTGGCACTGCCTCGACCCGTGTGGAAGCCGCGCGGCGTGAGGGCGAAGCCAAGGGCGCGAAACAGCGCTTCCGATCGGTCGAGGTCGCGGACGCGCAGGACGACGTGGTCCAGGCCGGACACGGAGACGGGCGGCCGGTCGACCGCGCGTGCGATGGCCGCCGACATCACGCGGCCTCCGCGGCGGCGTCGGACGTGCTCAGTCGGACCTCGGACTGGATCGACTGCGGGTGCTTCAGCAGGTTCAGGATCGGGCACACGCGTTCCACGGCCTCGTGCAATCCGGCGATGTCCTGGGCCGAGGCCGTCGACACGATGTTGATCGTGTAGCGGATGTTCTGCGGCGAGACCGGCACGTGCTCGAAGCCCGCCTTCCCGGCACGCGGATCGATCTCGGCGGTCACGTCGACCGTGAGGGACTCGAGCGGCACGCCGCGGTCCGCGGCCTGGATGAGAGTGATGTGGGTCACGCAGCTGCCGAGCACGCCCAGTTGCAGCTCCGGGCTCGACGGGCCGAGATCGTATCCCGCGAACTCCGGCCCGCTGTCACTGATGACCTGGAAGTCGCGGATGCGGATCCGGCGGACGCCACTGCGGCCTTCCGCCGTGACCGACGCGCCGAAGGGACGCGGCGCGGCGTCCGGTGCCGCGGCGCGCGCCTTGATCGCCTCGAAGGCCAGCCGCTTCTGGGCGAGATACTCGTTGAGGGTGGTCATGGGTTCATCCCCGATTGAGCGGGCGGATCAGGCCGCGGCGGTGGGCTCGCCGATGCTCAGCATCAGGCGATTGGCCCAGTTGAAGAAGGCGGCGGACTGGATCACGTCCAGGATCGCCAGGTCGTCGAGACCGGCGCCGCGCAGCTTCAGGACGTGCTCCTCGCCAAACCGGATCGGCGTGGCGGTGAGCGCGACCGACGCCTCGACGATGGCGTTCCAGCGTTCGCCGAGGTCGGTGTCCACGCCCTCGTCGAGCAGCCGCTCGACGTCTTCGCCCCGCTTGGAATAGGTCGTGGCGAAGCGGGCGTGCACGGAGGCGCAGAAGATGCAGCCGTTGAAGCGGGAGGTCGCAGCGGCCGCCAGCTCCCGCTCGGCGCGCGGCAGTCCCGCGTCCGTGTTGTAGAAGATGTCCTTGTCGGTGAGGGTCCGCGACCGGAGGATGGCGGGGTCCCGGGCGAGCAGCCGGAAATAGGGAGACTTGGCGCGCGCCGTATCGACGAGGCCCTCCTTCTGGACCGCGGTGAGCTCGTCCTCGGCCGGCGGCTCGAGCCAGGGGATCCAGCCGAGCTGGGCCTGCGTGAAGGCGACCGGCGGCGTGCTGTCGGGATAGGCGATCGCGGTGGCGGTCACGGGCGGGGCTCCTGCGCGGCGGGGTGGGCGTTCAGCACGGTGAGGCCGGCCACGACGCGGATCTGAAAGGTGAGGAAGGCGACGATCTGGGAGAGCGTCACCACGGCATCCGTGGTCCAGCCTGCGTCGAGCAGGCTCTGAAGCGCCGACGGGCTGGCTTCGCGCGGTCGAAACACCAGGAGGTGGGCGTGCTCCAGGGCCGCAGCGAGCTTGGGACCGAGCGCGGTCCTGCCGGTCTCGTCGACGGCGTAGACGAGGCCGGCCGTGTCCTCGGCCGAAAGCGGTCCCGCGGGATAACGGCCGAAGGGGCCCTCTGCCCTCGCGCTGCCGATCTCCCGGCGGATCGCGAGCGACAGGGCCGGATCCAGCGCGGCCAGTCTTTCATGGGCGTGGCGCGCCAGCGGCCCCTGGCCGTGCAGGCCGGTCACGAAGGCGGCGACGGCCGACCGTTCCTGCTGCGTCACGGCTCCCCCTGCGGAGGCCCCGAACAAGGCCTCCTCGCTTTCCTGAGTGTGGAAGCGTGCCACCGGGCGGCGGGACCGAAGCTGCTCGAGGGCCGATCCCGGGGCGATGCCGGCAAGCGTGTCGACGAGATCGGTGCGGGCTCCCGGTGGTGCCGGGATCGGGCGAGAGGCGGGTGCGGCTGACATGGGGACGTCCTCGTGTGGATGGCGTTCAGCGAAGGCCCACGACCTTGCGGTCCTGGCGGGCGGCGGAGGGGCGGGTCCAACCGAGCGCGGGGGCGACCTCGTTCGCCGTGAGCTCGATGGACCTCAGGATCAGGGGGTGCGGTGGATCGACGGAGTGCACCTGGAAGACGAGGTCGGTGACGCGCTCCAGCGTCTTGTCCGCCTGAAGGGAGGCGATCACGTCGGCGGGCGTGCCCACGTGGACGTCGAGCGTGGCGATCAGGTCCTCGATCCTGTCGCCGCGCAGGCGATGCCCGGTGCGGGCGAACGTCTTCGCCACGCGGTTGAGCCCGATTTCGGCGAGACGCAGGGCTTCCTTGCGATCATCCGCGACGAACAGGCTGCGGGAGCCGAGGATGCGAGGCTCGCGCCCGGGCGGGAGGGCTTCCAGGTAAGCATCGACGATCGGATCCTGGATCTCGGCCAACGTGGCCAGGGGCGCTTCCGCCGTTCGAGGCTGCGTGCGCGAGAGCATCAGTCCGTCACCGGCCTCGCCGGCCCGGGCGCCCCCCTGGACGGAGAAGGTCGCCTGCCAGATGCGATCCACCAGCGGCTGGCCCGCCGGATAGAGCCGGTTCTCGTCATGGCCGAGCGTGTCGCCGCGCAGCGCCGCCACGAGGGTGGCGAGCCGTTCCTCGTAGACCTCGCGCCGCACCGCCGAGGTGGTGCCGAAGGCCTCGAAGGTCGCCGGCGTCGACCCCGATCCCACGCCCAGTTCCAGGCGGCCGCCGGAGAGCAGGTCGGTCACGACTGCGTCTTCCGCCACGCGGATGGCGTTCTCCAGCGGCAACGTGACCACGCCCGGGCCGAGCCGGATGCTCGACGTGCGCGCCGCTACATAGGCGAGAAACGGGAAGGGAGACGGCAACCCTCCCTCGTTCTCGTGGAAATGATGCTGCGCGACCCAGGCGCTCTCGAAGCCGTGGCGTTCGGCGTGGACGATCTGTTCCGCGGCGAGCCGGTAGCGTTCGCCGGCCGAGGCCTGGTCGAGGAGGCGGGTGAAGAAGCCGAGGCGTTTGCGGGTCATGGGCTTGTTTCCTTGGCGGGTGCCGTCATTCGGCGGCTTGCAGGCGACGCCCGGGGACCGCGTCGATGAGGTCGCGGGTGTAGGCGGTCAGGGGGTGCAGGAAGACGTCCTGGACCGGGCCGCTCTCCACGATGCGGCCCTGCTGCAGGACGCTCACCGTGTCGGCGATCTGCCGGACGACGGCGAGGTCGTGGGACACGAAGAGGTAGGTCAGGCCACGTTCGCGTTGCAGTTCGTCGAGCAGGGCGAGGATCTGGGCCTGGACCGTCACGTCCAGGGCCGAGACCGCTTCGTCGAGCACGAGGATCGCCGGATCCAGCACGAGGGCGCGGGCGATCGCCACGCGCTGGCGCTGGCCGCCGGACAGCGCCGCGGGCGGCCTGCCGAAGGTCGCGCCCGGCAGACCGACACGCTCGAGCAGCGTCTCGGCCCTGCGTCGTCGGTCGGCCGCCGGCACGGGTGCGAAGTTGAGGAGAGGTTCCTCGACGATGGCGCGGATCGACTGGCGCGGATCGAGGGAGGCGAAGGGGTTCTGGTAGACCAGCTGGATGGTGCGCCGCCATTGCCGCAGCGCCTCGCCCCGCAGCGACGCGACGTCCGCGCCGGCCACCTGCACACGCCCGGACGTGGGGGACTGGAAGCCGACCACGGTGCGGCTCGCCGTGGTCTTGCCCGACCCGGACTCGCCCACGAGCGCGTGGGTCGTGCCCGCTGCGACCGAGAAGCCGATGCGGTCGAGCGCCCGGAAGGTGCCGCGGCGATCCCCCGTCACGGAGAAGTCGACGGTGAGATCCTCCACCACGATCGCAGGCTCGCCGGGCGTCGAGGCCGGGCGAGGCCGGCGCTGCGCGGCGCGCGCCAGGGAGGGCGCGTCGGCCAGGAGTTGGCGCGTGTAGGGCTGGGTGGGACGGGCGAGCACGTCGCGCGCGGCCCCCTGTTCCTGGATGCGGCCGTGCTGGAGAACCACCACCCGATCGGCCCTGTCGGCGGCGATGCCGAGGTCGTGGGTCACCAGCAGCACCGCCGTGCCGGTCTCGGCGCGCAGGTCGTCGATCAGGTCGAGGATGCGACGCTGCACGGTCACGTCGAGCGCGCTCGTGGGTTCGTCCGCGATGATCAGGTCCGGCTTCAACGCCACCGCGATCGCAATCAGGACGCGCTGGCGCATGCCGCCGGAGAGTTCGTGCGGGTACTGCCGGGCGCGGAGTTCCGGATCCGAGAGACCGACCCGCGTGAGCAGTTCGAGCACCCGGCGGTCGATCTCGGCACGGTCGCGATAGCCGTGGATGCGGAAGATCTCACCGACCTGCGCCCCGATGGTGCGCACGGGGTTGAGGGAGTTCCCCGGATCCTGTGGCACCAGGCTGATCCGCGCCCCCCGCAGGCCATCGAGGCGGTCCTGTGACCAGTCCGAGATCGGCGTCCCGTTGAGGCGAACCGTGCCGCTGTCGATGCGTCCGTTCTCGGGCAGGAGCCCGATGACCGACTGGCCGATGGTGGTCTTGCCGGACCCGGACTCCCCGACGAGGGCGACCACCTCTCCCGCACGGATGTCGAGGCTGACACCGTGCACGACGCGCGTGCGGCCGGCGGCGGTCGCGTAGGAGACGACGAGATCCTCGATCGACAGCAGCGGCGGGGGAGAGACGTCCACAGGCGCGCTCATGCCGACCTCCCGCGAAGCGACAGGCTGATGCGGTTGGCCGAGAGGACGGCGGCGACGACGAACAATCCTGGAAAGGTGGTGAGCCACCATGCGGTCGAGATGTAGTTGCGCCCCTCGGCGATCAGCAGGCCCCATTCGGGGGTGGGCGGCGGTGCACCGTAGCCCAGGAAGCCCAGGGTGGAGATCTGAAGGATCGCGCTGCCGAACTGGAGGGCGGCCAGCGCCAGGACCGCGTTGAGCGAGTTGGGCAGGACGTGGCGCCACAGGACCGCGAAGAAACGGCCCCCGCTGCCGAAGGCGGCCTCGACATAGTCGGACCGCCGAACGCGCACCACCTCCGCGCGGGCAAGCCTCGCGAAGCTGGCCACCGAGGCGACGCCGACGGCGATGGCGGCGTTCACCGTTCCGAAGCCGAGCAGGATGATGATGCTGAGCGACAGCAGCAGGGCCGGCACGGCCAGCAGGACGTCGACGAGCCGCATGACGGCGTCGTCGATGCGCCGGCCGGACGAGCCCGCGACCACCCCGAGCAGCGTGCCGACGACGAGGCCGACGGCCACTGCCACCACGGCGCCCGACAGCGTGTTCACCGCTCCGTAGACGATCCGCGCGAAGAGGTCGCGGCCGAGTTCGTCTGTACCGAGCCAGTGCACGAGCGAGGGCGCCTGCCGCCGTTCGAGCGGACTGCCATCGACGGGGTCGTGGCCCGTGAAAAGCCAGGGCACGACGGCGAAGGCGGCGACGATGCCGATGACGCCCCAGGAGATCCACAGTCCGGGATGAAACGACCGGCGCAGGCGCGACGTCGACGTCCGCAGGTCCAGGCGGTGCGGCGTGGCAGGCGCGGCCTGCTGCTCGAAGGGCACGTCGGTCATGTGGTGGCTCCAACGGTCTTGCGCAGGCGGGGGTCGATCAGCGGATAGAGGAGGTCGACCGCCAGGTTGATGAGGACGAAGCCGGCGGCGGAGATGACCACCACCGCCTGCAGGACGGCGGCGTCCTGGTTGTTGACGGCCTGCTCCGTCATCCGGCCGATGCCGTTGAGGCCGAACACGGTCTCGGTCACGACGGCGCCCGCGAGCAGCTCGCCGAACAGGACGCCGGCGAGCGTGAGGGTCGGCCCCAGCGCGTTGCGCAGCACGTGCCGGAACAGCACCCAGCGGGACGAGGCGCCCTTGGCCCGGGCGACGGTGACGAAGGGCTGCGTGCGGACCTCGTCGATGGCCCGGATCAGCACCTGTGCGAGGGGCGCGGAGATCGGCACCGCCAGCGTGAGGACCGGGAGGACGAGGCCCTCCCACTCGCCCGCTCCGATCACCGGGATCAGCTTCAGGCGGAAGGAGAAGATCTGGATCAGCACGATCCCCAGCCAGAACACCGGAACGGAGACGAACAGCGGCGGCAGGCCGCGCAGGAGGGAGCGGAGCCAGCGCAAGCCCGTGAGGCTGGACACGACCGCAATGGTGCCGGCCAGCAGGGTCGCGACGGCGAAGCCCAGCGCGGTCAGCCAGGCGGTGGCCGGCAAGTTGGCCAGGATCGCCTCGGTCACCGGCACGCCGCGCTGGATCGAGTAGCCGAAATGGCCCTGCAGGAAACCGGCGAGCGTGTGGACATACTGCAGGAGAACGGGCTCGTCGGCGCCGTAGGCGAGCCGGATCTCGGCGATCTGCTGGGGCGACAGGCCCAGGTCGCCACCTTCGAACTTGATCAGGATCGCATCGCCGGGCAGCAGTTGCAGCAGGACGAACGAGGCGGTGAAGGCCGCCCACAGGACGAGCAGGGCCTGGCCGAGCCGGCCGACGAGATAGCGCGACGACATTGGAGGGGTGTCCCGTGCTGGGCCGTTGGGGAGACCCGCCCGCGGCCGCGCCGCGGGCGGGCCCTGGCTCACTTCTTGTCGAGCCAGGTGTTGTAGAAGCTCGGCCGCCCGACCGCCTCGAAGGCGAGGCCCTTGACGTAGGGCGCGGCGGCGAAGGCCTGCGGCTCCTCGAAGATCGGGATGGCGTAGGCCTGATCGACGACGTAGCGCTGGATGTCGCCGGCCACGGCGAGGCGCTTCTGGTCGTCAACCTCGGACGCCACGGCCTCCAGCAGCCCGTTCAGCCTGGCGTCGACGAAGCCCTGCACCTTGGAGCTCTGGCCGCCCTTCTGCCGCAGGACGTCACGATTTGCGGGGTGGTACTGGCTCTTGATGACGTCGGGATCGGCGCGGCCGACCATGGCCGGAGAGACGGGCGTCTTCAGTGGATCGAGGTCGTCCGCGACGCGGCTTCCGGCATCGCCGGCGAGCACGTTCAGCTTCACGCCCACCTTGGCCCATTGCTGCGCCACGAGCTGCAGGGTGGCCTTGTTCTGGGGCTGCGGCAGGGACTCGTAGGCGGTCAGCACCAGCTCCTTCCCGTCCTTCTGGCGCAGGCCGTTGCCGGTGCGGGTCCATCCCGCTTCGTCGAGCAGTGCGTTGGCCCTGGCCAGATCGAAGCCGAGCTTGTCCGCGATGTTGACGTAGCCCGCCGCGGTGGAGGCGATGATGGAGGTGGCCTGCGGATAGTTGGGCGAGAACAGCGTCTGCACGATTTCCTTCGCGTTGGTTGCGTGCAGCAGCGCCTTGCGGACGCGCAGGTCGGCGACGAGCGGGTTGTCCGGACGGAAGACGACACTGTTGTTCACGCCCCGGGTGGATGGCGCGTAGATGACGTATTTCGCCGCCTCGACCTGCTTCTCGTCGTAGGCCTGGATCTGGCGGATCACGTCGGCCTGTCCGGCCAGCAGCGCCCCGATGCGCACGCTGTCCTCGGCCGTGATGAGGTACCGGATCTGATCCAGGTAGGGGCGGCCCTGGTTGGCGGAGGACTTCGGCGCCCAGGCGTAGTCCTTGCGCGCGGTGAGAAGCAGTTCCTTGCCGAGCACCTGCTTCGAGACGACGAAGGGGCCCGAGCCGACGATCTTCGTGGCGTCGCCCAGGTCCTCGAACTTGCGGTCGAGCGTGGCGGGCGACACGAGGCCGGAGCCGATCACCGACGTGCCCTGCAGGAAGCCCGGCGACGGCTTCGAAAAGACGAACTTCACCGTGTAGGGGTCGAGGACTTCGCTGCGCTCGTAGTTGTTGATCACCTCCGAGACCGGCAGCTTGAGCTCCTTGTTGCCCCGGCCGAACGCGTCGTAGTTCTTCGCCACCGCGGCGGCGTCGAGCGGCGTTCCGTCCGAGAACGTGACGCCCTTGCGGATCTTGAAGACGTACTCGGTCTTGTCCTCGTTGACGGCCCAGGCCTCGGCGATCCAGGGCTCGATCGCGAGCGTCTGCGGGTTCTGGTAGGTCAGCTTGTCGGTGATCTGGTTCAGGATCCCGCCGTTCGGATAGAACCCGCCCGCGGGCGGGTACAGGTTCGTATGGGCCTGCTGCTCGAGATAGACGAGCGTGCCCCCGGCCTTCGGCGTCGGGGACTGCGCCCAGCCGGGCGCGCTGGCGAGGCCGATGCCGACGACGAGACCGGCGAGGACGATGCGGCGCGAGACACTGAGCGAAGACGTCACGGTCATTCCCCGGAGTTGATGCGGCGCGCGCCGGATGGCGGGCCGCGCTGTCTGTTTCGGACCCATCCGCGGCCGCTCGCCGCGCCGGTCCAATGAGGGAAATCGTGCTCTGGAATCGTTCGTTTCGTCAAACGAAATGTTCTTCTAAAAGAACTCTCGAGATGCGATGGTTTTTCTCCGCGGGGGCGCGCTTCAGGAAGACCATTCTTTGCTTGCGCCCCCCCTCACGACCGCGATCCGACGCCGCTGAACGTCGGGCCCGGCTGACGCTTAGCGCCTTGGCTAAGTTTTTCTTGCAGCCCCTCGCGCTTCGCTTATACTTAGCCACATGGCTAAGCATGATCCCGACCTCTCCGTGCTCTTCCACGCACTCGCCGACCCGACGCGCCGGGCGATCCTGAGCCGGCTGGCCGAGGCGCCGGCGGGCGTCACGGACCTCGCCGGACCGACGGGCCTGCGCCTGCCGACCGTGATGCGGCACCTCTCGGTGCTGGAGGAGGCGGGGCTCATCAGGACGTCCAAGGACGGCCGGGTACGCACCTGCGCCATGGTGCCGGAGGCACTGGAGCCGGCGCGGAGCTGGCTCGACGAACAGCGGGCTCTCTGGGAATCCCGGCTCGACCGGCTGGAGGCCTTCGTGATGACCGTGATGAAGGAGAAGACGCCATGACGCACGACACCGGGAGCCGTTTTTCGACGCTCACCTTCGGCCGCGACGTCGCCGCGCCCCCCGCCGTGCTGTGGCAGGCCTGGACGGCCCCCGCGGCGCGGGCGGTGTGGGCGTCGCCCTCGCCTGCCGTCACCGTCGCGTTCGTCGAGGCCGACACGCGGGTCGGCGGACGCGAGGTGTCGCTGTGCAAGGTCGAAGGCCAGCCGGACATCCACTGCGCGTGCGGCTGGCTGGTGCTCGACCCCGGTCGGCGCAGCGTCAACTCAGAGGTCGTGTCGGTCGCGGGGGTGCCGCAGTCGGCCGCCCTCGTCACGGCCGACCTCACCGGGACTGACGGCGGGAGCCGCCTCGCCGTCACCGTGCAGCTCGCCTCGCTGGCGGCGGACATGGAGGCCGGCTACCGCGAGGGCTTCGGCGCCGGGCTCGACAACCTCGCCGGCGTCGCCGAACGCACCATGATCCTCGAGCGCGTCATCGCCGCGCCGCGCGCTCTCGTGTGGGGCGCGTGGATGAATGCCGAGACGCTGCCGCGCTGGTGGGGACCGGAGGGGTTCTCGTGCCGGACGAAGCGGATCGACCTGCGCACGGACGGCGAGTGGGTGTTCGACATGATCGGGCCCGACGGGACCGTGTTCCCCAACCACCACCTCTACCACGAGGTCCGGCCGGACGAGCGGATCCGCTACTCCCTGCTGTGGGGCGAGAACGGCCCGAAGCACGCCGATGCCTGGGCCTCGTTCGAGGAGCACGAGGGCAAGACCCGGGTGATCCTGGGCATGGTGTTCAGCACGGCGGCGGAGTTCCAGACCGCCAAGGGCTTCGGCGCGATCGAGCTCGGCCAGCAGACGCTGGGCAAGCTGGAGACGATGGTGCTGGGGCGGTAGAGGCCCTCGCTGTCCTGCACTTCCACCTGCCTCCCATGCCCCTCATCCTGAGCCGGCCCGAAGGGCCGAGTCGAAGGACGCACACGTGGGCCGCTGTAACATGCTGCGTCCTTCGACTCGGCCGCTCCGCGGCCGGCTCAGGATGAGGGGATTGGGTGACTTTCGAAGCCAACTCGTCGCCCGATTTGGTGCCCAATCCGCTCCTCTTCCCAACACCTCACTCCCAATCTGCCCCTGCAACGGGCATTCCCGCCTCGTTTTGCCCCTCCCCTGAGCGTGTGCGCTTTTTTCGTACGCATCTGCCGAAAACAAACGCTTTTCGAGACAGGGCAGCGGTGGTTCACTCCGACTCCGGCAGCCCGCGGACGGCCGTTCCGGCGGGCAGAACAACGCAGGAGGGGTGCGTCATGGACCGTCGGAATTTCCTGAAGACCACAGCTGGGGTCGCCGCGACGGCACCCTTCGTCAGCGTGTCCGCCTTCGGGCAGGGCAAGCCCACCGTCAATCTCCAGCTCGGCTGGCTGCTCTCGGGCAACCAGATCGGCGAGGTCTGCGCCAAGCAGATGGGCTACTACGACGCCGAGGGCATCGACCTGAAGTTCCAGGCGGGCGGCCCCAGCATCGACGGCGTCGCCGTGGTGGCGGCCGGCCGGTTCGAGGTGGGCCAGGTCTCGTCGAGCCCCTCGCTCATGCTCGCCGCCTCGCAGGACATCCCGGTCGTGTGCTTCGCCACCGGCGCGCAGGTGCACCCCTACACCTTCTTCTCGCTGAAGAAGAACCCGGTGCGCGAAGCCAAGGACATGGTGGGCAAGAAGGTCGGCATCCAGGCCACGGGCGTCATCCTGCTGCGCGCCCTGCTCGCCAAGAACAACATCCCCGAGAGCGCCGTCACGATCGTGACGATCGGCGCCGACATGGCCCCGCTCATGACCGGCCAGGTCGACGTCGTCACCGGCTGGCTCACCAACACCACCGCGCTCGGCGTGCTGGGTCCCGATCGGGTGGACCTGCGGCTCTGGGACACCGGCGTGAAGCTCTACGCCCTGCCCTATTACGCCACCGCCGAGACCATCAAGACCAAGAAGGACGTGCTGGCCAAGTTCGTGAAGGCCACCGGCAAGGGCTGGGCCTTCGCCCACGCCAACCGCGACAAGGCGGTCGAGATGCTGGTGAAGGAGTTCCCCAACCTCGTCGCCAAGGACGAGCGCGAGGCCCTCGACGTCATGCTCCAGTACGCCTTCTCGCCCAAGACCGCGGCCGAGGGCTGGGGCACGATGGACCCGGCCGTGTGGCAGGACCAGATCGACCTCTACGCCAAGCTCGGCCAGTTCTCGAAGCGCACGCCGAAGCTCGAGGAGGTCATGACCATGGACATCCTCAAGATGACGGCCGACGGCCGCCCGAAGATCGGCTGAGCCATGGCGCTCGCAACGGGCCACGCCGCTGCGGCGGCCACCGGAGCAGGGAGGGCGGTCGCGGGGGCAGTGGCTCCGGCCGCCGGTCCCGCAGCGGTCGATTGCCGCAACGTCACGGTCCGTTTCGTCACGGACCGGCGCACCGTCACGGCGCTGGAAAACGTCTCGTTCGCGGTGGGTCAGGGAGGCTTCCTCAGCCTCCTCGGCCCATCGGGATGCGGCAAGTCCACGCTGCTGCGCGTCGTCGCCGACCTCATCGCGCCGACCGGCGGATCGATGTCCGTCTTCGGCATGACGCCGGAGCAGGCCCGCGCCAAGCGCTCGCTGGGCTTCGTCTTCCAGGACGCGGCGCTGCTGCCCTGGCGCACGGCCCTGCAGAACGTCGAACTTCCCCTCGAAGTCGGCGGCACCAAGGGCCTGCCCAAGGGCGCGCCGACCCCGAAGGAACTGCTCGCCCTCGTCGGCCTCGCCGGCTGGGAGAACAGCTTCCCGCATGAACTGTCCGGCGGCATGCGCCAGCGCGTGTCGATCGCCCGGGCGCTGCTCGGCGGGCCGCGGCTGCTGCTGATGGACGAGCCCTTCGGCGCGCTCGACGAGATCACGCGCGACCGGCTCAACGAGGAGCTGCGACGCATCTGGGCCGAGACGGGGACCACCATTCTCTTCGTCACCCACTCGGTCTACGAGGCCATGTTCCTGGGCGAGCAGGTGCTGGTGCTCGCCGCCAATCCGGGGCGCGTCGCCGACCTCGTGGACATCGACCTGCCGAAGGACCGCGACCTCAAGATCCGCGAGACCGAGGCCTTCGTGCGCATCGCCTCGCGGCTGCGCGACTCGCTGGGGAGGGGATCATGACCGCGACGACCGACGTCACGCTCCTGCCCGACGCCGCCACGGCGGAAGCCGAGTACCGGCTGCGCAAGCGCCGCGAGATGTGGCGCCGCCGGCTCCTGCCGGTCGCCGGCATCGGCTCGGCGCTGCTCTTGTGGGCCGCGCTCGTCTACCTGCTCAAGGTGCCGCCCTTCATCGCGCCCTCGCCGGTGCTCGTCATCACGACGCTCTACAACAAGTTCGGTCTGCTCATGACCAACCTGTTGCCGACGATGATCGAGGCGGTCTCGGGCTTCCTGCTGGGCAACGTCGCGGCGATCGTCATCGCCACCGTCTTCGTCCACAAGAAGACGATGGAAGAGGCGTTCTTCCCGCTGGTCGTGATCATCAACACGATCCCGGTCGTGGCAAAGGCGCCGATCCTCGTGCTGCTGCTCGGCAACGGCATGGAGCCGAAGATCGCCATCGCGGCGCTGATCTGCTTCTTCCCCACGCTGGTGAACATGGTGCGGGGCCTGGAGTCGGTGAACCCGCAGGCCATGGAGCTGATGCGGGTACTCTCGGCCTCCAAGTCCGAGGTGTTCTTCAAGCTGCGGCTCTACAACTCCCTGCCGTACCTGTTCTCGGCGCTGAAGATCTCGGCCTCGACGTCCGTCATCGGCGCCATCGTCGGCGAATGGATCGGCACCACGTCCGGCATCGGCGCTCTGATCATCCAGGCGACCTACGCCTTCGATTCCGCCCTGCTCTACGCCACCGTCATCGTCGGCTCATGCTTCTCGATGGTCTTCTTCCTGACCATCACGCTCGCCGAACGCCTCGTGGTGCGCTGGCAGGCCCCCGTGGGGCACTGAGCGCCCGCATCAATCCGTTCCCCGCAAGGAGACGTCCATGACCGCCATCGACCGGATCGAGGAGAGCGAAGGCACCGCCCGCATCGTCGCGCGCAGCGACGTGGTGGTGGTGGGCGGCGGGCCCGCCGGCTTCGCCGCCGCCATGGCTGCCCGCCGCGAGGGCGCCAGCGTCACCCTCGTCGAGCGCTATCCCTATCTCGGCGGCCTCGCGTCCGGCGGCATGGTGCTGGTGCTCGACGACATGCACAACGGCGACGAGGTGACCGTCACCGGCGTGTGCATGGAGATGATCGAGCGCATGGCCAAGGTCGGCGCGGCGGTGTTCCCGCCGCCCGAGGACCGCCGCCAGGGCTGGGACGTCTACAAGAAATGGGCCCGCTGGGGCGCCTTCGACTTCCGCGCGCAGACCAAGCCGCAGCCGATCGTGATGGCCGCGGCCTTCGATCCCGATGGCTGGAAGCGCGTGTCGAACGAGATGGTGGCCGAGGCCGGCGTCGACGTGCGCCTGCACTCCTGGTTCTCGAAGGCCATCGTGCGCGACGGCCGGATCCGCGGCGTCATCTGCGAGACCAAGGCGGGCCGCGAGGCGATCATGGGCGAGGTCGTCATCGACACGACCGGCGACCTCGACGTCGCGGCGGCGGCCGGCGCGAAGTTCAACGAGGGCAAGTATATCGTCACCACCGTCTTCAGGCTCGGCGGCGTCGATACCGAGGCGGCCGAGCGCTTCCGCGAGGAGGACCCGGAGACCTACGCCAAGGTCGACCGCCAGGCGAAGCGCGTGATGGGCGGCTCCTGGGACTTCTGGTGGCTGAAGACGCCCCTGCCCGGGATCGTCTGGTGCAACTGCCCGCACATGACCGGCTTCGACGCGCTGAAGGTCGAGGACCTGACGCGCGCCGACTTCGAGGGTCGCAAGCGCCTCTACGCGCTGCTCGACTTCGTGCGCGCCAACATGCCGGGATTCGAAAAGGCCTTCGTCGTCGACGTGGCGCCGCAGCTCGGCGTGCGCACGACGCGGCTGCTCGAGGGCGAGTACGTGGTGACCAAGGACGACGTGAACGACCGCGTGTGGTTCCACGACACGGTGGCGCGCGGGCGCGACTACTACACGCCCTACCGCTCCATGCTGCCCAAGGAGGTCGACCGGCTCATCGTCGCCGGCCGCCACTACTCGGCGACGGAGAGCGCGCAGAAGATGTCGCGAGAGATCCCGCCCTGCATGTCCATGGGCCAGTCGGCCGGCGTCGCCGCCGCGCTGGCGGCCTCGGGCGGCATCTCGCCGCGCCGTGTCGACGTGTCCGCCATCCGCGCCAAGGTCAGGGCGCAGGGCGGCGATCCGGGCGATCGCCCGTCCGCCAATGCCAAGCTCACGGAGAATGCCGCGTGACCGCCGCCACGGAGCTCCCGCTTGCCGGGATCAAGATCGTCGACTTCACCCAGGTGATGATGGGCCCCGTCGCCACGCAGATGCTGGCCGACTTCGGCGCCGACGTGATCAAGGTCGAGCGCCCGCCGACGGGTGACTTGTCGCGCACCTCCTTCCCCAACGACCCGGCCGGGCTCACCGGCCCGGTGTTCTGCTCGCTCAACCGCAATAAGCGTTCCATCGTGCTCGACCTGCGCAAGCAGGAGGCCAAGGACGCGGTGCTGCGGCTCATCGAGAGCGCCGACGTGGTGGTGAACAACTTCCGCGCCGGGGTGATGGAGCGCATGGGCTTCGGCTGGGAGGACCTGCGCAAGGTGAATCCGCGCCTCATCTACGCGGTGGGCACCGGCTACGGCCTCGTCGGCCCCTATGCCCACAAGGGCGGGCAGGACGTGCTGGCGCAGGCCATGTCCGGCGTGATGGCGAGGAAGTCCAACGAGGACGATCCGCTGTCGATCTACTCGACGACCTTCGCCGACTATTCGGCCGGCATGCACCTCGTCCAGGGCGTGCTGCTGGCCCTGCTGCAGCGGCACAAGACCGGGCGTGGGCAGCGCATCAGCGTGTCGCTGCTCGACTCGATGCTGGCGGCCCAGACCCAGGAAGCGGCCGCGGCGATGATGCGCGGCAAGGAAGTGAACTGGGGCGCCATGCCGCTCACCGGCGTGTTCCGCACCACGGACGGCGCACTCGTGATGGTCGGCGCCTTCAAGGCCCACCCGCTGAAGGACATCGGCACGGCGCTGGGCCTGCCCACCGTGCACGAGGACCCGCGCTTCCAGGGCCATGCCCTGCAGGTGGAGAACAAGCGGGCGCTGCAGGCGATCTTCCGCGAGCGCTTCGCCACCAACACCACGGCCCACTGGCTGGCGAAGCTCGAGGAGCAGGACCTGCTCTGCGCGCCCGTGCGCACGCTCACCGAGGCGCTCGCCGACGAGCAGACGCGCATCAACGGCATGATCCTGGAGACGCGCAACAGCATCGAAACGGTGCGCGTGGTGGGCTCGCCCGTGCACATGGACGACGCCCCCGTCACCATCCGCATCCCGCCGGCCGAACTCGGCGCGCATACGGACGCCGTGCTGGCCGAGATCGGGCTGGCGCCGGCCGAGAAGGTCGCCTGATGCCGATCCATTTCACCGTCGCCGACCACGTCGCGCGGGTCACGATCGACCGGCCCGAGGTGCTCAACGCCATCGACGCGGCGAGCGAGAAGGAGCTCCAGGACATCTGGGCCCGGATCGAGGCCGACCGCTCGGTGCGCGCCGTGGTGCTCACGGGAACTGGCGACCGGGCCTTCTGCGCCGGCGCCGACATGAAGGGCGGCAGCGGTGCGTCGGGCCTGCAGTACTGGGCCATGCCGCGGCCCGGCGGCTTCGGCGGCATCGCGCTGCGCGAGACGCTGGACGTCCCCGTCATCGCCCGGGTCAACGGCCACGCCATGGGCGGCGGCTTCGAGATGGTGCTGGGTTGCGACATCGTGGTCGCGGCCGAGGAGGCGGGGTTCGCCCTCCCGGAGGCGCGGGTGGGCCGCATGCCGCTCGACGGCGGCATGGTGCTGCTGCAGCGGCAGATCCCGTTCCGGCAGGCCATGGGCGTGATGCTGACCGGGCGCCGCATCCCGGCGGCCGAAGGCTACCGGATGGGCTTCGTCAACGAGGTCGTGCCGCGGGCCGATCTCGACGCCGCGGTCGAGCGCTGGCTTGCGGACATTCTCGCCTGCGCGCCGCTCTCAATCCGGGCCATCAAGCAGGTCGTTCGTCGGACCGCCCAGTTGTCGGCCGCCGAGGCCCAGGCGCAGAAGCTTCCGGCGCTCGTCGAGGCTTTGAATTCCGAGGACTCGCAGGAGGGCGTCAAGGCGTTCGTCGAGAAGCGCAAGCCGGTCTGGCGAGGGCGCTAGCGCATGCTGCGAAAAAGTGGGAACCGGTTTTTCGAACCAAGTATGCGCACACGAAAGAACTCAGCCTGCGCTGAGCTTCGCCAGACGCACAGGGCAGGCTGAACCCATGCCGTTCGTCATCACGGATGCCTGCATCGACGTGAAGGACAAGGCCTGCGTGGCCGCCTGCCCGGTCGACTGCATCTACGAGGGCGGGCGCACGCTCTACATCCAGCCGGAGGAGTGCATCGACTGCGGGCTGTGCGAGACCGTCTGCCCGGTCGATGCCATCCGGGCCGACGACGAGCTGCCCCCTGAGCTGTCTCAGTGGCTGGCCGTGAACGTCGAGTTCTTCGGGCCGGAGGTCACCGGCTGGGGCCGGCCCGGCGGGGCCGACAAGCGCTACACGACCGACAAGGACCATCCGGTCGTCGCGGCCTGGCCGGCCCGCGATCCCGCAGCCTGACCCCGTGCACGCGGCCGCCCTGTCCTACTTCCGCGAGGTCGCGCGATCCGGCTCGATCCGTCGCGCCTCCGGCGTGCTGAATGTCGCGGCGAGCGCGCTCAACCGGCAGATCCTGAAGCTCGAGGACGAGCTCGGCACGCCGCTCTTCGACCGGCTGCCCGGCGGCATGCGCCTGACGGTGGCGGGCGAAATGCTGCTCGCCCACGTCAACGACACCCTGCACGAGTTCGACCGCATCCGCGCGGCCATCGACGACCTGAAGGAGGCGCGCTCCGGACATGTGGGGATCGCCGCGCTCGACTCGCTGCTGGTCGACTTCCTGCCCCGCGCGCTGGACCGCTTCCGGGTCGATTTCCCGGCGGTGAACTACACCGTCACCGCCCACCAGCCGGCCGACATCCCGCGCATGGTGAGCGACGGAGACGCCGACTTCGCCTTCACCTTCGTGCCCCCGCAGCCGGCGGCGGGCGTGCGCTTCCTCGCCGAGGTCAGCGCTCCGATCGGCGTCATCATGCGCGCCGACCATCCGCTGGCCTCCCGCCTCGCGCTCTCCTTCGAGGACGTCGCGCGCTTCCCCATCTTCACCCAGCCGGGTCCCCTGCCCCGCGCCGCCGATGCCGACCCCGAGTTCGCCGCCTTCCGCGCCTCGATCCGGCCGCGGCTGGAGTCCAACTCCATCCAGATGCTGAAGCTCTGCGTCATGCTCAACATGGGCATCGCCTTCTTCACGCGGCTCGGCTTCCTGCACGACATCGAGACCGGCGAACTCGCCTGGCGCCCCTTCGTGTCGCCCGGCATCAACAAGCTGCGCATCGGCCTGCTGGTGCCCGCGACCCGGGCGCTCAGCCCGCCGGCCCAGCAGCTGGCGCGGCGGTTGGCCGACGACCTGAACCGGTTCGCGGCGACGGTGTGAGCACCCAAGTCTTGGGGAGGACCAGCACACATCTCTCTGCCGTCCTGGCCGGGCTCGGCCCGGCCATCCACGACTTTGGAGCGGTTGAGAGCTCTAGTCGTGGGTGCCCGGGCCAAGCCCGGGCATGACGCGCGGAGGGATTGCCACCTTGAGAACGGTGGCAATCCTGCGTGCATCGACCGCTGGAACCGCTCAAGTCCCGCAGAACGTGCGGTAGACGCGCTGGTCGGCCGGGGGCGGTTCCTCGTATTGGGCAAAGGCAGGGCGGTCGTCGTAGGGGCGCGTCACGGCCTCCAGCATCTCCTCGAAGGGGGCGTAGTCCTGGCGCTCCACGGCGGCCTCGATCATGGCCTCGACCCGGTGGTTGCGAGGAATGATCGCCGGGCTCGCCGCGCGCATCGCCTCGCGGCGGGCGGAGGCATCGCCGCCCTCGGCGGCGAGCCGGGCGCGCCAGGTCGTGGCCCATGCATCGAAGGCGGTGGGGTCGATAAAGAGACCGCGCACCGGGCCGTCGTGCTCCGGCCCCAGCGCCGCATCGCAGAGCTTGCGGAAGACCAGCGTCAGGTCGGCGGTGTTGGCCGTCATGCGGTCGAGCAGGTCCTGGGCCAGCGCCAGGTCATCCTCGCGCGCCTCCACCAAGCCGAGCTTTCGGCGCAGGACGGCGACATAGGCGTCGTTGAACTGGCCGGCGAAGCCCGCCAGCACGGCCTTGGCGATCTCGACCGCCTCGTCCTCGTTGTCGGAGAACAGCGGCAGCAGGCACTCGGCGAGGCGGGCGAGGTTCCACTGCGCGATCGCCGGCTGGTTGGCGTAGGCGTAGCGGCCGAACTGGTCGATGGAGCTGAACACGGTCTTGGGGTCGTACGCGTCCATGAAGGCGCAGGGGCCGTAGTCGATGGTCTCGCCGGCGACCGACATGTTGTCGGTGTTCATGACTCCGTGGATGAAGCCGATGCCGAGCCACTGCGCCACGAGCGCCGCCTGGCGGGCGATGACGCCCTCCAGGAGAGCGATGGCGGGGTTGGCGGCGCCCCGCAGGGCGGGGTAGTGGCGCTCCAGCACGTGGTCGACGAGCAGGCGGGTGCTGTCGGTGTCCCCGCGCGCGGCAAAGAACTGGAACGTGCCGACGCGGATGTGGCTCGAGGCCACGCGTGTCAATACGGCGCCCGGCAGCGCCGTCTCACGATAGACCGGCTCGCCGGTCGAGACCGCCGCGAGCGCCCGCGTGGTGGGGACGCCCAGTGCCGCCATGGCCTCGCTGACGAGGTACTCGCGCAGCACCGGGCCCATCGCGGCGCGCCCGTCGCCGCGGCGGGAGAACGGGGTGGGGCCGCTGCCCTTGAGCTGGATGTCGCGCCGGTTGCCGTCCCTGTCGACGACCTCGCCCAGCAGGATCGCCCGGCCGTCGCCGAGCTGCGGCACGAACTGGCCGAACTGGTGGCCCGCATAGGCCATGGCCAGCGGCTCGGCGCCCTGCGCGATGCGCAGGCCCGCCAGCACCTCGACGCCCTCCGGCGTCGCCAGGGCGGAAGGATCGATGCCCAGCGTGCGGGCGAGCCCCTCGTTCACCTTGATGAGCTGGGGCATGGCCACGGGCGTGGGCAGGACGCGCCGGTAGAACGCTTCCGGCAACCGGGCATAGCTGTTGTCGAAGGGCACGTGCACGGTCATCGGGGGCTCCAGTCCGCGCGGGGGCAGACCCCGCATCTGGCGGTTCGAACGGCCCGCGTCAAGCGCGGGCGTGCCGTCCTGCAAGGACGGGCATGCAGCCGTGAGGAGGACGAAACGGCCGTTTGCTGCTATTCGCCTTGGCCAGCTTCGGAGTCACCGCGATGGAATTCGGCATCTACACCTTCGGCGAGACGACGGTCGATCCGCTGACCGGCGTGCGCGTCACACCCGGCCAGCGCCTGCGCGAGCTCATCGACGAGATCGCCTTCGCCGACGACCTCGGGCTCGACGTCTTCGGCGTCGGCGAGCACCACCGGCCGGACTACGCCGTCTCCGCGCCGCCCGTCGTGCTGGCCGCCGCCGCCGAACGGACGAAACGCATCAGGCTCACCAGCGCGGTGACGGTGCTGAGCTCCGAGGACCCGGTCCGCACCTTCCAGCAGTTCGCCACGCTGGACCTGCTGTCTGGTGGGCGCGCCGAGATCATGGCCGGCCGCGGATCCTTCATCGAATCCTTCCCGCTGTTCGGGCAGCGCCTCGACGACTACGACACGCTGTTCACGGAGAACCTCGAGCTGCTGCTGCGGCTTCGCCAGAGCGAGCGGGTGACGTGGGAGGGCGGGCACCGCGCCGCCATCGACGACCGCGGCGTCTATCCGAGACCCGAGCGGGAGATCCCGCTGTGGATCGCGGTCGGCGGCACGCCGCAGTCGGTCGTGCGGGCCGGCGTGCTCGGCCTGCCGCTGGCGCTCGCCATCATCGGCGGCGAACCGGCGCGCTACGCGCCGCTGATCGATCTCTACCGCGAGGCCGGCCAGCGGGGCGGGCAGCCGGCGGAGGTGCTGAAGGTGGGCATCAACGCGCACGGCTTCATCGCCGACACCTCGCAGGAGGCCGCCGACATCTTCTGGCCGCCCTACCAGGACACGATGAGCCGCATCGGGCGCGAACGCGGCTGGCCGCCGCTGACGCGGGGCCAGTACGAGGCCGGCATGTCGCCGCGCGGCCATCTGCTGGTCGGCAGCCCGCAGCAGGTGATCGACAAGATCCTGGCCCACCACGAGCATTTCCGGCACGACCGGTTCCTGATGCAGATGAGCCTGGGGCCGCTGCCCCGCAAGGCGCACCTGCGCTCGATGGAGTTGCTCGCGACCGTGGTCGCTCCGGCGGTGAACAAGGCGCTGGGCGCGTCGGCCGCCGTGCAGGCTCCGGCCGCGTGAGCGCCGGGTTCCCCGAGATCGTCGTTGCCGAAGGCATCGTCGTCTTCGTCGATGCCGATGCCTGTCCGGTGAAGAACGAGGTCTACAAGGTCGCGGCCCGCTACGGGCTCGTGACCTATGTGGTCGCCAATGCCTGGATGCAGTTGCCGCAGGATCCCGCCATCGTGCGGGTCATGGTGCCGGCGGGACCCGACGTGGCGGATGATTGGATCGCCGCCAACGCCCGGCCGGGCACGGTCGTCGTCACCGCGGACGTGCCGCTGGCCGACCGTTGCGTGAAGGCCGGGGCGAGCGTGCTGGCGCCCAACGGCCGCGCTTTCACGGAAGATGCCATCGGCATGGCGCTCGCGACGCGCAACCTGATGACGGACCTCCGGTCGGCGGGAGCCCAGACCTCCGGCCCCCCACCCTTCTCGCCCCGCGACCGCTCGGCTTTCCTGTCGGCGCTCGACGTGGCGGTCCAGCGCATCAGGCGGGCTTCGCCGCCGCGATGACCGCCACGGGCGGCGGCGGCGCGAGCTCGTCGTCGGCGCGGGCTGCGGCGACGCAGAAGACGAAGCCCAGCAGCAGCATGGCGCCGATCAAGGCGTCGCCGATGAAGCGGTCCAGGCGCTCGAGGCCATTGGCGGCGTGGGTGCGGTTCTGTCTCATCGGTCCCTCCACAAGCGGTGTGAGGATGGTCTAAGGTTGCGGGGTGTCAGATCCTGTCATGCCCGTACCGATACAGCCCGCATGTCCTTCGCCAAGGCCGACCAGCTCCTCGAACTCGCCACCATGATCCGGGCCCGTCGGGCCGGCATCACGCTGGCCGACTGCGAGGAGCGCTTCGGCTGCTCGCGTCGAACTGCACAACGCATGATGCGCAACGTCGAGCTCCGGTTCCCGGACATCGACACTTTTTTTGACGAAGAGGGCTGTAAACGCTGGACAATGCGCAGCGGACCTCTTCGTGAGCTGCTGTCGCTGGCCGCCGACGAACTCGCGGCCCTCGATCTCGCCGTGGCCCAACTCGACCGCGACGGTCAGTTGCGGGAGGCCCGGCTGCTGGGGCGCCTGCGGGAGAAGATGCTGGCCCTCGTGCCGTCGGCGAAAGCGAGCCGGCTCGAAACGGACCATGACGCGCTGCTCGAGGCCCAGGGCTTCGCCGCTCGCCCCGGCCCCCGCCCGCGCGTCGACGAGGCCGTCGCCCAGGCCGTCGCGGAGGCCATCAAGGCCTGCCTCGTCGTCGAGATCGACTACCAGTCGCGCAGCGACGCAAAGCCCCGGCGGCGCGCGGTCATGCCGCTCGGACTGCTGACGGGAGCGCGCCGGTACCTCGTGGCGCGGCCGGAGGACACGCCCGAGGGGACCGTGCGGACCTACAGGCTCGATGCCGTGTCGAACGCGATCCTCACCGAACGGCCCTTCGCCCGGCCCGAGGACTTCGATCTCCAGGCCTTCGCCAACCGCGCCTTCGGCCTTTACCAGAGCGAAACCGAGTACGGCGAAGTCGTCTGGCGCTTCGCGCCTCGCGCCGCGGCCCAGGCGCGCGGCTATCTGTTCCACCCCGACCAGACGACGCAGGACGAGCCCGACGGCTCCCTCACGGTGCGCTTCTTCGCCTCCGGCCACCTGGAGATGGCCTGGCACCTCTATGCCTGGGGGGACGCGGTGGAGGTGGTGAAGCCCAAGGCCTTGCGGAAACTGGTCGAGGGGTATCGCCGCAGCGACTTCGGGGTGCTGCCTTGAGGCCATTCGCGATCGCGTGTCGCATGCGACCAACTCTCAACCGTCCTGCCCGGGCTTGGCCCGGGCATCCACGACTTTGCCGGGGCCGTCCTGAAGTCGTGGATGGCCGGGCCAAGCCCGGCCAGGACGCGGAGAGCGAGGAGCAAGCTGGACCAGCAATTCGTATCACCCGAGCTGAACCGGACGCGACCCGGTCTTTCGAAACGGCGCGTCACCGTGCCGCTCAAAGCTCGTGCACCCGCACGTCCGGGCATACCGCCCTGGCGATGTCCACCAGATGCCTGTGGTGGGTGAAGTAGATCACCTGGCCCTTTTCGGCCATGCCGGCGAACAGGCGGAAGGTTTCCTCGGCGCGGAAGTCGTCGAAGGTCTCCATGATGTCGTCGGCGATGAAGGGCACGGGCGTGCGAGCCCGGGCGAACTCGTGGTAGCCGGCCACGCGCAGCGCGAGGTAGAGCTGGAAGCGGGTTCCCTTGGAGAGCGCGGGCGCCTGCTTCGATCGACCCTCCGCATCCACGGCGATGAGCACCTCCTCGCTGCCGTCGGGTTGCGTGGTCAGGCCGCGATAGGCGTTGCGGCTGATCATGGCGAAGGCCTCGGAGGCCTTGTCGAGCATCGAGCCGCGGTGGCGCTCGCGGTAGATGGCGAGGGCACGCCGCGCCGCGGCGGTCCCGAGGCTCAGGCGCAGCCAGCGCTCGGCGCCGTCGCGGATGGCCGCCAGCACGGACTGGCGGGCCTCCTCGAGCCGCGCGGCGCTCTCGTCGGCACCGACCTCCTTCACGGCGGCCTCCGCCGAGCGGTAGCGAACGGCCAGATCCTCGCAGGTCCCGTTGCGCACCGCGAGGTCGGCGGACCTGGTCGAGACGGCGAGCTCAAGCGCGGTGGGGTCGAGCCCGCCGAGCAGCAGGTCGGCCTCCTCCATGGTCATCGCGCCCAACCCGGCGAGCAGGCTGCCCTGCCGCGTGGCGAGGTCGCGCGCCTCGCGGGCCACCGACTGGGCTTCGCCGATCGCGGCCGCGGCGGCGGCGAGCGTCTCGACGCCGAAATGCTCCAGCACGGGCCCCACGGCCTCGGCATGGCGGCGCAGGCGCAGTTCGAGCGCCTCGCGCTTCTGCCGGAGGCGGTCGAACTCCTCCTGCTTCGCCTTGCGCCGGCTCGCCCCCTCGACGGCGACACCGATGCGCTGGTCGAGCGCGTCAAAGGCTGCGACGGGATCCTGCGGCTCCCCGGCGTCTCCAGCGTCGGCCAAGAGCGCCGCCACCTGGGCGCGGAAGATGCGCTGGTCTTCTTCCATCGCCGCGATGCGATGGGCGAGGCCATCGCGGTCGCGCACCGCCTCGTCGAGCTTCGCCAGGGCGGTGAGAAGGTCACCCGTGGCCGACGGCTCCACGGCCCTGCCGGCCACACCGAACCAGCACGTCGCGCACACCTGCGCCCAGCCGCCGCGCCAGTCCGTCTCGGCCTTGGTCGCCTGCTCGAGCGCCTTTGCGCGCCGCTCCACCTGCGCGGCCTGGGCGTCGTAACGCCCCTGCGCGTCGAGCGCCTGCGATCGCGCCTCAAGCCTGGCCTTGGCCATGCGCTGCAGGGTCGCGAGCGACAGGTCGCCGTCGATCCGGATGCCGCACAGGGAAAGCGCCTGGGCGAGGTCCGTCCGCAGAGCCGCGGCCTCGGCCGCGGCGCGCGCCGCCTCTGCCTCGTGACGGCGCATCGTGTCCCAGGCTTCCAAGCCACGCCGACGCGCGTCGGCAAAACCGGCCAGTGCGTCCACCCCGAGATCGTCCGGCAGGCCGAGCCCCGCCAGGCAGGCCGCGAGCGCGCCCCGGCTCTTGCGAGCTTCGTCTTCGGCGCGGGCGAGTGCGGCCTCGGCTGCCCTGAGGTCCGCGGCCTTCTGCGCCTCGTCGGCCACCAGCTGGCGCAAACCGCCGATGCGGTCGGCATGGGCGACGCGGTTGTCGCGCGCCAGGTCGTCACGGCGCAGCAGGTCTTCGAAGACCGCCGCGGTGGTCCCGTCGAGCGCCGCGCGATGGGCGGCCCAGGCGCGTTCGCGCTCCGTCCGCAGGGCCCCGATCTCCGCATCGGTCAGGAGACCGTCGGCGCGCCCGGTCGCCTCGATACGCGCGATCAGGGCGTCCCGCTCGGCCGTGAGCCGCCGAACGGTCTTGCGCGCATCCAGCACGCCCCGCTCCGCCTCGCCGGCCTCCCGGCGCAGCGCGTCGATCCGGGACGCGTCGGGCATCGCCAGGGCGGCCAGGGCCGGCCAGTCCCCGCGCCAGGGCGCGGTGGCGGCGAGCAGGGTGGGCAGGCGCTGTGCCGCCTCGTCGCGGGCGCCCGCGGCCAGCCGGAGGCGCGTCTCGTGATCGCTGGCCTCGACGCTCTCGAGGCTGGCCTCCAGGACCGTCCAGGCCTCCGGGGGCGCGGTGGGCTCGTCCTGCGCGGCCGTCTTGCCGGCGGCGAGTGCGGCGAGGCGGTCCCGCTCCTCGGCGTGCTCACGCTCGGCTTCCTCGCGGCGCGCCAGGATGCCGGAATGGCTTTCCACCAGCCGTCGCAGGGTCCCGACGGTGACGCCGTCGAGCCGCAGTTCGGCGGGATCGCGACCCTGGCAACCCAGGCTCGCCAGCAGATCGGTCACCGTGGCCGAGGCGCCCTGCAGGGCCTGCCGGCGGCCCGGCAGGTCGTCCACCGCCGTCACGAAGCGCCCGCGCCAGATCTTGGCGTCCGCGACCCGTGAGGAAAGCGCGATGAGCCCGACGTCTTCGTCGAGGCGGTCCAGGTCTTCGGCCAGCCCGGCGATGGCGGTGTCGAGCGCCGCCTTCTCCGCGGCGAGCGCGGGCTCGTCCTTCTGCAAGCCCGGCAACAGGGCGGTCCAGGCCTCCGGGAAGGCCATGGCCCGGGGGCGGGCATCGAGTTCGGCCTGCTTGCGGCGGCAGGCGAGCCACTGCGGCAGCGCCGCGAGCAGCTTCTGGTCCTTGAGCAGTTCGCCCTGCACGGCGTCGCGCAGGCGCTGCGCCTCCTCGTAGGCCTCGCGCGCCTTGTCACGCTCCTTCACCAACCCGGCATAGCGGGCCGCCGCCATGTCGATGGCGTCCCGTTCCTGGCGCAGGCGCTGCAGCTCGGCCTTGAGCTGCGCGAGTTCGGTGTTGCGGCCGTTCGCCCGGTAGAACAGCTCGGCCCTCTCGCCGACGGCCTCGAGCTGGGCGCTCATGTCGGCCAGGCCGGCGCTCGCCGAAAACAGCAGCTGCCCGAGTTCGCCCTTGCTGGCGAGAATGGCGTTGCCGCCCTTCTCCAGCGTGTCGTCGTCGAGCGAGAACATGGTGCAGTAGGCGGTCCGGTCGATGCCGCCCAGGGGCCCGAGCACGGCGGCCTCCGGCAGCGGCGCGTCGTGCTCGTCGCGCAGGCTGCCGCTGTTCTTCTTCACGCGGCGCAGTTCGCGCACGCCGCCATCCATCTCCACCGCCGCGCCGACCAGCATCGTCGGATAGTCGTGGAGGAAGTTGAACGCGCTGCGCGTCTCGATGCCGTAGAGCAGGTCGAGCCAGGCCGAGATGGTCGTCGACTTGCCGGCCTCGTTGGGGCCGTAGACGAGATGGAGGTCCGGACCCCTCTCCGGCCTGCGGCCGAAGTCGAGGCTGCGGTCGGTAAACTTGCCGTAGCGGACGAGGTCGAGCCGACGCAGCCTCATGGCGTCGCCTCCGGCGCGGGATGGCCCTGGAGGGCGGCGACGACGTCCTCCACGCCCTCGGCCGCGAGCCTCGCCACGACCTTCGCCTGCTCCTCGGCGGTATCGCCGAAGGCGGAGCGGCACTCGGGCGGGAGCTGCGCCATCAGCTGGGCCATCGTGACCCGCGCCTCCTCGGCGAAGCCCTCGGACGGCAGGATCCGGTCGTTCAGGAGCGCATGCAGCTCCCCGACGGGCGTGCCCTCGCCGGCGACCGCCTGCGGCGGGGTGCACAGAAGATCGAGGCTCTCGATCCAGAGCCGGCCAAGCTGGGCGCCCTGGCGCTGCATCTCGGTCTTGAGAAGGTCGGCGTCCCGCCGGATCCGCCAGGCGAGCGGCGTCGCCCCGTTCAGCGTGACGCGCACGACGGCATGGTCGGCGCGCACGCGCCCCCGCAGCGCGGCGAGCGCCTCCTGGGCGGCCCGAACCACGTCCTGCCAGTCCGACGCCCCGCCGGCATCGACGGTCAGGCGCTCGAACTGCGCCACCGCCGTGCCCCTCTCCTCGATCGCGATCGTGCCGTCCTCGCCGATCTCGACGAGCGAGACCGTCTTGGGGCCGGCCTCGTTGATGTCACGCCCCTGGGGCATGCCCGGCATCACGATGGCGGCGGCGCCCCTGTGCTCGGCGCGCCGGTGGATGTGGCCGAGCGCCCAGTAGGCGTAGCCATGGGCGTCCAGATCGGCGACCGCACAGGGGGCGTAGGGGTCGTGCCCCGGGGCGCCGCCGAGGCTGGTGTGCATCAGCCCGATGTTGATGGCCCCCGGCACGGGTGCCTTGTAGCGCGGCAGCAGGCTCTCGGGAGCCTGCGCGTCGGTGAAGCTGAGCCCGTGGACGGCGACGGGCACGTCGCCCTCGCCACGGGCCAACGTGACCGTCCGCGGGCGTCCGTCGAAGACCGTCACGCTCTCGGGCAGCACCAGCTCGCGCGTGATCCGGGACAGGTTGTCGTGGTTGCCGCGGATCACGAAGGTCCGGATCCCGGCCGCGTCGAGCCTGGCGATCTGCTCGGCCAGGAACAGCGCGGTCTTCATGGACGTCTGGTCGCCGTCGTAGAGATCGCCGGCGACGAGCAGGGCATCGACGTGCTCGGCCAGGCACAGGTCCACGATGCGCACCAGGGCCTGGCGGGTCGCGGTGCCGACGACCGCCGCGAGGTCGGGGTCGCGCAAGGCGAGCGACTTCAGGGGCGAGTCGAGATGGAGGTCGGCCGTGTGGACGAAGCGGAAGGATGCCATGGACGCTGAATCACTCTCTGCGGCGCAGGGGTCAACAGGGCGCCCCGCACGGCCCATGGCACACTGCCCCGGGCGGGCGTCAAAATCTGACACGGGTGGGACGAGGATCCGTGAGAGACCGCGACGGCCGCCTTCGCTTGCGCCATGATCCCCCGTCACGACTCAACGACCTGGTGGACAATGGCTCTCAAGATCTACGGCGTCCTACGCTCCCGCGCGACCCGCAACGTCTGGCTCGCGAAGGAACTCGGCATCGACTTCACGGTGGTTCCGGTCATCCAGGGCTACCGCCTTCCCGACGCGAAGGCGGCCGGCGCTCCGCTGAACACGGAATCGCCGGCGTTCCGTGCCATCAACCCGAACGGCCAGGTGCCCTGCATCGAGGACGACGGCTTCGTGCTCTGCGAATCCCTGGCCATCAACCTGTACCTCGCCAAGAAGCATGGCGGCCCGCTGGCGCCCAAGGACGCCCGCGAGGAAGCGCTCATGATGCAGTGGGCCCTGTGGGCGGCGACCGATTGCGAGCCCCGGACGCTCGCCATCCAGTACGCGCGCGGGGGCAAGCCCGAGCAGCGCGACGAAGCGGCCGTGAAAACGGCGATCGACGGCCTGGCGCGCCCGGCCGCCGGCCTGGACAGCGCCCTGCAGAAGGGTGGCGGTTGGCTGGTGGGCAACCGCTTCACGGTCGCCGACATCAACGCCGCCGAGGTCTGGCGCTACGCACAGGCCGCTCCGGAACTCATCGACGCCCACCCGCCCATCAAGGCGTGGCTCGCCGCCTGCCAGGGCAGGCCCGCCTTCAAGCAGATGATGGAAGAGCGCGCTGCCGAGCCGATGTGAGGCTTCTTCTTGCGGAAATGGGGCCCCGTTCGTTTTGACGGGGCCCCGCCGAGATCGCCAATAGCCGCTTCCTTTACCATCCGGCGCGGTGTCTTTCTCCGCGCGTTTGTCGAACGTCTCTCATTTGACGTCGGCCGACGTGGTCAGGATGCAGCCCCGGCGCGGCTTCGACCAACGGGAAACCCTTCAAGAATTCTTGATTCCTCGCTTTTTCAGGCGGTTCAGTGGAACTGCCACGCTTCGAGTCACATTCCTTCATTCGATTGCCTGATCTCGCGTCGAACGCTGACGAGACCGTCCGGTTATCGAATTTCGGATCTCAGGAGGGTCGCAGCGGATGAAGATCAGGGTTGGCTACAGGATCGACTACGAGTGCACGCAGCGCACGCCTATGTTGCTGATGCTGCGGGTCCACCCGTCGCGGGAGAACGACCTGCATGGGCCGGACGACATCCGGTCCACCCCGGCCCTGCCGGTGCAGACCTACATCGACGGGTTCGGCAACCTGTGCAGCCGGCTGGTGTCGCCGGCCGGCCTCCTCAGTCTGACGACCGATGCGATCATCGAGAGCTCCCCCGTGCAGGATCTCACGATGCCCGACGCCCAGCAGATCGATGCGGGGCTCCTGCCGTCCGAGAACCTGGTGTTCCTGCTGGGCAGCCGCTACTGCGAAACCGACAAGCTGTCGGACATCGCGTGGTCACTCTTCGGCAAGACGCCCCTGGGCTGGCAGCGGGTCCAGGCCATCTGCGACTTCGTCCATGCCCACATCCGCTTCGACTACATGGCGGCACGCGCCACCAAGTCCGCCTTCGACGTCTTCCACGAGCGTGAGGGCGTCTGCCGCGACTTCGCTCACCTCGCCGTCGCCCTGTGCCGCTGCATGAACATCCCCGCGCGCTATTGCACGGGCTATCTCGGCGACATCGGCGTCCCCAAGGACGACTCGCCAATGGACTTCAGTGCCTGGTTCGAAGCCTATCTGGACCATCGCTGGTACACGTTCGACGCCCGGCACAATCGCCCCCGCATCGGCCGCGTGCTGATGGCGCGTGGACGGGATGCTGCGGACGTCCCGCTGTCGAACAGCTTCGGCGTCGTCACGCTGCGCCGCTTCGAGGTGTGGTCCGACGAAGTGGCCTGACACCGCTTCGGCCGTCTCCGGGAACCGCTCCGCCAAAGGCCCGGCGGTCGCGCCCAACTCAAGCTTCCGGCAACCTTTCGCAGCACGCTGCGTTGGTGCGGCATGATCCTCATCAAGGAGAACGGACCATGCCAGCCAACGGCACGATGAAGGTCGCCTCGGCGGCCGTAATTCTCGCCGGCGCGCTCGTCACCGCGCCCGCTCCCGTCTACGCCAAGCCCGGCTACTATTCGGGCCGGCACTACGCGGCGGGGCCGCGCTACCGGCACCGGGGCAACCGCGGTGCCGCCGCGGCGGCGGGCATCATCGGCGGACTGGCGCTCGGCGCCCTGGCCGCCGGTGCGGCGCGCAGCGAGCCCCGCTACTACGAGACCTATCCGGCCTATGGCGGCTACGGCGCCTACGGTGGATACGGCGGCTGCTACGTGACCAGGCAGCGCGTGTATGACGGGTGGGGTTACCCGCGCTGGCGTCGCGTGCAGGTTTGTAACTGATCGACACAGGCCGGCGGGCTTCGGCCCGCCGGTCCCGGGGGCGCACGGCATGAAGCTTTTCAAGTGTCAGAGTTGTGGCCAGGTCCTCTATTTCGAGAACCGGGCCTGTGGGCGTTGCGGCCACCGTCTCGGCTATCTCTGGGACAGCGAGACGCTCTCCGCGCTCGAACCGTCCGAACCCGCGCCCGAAGGCGCGCCCTCGACCGGTGAGACCTGGTCGGCTCTGGCGGCTCCGGATCGCAGGTTCCGCTTCTGCGCCAACGCGGGTTACGACACCTGCAACTGGCTGGTCGACGACGGTTCGCCCGACGCGTTCTGCCGGGCCTGCGTCCACAACTCCGTCATCCCCGACACGAGCCTTCCCCAGCACCTGGAGGCGTGGCGGATCATCGAAATCGCCAAGCACCGGCTCGTCTACACGCTGCTGCAGTTGCGACTTCCCCTGCAGACGCGACGGGAGGACCCCGAGCACGGGCTCACCTTCGAATTTCTCGCCGACCCGCCGGATGCTCCCGGACCGACGGTGATGACCGGGCACGACAACGGGCTGATCACCATCGCGCTCGCGGAGGCCGACGACGCCGAACGTGAACGCCGGCGGACGCAGATGGGCGAACCCTACCGGACGCTGCTCGGCCACTTCCGGCACGAGGTGGGCCATCACTACTGGGATCTGCTGGTGCGCGACGGCGGTCGCCTCGACGAGTTCCGCGCCCTGTTCGGCGACGAGCGCGAGGACTACGGCCAGGCCCTGCAACGCCACTATGCCCAGGGAGCCCCGCCCGACTGGGGCTCGCGCTACATCTCCGCTTACGCCAGCAGCCATCCCTGGGAAGACTTCGCGGAGACCTTCGCGAACTACCTGCACATCGTGGACACGCTGGAGATGGCACGGGCATTCGGACTGTCGGTGAACCCGAAGGTCGACGACACGGGGGTCGTCACCGCCAATCTCGACGTGCGGCCGGAGTTCACCCGCGACTTCAGCCGGGTGCTCGAGGACTGGCTGCCCCTGACCTTCGCGCTCAACAGCCTGAGCCGCTGCCTGGGACAGTCCGACCTCTACCCGTTCATCCTGTCGCCGCCGATGACGGAGAAGCTCGACTTCGTCCACCGCCTGGTCCGCAACGCCAAACGGGCCTGACCGCCGGGTGGCCTCCCGCCCGCGGGGGTCTGTCACCTGTCACGTTTTTTGCTTATGGCATTCCTGCCGGTTCGAACGCTCACCCGGGCCCCGCGCAGGAAACGATCATGTCCGCTCCCCTGACCGTCGTCCCCACCGATGCCTCCGCTTCGGAGAAGGACCAGAAGCTTCTCGACGACACCCGGCTGCTCGGCCAGATCCTCGGCGACACGGTCCGCGAGCAGGAGGGCGAGACCGCCTACGAGCTCATCGAGGCGATCCGGCGCCTGAGCGTCGCGTTCCAGCGCAAGGCCGACGCGCAGGCCGGCAAGGACCTCGACAGCCTGCTGAAGCGCCTCAGTCCCGACGAGACGCTGACGGTCATCAGAGCCTTCAGCTTCTTCTCGCACCTCGCCAACCTGGCCGAGGACCGCCACCACATCCGTCGCCAGGCCGAGCATGACGCCGAGGAGGAGGCGCCCGAAGGCACGCTCGCGCACAGCTTCGAGGTGCTGAAGGCGCACGGGATCGACAGCGAGCGCATCGTGCGCACGCTGTCGGCGGCCCATGTCTCGCCGGTGCTGACCGCGCACCCGACCGAGGTGCAGCGCAAGAGCATCCTCGACGCGGAGCGCTCCATCGCCGAGCTGCTCACCGCGCGCGACGGCCTGCGCAGTGCGAGGGCCCGGGCCGCGAACGAAGTGCAGCTGCGCGCCCGCATCACGCAGCTCTGGCAGACGCGGATCCTGCGCTACACCCGGCTCACGGTGGTCGACGAGATCGAGAACGTCCTGAGCTACTACCGCTCGACCTTCCTGCGCGAGATCCCTAAGCTCTATGCGGAACTCGAGGCTCTCACGGGGCGGCCCGTGGCGCCGTTCTTCCGGATGGGCAACTGGATCGGCGGCGACCGAGACGGCAACCCGAACGTCACGGCGGAGACGCTGCGCACCGCCCTGCGCCGTCAGTCGGAAACCGTGCTGCGCTACTATCTCACCGAGATCCACGAGCTCGGGGCCGAGCTCTCCGTGTCCGTGACCGAGGCCGGCTGCACCGGGGACCTGCGGGCGCTCGCCGACGCGGCCGGCGACGACAACCCCCATCGCCAGGACGAGCCCTACAGGCGGGCTCTCATCGGCATGTATGCGCGGCTGGCGGGCACGCTGCGCGCCCTGACCGGCACGGAGGCGCTGCGGCACGCGATGGCTCCGGGCAAGCCCTACGCGCTTCCGGGCGAGGTGCTGGCCGATCTGCGCGTCATCCGCGACTCGCTGCAGCGCAACCACGGCGGCGCCATGATCGGCACGCGGCTGGGGCCGCTGATCCGGGCGGTGGAGGTGTTCGGCTTCCATCTCGCCACCACCGACCTGCGGCAGAACTCGGACCGGCACGAGGCGGTGGTCGCGGAGCTGCTGCGGGTCGCCCGCATCGAGACGGACTACCCGGCTCTCGCCGAGGAGGACAAGCGGGCGCTGCTGCTGCGCTGCCTGTCGGACCCGCGCGCCCTGCGGGTCAGGATGGCCGAGTACTCGCAGTCCACCCGCGACGAGCTCGCGATCTTCGAGGCGGCGCGCGAGATGCGCGAGGCCTTCGGGGCGGGGGCCATCCGCCACTACATCATCAGCCACACGGAGAGCGTGAGCGATCTCCTCGAAGTGCTGGTGCTGCAGAAGGAGTGCGGCCTGCTGCGCGGCACGCTGGCGCCCGAGGAGGCGTCGCGGGCCAAGGCCGACCTGATCGTCGTGCCGCTGTTCGAGACCATCGAGGACCTGCGCTCGGCCGAGCCGATCATGCGCACCTTCTACGACCTGCCGGGGATCGAGGCGCTGGTGCGCAGTTCGGGCGCCGAGCAGGACGTGATGCTGGGCTACTCGGACAGCAACAAGGACGGCGGGTACTTCACCTCCAACTGGGAACTGTACCGGGCGTCCACGGCGCTGGCGCGGCTGTTCGAGGCGAAGCCGGGCCTGACGCTGCGCCTGTTCCATGGCCGCGGCGGCACCGTGGGCCGCGGCGGCGGGCCGAGCTACCAGGCGATCCTCGCGCAGCCGCCGGGCACGGTGAAGGGCCAGATCCGGCTGACGGAGCAGGGCGAGGTGATCGCCAACAAGTATGCCAACCCGGACATCGGCCGGCGCAACCTCGAGACGCTGATGGCGGCGACCCTCGAGGCGACGCTGCTGGCCTCGCGCAAGGCACCGCCGCAGGAGTTCCTCGACGCGGCCGGGGAACTGTCGGCCCACAGCATGGAAGCCTACCGGACGCTCGTCTACGACACGCCGGGCTTCACCGACTACTTCTTCGCCGCGACCCCGATCGCCGAGATCGCGGAGCTGAACATCGGCTCGCGCCCCGCCTCGCGCAAGGCGACCCGCCGGATCGAGGATCTGCGGGCGATCCCGTGGAGCTTCTCGTGGGGCCAGAGCCGGGTCACGCTGCCGGGCTGGCTCGGCTTCGGTTCGGCGGTGGAGCGCTTCGTCGCCGCCGATCCGGCGGCACGGACCGCCCTGCTGCAGCGGATGGTCCGCGAGTGGCCGTTCTTCAAGACCCTGCTGTCGAACATGGACATGGTGCTGGCCAAGGCCGACCCGGACATGGCGCGGCGCTACGCGGACCTGGTGCCGGACAAGACCCTCGGCGCCACCATCTTCGCCGCGCTCGACACGGAGTGGCAGCGCACCCTGGCGGCCATGGAGACGATCACGGGCGAGACTCGCCGGCTCGCCGACAATCCGTCGCTGGCCCGCTCCATCGCGCATCGCTTCGCCTACATCGCGCCGCTGAACCACCTGCAGATCGAACTCCTGAGGCGCTGGCGCGCGGGCGAGGTCGATACCAAGGCGCAGCAGGGCATCCTGATTTCCATCAACGGCATCGCGGCCGGGTTGCGCAATTCGGGGTGACGCAAGCGTGATTGGTTCGGGGGCCCCCAGGGGTCCTATCGTTCCTCACCCGGACGCCTCACGGAGGCGCCGAGGGAGGGGAACGAGGACCATGGCAAAGATGACCTGGATTGCCGCAACGGCGGCCATCCTCGCGGCCGGCATGACGGGAGCCGCCGCGCAGACCCAGACGATGAACGTCCGGGGCACGATCACCGCCTTCGACGGCAAGATGCTGTCGGTGCAGTCGCGCGACGGCCGGGCACTGACGATCGACGTGCCCGAGGCGCTCAACGTCAACATCACCAAGCCGTTCACCCTGGCGGACGTGAAGCCGGGGATGGTTCTCGGCGTCACCACCGTGAAGAAGGCGGACGGGACGATCGTCGCGATCGACGTGCGCCCGATCCCGGCGACGGCGAACCAGGGCCTTTCCCCGCACGACCTCGCGCCCGACTCCACCATGACCAACGCCACGCTGGAAGGGGCGGTCCAGGTCGCCAACGGCAACGAACTGACGCTGAACTACAAGAGCGGGACGGTGAAGGCTTTGGTGGTCCCGGAGACGGCCATGTCGCAGGCCGCGCCCGGCGCGCGCAGCGACCTCAAGCCGGGAGAAACCGTCTTCGTCTCCACCCGCGTGGAGGCCGGAGACAAGCTCACCGCCGCCCGCATCCAGGTGAGCAAGGACGGCGTGAAGCCGACGCAGTGACCGGCCGCCCGGCAGCCCGGGCGACCACGCCGGCGCTCTTCACTTCGGTCACTTTGGTGCCTCGAATCAGACGGGTCGACGTTCGTCGGTTCGCAATGGCTCTTTGGGGGAGGTGCCGTAGCGCCAGCCGGGCGGCTGCCATCCCCCGTTTCTGCTGCAGCGCAACAAGGCCCTTCACGATTCCAGGGCGGTGTTGCGCTCCGGCACCACTTGACGGACCCAGCGAGTCGGCGCCAACAACCCTCTGATCCGAAATGCTTTTTCCAGCTTGACCGGCGGGGCGGGAGGGCCGTTTTCCGGCCTGATCGGACCCGATGCGGGCCCGCCGGTGCCCTCAAGAATGTTTTCACGCACGTGCCATTTTGGTACAAGCAACTTAGGGTTGATATTGCGTTCGAAATGCTTTTTGCAGGTGATGTAAACGGGGAACTTGCAATGATGACGGCCCATGGCGTCAACAATGCTGCAGACGAGCTGATCGACGCACTGCTCGAGATGTCGGGCCTTCTCGCGGCCAAAGCCGTGGTCCGCGAAGAGCACGGGGCGGTCGCGCACTTCGAAAGCCTCGGGATCACTCAGCCTCCGTCCGTCCATGATCTGGACGAACGCCTGAACATGACCCTCAGCCGCGTCAACACGGCTGTTGCAAGCTATCGTTCGAGCCGCTGAAGAGCTCGACGAACACCCGCGTTCAACTCCGCTGACGCTTGGCCACTGCTTCGTTGATCTTGACGCGAAGCTGCGCGGCATCGAACGGCTTCAGCATGAATCCGTCGGCTCCCAGGCTCAGTGCCCGCGCGGCATGATTGCCGCTCTTGCTCCCCGTCACCATGATGACCGGCAGGTGCGCGAGCTCCTTCGTCTTGCGAACGGCCTGCAGCAGCTTCATGCCGCTGGTGTCGCCCATCTCGACATCGCTGAGCAGCAGGTCGACGGGCCCCTCGTGCAGGAGCTTGAACGCATCGCTCGCGCCGCCCGCTTCCAGGATCGTCGCAGCCCCGAGCGAGCGGAGCATTTTCGCCAGGATGGTCCGCAACGTCGCCTGATCGTCCACCACGAGCACGGTGCGCACCGACGGGTGCAACCGGACCTGCGGTTCGACGAAGATCTCGGTGCCGACGATGGCGTCGACATAGCCATTGGCAGACATGCGGCATTCCCCTGGGACCCGGGCACTCTGCCACGCTGCCGCTTGCGAGCCGGTTAAGCCCCGGGTGGGATTCTCCGCCTGGACGCCCTGCGGCGAAGCCACAATCTCGCCTGGATTTGGACAGAATTCGCAATGTCCTTCAATAGATTTCACGGGTCCGTGACTTACCGAAAGTTAAGTTGAACCTTGTGCCGCCCCGATCCATTTCGTGTGCAGGGGCTTGCATGCACGGCCGATCATCCAGCCGTCACCGGGCACAGGCACATCCTTACTGCGGGTGAACAATGAATCGCGCGACGACAATCGTTGCCGTCGGCCTGGTGGCCGGTGGATGCTTCGCTGCTTGGCAATGGGCCGGGCGGCCCGACATCGTGGCCCTGGTCCAGCGGGGCGGCGCGGCGCCGGCAGCACGGCCCGCCAAGGACGCGCGGCCGGCCGGCGCGGCCGTGGCCGTGGTCACCGCGCCCGCCGAGGTCGTCGACTTTCCCGTGCGGCGCCGGAGCATCGGCAACATCGAGGCGATGGCTACCGTCCTCGTCCGGTCGCGCGTGGACAGCCAGCTCCTGACCCAGCACGCCAAGGACGGCCAGTTCGTCACCAAGGGCGACCTCCTGTTCACGCTCGACGACAAGGAGTTGCGCGCGGCGGTGGCCCGCGACGAGGCGAACCTCGCCCGCGACCAGGCCAACCTGACCCGCACCCAGGCCGACCTGCAGCGCAAGCGCGAGCTGCTGTCCTCCGGCTCGGGGGCCCAGCAGCAGGTGGACCAGGCCCTCTCCGACGCCAAGGCGGCCGAGGCCGCGGTCGCCGCCGACGAGGCGACCTTGGACGCCGACCGGCTGCGCCTGTCCTACACGCGCATCGTCGCCCCGATCGACGGGCGCCTGGGCAGCGTGCAGGTGACGCCCGGCAACCTCGTGCGGGCTTCCGACAGCGGCGGAGGCGGCCTCGTGACGATCACGCAGGTCAAGCCCATCCGCGTCGCCTTCACCTTGCCCGAGCGCGATCTCGCCACGGTGCGCGCCGCCCTGGCGCAGCCGACGCCGCCGACGGTGCGCGTGTTCCCCAGCGGCAGCCGCACGGCGCTGGCCTCCGGCCCCCTGAGCTTCATCGACAGCGCGGTGGACGTGGCCTCCGGGACGATCTCGGCCAAGGCGGTCTTCGCCAACGATGACCTGGCTTTGTGGCCGGGCCAATATGTCGACGTGGAAGTGGAGCTCGGCTCCCGCCCCAACACGGTCGTCGTCCCGACCGTCGCCGTGCAGGCGGGACAAGCCAGCCCCTACGTCTTCGTCGCCCGCCCGGACGGGACTGCCGAGCTGCGCCCGGTGAAGGTCGCCGCCACGGACGGGGACCGCATCGCTCTGGCCGAAGGCCTCTCGGCGGGAGACCGCGTGGTCGTGGACGGGCAGCTGCGCCTCGCCAACGGCACGAAGATCCGCGACACGGCGGCTCCGAAGGGGCAGCCCGCCGCGAGCCGCGGCGGCGACGCGCCCGCCAAAGACCTCTCGGAGTCCGGCGAGGGCGCGAACCGCCCGGCCAGGTCCTGACCCCTCGGCGTCTGCCAGAGCAACCGGAGCCGGTGTCTTGAACATTTCCGCCTTCTGCATCCGCCACCCCGTGGCGACGACGCTGATGTCCTTCGCGATGGTTGCCGCGGGCCTGTTCGCCTATGCGTTCCTCCCGGTCGCCGCCCTGCCGCGCACGGAGTTCCCGGTGATCAACGTCTCGGCGTCGCTGCCGGGCGCCTCGCCGGAGACCATGGCCACCTCGGTGGCGACGCCCCTGATCAAGCAGTTCACGACGATCGCCGGCATCGACACGATCTCTTCGTCCAGCACGCAGGGGTCCACCTCCATCGCCATCCAGTTCAACCTGGATCGCAACATCGACGCCGCCGCGGCGGACGTGCAGGCGGCCATTGCCCGCACGCAGCGCCAGCTCCCGCAGGAGATGACCGATCCGCCGAGCTACCGGAAGGTGAACCCGGCCGACGCCCCCATCCTGCTGATGGCCCTGCGCAGCGAGACCACGCCGCTGTCGAAGCTCGACGCCTTCGCCCAGCAGGTGATCTCCCCGGCCCTGTCGACGATCGAGGGCGTCGCCCAGGTGCAGATCTTCGGCAGCCAGAAATATGCCGTCCGCGTCCAGCTGGACCCCGACGCGCTCGCGTCGCGCGGGCTCGGCGTCAACGAGGTGCAGGCCGCCATCTCGTCCGCCAACGCCAACACGCCCGTCGGCACGCTGCAGAACACGCAGCAGCGCCTGGCCATCGAGGCCAAGACCCAGCTCGCCGACGCCGCGCAGTTCAGCAACATCATCATCGCCGTGCGCAACGGCAAGCCGGTGCGCCTCGGCGACGTGGCGAAGGTGATCGACAGCGTCGAGAACTACCAGCAGGCGAGCTGGTACGACGGCGCCCGGTCCATCGTGCTCGCCGTGCAGCGCCAGCCCGACGCCAACACGGTGGATGTCGTCGACAAGGTGAAGGCGCTGCTTCCGACCTTCCAGGACCAGCTGCCCCAGAACACCACGCTGGAAGCCCTGAACGACCGCTCGATATCGATCCGCCATGCGGTCGAGGACGTAAAGTTCACGCTCGCGCTGACCATCGCGCTGGTGATCATGGTGATCTTCGTGTTCCTGCGCCGGCTCGCGGCCACGATCATCCCGAGCCTCGCGGTGCCGATCTCCATCATCGCCACCCTGGGCGCGATGTACCTGTTCGGGTTTTCGATCGACAACATCTCCCTGCTGGCGCTGACGCTGTCGGTCGGCCTCGTGGTCGACGACGCCATCGTCATGCTGGAGAACATCACGCGGCACATGGAGGAGGAGGGCAAGGGCGCCCTGCAGGCCGCGCTCGACGGCAGCCGGGAGATCGGCCTGACCATCATCTCGATCACGCTGTCCCTGGTGGCCGTGTTCATTCCCGTGCTGTTGATGGGTGGCGTCATCGGGCGCATCTTCAACGAGTTCGCGGTCGTGGTGACGGCCTCCATCGCCGCGTCGGCCTTCGTCTCGCTGACGCTCACGCCGATGCTGTGCTCGCTGATGCTGGGCTCCGGCCACCAGGCGCATCGCGAGGAAGGCCGCATCGGCCGCGCCCTGGAGCGCGGCTTCGAGGCCATGCTGGCCGGCTACGCGGCCGTCCTGCGCGTCAGCCTGCGCAACCAGTTCGCCGTCCTCCTGCTGTTCTTCGCCACCCTGGGCGGGACGGTCTGGCTGTTCATCAGCATCCCGAAGGGCTTCTTCCCCCAGGAGGACATCGGGCAGCTCAGCGTGTCGACGGAGGCGCGCCAGGACATCTCCTTCGAGGCGATGGCGACGCTGCAGACGGAACTGGCCGACGCGATCGGCAAGTCGCCCTACGTGGCGCACGTCGCGTCCACCGCGGGCGTCGCCACCTCGGGCGGCGGCGGCAACAGTGGCGGCATGAACAGCGGCCGCATGTTCGTGGAGCTCAAGGACGCCGACGCCCGCCCTGCCCTGCCCCAGGTCCTGGCCGACCTGCGGCGGCGCGCGGCGGCCGTCGCCGGCATCACCGCCTACATCGTGCCGGTGCAGAACCTGAACATCGGCGGGCGCGCGTCGAAGAGCCAGTACCAGTTCGTGATGCAGGGCATCGACACCGACGCGCTCTATGGCTGGTCGCAGAAGATGACCGACGCCATGGTGCGCGACCGGACGTTCACCGACGTGTCGTCCGACCTGCAGAACAACGCCCTGCAGGCCACGCTCACCGTCGACCGCGACAAGGCGAACGCGCTGGGCATCAACGCCGACCAGTTGCGGTCCACCCTCTACGCGGGGTTCGGGTCGAGGCAGGTCTCGACGATCTACACCGCCGGCGACAGCTACGCGGTGCTGCTGGAGTTCGACCCCTCGCGGGGCTGGGGCCCGGATCGGCTGGACACGCTGCGCATCCGGGCGGGCAACGGCACGCTGGTGCCGATCAGCGCCTTCGCCACCGTCTCACGCACCACCGGGCCGTTGGCCGTCAACCAGCTCGGCCAGCTCACGGCGGTGACGATCTCGTTCAACCTGCCGAACGGCGTTTCGCTCGGCGAGGCGCTGAACCGGATCGACGCCATCAAGGGCGAGATCGGCGTGCCGGCCTCCATCGGGACGAGCTTCGCCGGCACGGCCAAGACGTTCCAGCAGTCGCTCGCCAACCAGGGCCTGCTGCTCATGGCGGCGATCGTGACGATCTACATCGTGCTGGGCATCCTGTACGAGAGCTTCGTCCACCCGCTGACGATCCTCACGGGCCTGCCCTCCGCGGCCCTGGGCGCGCTGGCCACGCTGAGCCTGTTCGGCATGGACCTGAGCGTCATCGCGATGATCGGCCTGCTGATGCTGATCGGCATCGTGAAGAAGAACGCGATCATGATGATCGACGTCGCGCTGGTGCTGCAGCGGGAGGGACGGCGGCCGATCGATGCCATCCGGCAGGCCTGCCTGATGCGCTTCCGGCCGATCATGATGACGACGTTCGCCGCCATCATGGGCACCCTGCCCATCGCCATCGGCGCGGGTGCCGGCGCGGAGCTGCGCCAGCCGCTGGGTGTCGCGGTCGTCGGCGGCCTGGTGGTCTCCCAGGCGCTGACGCTCTTCATCACGCCCGTGCTGTACCTCTACATGGACCGCCTCGCGGCCGGTACGGGCCGCCTCGTCGCCCGCCTGCGCGGTCGCGGGGTCGCCCGGGACGAGCCGGGCGACGCGGCCCAGCCGATGCCCGCCGAGTGAGGGCTCAGGCGAGCCCGGCCATGACGGACCCGCCGCTCTTGATGGTCCGCATGGTGAGCGTGGTGGTGAAGCGGATCACGCCGGGCAGGCGCCAGAGTTCATGGCGCAGGAATTCGTCCAGCGCCGACAGGTCCCGGGTGAGCAGGCGCAGCACATAGTCGGCCTCGCCCACCGTGGCGTGGCAATCGAGCACGCAAGGATGGGCGACGACGGCCCGCTCGAACGCCTCGTGCTTCTCGAAGGCGATGGAGATGTGCGCGAAGGCGAGCGTCGTGGCCCCGAGCCTGGCGTGGTCGATGCTGGCGCGATAGCCGCGGATGATGCCCGCCTCCTCCAGCGCCTGCACGCGCTTCCAGCAGGGCGACTTGGACAGGCCCACCCGCTCGCCGAGCTCGGCGAAGGAAAGCCGCCCCTCCTCCTCGAGAATCGTGAGGATGGCGCGGTCGATGCGATCGAGCTGCTGCGTTTCCATAATCGCGGGTCCTGTGGAACGTTGGTTCCTCATTTTGCCGCATCGGACCGACGCAGGGAACAATGTTCCGACAAGGCAATGCTATCGTTCTGGAAGCTCCACTGTCTTCCCCGGGGGTTCCATGGACCGCGCGAAGTTCTACCGCCTGATGGCCGGCACGGGTGAACTGGACTACGAGCTCTATCTCGAGACCCCGAAGCTCCTGGCGTTGCAGAAGCCCTACGAGGCGCTGGCCAACCCGGACGAGCTGCAGTTCCAGATCGTGCACCAGGTCGAGGAGCTGTGGATGAAGCTCGCGGCCTTCACCATCCTCGAGATCGACGAGCACATGGAGGCGGGGCGCACCCACCGCGTCGTGACGCTGTTTCGCCGCTGCCACATGATCATGCGGCTGATGACCGAGCAGCTCGGCCTCCTGGAGACCATGAGCCCGAAGGAGTACCAGGAAATCCGGCTGCAGCTCGGCAACGGCAGCGGCCAGGAGTCGCCCGGCTTCCGCGTCATGCTGCAGATGCCGCCGCTCCTGTGGACCACCTTCGAGGCCCGCTACCTGACGGGCGCGGGCCGTACCGTCGAGGACATCTACGACAGCGGCTACGCCCACGACGACGCCTATGTCGTTGCCGAGGCGATGATCGAGTTCGACGAGCTGTTCCAGAAGTTCCGGGCCCACCACCTCTTCCTGATCCATCGCTCGATCGGGCTCGGATCGGCGTCGCTCAAGGGGCGCCCCGTGGAGCTGCTGCAGGCCGGCACCCGCCACCGCTTCTTCCCGGCGCTTTGGGAGATCCGCCACGCCATGACGGACTCCTGGGGCGGCACCTACGGGCGCGTGCGCGACAGCCTGTCGGCCAAGGACTAGGTCGCCCCGGGCCCCGCGGCCACGCGGGGCGCCGCTCCCGACCGTGTCCAGACCGGACGCCCGCGGGCAGCCGGTCTGCCTCAGCGCGCTTCCACACCGGCCAGACCTGCGTTAGGCATGGAGCAAGATCGCTTCGGCGCAATGATTTGACAGTTCCGATGCCGGGCCGACCCGTGGGTGAACCGCGAGGCTGGGGCCCGCAACGTGGGGGGATCGTGTCACCGTTCCGCTATCCCGTTTTCCGGACGATCTGGACGGCCAGTCTCGTTTCAAACTTCGGCGGCCTGATCCAGTCGGTGGGAGCGGCGTGGCTGATGACGGCGATCGGCGGGTCACCGGCCATCGTGGCGCTGGTGCAGACGGCGAACACCCTCCCCATCATGCTGTTCTCGCTGCCGGCAGGCGCGATCGCGGACAATTTCGACAAGCGCAAGCTGATGATCGCCTCGCAGACCTTCCTGATGGTGGTCTCGATCGGCCTGGCGGTCTTCACGTATTTCGGCCTCGTCACGCCCGTGATGCTGCTGGCCTTCACCTTCCTGCTGGGCTGCGGCAACGCCTTCAACGGCCCCGCCTGGCAGTCGGCGGTGGGCGACATGGTCGAGAGACCGGACATTCCCGCGGCCGTCGCCATGAACGCCGTGGGCTTCAACATCGCCCGCAGCGTCGGCCCGGCGATCGGCGGATTCATCGTGGCGACGGCGGGCGCCTTCACCGCCTTCGCCATCAACTGCGTGAGCTATGTCGGCCTGCTGACCGCGCTGGCGCGCTGGAAGCTCGCGCCTCCGTCGCGTGCGCTCCCGCCCGAGAGCCTCGCCAGCGCCATGGGCGCGGGCCTGCGCTACGTCGCCATGTCGCCGCGGATCGGCGTGGTCCTGCTGCGCGGCTGCATCTTCGGGCTGAGCGGCATCTCCATGCAGGCCCTCATGCCGGTCATCGCCCGCGACCTGGTGAACGGCGGGCCACTTACCTACGGCGTTCTGCTGTGCGGCTTCGGCGCGGGCGCGGTGTGCGGTGCCTTCCTCATCCCGCGGATGCGGCAGTCGCTGACGGTCGAGTGGATCATCCGCATCGCCTTCCTGGGGACCGCCACGGCCACCGTGCTGGCGGGCCTGAGCCGGGCAGCGCCGCTGTCGTTCCTGGCCACCGCCATGGGCGGCGGCTTCTGGGTGATGGCCCTGTCGAGCTTCAACGCCGCCGTCCAGTTGTCGGCGCCCCGCTGGGTGGTGGGCCGTGCCATGGCCCTCTACCAGGTCGCCACCTTCGGCGGCATGGCGTTCGGCGCATGGTGGTGGGGGTATCTCGCCGACCAGATCGGGCTGGGCCACTCCCTGGTGGTGTCGGGCATCAGCGTCCTGGTCGGGACGGCCCTGGGCCTGCGCTTTCCCCTGCCGGAGACCAAGGGCCTCAATCTCGACCCCCGCCAATGGAACGAGCCCGACGTCGCGATCGACATCCGCCAGCGCAGCGGCCCGATCGTGGTGACCATCGAGTTCGTGATCGACGAGGCGGACATTCCCGAGTTCCTCGGCGTCATGGCCGAGCGCCGGCGCATCCGCCGGCGGGACGGGGCGCGGCACTGGACGTTGTTGCGCGACCTCGCGGATCCGAGGATCTGGGTCGAGCGCTATCATGCGCCCACCTGGCTGGAATACATCCGCCACAACCAGCGGATGACGCTCGCCGACGTCGGCGTGGGCGAGCGGCTACGGGCCCTGCATCGCGGCGAGGCGCCGCCCAAGGTGCGGCGCATGATCGAGCGGCAGGCGACCTGGCGCGGCCTGCACGGATCGCACGACCACGATCACCACGACCACCATCACCCGCTCGTGCCACCCCTCACCCATCCCGGCGGCCCCGCCGAATAGCGGGGACCGCGCGGGTCGTCTGGAGCCGCTCTAGAGGCAGGCCCGCATCATGCGCAGATAGTCGGCCGCGACGGCCTTGCGCGGGTTCGTGGGGCTGGTGTGGTCCTTCTCGGCCATCTCCGGCAGGCCGGCGAGATGCTCCTCGCGCACGCCCATGGCGCCGAGACTCGCGGGCAGTCCGATGCGCCGGTTCAGGCCCTCGATCCAGGCGGCGAGATCCGTCGCGGCCGGGAGCCCCAGCGCGGATGCGAGACGCGGATACTTCGCGCCCACGACGCTGGCGTTGAAGCGCAGCACCTCGGGCAGGAGCACCGCGTTCAGCGTACCGTGGTGCAGGCGCAGGGCCTTGAGGCTGCCGAGCGCGTGGCTCATGGCATGGACCGCCCCCAGACCCTTCTGGAACGCCATGGCGCCCTCCATGGCGGCCATCATCATCTCCCAGCGCGCCTCGCGGTCGCTGCCGTCGGCCACGGCGCGCTCCAGCGCCACGCCACAGCGCGCCAGCCCGTCGAGCGCTATGGCATCGGCCGGGGGGTTCACGGCCGGGGCCAGGTAGGTCTCCACGCAGTGGGCGAAGGCATCCATGCCCGTGGCGGCCGTGAGCAGCGGCGGCAGGCCCAGGCTCAGCTCGGGGTCGCAGATGGCCATGCGCGGGAAGAGATAGGGGCTGATGAGGCCGACCTTGCGGCCGTCGTCCAGCACGATGACCGCGGCGCGGCCGACTTCGGCGCCGGTGCCGGCCGTGGTCGGAATGGCGATGACGGGCGGCATGTCGGGGCGGATCCTGGCGACGCCCCCCGCGACGGCGGCATAGCCGCCAAGCGGACCGTCATGGGTCGCCATGAGGCCGACGGCCTTGGCGAGGTCGATCGGAGAGCCTCCGCCGATGGCCACGAGGCCATCGCAGCGCTGGTCGCGGTAGACGGCCAGGGCGGCGCGGGCCGCGGCCTCCGTCGGGTTGGTCTCGACACCGTCGAACACCGGGCCGTCGCGATCGCCCATCGCGGCGCGAGCGCGCGCAGCAAGGCCCGCCGCCACGACGCCGGCGTCCGTGACCAGCAAGGGCCGGGCGATGCCGAACTGCGCCAGCGTGTCCTTCAGCCGGGCCAGGGCCCCGAAGCCGAAGGTGACGTTGGTGAGATAGGAGATGGTGGTGATCGACACGGGATGAGGGCTCCAGGCGAGGCCGACCGAGATCGCCGGCAACCCATCCCGCCTAGAGCCTCGTTTCTCCTGGCGCAAGCGCCGACCATGCTGCAGCGCAGCACCTTCGGGCTTGCGAGCCGGCCCGCGTGGTCCATCGCGCCAGGCTCCCCTCGCCGACGGTCGCGCCGGGCAAGCAGCGACCCCGGCCGCCAAGCACCTCGGCAAGTTCTACGGCTCCGCTCGAGGCAAGCCGAACGCCCAGCCAGGCGCATTGGTTCCATCATATCCAACATTTTTTTTGAAAAATATGTTTCGTTGGCAGTCTTGATAATTGTATTCGCCCGGAAAACGCACCGCTCGTGCTTGCCGCGATCTAATTGAACGCTACTTTGCGAATTCGTATCGTGCGAACAGCGTACTCTTTTCGGTTCAATTCTTGACGGACGCTGCGAATTGGCGTTTAAGCGAATCTGACTTCAAGCGGGCGCGACGTCTGCCCCCCATCGCTTGCGAGCTGGAGTTCATGGACACTGGTACCATCAAGCAGATCGACCTGTTCCGGTCGGTCGACCCATCCACCGTCGAAACCATCGCTGCGCCGAGCTTCCTGCAGAACTTCCCGAGCAACGTCGTGCTGGCGCGGCAGGGCGTTCCGGCCGACTTCCTGTTCGTCCTGATGGACGGCATGGTCGAGATCCGCACGGAGATCGCCGAGCGCCAGCACACGCTGGGCATCCTGGAGCCCACGAGCGTCCTGATGGCTGATGCCGTCGTGACCGACGACATCGTCCTGGCGGAGTGCCGCACCATCGCCGTGTCGCGGCTCGTGATGATTCCCGCCGCCATCGTGCGCTGGGCCATGGAGAGGGACGCCGTGTTCTGCCGGCGCCTGCTGTCGATCACGGCGGAAACCAGCCGCACCTACATGCGCCAGCTGAACGGCCAGAAGCTGCGCAACGGCATCGAGCGCCTGGCCGCATGGGCGCTGGACGAGTGGAAGGTCCAGGGCGAGGGCGAAGCGTTCGAGATGCGGCACTCCAAGCGCGTGCTCGCCAATCTTCTCGGCATGACGCCGGAGAACCTGTCCCGAACGCTGGCGGGCCTGGAGGATTCGGGCCTGCGCTTCAGCGGTCGTCGGGTCGAGGTCTGGAATCCCGACCGCCTGCGCTCCATCGCCGACCTCGATCCGCTGATCGATCGGTCGGTCAGGGGGTAATCCAGCTGGCACCTCCCTCTCCGCGTCATGGCCGGGCAAGCCCGGGCAGGACGGCGGAGAGGTGGTCGCGCGATGGAGACATCAGATCCAACGCCCCACCGGAGATCGATTCACAAGCTCTCGGGATGAGGCGAATGGCAGTGCTCGAGCTGCCGGTCCTCAGGCGAGCGGGCCCGGCCCCACGTTCCCGGCCATGGCCGCGTTGAAGATGCGGCGGGCGCCCTCGTTGGTGAGCTCGACCGGGTTGCCGCCGGCGGTGGGGTCGACCACGGCCATCGCCGCGATCTCATCCAGCCGCGATCCGTCGACCTTCAGGCCGGCCAGCGTGTCGGGCACGCCCACCTCGGCGCGCAGCGCGACGATCCAGGCGAAGAAGGCCTCGAAGGTCGGCTCCAGGCCGAGATAGCCGGCGAGGCGACCGAGCCTGGCCTCCACCGCGCTGCGGTTGAAGGCGAGCACGGCCGGCATGAAGACCGCGTTGGTCATGCCGTGGTGCGTGCCGTAAAGCGCGCCGACCGGGTGCGACAGGGCGTGGATGGCGCCGAGCCCCTTCTGGAAGGCGGTCGCGCCCATGGCGGCGGCCGCCATCATCTGGGCACGGGCCTCGATGTCGGCGCCGTTCTTCACGGCGCGGGGCAGGTAGTCCTTGCACAGGCGCACGCCTTCGGCGGCGATGCCGTCGGCGAGCGGGTGGAAGCCCGGCGCGCAATAGGCCTCCAGGCAGTGGGCGAGCGCGTCCATGCCGGTGCCCGCCGTGATGAAGGCCGGCAGGCCCACCGTCAGCTCTGGATCGCAGATCACGACCTTGGGCATCATCTTCGGATGGAAGATGACCTTCTTGGTGTGCGTCGCCGCGTTGGTGATGACGCCGGCGCGGCCGACTTCCGAGCCCGTGCCGGCCGTGGTCGGCACGGCCACGATCGGCGCGATGCCGTCCGGGTTGGCACGCGTCCACCAGTCGCCGATGTCCTCGAAATCCCACATGGGCCGGGTCTGGCCGGCCATGAAGGCGATGACCTTGCCGGCATCCAGCGCCGAGCCGCCGCCGAAGGCGATGACACCGTCATGCCCGCCGGCGCGATAAACGGCGAGGCCGTCCTCGACGTTGGCGTCGACCGGGTTGGCCTGGACGCGGTCGAACACGGTCGCCGTGAGGCCCGCGTCCTCGAGGACCTTGAGCGCCTTGGCGACGATCGGCAGGCCCGAGAGGCCGGGATCGGTGACGAACAGCGGCTTGGTGATGCCGGCCACCGTGCAGGCCTGGGCGAGTTCGGCGATGCGGCCGGGTCCGAAGCGGACGGCGGTCGGGTAGTTCCAGTTCGAGGTGATCGTCATCGCAGGCTCGCAGGTTCAGAAGGACAGGCGGAGGTGGAAGGACTTCGGGCGCGTGAGCGTCTCGTAGCCGACGCGCGACAGGGTGGCGCCGCGGCCGGTGTCCTTGACGCCGGTCCAGGCCAGCGCCGGGTCGAGGTAGTCGCAGCGGTTCATGAACACGGTGCCGGTCTCGACGTCCGCGCCGATCCGGGCGGCCGCCTCGGCGTCGCTCGTCCAGAGCGAGGCCGTGAGGCCGTAGGGGCTGTCGTTCATGAGGCGGATCGCCTCCGCGTCGTCGGCGACCGGCATGATCCCGACGATCGGGCCGAAGCTCTCCTCGCGCATGATGGACATGGCGTGCGTCACGCCGACGACGATCTGCGGCGCCATGTAGGGCGTGCCCACCTCGTCGTAGGTGAAGTGGTCGGGGTCGAGCAGCGCCTTCGCGCCCATGCCCACCGCCTCGGCGACCTGCCGGCGGCAGAACTCCGCCGCGTCCGCCTTCACCATCGGGCCGAGCGTCGTCATCTCGTCGAGCGGGTTGCCGAGCACGTAGGTCTTGGCCAGCGTGACGCAGCCCTCGACGAACGCGTCGTAGAGGCTGTGGTGCACGTAGATGCGCTCGATGCCGCAGCACGACTGCCCGGAGTTGAAGAAGGCGCCGTCGACGAGGTTCTCCACGGCCTGGGACAGGTCGGCGTCCTCGCGCACATAGGCCGGGTCCTTGCCGCCGAGCTCGAGACCGAGCCCGGTGAAGGTGCCGGCGGCGGCCTCCTCCATGGCACGCCCGCCCGCCACGGACCCGGTGAAGTTCACCTGGTCGACCATGCGGTCGCGGATGATGCCGGCGGTCTGCTCGTGGGTCAGGACCAGCGTCTGGAACAGGCCCTCGGGGAGCCCCGCCGCCTCGAACGCCATCCGGAAGCGCTCGCCGACCAGCAGCGTCTGCGCGGCATGCTTCAGGATCACCGCGTTGCCCGCCATCAGCGCCGGGATCACGGAATTCACGGCGGTGAGGTAGGGGTAGTTCCACGGGGCGATGACGAAGACGACGCCCAACGGATCGCGCGCGATCCAGCGCGAGAACTTTTCTTTCGGCTCGGCCTTCACCGGCGCCAGCGCGTCGGCGGCGATGGCGATCATGTAACGGGCGCGCTCCTCGAAGCCGCGCAGCTCGCCGGCCCCGTAGCGCACCGGGCGGCCCATCTGCCAGGCGAGCTCGGGCACGATCGCGTCGCGCATGCCGAGCATGGCATCGACGGCCTTGGTGCAGAGCGCGGCGCGCTCCTCGATCGGCACGCGGCGCCACGCGGCCTGGGCCTTGCGGGCCGCGGCGAGGGCGGCCGAGACGGCGGCGTGGCTCGCGGCGGGGCGCTCGGCGACGATGCGGCCGTCGACCGGCGAGATGCAGCGGATGGTGATGGTCATGAGGGCAGTCCCGGTCGGTTCAGGAGCGTTCGAAGCCGCGCTTCAACTCCCAGTCGGTGATGCGGCGGTCATACTCGAACTGTTCCCATTCCGCAGCATGGACATAGTGATCGACGACGTTGTCGCCGAAGGCCTTGCGCAGCATGGCCGAGTCCTTGAGCGTCGCGGTGGCGGCGCGCAGGGTCTTGGGGATCTCGCGCAGGCCGTCGCCGACATAGGCGTCGCCCGAGAAGGCGGGTTCGAGCTTCATGCCGCCCTCGATGCCGGCGATGCCCGCCGCCAGCAGGGCCGCGATGGCGAGGTAGGGGTTCAGGTCCGAGCCGCCGATACGGCACTCGGTCCGCAGGCCCTTGGTCCCCTCCCCGCACAGGCGGAAGCCGGCCGTGCGGTTGTCGATGCTCCACACCGCCCGGGTCGGCGCGAAGGTGCCCGCCTGGAAGCGCTTGTAGGAGTTGATGAAGGGAGCCAGGAAATAGGTGATCTCGGCGGCGTGGGCGATCTGGCCGGCGAGGTACTGGCGCATCACCTGCGACATGCCGTGCTCGGCCTGCGGGTCGATGAACAGCGAGCGCTTGCCGTCCTTGTCCCACAGCGACGAGTGGACGTGGCTCGACGAGCCCGCCAGGTCGTAGCGCCACTTGGCCATGAAGGTGACGGCCTTGCCGGCGTTGTAGGCGATCTCCTTGATGCCGTTCTTCAGGATGACGTGGCGGTCGGCCATCTCCAGCGCGTCGGCATAGCGGACGTTGATCTCCTCCTGGCCCGGGCCCCACTCGCCCTTGGAATTCTCGACCGGGATGCCGGCGCCCTGCAGGCCGTTGCGCACGGCCCGCATCACCGGCTCTTCCTTGCTGGTCTGGAAGATGTGGTAGTCCTCGATGTAGTAGCCGGCGGTCTTGGGATCGCGGTAGCCCTTGGCGTGCAGGGCCTCGTAGGTCTCGTCGAAGAGGTAGAATTCGAGCTCGGTCGCCACGAAGGCGCGCATGCCCATGGCCTCGAGGCGGGCCACCTGCTTCTTCAGGATGGCGCGCGGGCTGTGCGGCAGGTCCTGGTGATGGTGATGGTCGAGCACGTCGGCCAGCACCAGCGCGGTCGCGGGCAGCCAGGGAATGACGCGCAGCGTCTCGAGGTCCGGCTTCAGCACGAAGTCGCCGTAGCCCTGCGACCAGCTCGCCGCCGCGTAGCCCGGCACCGGCTCCATGTCGATGTCGTTGGCCAGCAGGTAGTTGCAGCCGTGGGTCTCCTCGTGCGCCGAGTCGAGGAAGTGCTGGGCGTGGAACCGCTTGCCGATGAGCTGCCCGTGCATGTCCGTCATGGCGACGAGCACGGTGTCGATGGTGCCGTCGGCAACGGCCTTGCGAAGCGATTCGAGAGTGAGATTGCCGGCCATTCGTGGTCTCCGCGTGCGCCGGTCCCCGCCCGGCGCGACGCAGGCTAGGCCATCAGGCCCCGCAAAACCACCATGGAGACGACGCTTCCCCGCCCGGATCGGCCGCGGGTGGGGGGGCGGGAGGTTAGTGCTCGCGCCCCTGCCCCCACGCTCCTCACCCTGCGCGGATGTAAATCATTCCGTCAGTGCAGAGCGGCCCCGCTCCGCTCTACCTCTCCCCCTCCGCCGTCATCCTCGGGCTTGGCCCGAGGATCCACGCCTTTGCCGGGGCCATCCCGAAGGCGTGGATGCCCGGGCCAAGCCCGGGCATGACGTGCGGAGGGTGTGAGCCCACTAAAACAAAAAGATTCACGAGCTCCGAGCAGCCCGCGGAGCAGGCGTGTCGAAGCACGCAGACAGGAGCAGCGGAACGGTGGTGCGTCCTTCGACACGCGGCCTTCGGCCGCTGCTCAGGATGGGGACATTGGGGGACTGACCGCGCAGCGGAACTCACCCCGTCACGGCATGCCCCGCATCCGGCCGCGCCAGCCAGGCGAGCCACATGGCGGCCGTCCAGGAGAAGTCGCGCCCGCCGAGCGCGTCGCCCGTGCGCGGGTCAAAGTACTCGCAGAAGCCATGGCGTCCGACGAGCTCGCGCGACTGGGCGGCGATGCGGTCCGCGACGTCCAACCGTCCCGCCGTCGCGAAGCCGTCGACGATCATGCGGTTGACGACGAGCCAGACGGGGCCGCGCCAGTAGCGGTGCGGATCGTAGGTCTCGGCGAAGGGGTCGCTGCTCGGCACCGCGTAGGACGTCACGCTTCCCCAGCGGTCCAGCAAGGCCGCGAGGTGGTCGGCGTCCTCCCGCGTGCCCACCCGTGCGTAGAGGGGCAGGAAGGAGCCCGAGCTGACGCTCGCCGCGAGCTTTCCCGAGCGCAGGTCGAGCGACCGCCAGATGCCGTCGTCGCCGCGCAGCCGGTCGAAGCCCTTGGTCGAGCGCTCGATCCAGCCGGCCAGGGCCGCCGCCTCGTCTGCGAAGCCGAGCAGCGTCGCGAGATGGTGCAGGTCGTGGTCGGCCCGCACGAGGATCGACTGCACGCCCACGTCGCAGACGCGAAGCGACAGCGACCGGGCCACGGCCTTGCCGTCCCAGTGAAGCGCCTTGGCCTCTTCGACGAGGGTCATCACCCGGTTGTAGAAGGCGTCGGTCGGGCGCTCGGATGCGTTGACGTGGGTCTTGTCCTTGCGCAGCGCTGCGACGTCCACCGTGGGCGTGATCGCGGCGAGCGGCGCATCCCATTCCGGCGAATTGTCGCGGCCCGTCTCCCAGGGATGAACGATCGCCACCAGCCCGGTCCCGTCCGGGTCGCGGATCTCGTGCCACCAGCGGTGCGAGGCGACGAGCTTGGGCAGGAGCGCCCGCAGCCGCGCTTCCGCGCGCGCCCGGTCCGGATCGGCCTCGAACACCACGCGGGCTGCGGTGGCGGCGACGGGCGGCTGCGAGATGCCGGTGGTCGGCGGCTCGTGGGTCGTGCCCCAGGCCGACGGGCCGGGATAGTAGTTCGCCGCCGGCTTGTGGAAGACGATGGAGGGGACCATGCCGTCGTCCCACTGGCCCAGGAACAGCGTCTCGAGCTCCTGCCAGGCGCGCTCGATGTCGAGCACGGCGAAGCCCATCGCCACGAAGGCCGAATCCCAGTTCCACTGGAACGGATAGACCTTCTCATTGGGCACGGTGTACCCACCCCGGTCGTTGCGCGCGAGGATGTCGCGGGCGAGGGCGTCGAGCGAGGCGGAGGTGGGGGACGGCGTGGTCATGCGGCGGCATCCAAGGCAAGGCCGCTCGCGGGATCCATGAAGACGACGCGGGCGGGATCGAGGCGCAGGCCGACGACGTCGCCGGCGCGGACCGCGGTGGAGGACGGCGCGACGATGCGGACCACCGCGTCGCCGATCCGGCCCGTGAGAAGAGTGTGCGATCCCATGGGCTCCACGACACGAACCGTCAAGGCCAGGCCGTCCGCGGGGGCGGCGAGCGTCACGTCCTCGCCCCGGAAGCCGAGGATGCGGGCGCCGGAGCCCGGCACCGGGATGCTCTGGCCCCCCAGCGTGACGCGACCGTCCTGCGAGTCGACCGGCAGGAAGTTCATCGGCGGGGAGCCCACGAACCCGCCGACGAAGGTGGTCGCGGGCCGGGCATAGACCTGGGTGGGCGGCGCGATCTGCACGATCTTGCCGCCGTACATGACGGCGATCCGGTCGGCGAGGCCCATGGCCTCGGTCTGGTCGTGGGTGACGTAGACGGTGGTGGTGCCCGCCTCGCGCAGGACGCTCTTCAGTTCGGCGCGCATCTCCAGGCGCAGGAGCGCGTCGAGATTCGACAAGGGCTCGTCCATCAGCAGCACGGCCGGCTCGACGGCGAGCGCGCGCGCCACCGCGACGCGCTGGCGCTGGCCGCCGGACAGCTTGGCCGGATAGCGCTCCAGGTAGGGCTCGATGTGCAGGAGCGCCGCGGCCTTCTTCACCTGCCGGTCGATGACGTCGGCCGGCTTCTTCTGCATCGCGAGGCCAAAGGCGACGTTCTCGTACACGGTCATGTGCGGGAAGACCGCGTAGTTCTGGAACACCATGGCGAGCCCGCGCTCCCAGGGCTTCAGGTCGGACACGTCGCGCCCGCCGATGAGGACGCGCCCCGACGAGCGGCTCTCGAGCCCCGCCATGATGCGCAGGAGCGTGGTCTTGCCGCAGCCCGACGGGCCCAGCAGCGCGACGAACTCGCCGTCGGCGATCTCCAGGGAGACCTCCTGCAGCGCGGTGACGGAGCCGAAGCTCTTGGCGATGCGGTCAATAACGATCCCGGCCATCCCGGCCTCCTTTCACTTGCTGGAGACGCCCCACATGGCGAACAGGTACTTGCGGACGGCGAAGATGAAGAGCACCGACGGCACGATCAGGATGAAGCCGCCGGCGAAGCGGTAGTGCAGCGGGGATTCCGCCAGCACCGTGAGCAGGTAGGCCGTGAGCGTGCGCTCCCGAACCGTCAGCACCGAAGCGGCGAACACCTCGTTCCACGAGATCACGAAGGCGAAGATCGCCGCCGCCGCGATGCCGGGGAGAGCAAGCGGCAGGACGATGCGCCGGAAGGCCTGAAGCCGCGTGCAGCCGAAGACCCAGGCCGCCTCTTCGAGTTCGCGCGGAATGCCCGTGAACAGGCTCGCGGTGACGAGCGCCGCGAACGGCAGGGCGAGCGCGGTGTGGACGAGCGCGACGCCGAGCGGCGTGTCGTAGAGGCCGATGCGGATGAAGGTGACGGTGAGCGGCAGGGCGAGGATGGCGAGCGGAAAAGCGCGCGTCAGCAGCACCAGCAGCCGGAAGGCGTTGGCGCCGCGGAAGCTGAAGCGGGCGAGCGCGTAGCCCGCCGGCGCGCCGAGCGCGATCGAGAACAGCATGGTGAGCCCGGCCGCGATGACCGAGTTCACCGCGGCGTTCCACACGCCCTCGATCTTGACGAAGAGCATCAGCGCGTCGAGCGAGGCGTTCGACGGGACAATCTCCTTGGGCCACTTGAAGGCCCCTGCCCGGCCGCCGAAGGCGCCCAGCGCGATCAGGTAGATCGGCACGAGGACCCAGGCGCAGAGCGCCAGCGTGCCGGAGACGAAGACGAGGCGTCGCGTCGCGGTCATCCCTGCACCTCCGGCTTCACGCGCAGCACCCTCAGCCAGAAGACCGTGGCGGCGAGCGAGATGATCATGATCAGCACCGCGTAGGCGGCGGCGACGCCGTAGTTCTGGTTGTCGCGCTGCCAGGCATAGGCCTCGCCGACGAGGACGGGGAAGTTGCGGCCGCCGAGTGCGTAGACGACAGCGAAGACCTCGAAGGCGAGCACCGTGCGCAGGATCAGGGCGGACTGCAGGCTGGGCTTCAGGAGCGGCAGGGTGATCTTGACGAAGCGCGTCCAGGGGCGGGCGCCGAAGATCTCGGCCGCCTCGGCGAACTCCTTCGGGATGAGCTGCAGACCGCCCACCAGGATGACCAGCACGATGGCCGTGGCGCGCCAGACCTCGGCGAGCACGACGGCGACGAAGAGCGTGACCGGCGTCTCGGAATTGAGCCAGGCCGTCGGGCCCGGGATCAGGCCCATCGCGAAGAGGGCCGAGTTCACGTAGCCGGTGTTCTGCAGCAGCGCGAGCCAGACGAGGCCGGCCGCGAGATCGGAGACGCCGAGCGGGATCGTCCAGACCCACAGCACCACGTCACGGCCGAACGTCATTTTCTGGAGCATCAGCCCCATGGCCAGCGCCAGCGCCACCTGCAGCGGGATGACGGTGAGGACCAGGAGGAAGGTGTTGCGGATCGAGAGCCCGAAATTCAGGTCCCCGACCATCTTGCCGTAATTGCCAAGCCCGAAACCCGCGTCGCCCTGGAAGGACAGGACGATGGTCTGCACCAGCGGCACGAAGAAGAGCACGCCGAGGAACACCATCGCCGGGGCGAGGAGGGCGTAGGGCAGCCATCGTGATTGGGTCATGGCGTGCTCGTGGGTGGCGGTGGAGGGATGCTGCGTCCTTCGACGCGGCCGCTTCGCGGCCTGCTCAGGATGAGGAGGTTTGTGCTGTCAAACGCCAGCGGTCCTCATCCTGAGCAGCGGCCGCAGGCCGCTGTCGAAAGACGCACGATCTCAGTGCGCCCTAGTGCGTGCTTCGTTTTGATGAAAACGCAGCACGCACTCGGTTCCTCGGTGGTCGCATGCTTTTCGCGAAAAGCCGGATTCCACCTTTTCGCAGCATGCTCTAGACGCTCACTTCACCGGGCAGGCGCCGTCGCTGGCCTTGTCCGGGGCCCAGCAGGGCGCCTTGGTGGCGGTCATGATGTCGCGCATCGCGCCGGCCTGGGCGTCGAGCGTGGCCTTGATCGGCTCGTTGCGCAGCACGATGCGCTGGAACGTGTCGAAGTAGACCTTGTTGAACTCGCCGCCCTTGTCGCCGAGGCCGATCGGCAGCAGGGCCACCATCGCGTCCTTGGCGTTCTGGGTCTTGGCGACGCCTTCCGAGAGCAGCTTCACGCCGGCCGGCAGGTCGGCGGGCAGCGTGGCGTTCACGACCGGGAAGAAGCCGAGCTCCTTGGCGACCAGCACCTGCGTCTCGGGCTTGGACAGGTGCTCGATCAGCGCCACCGCGTTGGCGCGGTCCGGCGCGCCCTTGGCGATGCCGAGGCCGGCGACGACGGGCATGTAGGCGCGGCCCTTCGGGCCGGCCGGCGGGGCGACGACCTGGTAGTCCCCGGGCGCCGCGGTGAGCGCGTCCTTCACGCGGGCCACGTGATCCCACGCGATCCACACCTCGCCCGCCATCAGCGGTTCCTGCATGAAGTCGTAGTTGGTGGAGTTCGGGTTCACCGAGGCCCAGACGGCCTTGAAGTCACCCCACATCTTCTCGGCCTCGGCCGAGCGGAATTCCGTCACCATGGAGGCGGTGTAGGACGGGTAGAGATTGCCCTGGAGGAAGCGGGCCATCAGGCCCTTGGGACCCGCCGGGAAGCCGATGCGGCGCTGGCCGGTCTTCTCCTGGATGGCCTTGCCCCAGGCCGCGAGCTGCTCGTAGGTGAGCGCGTTCACGTCGGCGCCGGCGGGCAGGAAGGGCAGAGCGTCCTTCTTCACCACCATGACATAGGTCGCCTGCATCCAGGGGATGTAGAGCTGCTTGCCCGAGCCGAGCTTGCCGAGCTCCATCAGGCCGGCGGGAATGCCGCGCGATGCGACCTTGGCGGCGACATCGTCGATGGCGTCGAGCGCGCCCATCGGGACGAGCGGCTGGAGTTCGCCGTGCAGGGCGCCCACCACGCTGACCGTGTGCTTGTTGGCTTCCACCTCGGCCTTCATGCGGACGGTGAACGGCGACGGCTCGTCGACGACGTAGGTCGTCTTGGGGGCTCCCTTGAGCACCATCTCGCGCACCTTCTGCGCTTCCTCGATGGGACGCAGCTGGGTCGAGAGGAACACGAGGTCCTGGGCGTTGGCGCGGCCGATGCCGCCGGTGGTGGCGATGCCGGCCGTCGTCACCGCGACGGCGGCCAGAAGCGCGTAGCGCAAGCTCTTGGTCATGTACGTCTCCTTGTCGTTCCCTCCCGGCCCCTCCGTGACGCGGCTGCGGCGCCGGGGGCCGCACCACGTTTCGTCTCCAGCCGCGCCGGAGCGCGGTGTCTTCCATCAGCCGCGCGGTGGCGCGGTCGAGGCCCGGTCGACGAAGCGCACCGGGCGAATGCTCTGCAGGACATGCGGATCGGTGCCGGCGATGCGGGCGAGCAGCATCTCGGCCAGCAGTTCGCCCGTTTCGGCGATCGGCAGTTCCATGGTCGTCAGCGGCGGATCGGTGAAGGCCGACGCCGGCAGGTTGTCGTGGCCGACGACAGAGACGTCGGCCGGGATCTCGAGGCCGAGCCGGCGGGCGGCGCGCAGGGCGCCATAGGCGATGCGGTCCGTGGCGCACAGCAGCGCGGTCGGCCGGTCGGGGCGCGCCAGCAGGTCGAGGGCGGCCTCACAGCCCCCCTCCTCGTCGGCCGCGGCCTCGCACTCGATCGGTGGGAGCCCGGCCGCCGCCATGGCGGCGCGGTATCCGTCCCGCCGCAGTCCGGCGAAGGTGAAGGCCGACGGCGCGCCGATCAGCGCGACCCTCCGGTGGCCCAGCCCGAGCAGCCTTTCGCAGGCCTCGCGGAAGGCAGCCGCGCCGTCGCCGTCGACGAACGGGAAGGCCCCGGGCACGTCCGTGCGGCCCATGGTCACGAAAGGAAAGTCCTGTTCCAGCAACCAGCGGATGCGCGCATCGTCGCGGCGGGTACGGACCACGATGAGCCCGTCCGTCCGCCGCCCCTCGACCAGACGCCGGTAGGTCTTGAGCTCTTCCGTGCCGGGCGGCGCGGCGAGCAGCGTGAGGTCGTAACCGTCGCGTGCGAGCCGCTTCCCCAGGGCGGCGAGGAGCTCGATGTAGAGAGGCTCGTTGAACTGCCCGGGCTCCGTCGGGAGCACCATGGTGACCATCTCGGTCGACCCCTTGCGCAGGCGGCGGGCGGCGGCATTGGGCCTGTAGCCAGCCGCCTCGGCGGCGGCCTTCACCCGGCTGCGGGTTGATTCGGCGACGTCGGAATAGCCGTCGAGCGCCCGCGACACCGTCGTGATCGACAGGCCGAGCGACGAGGCGAGATCCTTCAGTGTCGCCATGGGACTCTCCAAAACGTTTTGGAAGATGTCACCTGTCCCACTCTGGGTCAAGTCCGTCCGCTCTCTCGGGAAAGTGTGAAAAATTCGCGCGGCACACTTTCTGCGTGTGTGTTTCCGCACATCGGCCCAGCGCGGGCCGGAGTACATTGATGATCAGCAAGAGTTCGAACAACGAACTCGGATCGACAGGCGAGCGTAAAACGAGTTTGGACGGCCGTCCCGCGACGGCCAACAAGGGACCACCACGATGCCGCATCTCGACGCCCGCGCGCTCGACCAGGACCCGCAAGGCATGGCGGTTCTGCGCGCCGCCATCGCGCCCGAGGCCGTGACGGCCGCCCCCGTCGCGATGGCCACCACCCTCCCTTTTCTGCCGGCGGCGGGTCTCAGCCCGGCCAGGCTCCGGGACCGGATGATCGGCGCGATGCTGCGCCTGCCGCCGGCTCGGACCGCCGCCGCCGTGTGAAGGGCGCCGCCACCGCGGCGCTTGCCTGAAACGGTCCCACAGGGTCAACTCGCATCGGCTTCCCCCGACGGACCCTTGCCGTGCGCTTCGACCACAAGACCCTGAGGGTCGATCTCGACCCGCGTGACCCGCACTTTTTCAACGATCCCTATCCCGCCTACGCGGCGATGCATGCGGCCGGTTCGCCGCTCTTCTTCTGGGATCAGTACGACCACTGGTGTACGGCCTCGTTCGCCCACGTCTCCGCCCTGTTGCGGGACAAGCGCTTCGGGCGGCAGATCCTGCACGTGGCGACCCGCGAGGAACTCGGCTGGCCCGAACCGCCGCCGCACCTCGCGCCGCACACCGCGGTGATGCAGTACGCCCTCCTCGAGGTGGAGCCGCCCGTCCACACCCGGCTGCGGACGCTGGTCAATCGCGCCTTCGTGTCACGGCAGGTCGAGAAGCTGGCGCCGCGCATCGCGGAGATGGCGCATGCGCTCGTCGACGGTTTCGAGCGGGACGGCGCATGCGACCTGCTCGCGCGCTTCTGCACGCCGATTCCTGTCACGGTCATCGCCGAGCTGCTCGGCGTTCCGGTCGAGATGTGCCCTGCCCTGCTCGACTGGTCGCATCGCATGGTGGCGATCCACCAGTTCAGGCGAGACCGCGCTGTCGAGGAGGACGCCGCCGCCGCGACCACCGCCTTCGCGGGCTATCTGCGCGGCCTCCTGGACCAGCGCCTGAAGGAGCCGCGCGACGATCTCGTGACCCATCTCGCCGCGGCATCCGCCAACAGCGACAGGCTCACGGACGAGGAGACGGTCGCGACCTGCATCCAGCTCCTCAACGCGGGGCACGAGGCGACCGTGCATGCCTTCGCCAACGGCATCGCCGGACTTCTCCAGAACGGGATCGACGTGCGTGCCGCGTTCTCCGACGAGAGGTCGCGGGCCCTCGTGGTGGAGGAAATGCTGCGTCACGACGCGCCCCTGCACCTGTTCACGCGCTATGCGCTCGAGGACGTCGAGATCGGTCCCGCCCGCCTGCGCAAGGGCGACAAGATCGGGCTCCTGCTCGGAGGCGCCAACCGCGACCCCAGCCGCTTCGCCGATCCGGACCGCTTCGATCCGCTGCGGGAGGACAATGCCCAGGTGAGCTTCGGCGCCGGCATCCACTTCTGCATCGGCGCGCCGCTGGCCCGCCTCGAGATGCAGGTCGCCCTGCCGATCCTGTTCGAGCGCCTGCCCGGGCTCCGGCTGGCGTCCAAGCCGGCCTACAGGGACACCTACCACTTCCACGGCTTCGAGCGTCTCGACGCCGTGTGGTGAGCGCGGAGGGGTCGTGCGTCCTTCGACACGCAGCCTTCGGCCGCTGCTCAGAGGGTGTGAAACAATTTCAAATGCGGCGTTGCATCTGACTTTTCCAGCGCGCAGCCACCTCTCCGCCGTCCTGCCCGGGCTTGGCCCGGGCATCCACGACTTTGCCGGGGCCACGCGTAATTCGTGGGTGGCCGGGCCAAGTGTACAGACCGGAGACATGGTGAACACTCGTT